>JAAWCJ010000022.1 GCA_022793195.1 Lachnospiraceae bacterium | reverse complement strand
GCCTTTTTTGAATTTACACGATACCCTACAGCAATAATCGCATCTAAATTAAAACATTTTACTTTTCGGCTAACATTTCTTCCTCCTTCATTTTGAACTACCGAGAAAAACTCGGTAGTTGCCTCTGTATCCAATTCTTCTTCTTTATAAATATTTTTCAAATGCAATGAAATATTATCTGCTGTGCAATCAAATAATTCTGCCATTGCTCTTTGCGTCATCCAAAATGTCTCTTCTTTAAAAATGACATTCACATAAACACTTGTATCCTCTAACTGATATAATATAATCTCATGCTCCTGCATAGATACCCGCCCCTCCAAATTATTTTTCCATTTTTTAACATATCATCATTTAACACAAACCCCTTAATAATATACTCTTTCAATGTTTTCGTCGCCCACTGCCGAAACCTAGTGGCCTTTTTTGAATTTACACGATACCCTACAGCAATAATCGCATCCAAAATGTTTCTTCTTTTTTAATGAAAGTAACCGTATGCATCTCTGCATTTAATCCCACGTCTTTCTTCCCCTGAAGTAAGCATCCGAATTATAAAAAATCCCAAAAATCTCACTGAAGTAAGGAATTTCCCACTGTCCTCCACAATTAAATTCCATAGCTTTATAACTTAAATTGATCAAGATTTCAACAAAAAACCGGACAATCTGTAACATATATAATTGACGATATGGCGCTACTGCTTCCCAAATTCCAGTTTCTCTGGAAGCCGCCCTTATTTCCTTCAATGCATCCCCTTCTTCTAAAATATAATGAACCACCGCAAAATTACCCAAATACTTTTCTGCGATTTCTGCATTTTTTTCTATTTTCTGCTTTTTTCTTTGGGAAACCCGCTTCTGATACAATTCGGCATCTACCTCTTCTTTCCACCTTTTGATGCAATCTTTGTCAGAGTTCTTGTTTACAATAACATTAATATTGTGGTATCTTCCTGAGCTTTCAGCAAAATCATGTAAAATATTCATAATTGCCTGATGAATTGAATCTCGTAACGCACACGGAAAGGCAAAACCAATATCTCTGTCTTTAGCTATCTCACGACAGGATTCATATAACCCTACTATCCGGTGTCCATGCTTTCTAATATATCTTTCATCCGGAAACTTCCCTTTATTTTCTATCTAACTATCCAAAATCAAGCATAGCTTCCCAATCCTCTCCAAGCCTGTGGAAAGACAAGTAAATGCCTGATAATATATTCCCTTTTTTGCATAATTGGCTTTGTATAACTGAGTCACGCCAATTCCCAGTAATTCTTTTGTAAACAGAGCTTCATTTTGCAATGCTATGAATTCCCTGCTATAATAATCATCCATCTTCTGTGTCTCGCTTTTCATTTTTCTTCACCATTATACCTGCCTCAGATTTCGCTTCTATAGTATATCATCATATTAAAAAAAAGTACAGGAAAAATCGAATATTTGTTCTGTACTTTTCATTTTCTTCCTTAATTTTATGGACTGCCCTTTACCCCAGCGCCACATCCAATGTCAACATAACCGTAAAACCAAAGGCAAAAAATACTGTTCCCAAGTTGGAATGACTGCCCGAAGACATCTCCGGAATCAACTCTTCCACCACCACATAGATCATAGCCCCTGCTGCAAAGCTCAACAAATACGGAAGAGCAGGAACCACAAATCCCGCTGCCAAAACTGTAAGCAGGGCCGCCATGGGTTCCACAATGCCGGAAAAGGCACCGTACAAAAAAGCGGAAGATTTCTTCACACCCTCTGCTTTCAACGGCATGGAAATAATCGCCCCCTCCGGGAAATTCTGTATTGCAATCCCGATGGAAAGTGCCAGGGCGCCTGTCCAGGTAATCTCACCGTTTCCGCTCAGACAGCCGGCAAACATGACCCCCACTGCCATCCCCTCCGGGATATTGTGGAGCGTCACAGCAAGCACCAACATAGTTGTTCTTTTTAAGGCAACCCTTGGCCCCTCCGGTTCACCGCTGCCTAAATGCAGGTGAGGGATGAGGCGGTCTAAAAACAACAGGAACAAAATTCCCAGCCAAAAGCCAACTACGGCCGGCACAAATGACCACGCCCCCATACCTTCCGACTGCTCCATGGCCGGAATCAGCAGACTCCATATGGAAGCCGCCACCATAACTCCTGCGGCAAAACCTGTCAGCACCCTCTGCAGGGCAATATTTAAATCCGCCTTCATAAACAACACACAGGCGGCTCCCAGGGCCGTACCCAAAAAAGGGATAAAAATACCCCATATCACTCCTTCTGCCATCTTTTACCTCCCGGCAAAAATACTCTCTTTTTCTCTATACTAACTGTATTTTTCCCCATAAAATCATCTCTATTACTATCCCAGGCCTATTATATGCCTAACTGTCATTCACGATAGAAATAGTCGTCGTTTGTTAGCTTTCACTAACCATGTATCAATATACTCTTTCACCCATCTTTTGTCAAATCCTTTTGTTGATTTGCATTGTCCCACCATCCTCTGTTATAATTTTAAATATCAGTCAGAAGCGATCACCAGGAAGCTTCAGCGCAAAAATCTTTACAGGGAGAAATGATTATGATCCGCCGTCTACAAAAAACAGATATAGACAGAATCGCAGATATTTGGCTGGACGCCAACGAAAAAGCCCATCACTTTATCACACCCCAGTATTGGAGATCTAATCTTAAACTAGTAAAAGAAATGTTTTCACAAGGGGAAATCTATGTCTATGAAGAGGAACTCAGCCACAAAATTGATGGCTTTATCGGAATGGACGAAGATTATATCGCAGGGATTTTCGTCTGTTACCAGGCACAATGCCACGGCATCGGAAAACAGCTGCTGGACTTTGTGAAAAATATCAGAAAACAATTAACACTGAATGTGTACCAGAAAAATATACGGGCAGTGAGATTCTATCAAAGGGAGAACTTCCATATCCAATCAGAAAGTATAGATGAAAACACCGGAGAAAAAGAATATCTTATGATATGGAAAGCCTGTATATAGCTACAAGAAGCAGTTTCCAAAGATACTGCGGAGCACCGCCCACGACACCGTATGCCAGCGCCTTGTCGATATCTGAGAATTTTGTAAAATAGCGGCAGGCTTCAAAAAAATCAAAGGGATTGATTTTTAGCTGCGTCGTTCTTCTTCCGCAAAGTGGCGCTTTATATGCCAAAACAGGGTATTATTTAAAGAAAAATCCAGCAACTCGCATGGTTACTGGATTTTTCGATGGCGGAGAGTGTGGGATTCGAACCCACGTGCCCAGTAAAGGACAACTGCATTTCGAGTGCAGCTCGTTATGACCACTTCGATAACTCTCCCAACACACGAGATTATTTTACCTTCTGGCGGTCGGAATGTCAACCTCTATCCCGCCTGAGTCTCCACGTTTTTTAACATTCCGGCCAGAAAGAACCTTTTTATTTCCTACAGCAACGCTCCGCCACTTTCCTTATATATTCCGGTGTAGTTCCACAACAGCCCCCGATAATGTCGGCTCCCGCTTTTACCAGGGCTTCCATATGAAAGGCAAATTCATCTGCCCCCATGGAATAAACCGCATCACCTGTATCTGTAATGGTGGGCATCCCTGCGTTTGGCTTCACCACCACAGGAATATCCACAGTCCTTTTCATATTCCGCACCACAGCCTCCAGCCGGTCCGGACCAACAGAACAGTTAATGCCCACCGCATCGGCGCCCATTTCTGCCAGGGCTGCTGCTGCCTCAAACACATTTCCACCAAAAAACAGGCCACCGTCGGACTCAATGGTAAGAGAACACATTACCGGAAGGTCACATACTTCTCTGGCTGCCTCCAGGGCCGCCAGAGTCTCTTCCAGTCCCAGCATTGTCTCCACCATCAAAAGATCTACGCCTGCTTCGGAAAGGATCTGCATCTGTTCCCGGTAAATATCCAATAGCATCCCATAGTCTTCCGCAGTTTTTCCGGTGGTGGTCAAATCCCCGCCCACCAGAAAGTCCTCCCCCACTGCCTCCCTGGTGATTCCCACCAGCCTTCTGTTGATCTCTTCAATCCTGTCTCCAAGGCCGCGATCCTCCAGATTCATCCTGTTGGCTGAAAACGTGGGCGCCAGCACAATCCGGGAACCGGCTTCTTTATATCCCCGCTGAAGGTTCACAAGTACCTGGGGATTTTTGCAAATCCACTCTTCCGTACAGACTCCCCGCGGCATACCTGCTTTCAGCAGATTGGAACCTGTTGCCCCATCCAAAATCACTGTTTCCCGCTCTGTCAGTTGATGAAATTCTTCTCTAGTCATGATTCCTCTCTCCTGTCTTCTTTCTGTTGAGCCGTCTTCGTTGTTTCCGGCCCCTGTTTTTCCAGCTTCTGGTTTTGGCCTGCCTGCCGGCCTTCTTCCTGTGCGATGGCAAGGAAATCCCGATCCTTGTTTTTCAGTCTTGGAATAAACCGTTTTGCAAAGCTTCCTTTTCCTCTGCTTTTCACATAAAAGAATCCCACCGTAGAGAAAACCACCGCTCCGATAAAGTTCACAAACAAATCTTTCATAGTATCATAAAGGCCGATATCAAGATATCCGCCCAATCCCAGGCTCTCCCCGTTTACCGCCACGTCATAAATCCCCTTTATGGAAACAGGCACATTGGCGCCGTCAGGGTTCAGCATAACCGAATTGATGGAATGTAGGATTGTATCTTTTTGCATATCCAAATGGAAAAACATGTCCATTCCCCATTCAAAAAATTCCCACAATACACCGATGGTCATGGAAAAACAAAAGGCCACCACAGCCATAAAAGCCGGGGACAATTTAAAAGAAAATCTTTCGTGGCGGTTTAAAATATCCACCAGGGAAAATCCAATGGCCGCCATCAAAAATCCATTCATTGTATGTAGTATGGTATCCCATGCGGGAATTTTAAGATAAAAAGCGTCAATCTCACCCAAAATTTCCGCAGAAAAAATAAAAAGGAGCATGATGATCTCCAGTCCGGTGGGAAGCTCCACTTTAATACTGACCTGCACCAGGCTTGGCACCACCAAAAGCAGCAGCGTTAAAAAGCAGACATACACGTTTTCATAATTTCCTTTGACAAACTGCAGCACCATAGTGACAACCACAAGAAAGCGAAGTATGGAAAATACCAAAAAGGAACTTTTATGTTCCCGAAGCTCCATGCGGAGCGCTTTTTTCCATGCTTCCCATTTCCGCTTCCATCTTCCTGTCCTTTCCTGCTTTACGTTTTCCGCCTGTTTCTGTTCTTCCTGCCGCTTCCTTCCGTCCTCCCGCTGTCCTTCCATTTTTTCCTCCGTTCAAACTTCCCGTCTATGTATATCTTCCTTATTATATCTTATGTCCGGTCCAATGGCAATAAAGAGATATCCCAAAGGAAATGTAAAAACTCCGGAACCTGACGTTGACATTCCTCCATTTTTGTTCTATTCTGATTTCAGGCGTCTGCCTTCCATATTCAAAAATCTGACATTCTGTAAAAAGAAAGGGTTTAGAACATGTCTGTCTATATAGATTCTCATCTGCACACCAGTTTTTCCGTCGATTCCGATACCCCGCCAGAAATCCAAATCGAGCGGGCCATTGCTCTGGGTATGCCCTCCTTGTGCATTACCGACCATCAAGATTTCGATGGCCCCCCCGATATCAAAGACTTCACATTTGACACAAAGGCATACTGGAAGGCCCTGCTGCCTTTAAAAGAAGCCTACCGGGGCAAAATTGACCTCCGAATCGGTGTGGAGCTTGGCCTCCAGACAGGTATCCCTTCGGATTTGGCTGCTTATGCCGCCTCTCAACCGTTTGATTTTATCATTGGCTCCATCCATTTCTGCGATGGGATGGATCCTTATTATCCGAAATATTATGAAGGACGTACGGAAGATGCCGCATACCGTGCCTATTTTGAAGAAGAGCTTAAAAACTTTAAGGCTTACGATTGTTTTGATTCGGCAGGGCATCTGGACTATATTGTCCGCTACGGCCCCAATAAAAATACCTTTTACACTTACGAAAAATTCAGAGATATTTTTGATGAAATTCTGAAGCTGCTGATTCAGAGAGGACAGGGGCTTGAATGTAATACAGCCGGTTTCAAAGCCGGCCTCGGCCATCCTCATCCCACGGAAGCCATTCTTAAACGTTACCGGGAACTTGGCGGCGAAATCCTGACTCTCGGCTCTGATGCCCATCGTCCCGAACATCTGGCTTTCCATTTTGACCAGATCGGAGATTTGCTGAAATCCTGTGGTTTTCGCTATTATACCATATTTAAAGGAAGGAAACCGGAATTTCTTCCGCTGTAGCCTTTTCGTTACCATTGCCGGCCGGGTTAATACTCACTGTGGCAAAAAGGACATCCGCAAAAAAGAAAGGATATTTTGATGAAATTTTTCAAAAAAAATTCCGGCGTTTCCGATACAGCTTCCTTTCAATTATTTCAGAAAAAGGGAAACATTAAAAATTCAAAGAAAAAAGTTCAAGAATACGAAACAATGTTCCTTTCCAATGTAACCATTGAAGATAAACGGTTTGGGAAATGTATATTTGAAAAAGATGCAAACAGAAATACTTTAGAATTAATCCATGGCATTTCAGAGATTCCTTTCGGGAAATGCCATACCCCCGAAATCCATATCCACGTGGGGGAAAACGATATCAGCCAGGCTTTCCGGGATCTGGCTTATGTGTACGATAACCAAGAACGGTTTATCCTGGAATTTTGCAAAGGAGCCAAAGATTTTTGCGACGAATGGGAGGAGACTGACCCTGAAGGGAATCCCATTGGCCTTGGCTTCCTTCTGGAAACCTGTGAGATATTTTCCATTACCGTCGGGAACACCTGGGACGGACAAGTGACAGTTTCTTTAAGCAGCTGCCTCACAGACGCCGCCGGCCGCGACCTGCTGGGCTGCCACTCCGTAATCGCCCAAATCAACTGTAGAACCAATGAAATAGAATACGGCCTGGAAGGCTAATTTCCTTTCCGCGCTATAAGTCCTCCCGGATATAAGTTCTGGTATTTATATCTGCCCTTTAGCCCTCCCCAACCTTTAAAATTCAAACAGGTTCAGCCCGATCTCCTCGCTGTATTTCCTGTCCACCTGACCGTCGATCACCTGAATCACCATCTCACAGGTGGCGCTGACAATGGCCCGGTTCAGATGGCCTCCCACCACCTGACCGTCCATATCCCCGGCGCTCATATGCAAATGGCTGTAGAACGCCCCATCCATGGTGCTGATGGTGCCGTGAAGAGAAACGATCTCATAGTTTCCCGCAAAATGATTGGAATAATACTTTTTTTCTTCTGTCTTAAACACTCCGACAGTAAACTCCCCAACTGCCCCCAGTGCCTCCACTGACGCCAGATGGATTCGTTCTTTTCCGGCAATCACCTTTACCTGTTCCAGTATTTCTTCATTTTTATCAATTCTGGCAACTACTGTGTTCTGAAACCTTCTGTACTCCATAATTATCACTTTCCCTCATTGACTTTAAACCCTTGGGCCATATCATATCAAACAGAATTCAACTCCAACAAGATCCGAATGAAAAAGATCGCCAGGACTGTCAGCATAATGGGCTTTACCGCCCTTGTCCCACCTTTTGAAAAAAATCCGGCCCCAAGATAATTTCCGGCTATGCTGAACAGACCGGCCGTGACTCCCAACAAAGCCAGTACCTTTCCTTCACGTGCAAATAAAACAAGCGTCATCACATTTGTAGTCAGATTAATCACTTTGGAAATCCCGTTGGCAGTTTCCAGCCTCATATGCGCCGCTGATGTCAGAAACAGCAGCAGGAACGTCCCTGTCCCCGGTCCATAAAAGCCGTCATAAGCCCCGATTCCCAAGGCGACAGACATACCGATCAGCAAAGTCTTTTGCGTGGAGAAAGGTTCCTTCTCTGCTCCCAGAGTTTTTCCTTTCATAATATAAAGAGCCGTCAGCGGAAGAATAATCAGCATAATGATCTTGAATATCCCGTCGTCCAGCATCAGAGCAAGACTGGCTCCAATACTGGAGCCAATCAATGCGCTTATAATATAAAATCCAGACTGTTTCCAGGGAATAAAACCTTTTCTGGCAAAACGCCCTGTTGTAATCGCAGTCCCCATTCCCGAGCTTAACTTATTAGTACCGATTGCATAATGCACCGGCAGCCCGGCTATTAAATAAGCCGGCAGAGAAATCAGTCCGCCTCCCCCTGCTACAGCATCCACAAACCCTGCCAAAAACACAAGTGGGCAGACAATCAGAAATTGTATGGCACCAACTGTCATATGCTCATTCCTCTTTTAGCACTTCTCCGGCTCAGGGTAGTCTACGCCAAAAGTTTCCACCGTCACCGTTTTCATCCTCTGGGTTTCCACCGGCCTGTCACCGTAGCCGGTAGCCGTCTCTGCGATGGCATTTACCACATCCATACCTTCAATCACCTTTCCGAAAGCGGCATACTGGCCGTCCAGATGAGGGGATTTTTCATGCATGATAAAAAACTGGGAGCCTGCAGAATCCGGATGCATGGCCCTGGCCATGGAAAGCACTCCGGGATCATGGGACAGGGAATTGGGCACTCCATTGGCCGAAAACTCCCCTTTAATCTGATAACCGGGTCCTCCCGTCCCCTGGCCCAGGGGACATCCTCCCTGAATCATAAACCCCCGGATTACCCGATGGAAGATCAGGTCGTCATAAAAGCCATTCTTTACCAAACTGATAAAATTATTTACCGTATTGGGAGCAGTCTCCGGGTAAAGCTCAGCCTTGATGAGATCCCCACTCTCCATCTCAATGGTAACAACAGGATTCTTTGTCTCTTCCATTCTCTTTTTCCTCTCTCTTAAAAATATAATAAACTCTCACAGGTACCAAAGGGAAACCCTTCAAAAGCTCCTGCCCCCGCCCCCATGGCTGTGGCCCCCGCTGCTTGTGTGGAAAGAGCTGTGGCCTCCGCCGGAACCCCCGCCTCCGTTATCCTTCGGAATATGGCGGGTCACCACGGTGGTATGGGTAAACTGGTCTCTCTTCTCCCTAAAGTCCACCTTCCCAGCTTTCAGGTAAGTTCCGCCGTTTACGCTCATCCTGGTTTTCCGCTTCCAGGAAATGATCAGAACCGTAAACGCCGCCAGTGCCGCCGACACGGAAAACAGGATGGCCAGCCGTTTGAACGAAAGCGCCCGCTTCCAGCCGCTGTCCGCCGGCCTTTCCACAAACCGGTCCGTTTTTTCATCATAGTAACCATTCTCATCCGCATCGCCGCCATTTAAACAGACAACTGCTTCTGAAATGAAAGTACGGCAGGCCTCCTCATAATTTCCAGAACGCATAGAGGGCATAATAGCATCCAGCGTATCCTCGATCTCCATATCCGTATATTTCTCAATGGCGGTCCCCGCGGTGCTGATATAAATAATCCTTGCATCCATATCAATCAGGAACAACACGCCGGAGCCGTTTTCTTTTTCGTAGCCGAAACCATGCTCGTCATAAAAATCATCTGCATAATCTCTGGCCTCTTTCCCCCCGTTGTCATAGGTGGTGACAATCACCAGATCCTGCTCCGTATTCTGGGCGCCGGACACCAAAAGCTTTTGAATCCTCTTTTCCTCAGCCTCCGTTAAAAGTCCTCCATCATCATATACCTTTTTTTCCTGGCTGTCAAAGCCGCAAAATAGAAAAAGGGCGGCACACACGGCCAGAAAGGAAAAAAACCATTTTTTTAATCCCTGTCTCATAGCAGCCCTCCCACAAGCGAAACCAGAGTAGATACCGCGAAAAATCCCGCGGTCAGGCCTGCCCACCAGCCAAACATCCTGCCTTTGCTAAGGGGCAGTGTCCCCACCAGTTTGCCGGTCTGTCCATTGATGGCAAACTGATAATCCTTTCCCTGATAACGGTAATTTAACATCCAGACAGGGAGCATCACATATTCCGCATCAGTCTCGTCAATACGCAGCCTCTGCTCCACCACATTGACTCCGGTATAGCCGGAAATGGTCCTTCTGGCCGCCGCCAGGGCGTACTCCCTGACCCGATGCTTTCCGCGCCCCTCCATATCCTGATCCGTATATGAATATATATCTGCCAGATAACCGGACAAGTAGGGCATGTCAAAGGGCTTCAAATCCTGGTAATTGAAGGGTTCCAGAAGATCCATGGTTTCATCATCCATTTTTTCCGAGGCATCCATGGGGATTTTTTCGTATCCCGCATCAATATTTCTACGGACATCATAATGGTCGGTATAAATATATTCCGTATCACCGCTGCGATGTGTCCGCGTCCTGGTACAGTGGGCGTGAAGCCATACATTCGCATGATAATCCACCAGCCAAAAGGGGACATAAATTCCTGTAATTTTGTCAATAGTGCTCTGGCTTCGGAATTCCCGCGGCGTAAAAAGCCCCCGTTTTGTCCATGCCTTAAATTTTTCCACAGCCTGCTCTTTTGTGACCCGGAAAGGCAATACCCGCTCCGGCCGCCTGGCCCCCTTCATCCGTTCTTCAATGAGAGTGGGGCTTCCACAGAAACTGCAGACAGACGCTGCTGTCGTATCATCTGTCATGACCTCCGCGCCGCAGGAAGAGCAGTGGTAGCTCTTTACATCCATCGTGGGGCCTTTTCCATAAGAAACATGCTCCCCTTCTTCCTCCGTCTCCACCGGCCCGCCTTCCGTACGCGCTGCAGCCTTTTCCTCTTCCGTCTCCTCCCGCATAAGGGGTTTTCCGTATCGCGCTTCATATTCCTTCACAGAAAGCTCTGTCTGACAGTGTTCACAGAAAAGCTTCTGACTCTCCGGGTTAAACACCATCGGGGCCCCGCAGGAAGGGCATTTATACGTAATTACCATACTCTCTCTCCAATATGATTACTCTGATGCCTGCAGCACGTGTGCTGTTTCCGGTTTGAAACTGATAAAAGCTTTGTCTCCCACCTGATAAATCTTTTTCCCCCGCGGATTATAATCAGTAATGGCCACCTTTGTATCTCCTACCATCACATGATAATTCTGATAAGCGCCCATAAAGCAGGACAGTGCCACATCGCATGGAATATTTCCCGCATCTTCCAGATGGATGGATTCCGGGCGAAGTACAAGCGTTGCCTCGCTGCCGCCAGATACATGGCCGCATCCGGATACCTCCACATGGTTCCCGTTGATCTCCATAGTCCCTGTCTCTCCCGCATGAGATACCACTTTCCCTTTCAGGAAATTGGCATCCCCGATGAAATCTGCCACAAACTCATTGACAGGATGATAGTAGATATCCTGCGGCGTACCCATCTGGGAGATCACACCGGATTTCATAATAATGATCTGGTCGGAGATGCTCATGGCCTCACTCTGGTCATGGGTTACATAAATAGCTGTAATTCCCGCCTCCTGCTGAATCCTGCGGATTTCTGTCCTCATACTGACCCGCAGCTTTGCATCCAAATTGCTTAAAGGCTCGTCAAAAAGAAG
Source organism: Lachnospiraceae bacterium (assembly GCA_022793195.1). Lineage (GTDB taxonomy): Bacteria > Bacillota > Clostridia > Lachnospirales > Lachnospiraceae > Lientehia. Next base: position 44,870 of record JAAWCJ010000022.1, on the reverse strand, counting down.
CACACCCGGCTCAATGACAAGAGCCCTGGCCAGGGCCACCCTCTGCTGCTGGCCGCCGGAAAGCTGATTGGTCATACGTGTCTCCATCCCAGAAAGCCCCACCAGCTCCAAAATGTCGATGACCTTCTTGCGAATCTCCTCTTTCGGCACTTTCCGGATCTTAAGGCCGTAAGCTACATTGTCAAAAATATTATAATGGGGCAGGAGGGCATAGCTCTGGAATACCATAGCCGTATCCCGCTTGTTGGGCGTCAGCTCATCGATCCTCTCCCCTCCCAGGAAAATGCTGCCCTCATCAGGACTTTCAAATCCTGCAATCATTCGCAAAGTTGTTGTCTTCCCACAGCCGGAAGGCCCGAGAAGCGTCACAAAACTACCTGGTTCAATCTCCACCGAAACATCCTTTACCGCATAAAAATCTTTTTTTGTCTTAGGGTCCTTATATATTTTTGAAACATGCTCCAGACGGATCCCTTTCTTTTCCTTCGCCATTTACTTCTGCCTCCTCACTCTGCTGGTTCCAAAATATTTAATAAACAAGTTCATCAGCATTACCGCCGCGTAAACAATAATAATCAGGACTGTCGCATATGCACACGCTTCACCGTAATTGCCTTTTTCTGCCAGGCTGTTAATCTGCACCGTCACCATATTCCATCTGGGCGTTACCAGAAGGATTACTGCTGAGATAGCCGTGATACTCCGCACGAATGCCGTCACCAGGCCGGAAAAAAAAGAATCCTTGATCAGCGGAAGCGTAACCGTCATAAAGACCTTTCCGCTGCCCGCCCCCATATCATATGCCGATTCCTCAATACTCTTGTCTATCTGGCGCAGGGCTGAGATTCCGCTCCGCGTACCTGTCGGTAAAGAACGCACCACAAAAGCAATAATCAAAATTGCCGATGTGCCGTAAATCCCCTGTAAAAACCCAGTTCGGAACATTCCGTTGGAATACCCCCGGATAAAACCGACACCAAGCACAGTTCCAGGCACCGCCATGGCTAAAATCGAAACAAATTCAATAAAGCCCCTTCCTTTAAATTTCCGCTTCACTACTAAATATGCGATAATCATGGAAAGTATTGCCGTAATAGGAGCCGCAATGACTGACAAAAGCGCCGAATCTTTAAACGCCGCCAAGCCGCCATAAGTAAAAATGTACTTGAAATGATCCAGCGTCAGGGCATAATTCCGTCCCCACAGCTTAAACAGCGCGCCCATAGGCACCATGGCGTACATCAGGATAACAAATATAGAAACAAGCCCACAAAGCATGGTCATGGGAAATGTCACGCTTTTATCTGTGATTCTCATTCGCTCTCTGCTGGCTTTTCCTGTCAGCGTAGCCGCTGTCTTGGACTCCAGGTAATATTTCTGGATAATAAACATCAGAATTGTCAGGGAAAGCAGCACCACTGCCATGGCCGAAGCCCCCTGCTTATCATATGCCCCTGTGATCTGCAGATAAATCGTAGTCGCCAAAGTATCATAGTCGCCGCCAATTAACATCGGGTTAGCAAAATCTGCCGCCGATTCAATAAAGGTCACAAGAAACGCGTTTCCAAGGCCCGGAAGAAGAAGCGGCGTAGTCACTGTCCAGAACACCTTCCATCTGGACGCCCCCATATCCCTGGCTGCCTCCTCCAAAGAAGGGTCGATATTCTTCAAAAGGCCCCGCAGCATAAGATAGCAGACCGGGAAAAAAGTCAGGGTCTGGGTCACTACAATTCCCACCAGCCCATATACATTTGCATCATAAATCCCCAGAATCTGTCTTGTCACAAGCCCGGAGCGGCCGAAAAGGCAGATCATGCTGAGGGAAAGCACAAAGGGCGGAGAAACTACTGGAAGCATGGATACCACATTAAAAAGCCTCTCCAGTATTCGGAAACGGAGCCTCACATAAACATCCACGTAAGCAAAAAGCAGCCCCAGAAGAGTCGATAAAAGCCCTGTGATGACCCCCGCCCGCACCGTATTCCAAAATGCCGTCTGGAACCTGCCCAGATGCAGGACCGACTCAAAAATACCCAGTGTAAAATGCCCCTCCTGCCAAATGCTGTCCACTAAGAGAATGAGCAGCGGATAAAGCACAAACAGGAGCAATGCCACGATTAAAATAATAATTGTTATCAGCAAAACCGGATCTTTCAGGAGCTTTTTCCGGTCCAGCGCTGCACTTTGACGCCTTTTCATAGTCTACTCCTTTTCATTCTGTATTCCATTAAAGCTGGCTGGAAGCACAGTATAATCCATACACAAAAGGCAGGGGATGGAAGATTCCATCCCCCCGCCATATCAGCTCAGGAAGCTGCCTGTGCTATTTCCATATATGTTCGATTACTCCGTCTTGAACCGGCTGTCTGCCGCGCTACCCAAAGCTTCAAAGAGATCTTCCACATATTTCTGGGTGTTTTCTTTTGCATCTGCAAAATCATATTCCAGTGTATTATTGGGGTCGAGGTCGAAATCTGCCAGTACGGCGGGCTGCTCCGCATTGTCCAGAACCAAGAACTGGAAGCTTCCTGTGTCATCAGCCAGCTCCACGCACTCCGGCGTCAGACAGAACTCAATCCAAAGTTTTGCTGCATTGGGATGTTTGCATCCTGCAAAAATTGAAGTTGCGCCAGTCTCGCAGGTAGTCCCGGAAGCAGGGATACACATACCGATATTATCATACCCCTGGGTGATCTGATATACCGCATCATGGAGGAAGCCAATACCAATCACACACTCACCGGAGCCTACACTCTTGGAAGGGCCGCCGCCGCTCTTTGTGTACTGTGCAACATTTTTATCAAGGGCTACAAAATAATCCATTGCCCCATCATGTCCCCTCTGCTGTACAAAGGTATTGATCGCAAGCTTTGCCGTGCTGGCCGTATTGGGATTGGAGAACCAAATCAGGCCTTCATACTTGGGATCCAACAGGTCGTCCCAGTCAGTGGGATACTCAATTTCAAGGCGATCCAGTTCTTCTTTGTTATAGAAGATACCAAGGATACCGCGGTAGATTCCATACCAATATCCGTCGGGGTCGGAACAGTCAGCGCTAATCAGATGACTCTTGTTCTGTGCATCATAAGCCATCAGAAGGCCTTCGCTTGCACATACGCTCTGAGGGTCGGAAGTTCCACCAAACCATACGTCGGCAGAAGGATTTCCATTTTCTTCCTCAAGCTTTGCCTGGACCTCGCCGCCGGTAAGACGCTGCCAGGAAGTCTTGATACCATATTTTGCCTCAAACGCCTGGCATGCAGCAGAGATATAAGCATCTTCACAGGAACCATAGACTACCAGCTCCCCCTCTTCCTGCGCTGCCGCAATCAACTCATCCATGGAAGAAGCTTCCCCGCCTTCAGTAGCTGCCTGTGTTCCTTCTGCTTTTGTTTCTGCCGGCGCTGCTTCTGTTTCTTTTTGCGTTTCCTTTTTTTGCGTCTCTTTCGCCTCGTCACCTCCAGAGCCGCAGGCAGACAATGCCATAACCATGGAAACTGCCAACAATAATGCCAACATTTTTTTCTTCATACTGATTCTCCTTTAGAAATATTTCCGAAAAATCCCTCTTTTCGGATAATTGTATTGTAACATTTCACAATCTTTTTTACAAGTAAAATATAATTTCAGGCAGAATGAATTTATAAAATCCCACTCCCGTTCATATTTTGTTCAAACATCATTCAAAATCTTTTTACAGACTGGGCACGATTTCTTCATGATTGCCCCCTATACTATAACCATACAAGAAAAACAAGAAACAATGATCGATGACAACTGACAGTATTCGGAGCATCAGCCAGTGCTAATGCCTCAATATTTTTTTCATAACATGAGCTGTCTTCAGCTCTCCTCCCTTTTTACTATCATAATAAAAACCTCCTGTTCCTCGTCAAAACAGGAGGTTTTTATTATGCATACCGCCGGTTGACAAGGACATACATACGCTTGTCAACCGACGATATCCATTCTCTCTACACTTCAAAGGTCAGATCGCCATAAGAAGGAATGGGCCATATTTCTTTATCCACCATCATCTCCAACTTGTCAAGGGGCGCGCGGAGCTTCGACATGGCAGGCATTACCTGGTCGTGATAAGCCCTGGCCTGGCTTTCCCCTTCTTCCATGCCGGCCGCCTGCGCCGTCTCCTTTTTAAGGGCGTCGAAAGCCTTTTTGGATTCTGCAAGCAAAGCGGACGTCTCCATCAGAAGTTCCGTCTGGGCGCTTACATCTGCTTCCGGGCAGGCTTCGCGGACCGCACTGATGGAAGCCGCCAGTTCGGTTGTATAGGTGATCACTGCAGGAATCAACTGCTTTCCGGCCATATCTACCATAGTCAAAGCCTCGATATTGATGGCCTTTGCATAAGTCTCATACAGTACTTCCGCACGGGACTCAAGCTCTGCCTTCGTGAAAATATGGAACTTCTCAAAAAGTTTTACAGCCTTCTCCGTGGTCAGGCTCTCCACAGAATCCACCATGGACTTAATGTTGGGCAGACCTCTCCGCTCCGCTTCCGCCACCCATTCTTCGGAGTATCCGTTGCCATTAAAGATAATTCTCTGATGCTCCGCCAGGTATTCTTTAATCAGGTCATGAACGGCCACATCAAAATCACTGGCTTTCTCCAGGACATCGGCAGCCTCACAGAACGATTCTGCCACGATTGCGTTTAAGGTAGTATTGGGGCTTGCAATGGAATCGGAGGAACCAACCATACGGAATTCAAATTTATTTCCTGTAAAAGCAAAAGGTGACGTCCTGTTTCTGTCGGTTGCATCTTTTTGAAGATCCGGAAGCGTACTGACACCTGTATACAGTCTCTCCCCTTCTTTACAGGATGCCGCTTCTCCTGTTTCGATCAGCTGTTTCACCACATCTTCCAGCTGTTCGCCCAGGAACATGGAGATGATAGCCGGAGGCGCCTCATTGGCTCCCAGCCTGTGGTCGTTCCCCACATTGGAGGCTGACTGACGTAAAAGATCCGCATGGATATCCACAGCCTTAATGATACAGGCCAGCACCAGAAGAAACTGAATATTCTGGTTGGGCGTCGCACCGGGATCCAGCATATTGACGCCATTGTCTGTACAGATAGACCAGTTGTCATGTTTACCTGAGCCATTGACTCCCGCAAAAGGTTTCTCATGAAGCAGGCAGGCCAGGCCATGGCGCTTTGCCACTTTCTTCATGGTTTCCATAATAAGCTGGTTGTGATCCACCGCGATGTTGGCCGTATTGAAAATAGGCGCCAGTTCATGCTGCGCGGGGGCCACTTCATTATGCTGTGTTTTAGCGGAAATCCCCAGTTTCCAAAGCTCTTCATTTAAATCCTTCATATAGGAACCAATCCGTTCCTTGATCACGCCAAAATAATGGTCATCCATCTCCTGGCCCTTGGGCGCCGGCGCACCGAACAGTGTACGGCCCGCATAAATCAAATCTTTTCTCTGCAAATATAAATCCCTGTCAACCAGAAAATACTCCTGCTCCGGCCCCACCGATGCGGTTACCTTGGTAGCCTCCGTATTGCCAAACAGGCGTACAATACGAAGCGCCTGCTCAGAAAGCGCTTCCATGGAACGCAGAAGCGGTGTCTTTTTATCCAGGGCCTCCCCTTTATAAGAGCAGAACGCTGTGGGAATACAGAGGATGGCCCCTGTTGCATCTTTCTTGACAAATGCCGGAGATGTGCAGTCCCATGCCGTATAACCTCTGGCCTCAAAGGTGGCCCGCAGGCCGCCCGAAGGGAAAGAAGAAGCATCCGGTTCTCCCTTAATCAGTTCCTTACCGGAAAACTCCATCAGCATCCGCCCTTCTGCATCCGGGTTCGTCACAAAAGAGTCGTGCTTTTCCGCCGTGATTCCGGTCAGCGGCTGGAACCAGTGGGTATAGTGGGTTGCTCCAAGCTCCACAGCCCAGTCCTTCATGGCTTTCGCCACCACATCGGCAGTCTCCGGAGAAAGCTCACCGCCATATTCAATAACATTCTTCACCTCTGCATATACCTTTTTGGGCAGACGCTCTTTCATCTTACCCATGGTAAACACATTTTCATTGAAAATCCTTTCCACATTTACCACTTTTTCGCACATAGATTTTCCTCCACTTTTTCTTTTCCTCGTGCTTGAAAAACCAGCTTCCACCGGCGCTACTGTCTGGTTCGGACAGAAAAGGCCTTTATCGTATGGAAAACAAAGTTTCCTGTACGATAAAGAGAAGGCGCCCTTTATGGAACGCCTTCGTTCGATTATCAAGCCTATTTTTGGAGCATTGCTCCTTACGCAATATACGATACCTCATTTTCTTTAGAAATGCAAGTACTTTTTTCCATACTTTCGGTTCTTCCGCTTAATTTTCTAAACGTCTGGCCTGAACCACCAGTCTGTCCACGTTCTGATTGACACAAGTGGAAAGAGTAATGATCTTATCTTCCGCATCCACTGTGACACCCGTATCATGAAGGGAACGCTCCTGCATACGGGCAATATAATCTAAAAATTCCGCATCGTCCGCAAACTCCAGGGTATAGGTGTCGCTTTCAGGTGAAATCACAGACACGGAAAAAATTTCATATTTGTAAAAACCGGTAGCCGTATTTACCTGAAAAGTTTTATGTCCCTCATAAAAATCATCTTCCCGGAATTTTTTAAGCCCTGCGAACATCGAACCATTTTTCATATTATGTCCGTATACGATGACATGTTTTCCTTCCATGCCTTCCGGAATATTGCTGTCTATGAACAAGGTTCCCGCAGCATTTTCAGCTTTTGCAAACGTATGGCTCAGGTAAAAATCATTGTCTTCGTACTGGACAATGGGATAATCAATCTCCGTATCCTGAATCGTGATCCAAGCCACATAATCCTCGTTTTCCTGAAGCATCCTGTCATAAAGCTTCTTCCAGGGGGTAGCGCCTTTCTGTCCCGCCTCTTCTTCTCCCTCTTTTTCCGGAGCTGCAGCCGCTTCTGCCTCTTCTAAAAGCTTCGCCGCTTCTTCAGACAACTGCTCATATTCGTCGCTGCCCCGCTTATATTCCAGATAAATTGTCAGAAGTTGGTACGCGGAAAAAAGAAAGACCGCCAACGCAATGACAAAGATAGCTCCCTGAAGTTTTCTTGAACGTTTCTTCTTCTCCCTTTTTGTCGCCATGCTTTCCTACTCCTCTGTTTCCAAATGAAAGTCCAAATATTTTTTGGAACCCGCCTCTTGATATTTCTTTCATTTTCATCTATGATAAAAGAAATTTTCTGTGAAAGAGAGGATTCCCTTTATGATTATACGCAATCTGCCGGTCGAAAACAAGAGCTATTTTTGCCCAAATTTTTTCCATAGAAACTGACAGGGCAGACATACCCGGTTTATTGCCTGTTTGAATAAATAACCTGGAAAAGGAGGCAGAATTCATTATGAGAAAAACAAAAATTATCTGTACTATGGGGCCCGCTGTTGACACGGATGACGCCATACGCGCCCTCATAAGCGGCGGTATGGACTGCGCCCGGTTTAATTTCTCCCACGGTTCCCACGAAGAGCAAAAAATCCGTATGGACCGTGTAAAATCCATCAGCGCTGAAATGGGAAGCCCCATTGCTTTGCTTTTGGACACAAAAGGGCCGGAAATCCGACTCCGCGATTTTGAAAATGGAGCCGTCACCTTGGAGGCTGGGCAAAGTTTTACTTTATCTGCCTCTTCCGAACCCGGCAACGAAACCGGAATCGGCCTGACTTTTGGGGGGCTGGCCTCCTGTGTCACCATCGGCACCAGAATCCTCATTGACGACGGAAAGCTTGCCATGTTTGTGGAACGAATCGAAGGTTCCGACGTGGTCTGCCGTGTTATCAATGGTGGAACCATCAGTAATCACAAAAGTATCAATATTCCCAACCTGGAAATTCCCATGCCTTACATCAGCGAAACTGACCGAAAGGATATTCTCTTTGGGATTGAACAAGATGTGGATTTCGTAGCCGCTTCTTTCACAAGGACGGCTGACGATATACGCAAGCTGCGCAAACTCCTGGACGAAAATGGAGGAAAACGGATTCAGATCATCGCAAAAATTGAAAATACCCAGGGCATCGAACACCTGGATGAAATTCTCAAGCTGGCCGACGGTATCATGGTGGCCCGGGGTGATATGGGCGTGGAAATTCCTTTCCGTGAACTGCCGGGAATCCAAAAGACCATCATTAAGAAATGTTATATGGCCGGAAAACATGTTGTAACTGCCACACAAATGCTGGAATCCATGACCTACAGCCCACGGCCCACCAGGGCAGAGGTCTCCGACGTGGCAAATGCCATTTATGACGGCACCACAGCCATTATGCTGTCCGGTGAAACGGCTGCCGGAGATTATCCCACAGAGGCTGTCCGTACCATGGCGGAAATTGCTGAAGCAACGGAAAAAACCATCAATTATAAAAAACGGTTTTCAGAGCTCCACGAGTCTCTCTGCTTAGAGCAAATTCCCGCCGTAGCTGTTGGAATCGCCACAATTACCTCTGCCAATTACCTGGACGCCAAAGCCATCGTAGCTGTCACCAGGACCGGCCGCAGCGCCAGAATGATTGCCGACTACCGGCCTGCCGTCCCTGTCATTGCGCCAACTGTGGACAAAAAGGCTCTCCGGCAGTTGAATCTCACCTGGGGAGTCTGCCCTTTACAGGCCAGTGAACAGGCCAGCGCAGACAGTCTGTTCCGCCACGCAGAAGAAGTGGCCCTTCAGTCCGGCATCGTGGAAGAAGGGGACACCATCGTCATCTGCGGCGGCCCCCACGAAAAAGACAGCACCATCGACATGATGCGGATTGTTAAACTGTAAATCTTTTATTGTATGAGGGCGAAGTTTTTTATACGATAAAAATTACGCAGTGGATTCCTGTTACAGCCGGACTTTCACCGGGCAATCAATATCCATGGAATCCTCTGTCACCTTACAGTCATATGCTAAAATATGTACTCCCGCCTGTTCGGCGGCCCGCAGGGCTTCGCCGAACGCCGGGTGGGTGTCTTCATTTGGAGAAAAACTTCCGATTCCTTTCATTTGAATCACAAACAAAAGATACGACTCATATCCTGCCTTCAGGGCCGTAATCAGTTCCTCCATATGTTTTATCCCCCGCTCCGTAGGGGCATCGGGGAATTTCGCCACCCCACCAACATCCAGGGTGACGCCTTTCACCTCCATAAAGCAGGGTCTTCCATCACCTTTAAAGTACAAGTCAAACCTGGACTTTCCAAATTTCGCTTCCCTTCTCAGTTCAGAAACCTCCTGGAAATGACCATCCGCTCCGTTCTTGACCCATTCGGCAGCAACCACATTTGGCGCCTGGGAATCAATGTTCACCAACACATTCCCCGCAGTTTCCGAAAGCTTCTCCACTGCAATCAGCGAATACTTCGTTTTCCGTTCCGCCTTGTCACAATGCTGTATCCATACGCCCGTTCCCGGAACCAAAAGCTCCCTCAGTCTTCCTGTATTCTTCACATGGCAGGAAACCTTCTTTCCCTCCGTCTCCACTTCGGCCAGAAAACGGTTGGGACGGCTTTTAAAAATCCCTCTTTGCATTTTTTCGTAATGCATAGAAACTCCTTTCTGGAAACTTATATAAAAACGCCGGACAAAAATCAAAGGCAGCCGTTTCCTATGCGGCTGCCCGATTTTTTCTCTAATCCCTTCTGTCCTCTGCACTGTAATCCGTCAGACTCTCAATTTTGTTGCTGATCTGCTGCACCGTCTGTGACGGTACGTAATTGTCATCTCCAAATAAATCTTTATGAAGCTGTGTCACGTCCTCTGCCAGGCCGAGAGGCACTTTCACCGACCCGCTGCTGCCCACAAACGCGTCAATCTGATGATAGGGAAATGCAATATTATTGACAATCCGATAGCTCCCAATATCCGGCGCCATACTCAGGATGTCGGCCAGCGTCATATTTGTCCTGACTTCCGGGAATACCGCCTCACAGATTCCCAGGATTCTTGCCGGTCCCTGCTGCTTTGTCTTCTCCAGAATCATATTGACCACTTCACGCTGCCTCCTGGTACGGCCATCGTCACCGCCATTATTATGCCGAATCCGGCAGTAAGCCACTGTCTGAAGCCCGTCCAGCCTCTGAAGCCCGGACTCCTCAATATGGTGGGTCCCCTTCTCTCCTTTTCCAGGTCCGTCCGGCGCCCAGCTCTGGGCCTCCTCCTGAGTATTGGTGATATAACCATTGATCTCATCCATCATGCTTTCAGGCACATCGATCTCCAAACCATCCAAAAGATCCACCACCTCAGATACCGCATACCAGTTAATGGTCACATATTCCGTAATATTTAAATCCAGGTTTTTATTGAGGGCATTTAAAGCGCCTAAGTCGCCGCCTGTATGATAGGCATTGTTGGCTTTCGCGTATTTATCCTCATCTCCATTGCTCAAATCAGGGACATTCCAAAAAGTATCACGGAGCACTGAGGTTAACGTAATCTCCTTTGTTTTATTGTTGATATTGGCGATCATAATTACATCACTGTGGCTGCCTTTTTCATCGGCACCAAATATGGCAATGGTTCGATACCCTTCCATACTCTGGACAGTGTTTTCCGGCAATTCATTGATATGGACATCTTTTTTTCCAAAAGAGGCTTTCTGAATCAAATCCCATTTGGAAATTATGAAAAGGCCCGCCAGCACCACCAGCAGCAGAACTCCTTCCACTGCAAAAAGAATCCTTCTGATTCGCCTTTTCTTTTTGGCTTTAGGAGAAAGAGGCCTTTTTCCCTTCCTTCCGGCAGTTTCCCCGGAGGAATTCTGGCGTCTTTTTGCACCTGTCTCCTCATAATAGCCTGCCGCATAACTCCTGTCATAAGGATCGGCGCCAATACGCCTTCCTGTCCCTGCTGCCGCAGTTCTTGTCCCGGAAACGTTTCTGGCCGACGAGCTTCTTGCACCGGAAGAAGCCCGCGTCCCGGAAGCATTTCGCGTCCCGGAAGATGTCCTCCCACCGGAAGCACTCCTCCCACCGGACACATTCCTGCTGCCGGAAGTTGTCCTGTTTCTCATGCCGGACGCGTTTCCCGCCCCGGTATAAGCCGTCCTGTCACTTCCTGCCGGATTCCGTCTGCGCTGAGAAGCCATTTCCGCATCCGGCCTCACCCGTTTGCGCTGCTCCATATCGCGCCTGCGATTTTCATATTCATACTCATCATCTCTGTATTTCATTGTCGCCTGTTCCTTTCCATATCTTACACATTTCTAATAGGCATTTTTATTGACAAAGCCTTTAAAAAACGTCAGAAAAATAATTTTGAAATCCAAACCCAGACTCCAATTTTCTATATAGTACAAATCACACTCAATACGTTTTGTAATAGAAGTATCTCCCCGATAGCCGTTGACCTGCGCCCAACCTGTTAATCCCGGACGCACCTGATGCTTTACCATATACCGCGGAACCTCTTCCCTGAATTTTTCCACAAAATGAGGACGTTCCGGCCTGGGGCCTACCAAACTCATATCTCCTTTAAGAATATTAAAAAGCTGCGGCAGCTCATCAATACTGGTCTTTCGGATAAATTTTCCAACCGGCGTGACTCTGGGGTCGTTCCTGGTTGTCCAGGCTGCTTTTTCCTCTGAAGGCTTCTGAACCTCCATGGAACGGAACTTGTACATTTTAAAAGAACGGTTATGAAGGCCTACCCTTTCCTGGCTGAATATCACCGGACCGGGCGATGAAAATTTTATGACAGCTGCCACAATCAACATAATTGGTGAAAAAACAATGATACCGACGCCAGCGCCCAGGATATCCACCAGCCGCTTCAGCGCCGCATTAAAAGAATCTGTAAGGGGGACATTCCGTATATTGATCACCGGAAGCCCCAGCAAATCTTCTGTATACGGCTTCGTTGGTATAACCTTATTATAATCGGGAATAAACTTTGTATGTACCCCCGATTTTTCGCAGGCATTTACAATTCTCTCCAGTTTATCATATTCATTAATACTCAAAGTTATAGCAATCTCATCCAGGCGGTTCATCGGAAGTATTTCTTCCAGATTGTCAATGGGGCCCATCACACGAACCCCCCTGTACTCAGTCCCCCGGCTTGCATGATCGTCCAGGATTCCCCGAATCAGGTATCCCCAATCAGGATTCGCAACTACTCTGTCAATGTAGCTTTGGGCTGCTCTGCTGTAGCCAATCAAAAGTACGTGTTTTTGATTATAGCCTTTTCTGCGGAAAGAGCGGAGCACACTTCTGAGGGTCAGGCGGAATGTTGATTCCAATACATAGTTAAAAGCAATAAACAGAAATGTCATCTGGCGGGAAAAGTGGATCAGGCGGTCTTTTCCTAAATAGAGTACCAGGGTGATCAGCATGGCTCCCACCACATTTGCTTTCAGAACATTAAAAAGCTCCAGACGCCGCCCCATCACCCGCATGGGTTCGTACAAATGGAAAAACCAGTATAAAATCAGTCCCCCCGGTACGATATAAAGCAATGCGCTGAAGTAAATTCCTTTGGGAAGCCCTGAGTCCCTCCTCATAAATCCAAAGATCAACCAATACGCTATGAAATACGCTATTACTATAATAACCGCATCAATCACCACATGAATCCGGTTCAGATGCTTTTGATTATCTTTAATCAAGATGATTCACCTTATAACAGCCTTCCTCTGCGATTATGGAACTTAACAGCTTATATCATACATTATCCTTCCTCAAAGGGCAATAGAAAAAAGCACGACTATTCTTAAAGTTTTCTTAAAATGCATAAAAATACAAAGCAATCTCCTGGCATCAGGAGCCGGTAGGCCTCAAAAACTTCCTGTATAAAAATTCATATATATAAGAAAATGTCCCTCCAAGCATACGGCCTTCCACACAAATATAATACCAAATCCTTTTGAAAGAAAACTTCTCTTTCTTGCAGGTTTTCCGTGTTTGCCAGCCCTCTTTCAGCCCTTCTTTATATGCCTGCCCAAAACCTCTCTTTTTAAAAAACCGGCTTTTTATCCAATATCCAGCCAAAAGCGCCGGACTGTTGAGAATTATCTGAAAAAGAGGCATATTTTTGTAATTCAGGTAAATACTATTCCGCGCCGCCAACCGTACCTTAAAATCATTGTATTTAGAACCGCTGGTTCCGCTCCCCACATGTTTCACTATGGCCCCCGGCGCATAAAGATTTTGCCATCCCCATAACCTGGCCCTGTATCCCACATCCAAGTCCTCTAAATAGGCAAAATGCTTTTCATCAAAATATCCAATCTGCTCAAATACCCGGCGTCTGTAAGCAGCAGCGCCGCCGCAGGCTGAAAATACCCGGGCAGGTTTTGTATAACGTTTCACCGAATGGGCTACCCCTCTCTGAAACGCCCACCCCAGTACTGTATACTGGTCCCCTGCATCGTCGATTAATTCAGGGTTGTACATTTGAATCATTTTTGCACTGACAGAAAATGCTTTCGGATTTGCGTCCAAAGCAGCGACAAGCGCTTCCACATAACCGGGATGCACCTGCGTATCATTATTCAGGAGAATGACATAGGGGGTTTTTGAAGCCTGAATCCCTTCGTTTACAGCCCGGCTGAAGCCGTAGTTTTTATCCAGAGCCAGAATCTCCAGTTCCGGATAACTCTCCCGTACAAATTCCACACTCCCGTCAGTGGAGCCGTTATCCACAAAAAGCACATGGAAATCCTGGCTGCCCTGGCGCCGGAGCCCCTCCATGCAGTCTTCCATAAACTTTTTCCCGTTGTAGTTGGGGATGATAACCGTTACTTTTTTCATTTTATAATAAAGCTCCATTCTTTCCGGCAGAACCTCTCTGCCCGCGTAACTTAAGTATTATAGCGGATAATCACGAAAAATGCAAGTTAAGCCCACATTCTGAAAAACTTTTATGTTATAATGAATCAGAAAAATGTATCACATAATTATTTTAGAAAGGAATTTTTTCTATGAAGACATCTGTTGATCTGGAATCCATGCTCCGGGATATCGACCACAAAAGTTATCCCGCCTATAAATCCCTGCGGGGAATGTACAATTTTGGCGCCTATGCCCTTTCCATTGACCGTGTCCAGGGAGATCCCTTTGCGGCGCCGTCCAGGCTGACCATTCACATCACAGACAAATCCTCCGGCTTTTCTTCGGAACTTTGGAATAGTTCTGATAAAAAAACGGCTTTCTGTGACTTTCTTCTGCGTCGTTTTGCCGCTGCTGTCCAGAAATATTCTTTTCAGGCCAGGGGTTCTGGAAAAAGCGGCGCCCTTTTTGCCACCCACCCCGGACAGGAGGTCTTAAATCGTACTGCCTGTACCATTGATAAAAGCGGCCATACGATTCTGATGCGGTTCGAGGCAGGCTTTCCCGCCAATGGGCGGACCATCAATTCCAGGGAGCTTCGGAAAATTCTGTTTGAATATCTGCCTGCTGTGGTGGAAAACAGCCTGTACAGCAGGAACACCGACAAAAAAGCTCTTCTGGCGGCTATCCATCTGTATGAAGACCAGCAGGCCCTCCGGGCGCTGCTTCCGGTCCATGGCTTGACAGCCTTTGTGGCGGATGGAGCCGTTCTTCCCAGAAAAACCGGTGTATCCAATGCTCCTTTAAAAGAAGCCGTGCCTTTTCATTCTCCTGATTCCATGCGTCTTACTCTCACCCTCCCGCACCACGGGGAAATTTCCGGAATGGGTATCCGCCAGGGGATTACTTTGATCGTAGGCGGCGGCTATCACGGTAAATCCACACTTTTGAAAGCCCTGGAAGTCGGGGTGTACAATCATATAGCCGGAGACGGCCGGGAATTTGTCATCACCGATTCCACTGCCGTCAAACTACGGGCAGAAGAAGGGCGTATTGTAAAAAGTGTTGATATTTCTCCCTTTATTAATCACTTGCCCAATGGAAAAAACACCAGCTGCTTCTCCACTGAGGATGCCAGTGGGAGTACTTCCCAGGCAGCCGGAGTCATGGAAGGTATTGAAGCCGGAGCAAAACTGTTCCTCATTGATGAAGACACCTGCGCCACCAATTTCATGGTACGGGACCAACTAATGCAGCGGGTCATTGCTCCTGACAAAGAGCCGATTTCCCCTTTCCTTGGCCGTGTTCGTCCGCTGTTTTCAAGTCTTGGCATTTCCACTATCCTTGTGGTTGGCAGCTCCGGCGCCTTTTTTCACACAGCTGACCATATTATCCAGATGGACAGCTACCGGGCTGTTGACATTACCGCTGCTGCCAAAAAAGAGGCCTCTGCTTTTCCTGTTTCCTACCCGGAATTCAGCTTTTCTGATATCCCGGCCAAACGGCCCCTTTGCCTCTCCCCGAAGCAACGCGACAAGGAGCGCTCACCTAAAATCAAAGTCCAGGGCAAAGATACCCTGATTTATGACAGGGAAACCATTGACTTGCGCTTCGTGGAGCAGCTGGCTGACGAAGAGCAGACCCGTGCTCTTGGATACATTTTGCTGTATCTGATGGAACATCCGGGAAAGGCCCCTATGTCTCAACAGCTTACCACCCTTTATCAAAAACTTCTGACAAATGGGCTTGAATCCATCGTTTCCTCAGATTGCCCTCCTTTTATCGCTCTTCCCAGGTTGCAGGAAATTTTTGCCTGTGTCAACCGCTGCAGGTTTTAACTTGTCTCTGTGTTGTTTAAAAATCCCGCAGGCTTTTTGGCTGCGGGATTTTTATCATAAAAAATTTCAGGTGTCCGAATCTTTCATTTTTATCATATGCCACGAAACTGTTATGGAAACTACGGGGCCCTGCTTGTTTCTCCCTCCTAAAACCTCATGCTTCTCTCAGCTTTCTCAATTCCTCAAACACCACATCATTCAACACTTTAATATAAGTTCCTTTCATACCGGAAGAACGGGACTCAATCACCCCCGCACTTTCAAATTTCCGAAGGGCATTTACGATCACCGATCGGGTAATCCCTACTCTGTCAGCGATTTTACTGGCCACCAGAATCCCTTCATTTCCCTCCAATTCCTCAAAAATATGTTGAATCGCTTCCAATTCGGAAAATGACAATGTACTGATGGCTGATTTTACAATTTGTAACTTTCGTGTCTCTTCCGCATTCTCCTCATTGACAGAACGCATCATTTCCAGTCCTACCACCGTTGTACCATATTCGCTCAAAATAATATCATCAATTCCATACTGGTCAATGGATTTATAAATAAATAGAGTGCCCAGCCGTTCTCCTGCGATATCTATGGGAGTGATGATTGCCTGATACTTTCTTACATTTGTTTCTGCAAACCCGAGCGTTTCTAAATTTACATTTTCCTTGGTGGAAAGGACGCTGAGCAGTCTTTCGTTCAACATCTTGTCAACGAATCCCCCGACCTGGTCTTCAATCAGCTCCTCAATCTCTTCCACCCCTTCGCTGAGACCTACACCCAACACCTTTCCTTTTTTACTGATTACAAGGATGTTGGAATCGAGGATATCACTCAATACTGCGCAAATATCATTGAAGACTACTTTACTGGTACTGTTATTGTGAAGCAATTTGTTAATTTTACGGGTCTTGTCCAATAATTGTACACTCATTGCAGGCCTCCTAACTTTTTTTCGGGCAATTAGTTATATTCAAATTTATCGTATCATATTTCCCAAAAAGCCGCAATACTTTTCGGAATTATTCAACATCAAACCCCGAAATTTTCTAAGACTATTACACTCTTCGCGAAGTTGCTTCTATATATTCCCATCGCAACCCCATTACTTTACCTCTTGTGCCGCTTTCTCCCTTAAAAAGCCGCAGGTCTGCTCTGAACAAATCAATTTATTTCCCTTTTCCACCATATAATTTCCACACTCAGGACATTTTTCATTGGAAGGCTTTTGCCAGGACATGAACTCACATTCCGGATGATTGCTACATCCATAGTAGCGCCTGCCTTTCTTTGTCTTTTTAATGACCACTTCCCCACTGCATAAGGGACAGCTGACGCCGATCTTCTCCAAATAAGGTTTTGTATTCTTGCAGTCAGGAAAACCGGGACAGGCAAGGAAACGCCCGTGAGGTCCATATTTAATCACCATATTACGCCCGCAGTTTTCACAAATTTCATCTGTAACTTCATCCTCAATTTTTACAGTTTCCAATTCTTTTTGTGCTTCTGTAACAGCTTCTTCCAAATCAGGATAGAAGTTTCTGATAATTGTTTTCCATTTCACGGAACCGTCTTCCACGCCATCTAAAAGAGATTCCATATTGGCTGTAAAAGCCACATTGACCAGACTCGGGAACGCCTCTTTCATAATATGGTTGACAACCTCTCCCAGCTCCGTCACATACAAATTTTTATTTTCTTTCGCCACATACCGTCTCGCAATAATGGTGGTAATTGTGGGAGCATAGGTACTGGGACGGCCAATCCCCGCCTCTTCCAAAGTCCGAACTAAAGAAGCCTCTGTATAGTGGGCCGGCGGCTGGGTAAAATGCTGCTTATAGTCAAATTCTTTCAAAGTAACTTTTGTATCCAAAGCCAGGTTTTTTGCCAAGGTATTAGGCTCCTTTTTCTCATCGCTGTCCCCGTATACTGTCAGAAACCCCTGGAATTTCACTTTAGATGCAGAGGCCGTAAAACGGTACTTCCCTGCATCGATCTTCACATTCGTCGTTTCGTAAACGGCAGCCTTCATCCTGCTGGCCGTAAACCTGCGCCAGATCAGTTGATAAAGGCGAAACTGATCCCTGGAAAGGGAATCTTTGATTTTTGTGGGAGTAAGCGCAATATCCGTGGGGCGGATCGCCTCATGGGCATCCTGAATCCTTCCCCCGCCCTTTTGATCCCGCTCTTCAGAAAGGATATACTCCTCCCCATACTGAGAACCAATAAATTGCGCCGCCATATTCTGGGCCTCTTCGGAAACCCGGGTGGAATCCGTCCTCAGGTATGTGATGATACCAGCTGTCCCGTTTCCTTTAATATCCACTCCTTCGTAAAGCTGTTGCGCCAGGCGCATGGTTTTTTGCGTCGAAAAGTTTAAGGTATTGGCCGCCTCCTGCTGAAGAGTGCTTGTAGTAAATGGAAGCGGCTGCTTTTTTATCCGCTCTCCGGTTTTTATATCGGAAATTTTAAAAGGTTCTTTTTTTGCCTCTTCGACAATCTGATCCAGCATCTCTTTATTTTCAATGGTGATTTTTTGCTTTTTATCACCGTAAAATTTAATCCGCATGGGCTTTTTTTCGCCATCGCAAAAAACATCCGCTTCCAGGCTCCAATATTCCTGTGGGATAAATGCCGCAATCTCTTCTTCTCTGTCACAGATAATCCGAAGGGCCGCCGACTGTACGCGCCCTGCTGATAAACCCCTCTTTACCTTAGCCCAAAGCAGGGGGCTGATGCTATATCCCACCATCCTATCCAGGACACGGCGTGCCTGCTGGGCATCCACCAGATTCATATCCAATTCCCGCGGTGTCTTCAAGGATGCTTTTACTGCTGTTTTTGTAATCTCATTGAAACTGATTCTCTGTACTTTCTTATCTTCCAGTTTGAGAGCTGTCATCAAATGCCAGGAAATCGCTTCGCCCTCACGGTCCGGGTCAGTCGCCAGATATATTTTGTCAGCCTTTTTTACCTTTTTTCTGAGATTCGCAAGAATATCTCCCTTTCCTCGAATGGTAATATATTTTGGCTCATAATCATCCTCTATATCAATCCCCATCTGGCTTTTTGGCAAATCTCTTACGTGTCCGTTGGATGCCTCCACATCATAATTCTGCCCCAAAAATTTCTTTATGGTTTTTACCTTTGCAGGGGATTCTACAATAACCAGATACTTCGCCATATTACTCTCCTTTATCTCTTTTCGCCGCATAATAATGCCGAAACGGCTGAACAGCCAGTCCCTCCATCTCCAAATCCACCAGACAAGCCGCCAATGTTCTGCTGTCTATCCCGCTTTCCACAAGGAGCTGCTCTTCGGATTTTGGGTCGGAATCCAGACAACTATACACCTTTTCTACATTTTTATCAAGAGATAACTTGGTTTTCTTATAAATTCTTAATTTTTTTCTTTGTAAATTCCATCCTTCCAGAATCTCCTCCGGCTCAGTCAAAGGCATCGCCCCATCCCGGATGAGGCGATTCGTCCCCACACTCAGAAAATCCCCCATCCTGCCGGGAACCGCCCAGATATCCTTTCCCTGTTCCAAAGCCAGAGAAGCTGTGATCAGGGAGCCGCTCTTCGCTCCCGCTTCCACCACCACGACACAGTCGGACAAACCACTGATAATTCTGTTTCTGGCCGGAAAATGCCAGGGACTTGGTCTTGTTCCCGGCGGGTATTCGGAGATTAGGCCGCCGGCTTCTTCTACTTTTTCATAAATCTGGTGGTTTTCCCACGGATACACCACATCCACCCCGCAGCCTAAAACGCCAAAGGTAGGCCCTCCTGCCATGACCGCCCCCTCATGTCCTGCCGCATCAATCCCTCTGGCAAGCCCGCTCACCACCTGGACACCTGCTTCCGCCAAAATTCTCCCGAGGGTTTTGGCTGTGTTTCTTCCATAATAACTGCAGTTTCTGGAACCAACAACAGCTACAGCAGGACTCTCTGCTGCCGGAAGCCTGCCCTTCACAAATAACCCTGAAGGACAGTCGGGAAGGACAAACAGCTTCTCTGGAAATTCCCGGTCATCTGCTGTCACCATCCTGATTCCCAGCTGTTTCATCTGTGCCAGGTTCTTTTGAATTTCTTCCTTATTTCTGCTTTTTACAAGTTCATTCCAAATCCTTTCTACGGTCTTCTTATAATAAAGGGGGGTCAAAATTTTTTCTATGAATTTTCTGGAAGCCCCATAGACAGATTCAGGGCTTCCCATACTTTCCCGAAGTTTGTTTCTGATGGCCGGTTCCACGCGCTCTAGGCTGCAATACCAAAACCAATACTCCTCTCTGCAAAGCGCCATTTTTCCTGTTCCTTCCTAATAATATACATTTTCCATCCGGTAAGCCAGCGCTTCCTTTAAATGGACAGTCCTGATACAGTTCTCCTCTTCCAAATCAGCAATGGTCCTTGCCACCCGTATAATTCGATGATATGCCCTTGCACTGATATCCATAACTTCAAATGCTTTCCGAAGAAACGTTTCTTCCTCCGGCCCCAAAGGACAATATTCCTTGATCTGTTTTCCCGGAATCTCAAAATTACCATATATCCCGCTACCTGCAAACCGCTTTTTCTGAAGAATTCTGGCCCGCTTTACCCGTTTTCTGACTTCTGCAGAAGACTCCTCTTTTTCTGTCTCCTGCAGGCTCCGAACTGTGACCGGTTCCACAAGCACTTTAATATCGATTCTATCCATAAGGGGCCTGGAAAGCTTTTGCTGATACTTTTTGATCTGCCATTGGCTGCACCGGCATTTATTTCTGTCAGGATAATAGCCACAGGGACACGGGTTCATAGCTGCCGCCAGCATGAACCTGGCTGGAAATTCGCAGGATCCATACAGTCTTGAATGTACTACCCTCCTCTCTTCCATGGGCTGGCGCAAAGCTTCCAGTGTCCGCAGGGACATTTCCGGCAATTCATCTAAAAACAATACTCCATGGCTGGCCAGGGAAATCTCCCCTGGTTTTGGTATCTTTCCTCCCCCAATCAATGCTGTGGCCGTTACCGTATGATGTGGCGCCCGAAACGGACGCTTTTCAATCAGCGCCTGTCCCTTCGGCATTTTTCCACAGATACTGTAGACTCTGCTGATTTCCTGACTTTCCTCCACCGTAAGTTCCGGCAAGATACCCGGAATAGCACTGGCCAACATCGTCTTTCCCGCCCCCGGAGGACCGGCAAGTAAAAGGTTGTGTATCCCGGCTGCTGCCACTTCTACAGCTCGTTTCGCAGTCTTCTGTCCCAAAATATCCTGAAAATCCACGAAATCTTCCTCTTCCGTAAAAAGCCTTTCCGTATCCACCACCATCGGTTTCATTCGTTCCGGTTTCCTCAAAAACTCAATCGCCTGGTTTAAATTTTTCACTCCGCAAACCTTCACGGCTTTGCAGGCAGCTCCTTCCCCCGCATTTTCTTCCGGCACCATTGCCCAGGAAAGCCCTGTCTTTCCGGCACAATCAGCAAGCACCATGACTCCCGGCACCGGCCGTATTTCACCACACAGGCCCAATTCCCCTGCCAAAAGGATATTTTTCAAATTTTCCGCGGGAATGACTTCCATAGCGGCAAGTACCGCGGCTGCCACCGGCAAGTCAAATGCGGTTCCATGTTTTTTCACATTGGCCGGGGCCAGATTAATGACGATCCTTCTGGGTGGAAGCCTGTACCCCATATTTTTTAAAGCTGTGCGAACCCTTGAGGCCGCCTCCTTAATCTCCCCGGAAAGCGCCCCAACCATATCAAAACTGGGGAGGCCGTCACCTAAATCAGCCTCCACCGTAATTAGCTGCCCTTCCATCCCATGAATGGCAGCGCTGTAAACCCTGCTGTACAATCACAAGTCTCCTCTCGTTATGAAATTTTGTCTCTGTGGGAATATACTGATAAGAAGAAAAAACTTTGTAGAATTGCCCCCGCCTTGCGGAGAATCCCTTTGGGGAGGGCGTGGGGGTAAGTTGTCCCACGCCCGCCACAGGCGGAAAATCTGTAAGATGAAATTTATTTTGTCACACGATCCAGCCATGCTGCGATATCCGCAAAAACTGTATGGCGGTCAAGCTCATTGAGAATTTCATGGCGATCCCCCGGATATAGTTTCAAGGAAACATCCTCAAACCCTAACGATTGGAACTGCCGATAACAGGCCCTCACACCTTTTCCATAATTTCCCACAGGATCCTCCTCTCCGGCCACCAAAAACACCGGAAGTTTTCGGTTCATTGTGGAAAAGTTTTTCTTTGCCGCCAGGTCTGTCAGGACAGTGAAAAAATCACGGTAAGCGCCGGCTGTAAAAATAAAGCTACAATACGGATCCTGGTTATAGGCGTCCACAGATTCCTCATTGGTACTGAGCCAGTCATTGTCCGTACGGAGTTTTTTGACTCTGCGGTTATTTCCTCCCAGAGTCAGGTTATAAAGAAGCCGGCTTCTGTAACGGCTGCCCCGTACCCGGCAAATGAAGCCCGCCACCACTTTTCCGAAGGCTACCAACGGCAATCCCATGAAACCAGTCCCCATGATGATGGCCCCTTCCACTTTCCGGCTGTAACGAGTCAAGTACTTCCTTGTAAAAAAAGATCCCATGCTATGTCCCATAATCACAAGGGGAACCCCGGGCCAATACTTCCTCCCGGCACAGGTAATCCGGTACATGTCGGCAATCACATGTTTGTCTCCGTCTTTTTCAGCAAAATATCCAAGCTCCTCTGATGTGGCCGCCGTTTTCCCATGTCCCAAATGATCGTGGCCAATGACAGCGTAACCCTGCCCTGCCAAAAAGCAGGCAAACTCTTCATATCGCTCTACATATTCCACCATTCCATGAACAATCTGCACCACTGCCTTTACCGTCCCTTTTTGAGGCTGCCACGATATACCGTGGAGCTTCTGTCCTTTTTCATCAGATTCCACATAAAACTCTTCCTTTTTAATCCCTTCATTCATAAATTAAGTCTCCATTCCGGCAGCTCTTTTCCCTTCCCCTGCAGTCTGCCCTTTTCATTATTTACCATTATTTTAATATGGAACCGGACTCCTGGCAAGCCGCCTGTTTATTTTCTTGCAACATTTTTTCATTTTCAGTACACTATATATACGAAACTCATATCAATCATGTTTCCTCTGTTTTTAACAATTAATCAAAGCAGAGGATATGGAGGAATTAAAATGAAAAAACATAAAGTCAAACAAATCACTGCCACATCATTGATTGTCCTTGTCCTTTTATTAAGCAGCTGCGGAAAAAAAGAAACTTCACCTTCCACCGAAAGCGGCGAAAATCAAACTCAGACACAAGAGCAGACCCAAAACCAATCCATAGATGAGACAGCTTCCGGTGGAGCGTCTGCCATGAAGCTGGCCTCTGGCCAGGGACGGCAGGAAACCATCTCCCCTGTGGACTATGGCATCCCGGAAGAAGGCGTTATCCGTGCCATGACCCTCTCTGATACTTATGGAAACCTCTACTATGTGGACGTCAACATCGGGACATTTTTTACGGCTCCCATTCCCGATGACCTGACGGATGCCGACGGAAATCCGCTTTCTCCGGAGGCAGTAAAAGCCGGCTGCGTGGTGGACATCTATGGTAACGGCATCATGCTGGAAAGCTATCCCGGACAATACCCTGGAGTCACAAAAATGGTGATGGTAAAAGAAGGAACACCTGAAGATGCCGCCCCTTTCCAGCACTTGGTTGATGAAATATCCGCACCCGCCGATCCCAGTGAGCCGCCTTCCGTCAATGCGGAATACAGGACTGATTTAGTGGCCGCCACCGTAATCCTGACCCGTGGTAATTATGAATGGAGCTATATCGACGAAAGTGGAGAGACTCAACATGTAATTGCTTGCGGTTCCCATATCCTCCAATGGCCGGAACTCAATGACATCAGTATCGACGAGTCTGTGGCAAATGGACTCGAACTTAAGCTGACTTCTTCTTATAAGCCTCAGTCTATTTCTGTCACCAGGTTTCCTCTGGAACTTTGGGAAAAAGAAGCCTCTCAGGAAAACACCACAGAGAATACAGGAGAGCCTGTTGAAGTACAGGACACAGAAGAAGGTTTCACCATGACGGCAGAAGCAGGATATGTCTATCTGATAGAAGCCACGTGGGAAGAGGGACGGGTAGAATTCGGATTTTATACGAAATAAGATTTTAAGTATCCGATTCCTGTAAAATCGCTCTAGGAAAGCCGGGTAATCCATGGTATACTAAAAAAGATTACTGTAAGAAATGAGGGGATTATCATGGATAAAAAACGGATCGTGGTCGCCCTGGGCAGAAATGCTTTTGGGATCTTGTTTCCTGACCAGAAAAAAGCTGTGGCAAATGCGGCAAATGCCATCGCCGATCTTGTAGAAGACAAATATCAGCTTGCCATCACTTTCAGCAATGGCCCCCAGGTCGGCATGCTTCACACTGCCATGACCGAGTTCAGCCGTCTTTCACCGGAATATACCGTCGCCCCCATGTCGGTCTGCGGCGCCTTAAGTCAGGGATACATCGGCTATGATTTGCAAAATGCCATTCGGACAGAACTTTTAAACCGCGGTATTTTCAAACCGGTCTCCACCATCATCACCCAGGTGCGGGTGGATCCCTTTGATGAAGCCTTCAGTGAGCCGACAAAAGTTCTCGGCCGCTATATGAGTGAAGACGAAGCCCGTGCTGAAACATCCAAAGGCAACTACGTTGTAAAAGAAGAAAAAGGATACCGGAGAATCGTGGCAGCGCCCAAACCTATAGATATTTATGAAATCGACGCTGTCCGGGCGCTCCTCGACGCAGACCAGCTTGTCATCGCCGGTGGTGGCGGCGGTATCCCCGTACTACAGCAGGGAACCCGCCTGAAAGGGGCCAGCGCTGTCATTGAAAAAGATCTGACCGCCGCCCGTATGGCCGATATGCTGGATGCCGACGGCCTTCTGTTTCTCACCGGAACTGAAAAAGTCGCTATCCATTACAAACAGCCAGGAGAAACTTTTTTAGACAAGCTTTCTGTCTCACAGGCCCGCATCTATATGGAACAGGAACAGTTTGAGGCCGGCTCCATGCTTCCAAAAATAGAAGCCTCTGTAGAGTTTGTCTCCTCCCGTCCGGGAAGAAAAGCCATCATCACAGACCTGTCAAAAGCAAGGGAAGGAATGGCCGGAAAAACAGGGACATTGATCACAGCGGAATAATCTTTGGGAATCTGTGGCCGAAACAGCCTCAAGTTTGATGTGCAACTTAATTTTAGCAAAAGGGATCCTGGTTGTCAAGATCCCTTTTTTGTGTAGAATCATTTTTCATCACACACCTGGAAAATGTAAAACTTCAGATAATAGGACTCTTCCGCCGCCCAGAGTATCGGGTGATCCGGGGCTTGTGTCCTGAATTCCACCTGCCGGAGGCGTTTATGCACATTCTGCGCCGCCTGCCCGATTGTCCTGGTAAATAATTCGTAGTCCATAAAGTGAGAACAGGAACAGGTAGCCAGATAACCGCCGTCCTTTATGAGCTTCATAGCCCGCAGGTTGATCTCCCTGTATCCTTTTACCGCATTTTTAACAGAATTTCTGGACTTTGCAAAAGCCGGAGGATCGAGAATCACCACATCAAAAATCTCCCCCGCCTTTTCCATGGCCGGAAGCAAATCAAATACATCGGCACACCTGAATTCCACCCGGTCTTCCAGATGGTTGAGGATAGCGTTTTCTCTGGCCTGTCCAATCCCCACCTCAGAAGCATCCACCCCCAGCACATATGAAGCCCCTGCCATTCCCGCATTGAGGGCAAAGGAACCTGTATGGGTAAAACAGTCCAGCACCCTGGCACCGGGGCAAAGGTTCCAAATGGCCTTCCTGTTATACTTCTGGTCCAGGAAGAAACCTGTTTTCTGCCCCTCTTTCACATCCACCAAGTAACGAACCCCATTTTCCACAATCTCTACTTTTGTCTCGAAAGGTTGCCCAATAAAGCCCTTTACCCGCTCCAAGCCTTCCTGCTCCCGCACCTTCGCATCGCTTCTCTCGTATACGCCACGAATGGTTATCCCGTCCTCTGCCATTACAGACTGTAAAGCCTCTATAATAAGAGGTTTAAGCCTGTCAATTCCCAGGGCCAGAGACTGGACCACCAGCACATCGGAAAATTTGTCCACTACAATCCCCGGCAAAAAATCCGCTTCCCCGAAAATCACACGGCAACTTTCCGTGTCTGTCACCTGCTTCCGGTATTCCCAGGCATTTTTTACACGCATACGGATAAAAGCCGCATCCACCTCCTGAGATGCATTTCTTGTCATCATGCGGACAAGCAGCCTGGATTTCCGGTTAATGAACCCTCTTCCCAAAGGATAACCGTCAAAATCATGCACCAGCACAATATCCCCGTCTGCAAAATTTCCCACGACACTTTCCACCTCATTATCGTAAACCCAGGGACCTCCCGCTTTAAACGCTCGTCCCCCACCCTTTTTCAATGTCACAATTCCAAGACCCATCCCTTTTCTCCTTCTATTAAAATTATACGATTTCACAAACCTTCCCCGTCAAAAGCAGGGATAAAACTTTCTTTTGCAGTCTCTCCCTCCTGGATAAACCCGTTTTCCACACCCAGGAAAAGGGCATATTCCACAAGTCTTTCATATTCCCTCCGCGTCACCTTCCGGTTAATCTCCGGCCATTTCTCTGACTGGGGAAGCGGTGTATATTGATTCATCAAGCTGAGAAAGACCCTGTCGCCGTATGTCTCGTACACATATTTTACCACCGCCTTCGCATTTTTCAAATGCCCCGGAAGGAGAAGATGCCTCACAATCACTCCCTTCTTCATATTGCCCTCTTCATCAAACAGGGCCATCCCTCCATGACCTGCCTGATTTTCTGTCTGGCGTACCATCTCCGCAAGGGCGGCCATGGCCACCTGCGGATAATCAGCCGCCTGGGAATAACGGCTGGCAGCTTCTGAATCCATATATTTAAAATCTGTCAGATAAACATCCACAATTCCCTCCAAAGACCGCAACGTCTCTGTCTTTTCATAACCACTACAATTATATACAACAGGAATTGAAAGCCCCTGATTCCTGGCCCGTTCCACTGCCTGAGTAATCTCCGGCGTATAGTGGGTCGGCGTCACCAGATTAATGTTTGCTGCCTTTTTTTCCTGTAGTTCCAGAAAAATTTCTGCAAGGCGTTCCTTTGATATCCGCTTTCCCGCCTGCCCACGGGCAATATCATAATTCTGGCAATAAACGCATCCCAACGGACAGCCGGAAAAAAACACGGCTCCGGAACCATTTTTCCCTGAAATACAAGGCTCTTCCCACTGATGGAGCGCCGCCCTGGCAGCAATGATGCCCTCTCCTGCAACTTTACAGACGCCCATCCGGCCTTTTTTTCTGTCCACTCCACATTCCCTTGGGCAAAGCCGACATTCTCCCATTCCTTTCCTCCCAAATAACAACAGAGCCATCTCCCCGGGCCACTTTTGCAGCCGGAAAGACAGCTCACTTCCCTCATTATGAACTTCCCTCAAAGATCTGACTATGATTCCCCGGCCGCTGCATGGTAGTTACTTTCCCAGCATAATGTTCAGAATCTCCACGTCGGTCCCCTTCATTCCCACACGGCCCATTCTTCCAATATTCCTTATGGTCTGTTCCATATCTTCCACAACCATGCCTTCGCCGGGTTTAAAATTATTTCCCTGTTTTGCCATCTCATAGCCCAAAAGGCCGGCCTCCACTGCACTTACAATTTTGGAAGCACAGGAAGACTTGGCTCCATCGCACACCATACCGCCGATGTTGCAGATGGCATTGATAATGGTATGCCCAATCACCTCCAAGGAGGCGCCGTCAATATAAGCAATCCCGCATACGGCAGAGCAGCCTGCGCTGGTTGCGCCGCAGTAAGCAGAAAGATTCCCGATATAACGCTTCTGGTGGAGCGACAGAAGATTTGCCAGAGTCAATGCGCGAAGCAGTTTTTCTTCAGAACACTTTACTTCACCGGCATACTCCAGGACAGGCATACTGACGGCGATTCCCTGATTGCCGCTACCGGAATTAATCACCACAGGCAGGGCGCAACCGCTCATACGGGCGTCGGAGCCTGCCGCAGCTGCTGCCTTCGCCCTCACCCGCCAATCGGCGCTTCCATGGACTCCGATGAGCGTCCGGCCCACCTGGGCGCCCCAGGAATTCTTAAGTCCCTCTTCTGAGATGGCCTTGTTATATTTCAGCTGGCGCTCTAAAATCCCTCTCACATCCTCCAAATCCACCGTATTTGCGAACTCGTAAATGTCTTTTAAACTCAGCTGGCTCTTATCGCCCTGGGAACTTGTCTCAATATCATCCTGCGCAAAAAGAATCTTCCCATTCTTTTCAATCCGCGAAATATGAGTATGCTTTGTTTTCAACTCCACAAGAGCGCTGTCTTCACCGGCAAACACTTCTGCACGGATATAGAGATTCTCCTCCCCTTCCACCAGATGGCAGCTGCACATGCCGGAGGCCACAAGCTCCCTGGTTTTTTCAATCTGCTCTCCGGTTACGCTGTTTACCACTTCCAGCTCCAAATCTTCCCTGCCGCCGACAACACCTAAAACTGCCGCCACATCAATACCCATCTGCCCGCCGGAATTGGGAACTACCACACCTTTCACATTTTTCACAATGTTTCCGCTACAGTAGATATCCATGTGTTCCGGCATCTTTCCCAACACCGCCCTTGCCTTGGCCGCCGCAAATGCCACGGCAATGGGCTCCGTACAGCCCATCGCCGGCAAAAGCTCAGCCTCCAGAATCATTAAATAATTTTCATAAATCTTCTTTTCCATTCTTATGTCTCCGCCTGTCTTTTTAGCTCTTCTCTATGTCCAACACCTGCAGCGTAATACATGTTCCTGTAGGGTATTAAGCAGGGTATCCGGAGGATATAAGTTTTCAATATCCGTCTGCGCCGTACTCAAAGCCTTCCAATATCTCCCACTCCCCGCCTTTAACTGCGCAAATCATATAATTTCTCCTGATATCGCCGTCTGCCTCAAATTTGATGGAACCCGTTATACCCTGGTACTCAGGCAGGTTTAACAAAGCTTCCCGGATACTGTCACGTGTCACTTCACCGTCAATATTCTTCACAGCTTCCGCAATGAGATAAACACTGTCATAAGCACATGCAGGATGGATGGTGGGCGCAAAGCCTGCTTCTCCCTCAAACCACTCTGCCCATGCAGTCAGTTCTGCATTTTCAGGGTCAATAAAAAAGGACGAAGCCACCATCAGGTTATTTTTATCGCTGAGGCTGTTTACAACCTGTTGGGAGGTTCCAGGCCCCAGCGCCACATGTTTGATCTGCCAGCCGGCCGCGTCCGCCTGATTAAAAATATCGGCAACCAAATCCCCCGGATCCATAACAACAAAGGCATCGGCCTTCTCAGCCTGCAGCTTGGTAATCAATGGGTTAAAGTCTTTCTCATCGGCCCCATAAGTCTCAGCGGATACCTCAAGGCCCTCTTTATCCGCTTGTGTTTTAAAGTTCCCAAAACAAAAGCGTCCCCAGTCGCTGTCCACATAAGCCACGGCAATCTTCTGCGCCCCCAGATACTCTTTCAGTACATATTTTGCAAGAAAAAAAGCCTCTGCGTCCTGACGTCCCATGATACTGAAAAAATATTTGCTCATAGGAGCATAGTCGAAAGCAGCGGCAGTTGGGCTTAACTGCACAATGCCATATCTGTCACAGACCTGTGCATTGGCCTTGCACACGCCAGATGAAAAATCACCCAAAAGGGCCATAACCGCCTCATCCTCTGCAAATGCCGTCGCAATCGTAGAAGAGGTTACCTCATTACTCTGAGTATCTTTGATCTCAATATCAAATGTATATCCATTTACACCGCCGGCCGCATTGATCTCCTCGATGGCTTTCTTAAAACCAATCTCGAACCCTTGTCCATATTCCTGATCATTTCCAGTCAAAGGAGCCAGGCCGCCCAGCTTGATTACATTTTTGCCCTGTCCGCCTTCCACAGAAGTCCCGGTCTCACCCTTTTCTTCGCCGTCTTCGGCAGGAGCCCGGACTTCGTCCTCCTTTTCCGCTCCCGCTACTTTCGTCTCAGGCGATTCTCCCTCTTTTTTGCCGCCTCCACAGCCTGCCAGGGCAGATACTGCCAATGCAGCGGCCAGAGTCAATGCCAACACTTTTTTCTTTATTTTTCTGCCTGCCTTTCTTCTTTCAATCATTCCTTGCACTTCTCAGTCGCTTCTGTTTACAACAACGTAAAAAGTCCATACGCAGCTTCGAGCTAATCATATCAGCCCCCTTTTGTTTTGTCAACTTATTTTTGCCCCTTTTATGGGGATTCCCGCCATGGCGCCGCTCATCTTTTGATTACATAAGGAGATTCTTCCACAAAATACCTCATACATTCCATTCCCAGCATCACCACCGATTCGGGGTGGGTAAAATCCGTGATATTCCTGTCAAATAAAATATTCACCTTTGCCGGAAATTCTTCGTCTCCATCCCAGAAAATCACTCTCAGCGGAATACAGAAAAAAGCCGGAATTTGAAAAGAAGCATCTCCATAAGGTAATGGAAAGAATCCCATTTTTTCTCCAACAGCTTTAAATTCGTCTGTTTTCCCGGAAAAATGCTTTGCAAACGGGATGAGCACCTGCCTCTCAAATGCCGCCTCAAAAACGCCTGCTCCCCTTACATTCCTCAAATGAATCCAATCCCCGGAATTTTTTGCTCCTTCTTTTGCGTAATAAAACAGATTATAAATAGCCATCGCTTCGTCGAATACCGGTTCATAATCCTGTCTCCCCGGGCAGCTGATTTTTCCCGTCCTCCTGTCAATCCTGTGGGGAATTCCAAAATAATCCATCCTGATGGCTCCCGCGTCATATGTGCCAATCCCCAGTTTTTTACATATGGCCTCATGGTCCCAGGTAACAAAGTCCTGCCGCCATTTCTCTGCCACTTTTGCATAATTATCTTCCATCCGTATGCTCCTTTATCCCGCGCTTTCTTTTAAAAATGCGATTTCCTTCGCCCATCCTGCATCGTCATTCGGGGTTTCCAAAATACAAGGTAGCCCCTGCAAAGCCGGATGGACCACCAGCCTCTGAAAAGCGGGAAGACCAATCTTTCCTTCCCCCAGCCTTGCATGCCGGTCTTTATGACAGCCCCGTTCCCCCTGGCTGTCATTAGTATGGATTGCCTTCAGCCGTCCAAGGCCGATTATTTTATCAAACTGCGTAATTACGCCGTCCAAATCCCCTGCAATATCATATCCCCCATCCCACACATGGCAGGTATCCATACAGACCCCTGCTTTTTCCGGATACCGGAGCCGGTCCAAAATTTCCCGAAGTTCCTCAAAGGTTCCCCCCACTTCGCTTCCCTTCCCCGCCATGGTTTCCAAAAGAACGATTGTCTGCTGCTCCTGCTTCAAGATTTCATTGAGAAGCCCTGCAATCAATTCAATCCCTTTTTCCTTTCCCTGGCCCACATGGCAGCCGGGATGAAAATTATAATAGTTCCCCGGTATGTGTTCCAGCCTTGCCAGATCATCGGCCATGGTTTCTTTCGCAAAAATACGAAGCTCTTCCTTTGCTGCACAGGCATTGAGGGTATAGGGCGCATGTGCCACCACCGGCCCCAGTTTCTGCAATTTTGCCATAGTATAAAACCGTTCCATATCAGGAATATTTAATTCCTTTGCCCTGCCTCCTCTGGGATTTCTTGTAAAAAAGGCAAAGGTATCCCCACCCAGTTTCCGTATCTGTTTCCCCATGGCCTCATACCCTCGCGAAGAAGATATATGGCTTCCTGCATATATCATAAAATTTCCTCTCTTTTTTTGTATTTTCAAAAAAGACTGCCCCAAAATAGCCATATCTGTAGAAACCCGGCTATTTTGAGGCCGCCCCATTTTTTTGCAGTCTGTATTTTTACCTATGAAACGGAACCTGCTGTTCTTCCGCCTGTTCCTTTTCCTTTTGACGAAACTCCTTTTGTCCGATCCTGGCATCCGCCCAGTTCCGGTTGGCAACCACTCCCGCAATCAACATATTGCCCACACAAATTCCCGGCAAACCGTCAAACAGTAAAAACAGCGCCGAAATACTGCCGAACAGCACAAATGTATAAACACTTCTCTTTTCATTGGGCTTTATCACAACCACCAGAGAAAAGAAAATGTAAAGGGCTGCCAAAAGCCAGACGCTCCGACTATAACGCAGGATGCCAAGGAGCACCCCAAAACTGACGGCAATGGCCTTTCCCCCGCGCCCACTCTTCCAAAAAGGAAACGCATGGCCTAAAACCGGCGCCACCATAATGCCGGCAAACAAAAGATCCACCGGAGCCACGACACTCTCCGCCCACAATACGGGAAGATATCCCTTTCCGATATCCAGAACCAGGCAAAGGAGGCCCAGAGGAATCCCCGCGTATTTCATCACATTGGCCGTTCCCGGGTTTTTATCCCCGCTGACTTCTTCAATATCTATGTTTCTGAAATATTTTGGCAGAATACGTCCAAAGAGTGTACTGCCGGCCAGATAACCCACCGCCATCAAAAACAAAACTTCTATCATCTCTCGTTTCATATTCTCACTCCCATCCTGCCCGTCCCTGTCTGGTTTTTTCACCGTCCAGACATTTTTTTCTTACAGTAATCCTCCACATAATCACAAATATCCACAGCAGCCGCTCCATTGATGTAATGCTTTTGAGCTATCGTCATATTGCGGGCCGCCGCCTGATTCTTCAGAAGCTCCAGTACCCTGGCGCCCACTTCTTTTTCATTTTGCCCCAACACCGACATTCCATGTCCTGAAAAGAATGCTGCATTTCTCGTCTCGCATCCGGGGATAGGCGCCGAATGAACCATAGGAATCCCTTTGGCGGCTGCCTCCGTACTGGTCAGGCCTCCCGGCTTCGTCACCAGCACATCACAGATATCCATATATAAATCCACCTGGGTGGTAAAATCCAACACCAGGATTTTCCGGTTTCCGCGGAATTCTCTCCGGAGTTTTTCTTTCAGCTTCTGATTATTCCCGCCCAGGATCACCACCCGGCCGTCCTCCGGGAGCCCTGCCTCTATCACTGCCGCCATGGCAGAAATATTTCCAAAGCCCATGCTTCCCGTCATAATCAAAACCACAGGGCCGTCTGTGCCAATTCCAAGCCCAAACCTGGTCGCTTTCTTATCCTGTCTGTCCCGGAACCGTTTTGACACGGGGATTCCCACCGGAACCAGGCGCTCTTCCGGGATTCCCCGCTCCTTATACTCCATAATCAGCTCGTCACTGGGAATAAAGTAACCGTCAAGCCCTGTCTCTTCCGTAAATGGAATACAGGTATAATCCGTGGCCACGAAAAAACAAGCCGCAGAAAGCGGATAATGTTTTTTTATATAAGTGACGGCTTCTGCCGGAAACAGATGGGGCATAACGACACAGTCATATCCACCTTTTTTAATATAAGTATATAGTTTTCTTCCATACAGCGTATTGGCATAATAGATCGGTGATTTCCGTTTATCAGAGCTGATTTTTCCGGCCACTTTATAAGCGGCTCCAAATGCCTCCGGAAATTTCGTGGCGGTTTTCACATAGACCCCGGAAGCCCGCTTCGATGTTTTCGGCCTGGCAAACCGTAGGGCATCCAGCATCTTACATTCAATACCTCTCCGCAGAAACTCTTCCTTAAGAGCTTTCCCTGCGGCATTGTGCCCCTGTCCCGTATTGCAGGAAAGAATTAATGCTTTCATGTCTGCTCCTTCTTGTCATTCCTTTGTGATCTTTTTACAGGTTTTTTCAAATAGAGTATACCACAAAACCGGCCTCGTTGAAAGAGCTGCCGTTATTTTATTGCTTTTTCCGGGCAATACAGGTATACTTGTCCGTAATAACCCTATTTATGCAGAAAGAAGGTTTTTTATGAAAAAATTCAAACAGATTGTCTGTATGGTGGGAGCCATTTCACTGGCCGGAATCTATCTCTGTACCCTGATCTTTTCGATTGTTGACCAGACCCAGGCAAAATCCTGGTTAAGCGCCTCTCTTTATGCAACCATTGTCATTCCCGTTTTCCTGTATGCATTCCTCCTGATCACCAGACAGCTGGATAATCGGACAAAAAAAGACCGTCCTGATTCATCCGAATGATTCAGGACAGCCATAGATCCGCCAAACATTTCAGTTACTCTCCTGCCTGCTCTTCCTCAATCAGAACTTCCACACCACGGATTGCTGCACGGATTGCCAGAGAGGTATCGTGGCAGTGGGGGTCGGAAAGCCCCTTCTTTTTCCGTTCCTGGTTCCAGACGACGTTTAAAACACAGCCGGCACGGACACCCAGCACCTGAGCCACGATATAAAGGGCCGCACTTTCCATCTCCGAAGCCAGGCAGCCAGCTTTCAGCCACATTTCCCATTTATCCTCCAGCTCTCTCCCGCAAGGCATCCGCCCGGGGTCATGCTGCCCATAAAAACTATCCTTGCACTGGACGACGCCCAGATGGAACCTGGCTCCCAGGTCTTTCGCCGCTTTTTTGAGGGCTCCCGTCACTTCAAAATCTGCCACTGCCGGAAAGGCGATGTCCACATATTCTTTTGAGGTTCCCTCCATACGGATGGCCCCGTTGGCAATGACCAGGTCGCCGCCCATGACTTTTTCCGCCATACCTCCGCAGGTTCCCACACGAATCATGGTCCGAACCCCCGTCTGATAAAGTTCCTCCACACCGATGGCTGTGGAAGGCCCTCCCATTCCCGTTGACATCACAAGCACCTTCTCCCCCAGGATTTCACCAATCCAGGTGGTATATTCCCGGTTCTGCCCTAAAAAATGGGCGTTTTCCAAATAAGAGGCAATTTTTTCCACCCTTCCCGGATCGCCGGGCAGGATTGCATATCTGGCTTTGTGGCTGTCATCAAGACCAATATGATACATTTTCTCCATGGCTGTCCCTCCTGTATAAGAAAAATTTACAACTTGATTTCAACTGTCAAACTTGGTATTATGGAAAAAGAATATTTTCCGGCGAAAAGCCGGTCTATCTGGAGGCTGCGAAATGTCCGAACCATTGACCCTATATAAACTGATGATCTTATATATGCTGAAGCAGGTAAAATTCCCCCTGGCCGGTTCTCAGATTTCTGAGTTTTTCCTGGACAAGGAATATACCACTTATTTCACTCTTCAGCAGGCGCTGTCGGAGCTGAGTGAATCCCATCTGGTCAAGCTGGAATCCACCAGAAACAGCTCCCGCTATGAAATCACCCGGGAGGGAGAAGAAACCCTGTCTTTTTTTGGTAAGAAAATTTCTCCCGCCATCATTGAAGATATCAATGTCTATCTGAAAGAAAACAAAGTCCGCCTCCGCGACGAAGTCGGCCTTATTTCCGACTATTACAAATCCACCAGTCAGGACTACGTAGTCCACTGTGCCATCCGCGAGGGAAAAAGCCAGCTCCTCGAAATCAATATTTCTGTTCCCGACAAAGAGCAGGCAGAGCATATGTGCAGCCGCTGGAACAGGGAAAGCCAGGCCATCTATTCCGCCATTATGCGCCATTTGATGAAGGATTGACTTATTGCCATCAAAAGGCGTCTTCGGCGCCTCCATGTCTGTTTGAAAAAAGTTCCGGAGGGCAGGACTACCTGCTGCCCCCGGCGATTTCCAATAGTTTTGCTTTCAGTTCATTTTCAAGACGCCCCATCTCCACTTCTGCTTCCGCTCTGGCCCGGCGTCCGTCGGCCTGAATCTGAAGGACTTCGTCCAATGTGGAAATCAACGTCTCGTTGGTACTTCTAAGGGTTTCCATATCTACAATTCCCCGCTCCGATTCTTTTGCCACTTCGGTGGAGGCTGTTTTGAGGGCCGCCGCATTTTTCTTCAGCAGTTCATTTGTCATATCGGAAACCTTCCGTTGGGCTTCCGCTGCCTGGGCGGAATGAGTTGCACCTAAGGCCAGTACCATTTGATTCTTCCACAAAGGGATTGTATTGACAATGGTAGACTGAATTTTTTCCACCATGACCGTATCATTGTCCTGCACCAGGCGAATCTGGGGGGCTGTCTGCATGGAAATCATCCTGGTCAGTTCCAGGTCATGAATCTTTTTCTCAAACCGTTTACACCGGGCATCCAGGTCCCTGGCGGCCTGGGCGTCTTCCGGAAGGCCGCTCTGCTCCGCTTTTGCAAGCAGCCCCGGAAGCTCCGTATGCTCTACTGTATGGAGCTTCTTTTTACCCGCCAGAATATACATGGACAATTCTTTAAAATATGTCAGGTTCAATTCATACATCTTGTCCAACATGGCGGCATCCTTAAGTAGCTGCACCTGATGCCCCTCCAGTACCTTACAAATCCTGTCCACATTGACTTCCGCTTTCGCGTATTTCGCTTTCATGGCGGTCATCTTGTTGGAGCCTTTTTTGAAAAATCCCAAAAAGCCCTTTTCCTCTTCCGCATCAAAGCTTTTTAGCTCTGTCACCACATCGGAAAGCAGGGCACCAACCTCCCCTAAATCCTTTGTCTTTACATTATTTAAGGCTGATTCCGAAAAATCTGCCATCTTTTTCTGCGCCCCCGCCCCATACTGAAGGACTGCCGCGGAGTCCGACAGGTCAATCTGCCCCGCGAAATCGTCCACCATCTTTTTTTCCGCCGCAGAAAGCATACTGTCATCCCATTTGGGAGGCTCCGGTGCGGCCGGCACCTCCGGCTTCTCTTTTGTCTCTCCAAAAGGGGTTAAAGTAAGTACCGGCTGCTCTTCTGGTATCTCCCATTCGTTTCCCATAACTGTTCCTCCTGTCTATTATTTCTTTTTTAATCCGTCCTCAGAAAGGCCCTCCTGGGCAAGTAATGTTTTCAGTACGGAAATATCTGTCGATACATCCCATGCCGTATCCTGAAACATACTGTCAAAAAGCTTTTCAAAAGCTTCTGTCAATGTATCCAGAGTATCCTCGATCTCTTTCCTGGAGCTTTTTATGTTCTCCCCCTGAACCGGCTGCGCAGAAAGCTCCGCATACGCTTCCAAAAGCTTCACTGTGGTGGGAAGATAATATTCCATCATTTTCCCAATATCATCCACATTTTCCGGGTGGCGTTCCACCCGCTCAAAAATTCTGGCAGTAATCAGCTCTATGCGGGAAATCTTCTCTGATATCTCCTCTCCGGGAATGGCATCATTACAGGCCCGGATTTTCTCCACATAAGCCCTCCCGGCCTGTATAACTTCGGATGCTTCCGGGGATATCCCTGCCTTTTCCATATTTTCCGCCTGATTCGCCGCTTCCGTCCATTTTGCCTGTTCTTCCCGCCGCTCCTTATCTGCTTCCAGCGCCTCCGCCTGCCTCATGGTGGCCCGGTACTGGGCATAAGTGGCGTCATCGGCAATAAAACACGTTTCTCCATCATCCAGATGGCCCTGGCGGAACCATCCCCGCTCAATCATCCGCCTGAGATCCTTTACCACAAAAGACCTGCTTTTCCCCACAATCCTGGATAATTCCCTGATATCACAATATGTCCTCCCTTCCAGCCCCGCCACGTAACTGCGAAACCGCTTCACCAGGGAACATTTTCCTGAGCCTATGCAAGACATCACCACGCCGGTTCCAAACAAAGGTATTAAAATCCCGCCCGCAATGGTAAACCCCAGAAGATGGCCTATAGAAAGAGTAAGGACGCCAAGCACTGCAAGCGCAATACCTGTCCCAATGCCAAGGAAACCTCCGCATATGGAAAGCGCCATACCTCCGGCACGTGTTACTGCCGTTTCATGACCTGCAAAAAGTCTCTGGTTTCCATAAAAAGGCTTCCGTTTTCTGTCATGTCCCGTTTCCCTGCCCTGTCTGTATCCTGTTTGTCCATACTCTGTCCGTGTACTGCTTTTCCAAAAGCCTTCCGCCACACTATCCACAGCATCATTGATGGTGTTTCTTATGTTCTGGTTTAACCTTCTGAAATCCTGGGAATTGACTGCTTCCTGTACAATACTCCGTATATCATTTCCAAGCTCACGCCAGTCCTCTTTCATCGTACCGTCTCCTTTTCGTCCCCTGTAAACAGCCGGCCGCCATCATTAATGATCTCTTTCGCTCCGTCACCGTCCATTGACAAAATCATCCACGGCCGGACAGGGGAACATACAATTATGATTATATCGGAGTTTTGGATGAAAAGCAATCATTCTTCCTTTGATCTGTCAAATAATAACTGACATCAACAAGCTCCATAATCCTCTCATCTTCCAATGTTCCATCCAGAACAACAGAAATCCAGTGTTTGTGGTTCATATGATATGCCGGATAAATGCCAGCCTCCTTGCGAAGAGCCTCTCCGTCCTTTTCATTGATTTTTAAGTTGACAATATCCGTCTTCTCATCGCCGGCCGACTGCTCCAGTACACTCCTTTTTACATTCATAATGAGCGCATACCATTTAGATGTATCCTTGTGGCGAAATGTACCTGATGTCTGATAAGGTTTCTCATCCCAGGGAAAATCCGGCCTGTCTCCATACTTCCTGTAAATCCGTTCTGCAATCCGGTTGGCCTGATCACTTGCAAACAAAACATCTTCACAGCATTTCTCAGCAATATCTGTAAGGATCCCTTCATAGGCGCTCCTCACAGCGCTAACATATGTCCCACTTCTGGAAAGAATACGCAACGGTACATATACCTCGCTGTTCATCTGGTCGATGACCTGTCCGGAAATATGCCCTTCGCCATCGATCTCTATGACTGCCCGGAACTCTCCATCCATAAAATCCTTTTCCAAATGATAACCTTCACCCTCTTCTAAAAAACCATATTCTTTGACTTTCAAAAAATTTGTCCTTTTTCTCTGAAATACTCTGTCTTCTATCTCCATTTTCTATCCTCATAATAAAAATGTGCTTTGTACAACTGTCCCGTATGAGTGATGCCTGAAAGGCTAATTTCTCACAAACTCAATGAGGCGCCATAAATCATGGCGCCTCATCAGATAACCGTCTCCGAAATCTATTTCGGATTTATTATTCCTCTATTTCAATCTCCTCTTCTTCTGCTTCTACTTCTTCCTCAGAATACTGAATGATCTCGTCTTCCAACATGGCGTCTGTCTCTGCCGCCTCATAATCATCCGCAAAATCATCCGGATCCGAGTCCCCGGCAAAACCTTCGTTTTCAATCTCGTCCCCAAAATCCTCAGAAAGGACAATCTCGTCATCATGCTGCAGGTCTGTATTCAGACGTACAGAACGGTAACGTTTCATACCTGTTCCGGCAGGAATCAGCTGGCCGATCAGCACGTTTTCCTTGAGGCCGATGAGCGGGTCTATCTTACCGTTGATGGCAGCCTCTGTCAACACCTTTGTTGTTTCCTGGAAGGATGCTGCCGACAGGAACGAATTGGTCGCCAGGGAAGCCTTTGTGATACCCAGGAGAATCCGTTTCCCCTCCGCAGGCTGTTTTCCCTCTGCAATCAGCTCCTCATTCATATCGTCAAAATCCAGTACTTCCATGGAAGTACCCGGAAGCACATCGCTGTCCCCGCTGCTTTCCACACGGATTTTCTTAAGCATCTGACGGACAATCACCTCCACATGCTTGTCGTTGATCTCCACGCCCTGCAGACGGTATACCCTCTGAACCTCCTGAATCATATAATCCTGTACTGCGCGCACACCCTTAATCTTCAAAATGTCGTGGGGGTTCACGCTTCCTTCTGTCAGCTCATCGCCAACCTCCAGCGTCTGTCCATCCTGAACCTTGATTCTGGACCCATAAGGAATCAGGTATGCCTTGGAATTCCCGGTTTCATTGTCGGTGACAATGATTTCCCGCTTCTTCTTTGTATCCTTAATGGTCACCACACCGCCGAACTCCGCGATGATGGCCAGGCCCTTGGGCTTTCTCGCTTCGAAAAGCTCCTCCACACGGGGAAGACCCTGGGTGATATCGTTTCCGGCCACGCCACCCGTATGGAACGTTCTCATGGTAAGCTGCGTACCGGGTTCACCGATGGACTGGGCCGCAATGATTCCCACTGCTTCGCCCACCTGCACCGGCCGTCCGGTGGCCATGTTGGCACCATAGCATTTCGCACAGACACCCAGATGGGATTTGCAGGTCAGAATTGTACGGATCTTCACGGAATTTCTTCCCTGTTTTTCCAAAACCTCCACAACTTCAGCCGCAATTCCCGGTGTACACATATTATTTTCTTCCACAATCACCTCTCCCGTATCAGGATCAGTAATGGTTTCCGCAATATATCTTCCGGTCAGACGCTCTTCCAGGCTTTCAATTACCTCTCTGCCATCCGTAAAAGCACGGATTTCCATATAAGGAATCGCTTTCCCTTCACAGCAGTCTATATCCCTGATGATCAAATCCTGGGACACATCCACCAGACGCCTTGTCAGGTAGCCGGAATCCGCCGTACGAAGAGCCGTATCAGACAATCCCTTTCTGGCTCCATGGGCGGAAATAAAATACTCCAATACGTCCAGGCCCTCACGGAAATTGGACTTAATGGGCAGTTCAATGGTTCGGCCTGTGGTATCTGCCATCAGGCCACGCATTCCGGCCAGCTGCTTGATCTGCTTATCAGAACCACGCGCCCCGGAATCTGCCATCATATAAATATTATTATACTTATCCAGGCCGGACAGCAGGTCGTGTGTCAGCGTATCATCCGTATTCTTCCATGTCTCAATAACTTCTTTATAACGCTCTTCCTCAGTAATGAGGCCTCTGCGGAAGTTCTTTGCAATTCTATCCACCGTAGCCTGGGCATCTGCAATCAGCTGTTTCTTCGTGGCCGGCACCGTCATGTCGGAAATCGACACGGTCATGGCCGCCCTTGTGGAATACTTATACCCCATGGCCTTAATGGCGTCCAGAGTCTCCGCAGTTTTGATGGGGCCGTGGTTGTTGATGACCTTTTCAAGAATCTGCTTCAATCCCTTCTTCCCCACATGGAAGTCGATCTCCAGCTTCAGTTCATTTTCAGGGACACTCCTGTCCACAAACCCCAGATCCTGGGGAATGATCTCATTGAAGAGGAAACGGCCCACCGTAGATTCCACGATGCCATTCTTTACGGTTCCATCCTCCGTCTTCTTTGACATGCGCACCTTCACACGGGAATGTAAGGTAACCGCTTTATTTTCATAGGCCAAAATGGCCTCGTCCACACTTTTGAAAATCATACCCTCGCCTTTGGAACCAGGACGCTCCTGGGTCAGATAATAAATTCCTAACACCATATCCTGGGACGGAACAGCCACCGGGCCGCCGTCAGAAGGCTTCAGCAAGTTGTTGGGAGAAAGCAGCATAAAACGGCACTCTGCCTGGGCTTCCACAGAAAGAGGCAGATGCACTGCCATCTGGTCGCCGTCAAAGTCCGCGTTAAAAGCTGTACATACAAGGGGATGCAGCTTGATGGCCTTGCCTTCCACCAAAATCGGCTCAAAAGCCTGGATTCCAAGCCTGTGCAGTGTAGGTGCGCGGTTTAACATCACCGGATGCTCCTTGATCACGTCCTCCAGGACATCCCACACTTCCGGCTGAAGCCGCTCCACCATCTTTTTAGCGCTCTTAATATTGTGGGTAGTCCCGTTTGCAACCAGTTCTTTCATTACAAAAGGCTTAAACAGCTCGATCGCCATTTCTTTAGGCAGGCCGCACTGGTAAATCTTAAGTTCGGGTCCCACCACGATAACGGAACGTCCGGAATAATCCACACGTTTTCCCAAAAGGTTCTGGCGGAAACGTCCCTGTTTTCCCTTCAGCATATCGGAGAGGGACTTGAGGGGACGGTTTCCAGGCCCTGTCACAGGGCGCCCCCTTCTGCCATTGTCAATTAACGCATCCACCGCTTCCTGAAGCATACGTTTTTCATTGCGCACGATAATATCCGGCGCTCCCAGCTCCAAAAGCCTTGCAAGACGGTTATTTCTGTTGATAATCCTTCGGTACAGGTCATTCAGGTCAGATGTGGCGAACCGGCCGCCGTCCAACTGGACCATGGGGCGCAGATCCGGCGGGATCACAGGAATCACATCCATGATCATCCATTCCGGCTTATTTCCTGAAGCGCGGAACGCTTCCACCACTTCCAGGCGCTTGATGATCCTGGCCCTCTTCTGGCCGCTGGACTCTTTCAGACCTTTTCTCAGCTCCGCGGAATCCTTTTCCAGGTCGATGGCCATGAGAAGCTCCTGAACGGCCTCGGCCCCCATGCCGACCCGGAAGGTATTTCCCCATTTATCATATGCTTCTCTGTATTCTTTTTCAGAAAGCACCTGTTTGTACTGTAAATCGGTGTCGCCTTTCTCCAAAACAATGTAGGAGGCAAAATACAATACCTTTTCCAATGTTCTGGGCGACAGGTCAAGAATCAGCCCCATGCGGCTGGGGATTCCCTTAAAATACCAGATATGGGACACGGGCGCCGCCAGGGCAATATGGCCCATACGCTCTCTCCGTACACTGGCTTTTGTAACCTCTACACCGCATCGGTCACAGATAACTCCTTTGTACCTGATTTTTTTATATTTACCACAGTGACACTCCCAGTCTTTACTGGGCCCGAAAATACGCTCACAGAATAAACCGTCTTTCTCCGGCTTTAAGGTTCTGTAATTGATGGTCTCAGGCTTTTTTACCTCGCCTTTGGACCATTCCAGAATCTTCTCCGGGGATGCCAGGCCGATTTTGATTGCGTCAAACGAAAGCGGCTGATATGTTTCATTCGTTGTTTCAGGCATGAGTGATTCTCCCTTCTATCTATATCCATACTTTTGGGGACGACCGAATGGCCATAATGGGATACCCGGAGGGTATAAATTTCGGTCTTACTGTTCCATATCGTCTCCGAAATCTTCGTCGGGCTCCTCCGTGTAATCGTCCGTTTCCGGCTCCTCCACGTTTATCAGCTCGCCGTCCTCAAACTCCTGTTTCTGATATCCCATGGAGCCGTAGGATTCCTCATAATCATTGAATACCCTGTCACTGTTTAAAAGTGCATTGATATCCGTATTTCCATAATCAGTACTTTCTGTAATCTCCACTTCCGTATTGTCGTCACGCAGAAGGCGCACATCAAGGCCCAGGGACTGAAGCTCCTTAAGAAGCACTTTGAAAGACTCAGGGACACTGGGTTCAGGGATATTTTCACCCTTGATAATCGCCTCATAAGTCTTCACACGGCCCACCACATCATCCGACTTCACTGTCAGAATCTCCTGCAATGTATAGGCGGCACCGTAAGCTTCCAGGGCCCACACCTCCATTTCACCAAATCTCTGGCCGCCGAACTGGGCTTTTCCACCCAGGGGCTGCTGTGTCACCAGGGAATAAGGGCCTGTGGAACGTGCATGAATCTTGTCATCCACCAGGTGATGCAGTTTCAGATAATGCATATGGCCGATGGTGACAGGGCTGTCAAAATATTCGCCGGTCCGCCCGTCGCGAAGCCTTACCTTGCCGTCCCGCTGAATGGGCACCCCTTTCCACAGCTCTCTGTGTGCCTTGTTTTCATCCAGGAAACTCATGACTTCCGGCCGCAGGACATCTTTATATTTTTTTACAAATTCTTCCCACTCCAGATTGACATAATCATTTGCCAGATCCAGGGTATCCATAATATCGTCCTCATTTGCTCCGTCAAACACCGGAGTGGACACGTTAAAGCCCAGCGCTTTCGCTGCCAGGGAAAGATGAATCTCCAGCACCTGCCCGATATTCATACGGGAAGGCACACCCAGGGGGTTCAACACAATATCCAGGGGACGTCCATTGGGAAGGAATGGCATATCCTCTACGGGAAGCACACGGGAAACAACACCTTTATTTCCATGGCGGCCTGCCATCTTGTCACCCACAGAAATCTTTCTCTTCTGGGCAATATAAATACGAACCGTTTCATTGACACCGGGAGAAAGCTCATCACCGTTTTCCCTGGTAAATACCTTGGCATCCACTACGATACCGTAAGCGCCGTGGGGCACTTTGAGGGAAGTATCACGAACCTCTCTGGCCTTCTCGCCGAA
The DNA here is from genome assembly GCA_022793195.1 of Lachnospiraceae bacterium. GTDB lineage: Bacteria > Bacillota > Clostridia > Lachnospirales > Lachnospiraceae > Lientehia. Next base: position 1,143 of record JAAWCJ010000022.1, on the reverse strand, counting down.
AATAGCCCGAAGGAGCCGCTCTTCCGCCGTCAGCTCCGTCTCTCCCTTTGGCGTCACCTTGCCCACCAGGATATCTCCTGCACGAACCTCTGCGCCAATGCGGATAATTCCCCGCTCATCCAAATCCTTCAAAGCATCTTCGCCTACACCGGGGACATCCCTTGTGATTTCCTCCGGCCCCAGCTTTGTATCCCTCGCTTCTGCCTCGTATTCTTCAATATGGACAGAAGTGTAAACATCATCCTGTACCAGACGCTCGCTCAAGAGAACTGCATCCTCATAATTGTAGCCTTCCCAGGTCATAAATCCGATCAAGGGATTCTTGCCCAGTGCAAGCTCTCCCTCGGAAGTGGACGGGCCGTCCGCAATCACCTGGCCTGCGGCCACCCGGTCCCCTTTGAATACAATAGGCTTCTGGTTATAGCAGTTGGACTGGTTGCTTCTGGAAAACTTGGTCAGACGGATCGTTTCCTTTTCTCCGTCGTCATATTCAAGACGGATCTCATTGGAAGCCACATAACTCACAGTACCTGGCTTCTTTGCCACCACGCACACACCGGAGTCCACTGCAGCTTTGGGTTCCATACCCGTACCCACCACCGGCGCCTCTGTCAGCAGCAGCGGCACTGCCTGACGCTGCATATTGGAGCCCATCAGCGCCCGGTTGGCATCGTCATTTTCCAGGAAAGGGATCAATGCTGTCGCCACTGAAAATACCATTTTCGGCGACACATCCATATAATCAAACATGGACTTGGGATATTCCTGTGTCTCTTCGTGGAACCGGCCGGATACGCTGTTTCTGACAAAGTATCCCTTCTCATCCAGCGCTTCGTTTGCCTGGGCCACATGATAATTGTCCTCTTCATCCGCCGTCATATAGACCACTTCGTCTGTGACACGGGGATTTTTGGGATCGGTCTTATCAATCTTCCGATAAGGCGCTTCCACAAAACCGTATTCATTGATCCTTGCATAGCTTGCAAGAGAGTTGATCAAACCGATGTTAGGACCTTCCGGCGTCTCGATAGGACACATCCTGCCATAGTGGGAATAGTGCACGTCACGGACCTCAAACCCGGCCCTGTCTCTGGACAGACCGCCCGGTCCCAGTGCGGAAAGACGTCTTTTATGAGTCAGCTC
>JAAWCJ010000021.1 GCA_022793195.1 Lachnospiraceae bacterium | reverse complement strand
GTCCCTTCATATCCGCCTGCAGCTCACTCACATCCTGACGCAGATCCTTCACTTCTTCTTGGAGAACGCCCACGTCCTGGCGCAGATCCTTCACTTCTGTCTGAAGTTCCTTCATATCCACCTGCAGCTCACTCACATCCTCGCGCAGATCCTTTATATCTGCCTGAAGACCTTTCACATTATCCTGAAGCATTTCCATACCATGATGCAGATCTCTTATATCATTCCGTATCGGCTGCAATTCTGATTTTAATTTCTTATCCAACAAATCGGACATCGCAAGCAGTAATTCGTGGTCTGTCATTTATAGCTCCTTTCCATTCTTTATATTGAGATTTTATCATTTTTAAGCGGATATGTCCAGTTTTTTAGTGAAAAATAAAATAATTTTTGTCGAATAAAATCAGAGTGCAGAAAAACCTTAATTTATGATGCTTCCCATACCCAGATCTTATCCGGCAAAAAGCCGCAGCAAAATATGATAACTCATCCATTTTGCTGCGGCCCTATTCTCTCTATATTCTCTCTATGCTCTTGACAGATATTCACCGGTTCTGGTATCAATCTTGATCTTATCACCCTGATCTACAAACAACGGCACATAAACGACTGCCCCTGTTTCCACTGTGGCAGGCTTTGTCGCCCCGGTAGCCGTATCACCCTTGAATCCCGGCTCTGTCTCCGTGATCTCCAACTCCACAAACAAAGGCGGCTCAATGGAGAATACCTGTCCCTTATGGGAACAGATTTTAACCATCTCATTTTCCTTCACGAATTTCAATGCATCTCCGACCATTTCCCTGTTTAACGGAACCTGGTCATAGGTATTGACGTCCATAAAATAGAACAGATCGCCATCACTGTAAAGATACTGCATATCTACCCGGTCAATATGTGCATTTTCAAATTTTTCCGTAGGGCGGAACGTTTTTTCCACCACACCGCCGCTCTTAATATTCTTTAACTTGGTTCTGACAAAAGCCGCGCCCTTTCCGGGCTTTACATGCTGAAATTCAATAATCTGAAATACGTTTCCTTCGATTTCCACAGTAATGCCGTTCCTAAAATCACCAGCTGACACCATTTCCTGATATTCCTCCTTAAGTTCAACTTGTCTATCTGTTTCATTCTATACTATATCCCCTGTTTTTTCAAGGATTTTTTATAGAAATGCAAGACGATCCGCTCCAGGCGACGCTTAAGCACGATCTGAATCTCTTCCTTCGGATGAATCGGCTTTACAAGGATACTGTAAATACCACTTTTCTTTGCCCCGTACACATCAGTAAAAAGCTGATCTCCCACAAAGACCGTGGTTTTCTCATCTGTACCCATCTCCTTCATGGCCCTCCGGTAATTCTTCACCGAAGGCTTATGGGCATTGCAAATATATCTGGTATCCATAGCTTTCGCAAACGGCTCCACCCGCGGCTTCTGATTGTTGGAAATCAGGCAGGTCTCAAAACCCATGGCGTGGAGGCGCCGAAAAAGCTCCACTGCTTCTTTTGTCTCCGGCTTCCCATGGGGCACCAGAGTATTGTCAATATCAAATAAAAGCCCGCGGATCCCTTTCCCATAAAGATCGCTATAATCAATCCCATAAGAAGAGTCCACATATTCATCAGGATAAAAACTTTTGAATCTCATGATTGTTTCCTGCCTTTGTATAGCTTTTCCAGCTCCTGCAAAAAAGTATTTACATCCTTAAATTCCCGGTATACAGAAGAGAAACGGACATAAGCCACTTCATCCAGTACCTTCAGCTTGTCCATCACCAGATTTCCAATGGTTGTAGTGGTGATTTCCTTTTCTTCACGGTTAAAAACTTCATTTTCCACTGCATCCACCAGGCGATTAATATCCTGGGCAGATATGGGACGTTTGTGGCAGGCCAGAAGAACCCCTGCCTCTATCTTCGACCGGTCGTAAAGTTGTCTTGTTTCATCCTTTTTCACCACCATCAGGGGAATCGTCTCAATCTTCTCATAAGTGGTGAACCTCCCCCCACAGGCCTCACACTGGCGCCGTCTGCGTATGGCGTTATGTTCCTCCGTTGGCCTGGAATCAATAACCCGACTGTTTTCATTGCTGCAAAACGGACATTTCATGATACCCCTCCTCTTTGGCATAATCCGACCAATTCCTATTTACATTTATGCATACACTCTTCTGTCACTGCTTTTACCAGCACAAAATCCTCCCCAATCTGCTCTACACAATGAAAAGGAATCACATATTCCGTGTCTCTGCCAAGAAATCCGCAGATGTGGGCCGGTCCCGGTATAATGAAATTCAAAATACAGCCAGACCTGCAGTCAAACTCCGCATCGGTAATAAAGCCAAGGCGTTTTCCGTCACAGATATTGATAACCTCTTTCATTCTTAAATCACTGATACGCACAGGGAAGTCTCCGGGCAGTCATTCCTTACCTTATTTTATGCAGGCAGCCTGTATATGTTTCAGTTCCTTGAAAATTCAGCAAGTTCCAGCCCCGGATTCCTGTCCAAAACCATACCGACACTCCAACTGTTGATAAAAAGAAGCAAGGGATTCCCCTTTAAATCTTTCACCCTCTTCATGTCAGAAGTTCCCTGGAGCTTCTCCACGTTTACCTCATCCTTGTTGGCAATCCAGCGGATATGCTCATAAGGAAGCGGCTCCAGCTTCACCTCCACATTATATTCATTATTCAGGCGGAACAAAAGCACGTCAAACTGAAGTACCCCCACAACACCGACGATGATCTCCTCCATGCCGGTATTAAATTCCTGGAAAATCTGAATCGCCCCCTCCTGGGCAATCTGATTGACCCCCTTTAAAAACTGCTTCCGCTTCATGGTATCCATCTGCTTGAGTCTTGCGAAATGCTCAGGAGCAAAAGTAGGAATCCCTTCATAAGCAAATTTCTTCCCGGAAGAAGTAAAAGTATCCCCAATGGAAAACAGGCCCGGGTCAAATACGCCAATAATATCTCCCGCGTAAGCTTCCTCTACAATCTTTCGTTCCTGGGCCATCATCTGCTGCGGCTGTGAAAGCTTTGCCTTCCTGCCTCCCTGGACATGATTGACTTCCATACCCGCCTCAAACTTCCCGGAACAAATACGCATAAAGGCAATCCTGTCTCTGTGGGCCTTATTCATATTGGCCTGGATTTTAAAAACAAAGGCAGAAAACTCTTCGGTTACAGGATCGATCAACCCTGTATCCGCCCTCCTGGGAAGAGGAGGCGTCGTCATATTCAAAAAATGTTTCAAAAAGGTCTCCACTCCAAAATTCGTCAGTGCAGAGCCAAAAAACACCGGCGACAGTTTTCCCTGCCGCACCAGCTCCATATCCAGTTCCTGCCCCGCCCCGTCCAGAAGCTCAATATCTTCCAGGAGCTGGCTGTGGCCACTCTCTCCAATAACCGTATCAGTCTGGGCGTCAGAAAGCGGAATCTCCTTTGCTTCAACTTCCTTCTGGCCATTCATGGCAGCTGTGAAAGTAGTAATACATTTTTTATCCCGCTCATAAACGCCTTTAAACTCTTTACCGGAACCAATGGGCCAATTAACCGGACAAGTGGCAATACCCAGAACCGACTCAATCTCATCCATCAGCTCAAAAGGATCCCCCGCTTCCCGGTCCATTTTATTGATAAACGTAAAAATCGGTATTTGCCGGAGAAGGCAAACCTTAAACAGCTTAATGGTCTGGGCCTCCACACCTTTGCTGGCATCTATAACCATTACTGCCGAATCAGCCGCCATCAATGTCCTGTAAGTATCCTCTGAAAAATCCTGGTGGCCCGGTGTGTCCAGAATATTAATACAGAAATCCCCATATTGAAACTGAAGCACCGAAGAAGTGACAGAAATACCTCTCTGCTTTTCAATTTCCATCCAATCGGAAACCGCATGCTTTGCCGTCTTTTTCCCCTTCACCGACCCGGCAAGGTTGATGGCCCCGCCATAGAGAAGAAACTTTTCCGTCAATGTGGTTTTTCCTGCATCCGGATGGGAAATAATTGCGAACGTCCTCCGCCTCTCTATCTCTTTTTTCAAAATTTCCTGCTGTGATAATGCCACGTATCCTTCCTCCTGTCATTTTCTGTGGTCTAAAACAAAGGAGCGAACAAGTGCATGATCGATACAAGGATCTTTTCATACACAGGTCGTTTCCTGCAAAATTCCATGGTAATCTCCATGGCTTTTTCCTCCATGGTTTCCATGAAATCCCTTTTAAGCTCTGCCACAGCCTCTGTCCTGTATAAAAGCGTCCCACACTCGAAATGCAGGTATAAACTCCTGTAATCCAAATTAATGCTGCCAATGGCTGCCAGGGTATCGTCCGATACAAACGCTTTTGTATGAAGAAAACCTGGTAAATATTCATAAATTTTAACCCCGGCCGCCAAAAGCCTTGCATAATAGGAACGACTCAGCATAAAAATCAATCTTTTATCAGGAATATGGGGAAGCATAATCCTGACATCCACACCGCTTTTTGCCGCCAAAGTCAAAGAGACTGTCATTTCATGGTCAATGATTAAATATGGTGTATAGATATACACATATTTTTTTGCATTATGAATAATATTCAGATATACATTTTCCCCGCTGCACTCATGGTCTAAAGGAGAATCTCCATAGGGAAGCACATAGCCCCGGTGTCCTCCGCCTGATTTCCTGCCATCTGTTTTTCCTTCTCCGCCACACAAACTCTCCGGATCCTTTTTATATTTTCTATAATCAAAATCCGTATGGTGGATGGAATTCCACATTCCAAGAAACATGGATGTATAATTCCAGACTGCCTCCCCTTTTATGATAACGCCGCCATCCTTCCAGTGTCCAAAGCGTTCCTTCCTATTAATATACTCATCAGCCAGGTTTAATCCGCCGCAAAAAGCCGTGTGCCCGTCAATCACTGTAATTTTCCTATGGTCCCGGTTATTAAAAATCGCCGACATCACCGGCCGCAGAAGGTTAAACCTCCTGCACACAATCCCCCTGGCCTCAAGAAATTCAGGATAATCCCTGGGAAGTAGCCAGATACAACCCACATCATCATAAAGGAGGCGGACTTCCACTCCTTCTTTTACTTTCCTCTCCAGAATGGAAAGTATCGTCTCCCACATATATCCCCGCTCAATGATAAAATATTCCAGGAAAATAAACTGATTTGCCTCATTTAATGCCTGGCACAACTGCTCAAAATATTCTTCCCCGCTGGAAAAATAATGGGTGAAGCCATTTCGGCCGGCCGGAAAATGAACTGTTTTATAAAGATAAGAAAACTGTCTGGCCACTGCCGGATCTGCTTTAGAAAGTTCCTCTTCGATCCCTTCCGGCTGTTCCATAAGAGGATACAGCTCATGATCGATACGCTCATGGGTCTTTCTGTGGGCCACAATGGCATTGGCCCGGCCAAATAAAAGATACAGAATCGTCCCTACGATGGGAACACTTAAAATCAGAATACTCCAGGCCAGTTTATACGCCGGATTATACCATTGGCGCATGATATAAACCACCAGGCCCAATCCGATCAGCGATAAGACCACGGTAATTGCCCAGTAATATCTTCCCAAAAGCAGTACTGCGGCCACAATCCAGGCCACCTGCAATATCATGACAATGGCAACCCAGACCATACGGCTGGTAAGAAATTTAAGAATCCGCCTCATGCTTTCTCCTCTGTTCCAGGATCTCATCCAGAATCCGGTGGGCAGCCTCCTCCTTACTCATAATAGGAAGCGGACGCTCCCCGTCCTTTGTTATAATCGTAATGACATTGGTATCCGTGCCAAATCCGGCCCCCTCCACCTTAAGGTTATTTGCCACAATCATATCCAGACTTTTTTTCTGAAGCTTTTCCCTGGAATGTTCCACCATATGTTCTGTCTCCATGGAAAAACCGCAAAGAAACTGCCCTTTCCGTTTCTTTTCCCCCAAAATCTTTAATGTATCTTCTGTCCGGGAAAGGGTAATAGACATCTGATCCCCGGTTTTTTTCACTTTTTCACTGCTGACACTGGCCGGACGGTAATCTGCCACCGCCGCTGCCTTAATGATAATATCCTGTTCCTCGGAAACAGCGCACACTGCCTCACAAAGCTCTGCCGCCGTGGTGATCTCCACCACTTTTACAAAATCCGGTTTCTTTATGGATGTAGGTCCTGTCACCAACGTCACACTGGCCCCCCGATACACGGCCGCTTTTGCCAGAGCATACCCCATCTTCCCTGTGGAATGATTGGTGATATAGCGAACCGGGTCAATGGGCTCTCTGGTGGGGCCTGCCGTCACTAAAACTTTTTGTCCCATCAAATCTTTTTCACATGCCAGCTCTTTCATAATATAAGAAAGCAATGTCTCTTCAGCCGCCATCTTTCCATTTCCCATATCCCCATTGGCAAGCATCCCCACCACCGGTTCCACAAACTCATAGCCAAAGGTTTTCAGCCTTGCTATGTTATCCCGTACAATGGGATTGTGGTACATATTCGTATTCATGGCAGGGGCAATGAACTTTTTGCAGGGACAGGCCATCACTGTGGTGGTCAACATATCATCTGCGATTCCGTGGGCAATCTTTCCTATAATATTGGCGCTGGCAGGAGCCACCATCACCAGATCTGCCTGTTTCGCCAAAGCCACATGCTCTACGGAAAATTCAAAATTCCGGTCAAAAGTATCAATCAGGCATTTCGTCCCTGTCAACGTCTCAAAAGTCGTCGCCGTAATAAAATTCTCCGCATTTCTTGTCATAAGCACATGGACTTTTGCATGTTCCTTTTTTAAAAGTCTTGCCAAATTCACCGTTTTATAAGCTGCAATACTTCCGGAAACTCCCAAAAGTACTGTTTTTCCTTTTAACATGGTTATTCTCCTTCATCCTTGCGCCGACCGTCAATCCATGCTATAATCGCACCGTGGCCGCTTCGGCTAATGTTTATGGCGGCTCTGCCGCCGGAAAGGACCGAAATTTTATGATTCTTGCCATTGATATCGGCAATACCAATATTGTCATTGGCTGCATCGACGCCAAGCAGACGTATTTTGTGGAACGCATATCCACCAACCTGAACCAAACCACCCTGGAATACGCCATTACATTCAAAAACATCCTGGAGCTTTACCATATCAATCCCAGGGGCCTGGAAGGCGCTATCCTGTCCTCAGTGGTCCCCCCCATTTCCAACACAGTAAAACTTTCCGTAGAAAAAATCATTGGAAAGCCCTGCCTGGTGGTGGGACCCGGCTTAAAAACCGGACTGAATATTCTCATGGACAATCCCGCCACCGTCGGAAGCGATCTGGTGGTCACTGCCGTAGCCGGTATCCGGGAATACAAGGCTCCCTTCCTGGTAATTGATATGGGCACTGCCACCACCATCACCTGCGTGGATAAAAACCATAATTATATCGGCGGCGCCATCATGCCCGGCGTCCGGGTTTCCCTGGAATCCCTGTCCCAGCGGGCTGCCCAGCTCCACAATATCAGCTTGGAATCCCCCAGGCATGCCATCGGGAAAAACACTACGGAATGTATGCGAAGCGGTATCATTTTCGGAAGCGCTTCCATGCTGGACGGCATGATTGACCGCTTTGCCGGGGAACTGGGCGAACAGCCCACAGTCCTGGCCACCGGCGGCCTGTCCAAGATTATCATTCCCCACTGCCGCCATAAAATTATCATCGACGACGGACTTCTTTTGAAAGGGCTTTGGATTATTTATACCAAGAACCAGTCTTAATGCCTACAATTCCAAAGTAGTTTATCACAAAATATGGAAAATTACAATGTAAAAAAGATTGTGCTTCCCTCAGAGGTTTTTTGTTGTATGAGGAACGAAGTTTCTTATACAATAAAAGGGGCTGTTGCAAAATATAAAATATTCTGATATTTATATCTGTCTGGAACCCCTTCCTGTCTTCGCTTTCGTCCACGTTGATTTTTGGGTTTTGTTTCGCCGCCTATTGCCGCCAGTCGCCGCTTCCATAGAAGCCGGTCAGCGGGACTGGTGCCGCTAGGCTCACAAAACCTGCAAAATCTGCCTATCGGACAAACGACGAAGACAGGAAGGGGTTCCGGGCATATATAAATCCAGATATTTTGCAACAGCCCGTCTACATGTACAACTTAACCTTTAAAATGCAGCAACACTTTTCCCACAGCCAAAGTAAGTATAGCCGCCACAATGGCTTCCGGGACACCGTTGGCCACAATGATGACCATGATGGCCTGATAAACGGCGCTGACGGCAATCTCCTTTGCCGCCGCGAACTGAGAGGCAAAGCAGAAATAAATCAGATTCATGACGAGAAGGGTATTAACAAGGGCCCCCACCACGCCTGCAAGGGGCAACGCCACATATTCCGTCGCCTTTTTCTCCTTTCCCAGTTTCATAATTCCCCTGTATATAAAATAAGGAACTACCCCCACCAGGATTCTGGGAAGGAAGCAAATGACAATGCTCCACAAATTGCCACCTGAGTAAAAAGGCGAAAATGCAAATGACAAAAGACTGGGATTGAAGGTGTTGTTGATGAGACTGGTCAGCCCAAAGACGAATCCTAAAACCGCGCCCTTTTTCGGTCCTAAAATAACAGATCCGATAATGACGGGTACATGGATCAAGGTGGCCTTGATTACCACCAGATTGATATAGCCTACGTAAGGCACGAAGGCCATCAGGACGATAATGGCTGCAATGGCTGCAGTCAGTACCATGTTTCGGGTTTTTACCGAAGTATTCATTTTTCTTTCCTCCTGCTACTGTTCCTCTGCCGGAAACTCCTTCCGCCAGGCCGGATACAATGCGTTTTTGGTTACTCTCTGAGTATAGCAGAGGGGGAAAAAAAGTCAAGAGTCTTAAGTTTCCGAATTTTATATTTAAATTAGGAAGAAGAGGGACTTTTTCACAGTTTTGTCTATGAAAAAGTCCCTCTTCTTCCTGCTCAAATATGGAATGGGAAAACTTGAGACTCTTGATCTGTACTTTCACCGCGCCTTTTCCACATCCCGCAAAAAAGCCGCCCATTCCTCTTCATGGTCTACAAAATATTTCGGGCAACTTTTTCCCGTAATATCATAATGCCGCAGGATGTCCTTTGCCTCAATCATATAAGTCTCCGAAATCCAGGCCGTAAGCTTCACCAGGGATTCATATGTTTCCTTCGTAAATGCCCCGCTCTCGTCCTCATGGCAGCACTCAATGGATATGGTATCATTGTTCCGCTCATTGGAAGCGTAAGCCACCTCACTCATGGGAATACACTGGATAATGGTTCCATCTATTCCGATGATAAAATGGCTGCTGACATAAGTTCCTGCCGCGCCATCCGCGAGGCCCGCAAAATAATTCCTGTTCTGTTGCGCCGTAGTCCCCGGATTCGCCGTATAATGAATCACGATTCCAGCCACATCATCCACATACGTCCCCGGCCTTGAATATTCATTGACCGGCAGTAAATCTTTTGTAACCCAATCAGGAACCTGGATTTTCTCCCACTGAATCACCCGCACCCCGCTTTCATCCCGGTAAACAGACCGGGCCGGGTCCAATGCATCCGGCCAAAGTTCTTTCTTTGCAGATACTTCTTCCCCCGGCCAGACCTGTTTCCTTATAAAAAACACCAGAAAAATAACAATCACGATGGTTCCGATTACAAGCAAAATATTTCTGGTTCTCTCTTCCTTCATGGTTTTTCAGCCTTTCTTTTGTATATAGGATTTGGAGCGGGAACTCCTTTACCATAAAAAGTATACCATGCCGAAAAAAATGTTTTCGGAAATTTTTCTTAAAAGTTTAAAACGATTTGTAGAAAAATTCCTGATAACACAGCAGAAAGCAGGAGGATCCCCGTAATCTTTAAATTTTCTTTCTTGTCTCTGTTTGTCTTAAAAAGCACTGCCAGCCCTACTCCGGCGCCCGACAGCAGACCGGAAACCACTGCGCCAAAACTCAAAATCCCACTCATATAAAATTCCGCCAGCACCACAGAAACGGCACAGTTGGGAATCAACCCCAGCAAAGCAGAAAGAACCGGCTGAAAAAAGGAATCTTTAAGCAAAAATCCTGACAGCCACTCAATCCCCACCGCCTCCAGCAAAATATTTAAAAGGACATTGAAGCTGAATATATAGACAAAAATTTCCACCGTATGATGAAGGGCTGCATGAAAAATCCTCTGATATCCATGGCCATCCCCTGATGAACCATTTCCCTCTTCCGGTGAACCGTCTGCTTCTTCCTCTCCCCCATGACAGCCGCAGTCCTCACAAATGGCCCCCAGCTGTTTTCTTTTTATGGGATTTTTAAAAAGCAATGCATCCACCACGTATCCAATCGCCATCCCTAAAATCACTTTCACAGCCATCAGTCGAAATGCCGTCTCCGCCTGGCCGGGATGCCCGAAAAGTAAAAGTACTGCCTCATCGGAAGTGGAAAGGAACACGGCCAAAAGCGTCCCCACGGTAATCACGCCTCCGGCGTAAAGATTGGCCGCAGCCACAGAAAAACCACATTGGGGGACACAGCCAAAGATAGCGCCCACGGCCGGCCCTGCCGCTCCGATTTTTGACAAGACCCTGTCTCTGTGACTTTCAGAGTAATGTTCAATAAATTCCAGCAGCAAAAAAGCCACCAAGAGAAAAGGCAGCATTTTCAGGGCGTCAAGCCCTCCGTCCTTAAGCGCGTCAATCAATAAATTCAAATTTTTAAACTCCCTTCTCATTTCTGCAGACTGCTTTCAACTCTTTCACAAACCGGCTGGGAACCGCCGGCTTTCCATGTCGCTCTTTTACCCAGTAAATATGCAGTTTCTCCTTTGCCCTGGTCATTGCCACATAAAAAAGGCGCCGCTCTTCCTCCACATCCGCCTGTCTTCCCGCTTTCTCATGGGGAACCACCTGCTCATTGGAATCCGGCAGGAAAACCACCCTATACTCCAGTCCCTTAGAGCCATGCATGGTGGAGATTACCACTCCTTCTTTTTCCCTGCCATTTCGTTCCCTCTGCCGTTTCATCTCCTCTTTATACCGCTCCATGTGGTCAAACCATTCTATAAAAGTCCGGTAATTCCCGGCATCGGCCTGCAGCTCCTCCAACACGTCAAAAAGCTCCTGCTCCTGAAGATTCCTCTCTGCAGCATATGTTTTCAGGTACTCGTCATATCCTGCCGCCCTCCTGATGTGGGTGATGGCCTGGTGCGGCGGCCGCCTGCCAATCATCCGTAAATCTTCAGAAAATTCTTCCAGGCGCCTCACCATCCAGGGTTTTTCCTCATAAATCGCTTCTATTTCAGCGATGCTTACATTTCCCCCGGAAAATACGGACCGGGAAACGTAACGGCATGGCTTGTTGATAATCCGCATTAAAACATGCCTGCTTTCATCCCCCATGGCTGCCCGGATATAGGCAATGATATCGCCGCTGATCCAGTGCTCATATAAGCTGGGTACAAGATCTTTTGTCTGAAAAGGAATATTATATTCCATCAAAGTTCCGATAAGCCCTCTGGCCCCCGTATTGGTCCGGGAAAGCACTGCCATTTCCTCATAGGGAATCCCTGCTTTATGATATGCCTGAATACAGGAAAGAATCCTCCTGTTTTCCTCTGTCTCCGAAGGAAAACCTCCTAAAACCACAGGCTCCCCGGCTTTCCCGGTTCCGGAAATCTCTTTCTTAAACCGAATTTCATTGTGGGAAATTAAGTTTCCCGCCACTCCGATGATTTTATCCTGAGAACGGTAATTGATTGCCAGCAAATACCGGCTGACATTCTGATATTCTCGTTCAAATCCCAGCATAAGCTCCGGCCTGGCCCCGCGGAACCGGTAAATGGCCTGATCGTCATCCCCCACTGCAAACAAGTTATTTTCCGGCAGGGCGAGAAGTTTTAAAATTTCATACTGCAGCCGGTTGATATCCTGAAACTCGTCGCAAAGAATATATTTATATTTTTTCTGCCATGCTGCAAGGATATCCTTTCTCTCTGTAAACAGCTCATAGCAAAGGCTCAGCATGTCATCAAAATCAATAACGTTTTCCCTCCGAAGCCGCTTTTCATAAGCAGCAAAAAGCCGCCGGAAAAGATGTTCCGGACAGCTTTTAGAATAATAAAGCCCCAAATCCAGCATATCACTCTTTACACTGCCAATCTCACTCAAGACCTCCTGTAAAAAACTCATGGATTCTTCCGCCATGGAAGGCTCCAGATGGGAAAGCTCTTCTGAAAGAATGTGCAGCCGCCGCTCCTCCCCGATGATCTGCGAAGCGTCATAATGATAAGCATATTTTAAAATACGAAAATACACCGAATGAAACGTGCCAAATGTCACAGGCAGCTTCCGGCCTCCCATCAGTGTTTCAAACCGTATTTTCATCTCTTCTGCCGCCGCCCTGGTAAAAGTAATCACCAGAATTTCCCCGGGAGATACGCCATATTCTTCGATCAGCCTCTTGACTCTCCTTGTCACCACCAGAGTCTTTCCGGAACCCGGCCCCGCCAGCACAAGGGCGGGGCCATCTTTATGGCTGACTGCCATTTCCTGAAACTTATTTAGCTTCCCCATTCTCTAATTTCTCAATCCCTTTCCTGAGCCGGGCCACTGTCTCTTCTTTTCCAAGAAGCTCCATGATCTCCGTGGCACCTGCCGGAGTCATCTGTTTCCCCGACACAGCCGTGCGGACCGGCCACAGTACATAGCCGTTCTTATAGCCTTTTTCCTTTGCGTAACCCTGTAAAAGTCCATAGAGGGAATCATTGTCGTAATTCTCCTGGCTTTCCAAAAGGGGAAGCAGCTCTTTAAGGACCACCAGGGAGCTCTCTTCACTGGTCTTCATCTTTTTATGGTTGTACATGGCCGTATCATACTCAGGAAGCTCCTCCAGGAAATCCACCAACCCGGCAATATCGGGAAAGACCTCAATCCTGGTCTGCACCATAGCGGCAATTTTTTTCAAATCAAAAGGTTTATGAAGGGTTTCTTTCAAGTACGGCTCCGCCATCCTGTAAAAGTCTTCCGGAGCCATGGCCTTCAGGTACTCCCCATTCATCCATTTCAGTTTCTGAATATCGAAGACAGCCGGTGATTTGCTCATATGACGGTAATCAAAAGCTTCCACCAGTTCTTCCAGGGAAAATATTTCTCTGTTGTCTTCCGGGCACCACCCCAGAAGCGCCACATAGTTCACCACCGCTTCCGTCACGAACCCCTGGTCAATCAAGTCCTCAAAAGAAGAATGTCCGCTTCTTTTGCTCAACTTCTTATGAGTCTCGTCAGTGATTAAAGGGCAGTGGACATAAACCGGTTCTTCCCAGCCAAAAGCCTGATACAGCCTGGTGTACTTCGGTGAAGAAGAAAGATATTCATTTCCCCGCACCACGTGGGTAATGCCCATCAGGTGGTCATCCACCACATTGGCAAAATTATATGTGGGATAACCGTCAGATTTAATTAAGATCATATCGTCCAGCTCTGCATTGTCCACGGTAATATCCCCGTAAATTTCATCAGAAAAAGTGGTGGTCCCTTCCGTGGGATTATTCTGGCGAATCACATAAGGCATACCTGCCGCCAGCTTTTCTTCCACCTCTTCCCTGGACAAATGAAGACAATGCTTATCATAAACCACAATCTCTTTACCGGCCACTTCCTGCTTTAAGGAATCCAGCCGCTCTTTGTCGCAGAAGCAGTAATAAGCTTCCCCTTTTTCCACCAACTTTTTTGCATATTCCAGGTAAAGCCCCGCCGCCTGCCTTTCACTCTGGACATAGGGACCGACACTGCCCTCTTTATCCGGGCCTTCGTCATGGACAAGCCCCGTTTTCTCAAGGGTTCTGTAAATAATCTCCAACGCCCCTTCTACAAAACGCTCCTGGTCAGTATCCTCAATGCGCAGCAGAAAATCCCCTCCGTCATGTTTTGCAATCAAGTATGCATACAGTGCTGTCCGCAGATTTCCCACATGCATCCGCCCGGTAGGGCTGGGTGCAAACCTTGTTCTCACATTTCCCATGATTCTTAAGTCCTTCCGTCTACTCTATTTTTGTCAGTCAATTACCTGAGGCAACACATCGGAAACCTTTTCATAGATAAGCATATCCGCTTCCTGATCTGTCGGATGATGCTCATCGGTAATCAAAACCAGCTTCGTCCCATTATAATAGTGACGAAACCTCCTTGTCAAATAAGAATCCAGATGTGTCCCCACCACAAGCAGCATATCTGCCTTTCCCGTCTCGTTTGCCACCCAGGTAATGATTCCGTTGTCCAGCCTTTCCCCTGACAAAAGGATCCCTGGGCGGATTGCCCCCTGGCACACGTCGCAATGGGGAATCCCCGGCGCCTCCAGGAGATATTCGGCCGTAAACTCTTTTCCACACCTGATACACCGGTTACGGTACATATTCCCGTAGAGCTCTATTACATTTTTAGCCCCGGCCTTTTGATGAAGGCCACTAAGGCTTCTGGTGGCAACGATTACCTTCCCCCCACGGGATTCTTTCTGCTGCTCCAGCCTGGCAAGGGCATAGTGAGCCGCATTGGGAGTACGCCAGCTCCGATCCCGCAGCATTTCTTCCTTATAAAATTTGTAGAATGGACCCGGACGGGTATTATAATAAGCCGCACTCAAAAACTCCTCTGGTGACACGCCGTACTTTGCCTCAACCTGGTAGGCATAAGGTTCATCTTTAAAATAGGAAATCCCCGATTCCCTGATCATCCCCATGCCGCTGAATACCATAATCTGCTGGCTTTCCTCAAGCATTTGCCTTAACAATTCATATGCCATGTTCTGCCACCGTCCTTTCATTAGTTTTGCATAACTCTCCTCCCTGATCCCGTAATGGGCATCCGGTCTACAGCCATTATACACAATTTTTTAGAACTTAGAAAGGGTTTTTTGGGCTTTGATCTTTATATTTTCACGCAAACAAACTGCAGATAAAAATATTAAGTCCCAAAACGCATATCATTTACTTATCTGCCGCCCGGTTATGGTTTTTAATGTCTCAGTCGATATATTTAATAAGTGGCCAAAGATGGAATTTTATAGGGCAGGCAGGAAACTAAAAAATAATTCTGTTTCTGTCCGCCAAATACTTTAAAAAGGAATTTCGTATAATGGATAAAAAAGAAAAACAGACAAAACTGTTACAACAAACGGATCCTGTTTCCACAGATCAGGTGAGCCTTCCCCGCGCCATCCACCTGGTTCCCATGGACACGGTAGACGGTTTTGATATCCGTCCCGGATTTTATGAAATCAATGGGGCTACGGCCATTCCCGGCGGCGTGAATTTTACGGTACATTCTCATAGCGCCACCTCCATCAGCCTTCTTTTGTTTCATCGGGAAGCAAAAGAACCCTTTGCCGTGATTCCATTTCCCCCTCATTACCGCATCGGAAATGTATATTCCATGATTGTTTTTAAATTACATATTGAAGAATTTGAATATGCCTACCAGGTGGACGGCCCTTACGAACCGGAACAAGGCTTAATTTTTGACAAAACCCGTTTTCTTCTGGACCCTTACGCCAAAGCAGTCACCGGCCAAAGCCGTTGGGGAGAGACGTCCCCCCATGAACACCATTATAAAGCCAGAGTCGTAAAAGATGATTTCGACTGGGGGGATATGCAGTCCCCTTTGCTTCCCATGGAAGATTTGATTATTTATGAGCTTCACGTCCGCGGTTTCACCATGGATTCCTCCTCCGGTGTGAAACATCCCGGCACCTTTGCCGGACTGATGGAAAAACTTCCTTATCTTCTGGAACTGGGCGTAAATGCAGTGGAGCTTATGCCCATCTTTGAATTCGATGAGATGCAGGATTACAGAGAGGTAAACGGGCAAAAACTGTATAATTACTGGGGATACAACACGGTCAGTTTTTTTGCTCCCAATACCAGCTATGCCGCCAGCAAAGAATACAACCGGGAAGGGAATGAATTAAAAGAACTGATCCGGCTGTTCAACAGCCATGGGATTGAAGTTTATCTGGACGTGGTTTTCAATCACACGGCCGAGGGAAATGAAGACGGTCCTTTTTTCTCCTTCAAAGGCTTTGATAACAATATTTACTATCTGCTGGCCCCAGGCGGCAGTTATTATAATTTCAGTGGTTGTGGCAATTCTTTAAACTGCAACCATCCTGTCGTACGCCAGATGATTTTAAATTGCCTCCGCTATTGGGTGACCACTTACCGGGTAGACGGTTTCCGTTTTGATTTGGCTTCTATCTTGGGACGCAATGAAGACGGGTCTCCCATGAGTGAGCCCCCCCTTTTACAGTCCCTGGCTTTCGACCCCATTTTAGGAGACGTAAAACTGATTGCAGAAGCATGGGATGCCGACGGTATGTATCAGGTTGGCACCTTTCCCTCCTGGAACAGATGGGCAGAATGGAATGGGATTTACCGGGATGATATGCGTCGCTATTTGAAAGGCGACGGCGGCATGGCTCAGGCTGCCGCCATGCGTATTTCCGGCTCTAAGGACATCTACCGTCCTGATATCCGCAAAAATGCTTCCGTCAATTTCATCACCTGCCACGACGGATTTACCCTCTATGACCTCTATTCTTACAACAAAAAGCATAATGAAAAAAATGGCTGGAATGGAACAGACGGCTCCAATGACAACCACAGTTGGAATTGTGGCACAGAAGGCGACACGGAAAATCCCGAAATCAACGCCCTGCGCCACCGGATGATGCGTAATGCTTTCTCCCTGCTCATGTGCAGCCGTGGTATTCCCATGTTTTTGGCCGGAGATGAATTTGGCAATACCCAGTTTGGCAACAACAATGCCTACTGCCAGGACAACATCACTTCCTGGCTGGACTGGAGCCAGTTGAAAGAAAATGAAGAGATGTTTCAATTTTTCCGGTACATGATAAGTCTTCGCAAGAAATACCGTATTCTCCGCACCAACTTAAGTGAAGGAGCCTGCGGCTTTCCCGATACCAGTTTTCATGGCGTAAAACCCTGGTGTAAGCAGTTTGCCGACTACGACCGTTATGTAGGCGTCATGTTCGCAGGAAAGGAAAGCGGCTCCGAAGAGCCGCAGATTCTCTATATTGCCTCCAACGCCTACTGGGAGACACTGGAAATCATCCTTCCCAGGCTTCCCAAAACCCTGGGGTGGAAGCTGCTTGCAGATACAAATGAGCCCACTCAAACACCTGCTTTTTTAGAAAGCTGCCAGTTTTCCATTGGCGGGCGGAGCGTAATGATTCTGGCAGCAAGTCATCTTTCGGAAGCTTCCGCTTTCTCCACCGGGAAATAAATCCTGGTTTCCCATTCTTCCACCGGAAGTTTGTTAAATGCGGTTTTCAGATAAAATTCATAAGGAGCGCCCGCGATTTTGTAGCCATTTCCCTGAATCCATTTTACAATCGCCGCATATCCGTCGGAAAGTCCGGAATAACCGCCGTAGTGCACTGTCGTTGCGCAGAGTCCCCCGGCCAAAAGCCTGGTGGCCTGCGCCTCTTTTTTCATAACCAGTCCGATTTCCACATCGCTGTGCTCATGGTTGAATTCTGCGTCATGGTAAATTGCTAAAGTCATATTGTCTGCCTCCAGCTTTTCATTCACCACTCTCCGAAACAGCTTCTCATACTGTCCTCCAAAATCTGCCACAGAGATCTCTTCCCGTACCGATAAAATCGGAACAGCTTCCCTCTCTTCAAGAGTCACCACGTATTTGTTCTGATAGCTCATAATATCACCTGTCCTTTCAAAATCCTGCAGATGCCGCGACAATTCATCCACTGACAGGGAAAATTCCTCCAGCTGTCTTGTCAATTTAAGCTTCTGCTCCTTCAATTTTAAAAAGAGCGCGCACTCATCCTTTTCCTCCAAAAGGAGCCGAATCTCAGCCAATGGAAATCCATACCGCTTCATCCTCTGAATAAACAGCATCCTGGAAAGCTGGTCTTCACTGTAATAACGGTAGCCGGTAAACGAATCCGTGTAAGACGGCTGCAAAAGGCCAATCCGGTCATAATGATGCAGCGTCTTGACGCTTACCTGGCATACTTTTGAAAATTCTCCAATGCTGAGCATGGCTTCCTCCTCCATCCCGGCGTCCCGGGGAACATTCATGAACTGTTTTTATCATACAGTATTCCCTTAGGGCAGAGTCAAGTAAAAAGTTATTACAAAATATTTGATTTATATAAACCCGGAGTCCCGACAGGCATTGTTTCCGTCTACGTTGATTTCTGGGTTTTGCTGCGCCGTCTTTTACCGTCAGCCACCGCTTCCATAGAAAACGGTCAGCAGGGCTGCCGCCACTATGCTCACAAAACCTGCGAAATCTGCCTACCAGACGAAAACAATGCCTGTCGGGACTTCGAGTGTGTATAACTTCAAATATTTTATAATAACTTTTCTACATATCATCCGGGGTCTTCCCGGGTTCATCTTCATGGGCAGCGAGGCTTAAGAGCACCCGCATACGTATCTGGCGTTTCTTTCGGAGATAGCATGCAAAATACCAAATCAGTTCCCCCAGTATGACAGTCAAAAGCACCCAGATAAACCAGTCGCCTAAAGGGCGGCTGGCTGCAGAACAGACAATAATATAATCAAACATCAAAATCAGAGACGCATCCGTCCATGCCAGGTACGCCATGGTCATCAAGTTTCCAGCCTCAAAATCCTCATCTGTCACAAAGGCAGCCAGCTTTTTTCCATACATTTTTTCCTTCGTGGACAAATGCCGGATCACTCGCATACAGATCAGATGCATGAAATATATATACACCATCACAGATACGATGAGGATCAGGCTTCCTTTGTTTCCCCATCCGTCTGCTGTTCCGGAACCGTTAAAATGAGTGACAATTTTTTCTGGAATTTTCCCCCAAAATATGACCAGGAACAGGCAAGAAAGCCAGACCCCGGCATGGACGATTCCATTGGCAATTCGAAATCCCCATTTTCCCATAATACCCCGCCTTTCTCCTTCCAATACTTGCCCAGGCCGGAACCCTTTATTTCCGGCTCCGCTGTTTTGATGGTTTCTATTCTAGCGCCTCCTGTTCCTTTCTTGCCTCTCCTCTCCGTTTACTCTGCTTCCGTTTACGGACAGCCTCCGTCAGAAGATATTCGATCTGTCCGTTGATGGAACGAAAGTCATCCTCTGCCCATTCGGCCAAGTCCGTCCACAGAGTCTGAGACAGGCGGAGCAATACCTGCTTTTTTTCTTTGTCCTTTTCATTTTTCTGTGGAGACATGGCCTCAACTCCGTTTCCTTTTTCTCTTAATCACGTTCCGTTCAAAAAACAGAATGGTATGTTTGTAATGTCATCCTTTACTCCAATTCCGCAATTCGCTTTACACCGTAAAGCATAACCAGTTTGTAAAGGACAAAGGCCAGTGCCAAAAGCCCCAGGCAGACAATTCCCGCATAAACAGGAAGGGAAAGGGAAAGCACACCGTTCAACCAGAACACAAGGACACCAAGACCTGCTCCTGATGCCATATTGAGAAGCATCCCGAGAATCAACGTCATGTTCTGTTTCACTGCCTGCTGCTCACTTTCCCAGGTGAGCTTCGGATGGAACAAATCCACAAAAAACTGGATACTGCATTGAATCACATTGGCGCAGATACTCCCTGTCAGCGCAGGAATTAACGTCCAGGCAGGCAGGCCAAAAGCAAACACGCTAACCACCAGGAAAACCATACAGTAAAGGGTCGTCCCTGCCACACCGAAACATATGGCAGAGAGGAGCTTCGCGCGAAGTTGTACCCGGATGGGAACAGGGATAACTTTCATCATATAAATTCCTCTCCCCTCTCTGGAAATGGCTGTTCCCGCGATATAATTAAAGAGTCCCGAAGCCAGGGAGACACAAAGCACCAGAAAAAGTACCAGTGATGCTCCTCTCTGGCCATCCATGGAAATAAGCCTAAAAAGATCTCCCAGGTTAAAATCCTGATTTTGGAACGCCTGAATCCCCACGGGGATTAAAATCAGAAGAGGCCATATAAAAATCAGCATCACACAGTTCATAAAATAAATGGGACTTCTCACCAGAAGACGGACTTCCTTACGGAGATAAGCGCTCATGGCACTTTTCCTGCGGCTTAACCGTCTGCTCTCTTCCGCTGAGATCTGTTTCCGTCCCGCTTTCGTTTCCCGCATACCCATGGCGCCCGCAAAATAAAGGCGCTCCGCAATCAGGAAGAAAACCACCACTGAAGCAGCCGTAATTGCCAGAAATATAAGCAGCGACAGAATACTGCCCTCCGCCACCGCCTCCTCCAGAAAACGAAGAGCCGGGAAAATGCCGTTCATGAGCCCCATCAGGGAATTTCCGCCTTTTAACAGCAGCTCCTGAAGGGCTCCCCCTTCCAGATCCAGATTGGTCACACTGCTGATTCCAAAAGCCAGGCACAAAGACAAAATAACACTGATTATTGTTAAAAAGTCCTTATTCTTCGCCCGTTTAAATACCCGCATAAGGATAACGGAAATAATCCCACAGTAAACAAGAGGCATCACAGGAAGAAGAAACAGGGCCACTACCATAAGCAGCCAAAAACCAATTCCTGCCCCGGCTGCCATTCCATAACCGGCCATAAAGGGCAGCAGGAAATAAAAGGAAGTCAGGTAAGTAAATATCAGGGATATGGTAAACTTGGCTCCCACGATCTGCCAGGGGCGAACCGGAAGGTACATCAACCTCTCAATATCCCCTGTCATATAAAATACGGTAATCAACATGGGAAAGCCCAGAACCAGGCTTAAAACAGAGCTGGCAAAAAACGCCATGGAAAGGGCAATCCCCTCCTGCCCGATCACGGACATGACATTGTAGGACTCCCTGCCGAATACATAGACCATCCCCATCACCGGCAAAAGGCAGATACAAAGAAATACCCATAAAAAGGCCTGGCCTGCCTGAAACCGCTTCTTTTTTTTATTGGAAGTTGCAAATCCGCCCAGGCCGGATTTAAAAAGCTTCCTTGTCAGTAAAAGGTATTTATGCATGTTCCGTCACCGCCAGGAAAATTTCTTCCAGACTGGTTCCCGCAGGATATCCTTCTCTCAACCGCTCCAACGTACCCTGGTATACGATATGGCCGTGGTTGATAATCACAACTTTGTCGCAAAGCTTTTCTGCCACTTCCAGCACATGGGTGGAAAAAAGTACGGTCCTTCCGCTGGCCGCATGTTCCCGCATCATATCCTTCAGCTCGAATGCTGCCCTGGGGTCAAGTCCTGTCAGGGGTTCGTCGAGAATCCAGAGGGACGGCTCATGAAGTAGCGCCCCCATCACCATAATTTTCTGGCGCATACCATGGGAATAACTGAGAATTTTGTCTCCCAGCGCCTCCGTCATTTCAAAACGCTCTGCCATAGAACGGATCTTTTCCGCCCGCCCTTCTCCCGGCACATCATAAATATCCGCCATGAAATTCAGATATTCCAGGCCTTTGAGCCTCAGGAAACTGTCCGGGTTATCCGATACAAAACCGATTTTTCTCTTGGCTTCGATAGCGTTCTCCCGGATGTCCATACCGTCCAAAAAGATGCTTCCTTCCGTAGCTTCCAGGATTCCCATAATCATCTTGATGGTTGTGGTTTTCCCTGCTCCGTTGGGTCCGATAAAGCCGGTGATTTTTCCGTCTTCCACGGAAAAAGAACAGTCATCCACCGCTTTATGAGTGCCGCTGTAAACCTTTGATACATGTTCAAGCTGAATCATATCTGTCACCTCGCTCCGCCTCACAGGCGGTTTTTAATAAATACTTCCGCTGTTGACAATGGGTTGCGCATCTTTGTTGCCACAGAGCACCACCAGCAAGTTACTGACCATAGCTGCCTTCCGCTCCTCGTCAAGTTCCACCACATCATTGTCACTTAACTTGTCGAGGGCCATCTCCACCATGCCGACAGCGCCTTCCACGATTTTCTGCCTGGCTGCGATAATCGCCACCGCCTGCTGCCTCTGCAGCATAGCCGAAGCAATCTCCGGTGCATAAGACAAATGGGTAATCTGTACGTCGCTGACTAAGAGGCCTGCCTCATTTACCCGTTCCTGGAGTTCGTGGCGCATCCGCTCAGCCACCTCCCTGGTACTGCCCCTCAGTGTCTTCTCATCAGCGTCTGTCTCGCCGCTCCCGTCATCACCCACATCATATGCATAAAGTCTTGCCACATTCCTGATCACCGCATCGCACTGGATGGATAAAAACGTTTTGTAATTGTTGACTGCAAATACGGCTTTTGTGGGGTTTTCCACCCGCCAGATAACGACAGCCCCCACAATCACAGGATTCCCCAGCTGGTCATTGACCTTTTGTTTGTCATTGTTTAACGTCATGGTTTTCAATGAAACCTTTTTGTTAAAGGAAGCTCCCAACTGGATATTTCCCCCTGAAACTGATACCGGCGCATTTTTAGCCGTGGGGTTCACTGCCGTGCAAAAAGGATTCACCAGGTAAAATCCTTCTTTTCTGATGGTTCCATAGTATGAACCAAACAGCACCAACACTAACGCCTCCTTAGGCGCCACCACCCGAAGTCCCATAACCGGCACGATGCATATACAAAGTAACAAAATCCCAAAAGTTAAAAAAATCCCAAACGCCACCCCGTTAAGAAGCAGGGCGCTGCTGATGGTAAGTATCAGCCCGGCTGCCAAAAGAACCAGCGAGATCAAAACACCAAGCCGGCCGCTGGCAGGAGCAATCTCTTTTTCCTCTGAAAAATCTACCTTCATCTTCCCCTCCGATCTGCGCCCCGATGGACGCTCTTTTTTATCATCATGATATTATTTTAATATCACTTAGATAGTACCACCGGAAGCTCCCTGTGTCAATAAAAATCTACAAAAGACCGTCTAATATATCAAGACAGAAAATGAACGTCAAAAGCCTCCGGTTCCAAGGCCGCCCTTCCATCGCAGGCGTTTCCAAACCGGAGGCTTTTACCGGACAGCGTTTTTCTGTCAGGCTTCTTTCATCATATTTCAGGCTTTTTTCATTAATATTTCCGCCGCTTCCCGCAGGGTATTCGCATCTCCCACATTACCGGGGAAAATCACATAGGGGGTAAGGGGAAATTTACTTTCTTCCCCGGTCTGCCATACAGGGATTCCCGGACGGATTTGTCCCATGACCGTCGCCCGTTTTACGCGGAGCGCCTTTGTTCCCACATCGCTGGAAGTGATGCCTCCTTTTGCGATGACAAAGCTGGGAACTGTCTCCAGGTTCCCCACCAGAGACTGCACCGCATCCGATATTTTTACGGAACGCAGCAGCGCATCCTCTTTTGTATCATTTTCTACCAC
This sequence comes from Lachnospiraceae bacterium, assembly GCA_022793195.1. GTDB lineage: Bacteria > Bacillota > Clostridia > Lachnospirales > Lachnospiraceae > Lientehia. Next base: position 2,322 of record JAAWCJ010000021.1, on the reverse strand, counting down.
CAGAAGCTGCCTCTTCGTATAGGCTACCGCAGTCTTTCCAGAGGCCACAATCTCCCCAATCCGCCTTGTCACCCTTTCTGTCTCTTCTTTAAAAGCCACCTCATTTAACACCAGATCCGAATTGAATTCGATGCTCTCAATCCCATCCAGCCGTTTTAACTCCTCCAGCTGTTCCGTGGTTTTCCTGGTGTGGGAGCCCACCACGATCACTCCTCCGTTGTCTGTTTCTTTCACAACCATTTTTTCCCTGGTGAGAAGCGGTTGCGCGGAGATCCCTCCCATCTCTTTCACCAAAGCCGCCGCTGTGCGGAACATGAAATTTTTCCCCCTGGCCATGGCGCGGTAAATGGCGATGCTCATGATTTTGACGTCCGCATAGTCGATGGCATTCACCACGATTTTACTAAATCCCTTCACCGCGCACAGCTGTTCCACGATCTTGTCCAGCTCCATATTCCGCAAATCTTCCAGCGCAATGCAGGTTACATCCTCCGCCTTATATGCCCCGCCGGTCTTCTCCTCCACATATTCGCAGATATCGGAATGTGTATAGCCGAAAGTCTTATCTTTTGCAAACTCTGTCTGCGCCGCCGGGACAAGGTCGTCCCCGTATTTTACATAGTGGGTATTATTGACGGTAAACCTCCCGCCCTCTTTAAAAAACGGGCAGATGATTTCTCCGTCAATGCGGATCCCCTGTGCTTTTTCAATCCCTTCCCGAAGGATTTGTGTCTCCAGAGGATAATGCCCCCTCAAAGTCGAGTCGCTCCGGCTCATGATGAGAAATTCCCGGCCTGTATCCGCCGCCACTTTTGATACGGCCGCGGCAATCTCTCTATGTACTTTTTCCGTCTGAGCTGCCGTGAATCCCCGCGAATTTGTCAGGATATAAAACAGGTTGTTTTCCTCCTCAAATCCCTGCCTTAAATCCTCCTCTGTCCAGTTTGTGTACACGGACACGTCGTGGACTGTCTGGACACCGGTGGGGTCGTCATCCAACACCACGATCTTTTTTTTGCTGTTTCTGATTTCCTGGCAGAGCATCTGCTCCACTTTCTCCATATCCACATCCCGATATGTCCCTAAAATGTCCGCGCTGATTGTTTGTTCCATGTTGTTCCTCCTTTGTTTTATGTTAAGGCTGGCCTAGTAATAAATGTTCCTCCGCCGTAGCGACTACCCTCCTTGATTCTCACTGACGCAATCATTACTTAATCTCCTATAAGTTTCTTTACATTTCCTTTATATAAACTAAAATTTCCAAAATCAAAATATTGTATTGACTGTAAATATAGATTAAATGCTTTTATGAAATCACAAGTATCCTCCTTGGTTCTTAAATGAATACTGATCTTTTTTTCTTTTTTTTCATTATGATCTGTCCAGTCTCGGATTTCAAATTGAAATCCACATTCTCTCACATTATGTTTCATTGTAAGGTAGTATTTTTCACTTCCGCTCTGCAGCGTAAAATTAATTTCACCATTTACATACAGTAATTCCAAATTTAAATTTAGGATTCTTATAAAACTCCATACCAGTTCATAATACGTATGTAAATCAGATATTTCCAGTTTCCTGTACTCATGCTCCATCTTATTTCTTATCAAATTCAATTTGTTTATCGACCGAATGGGAAATAGCCCGATATCAGCCATAAACTGTGTCTTTTTTTCAAATTTCAAATTATTCTTGGCAAAAACGCCTCTTAAATTAATGCTTTCAAAAAACGCATCCATCCCACAGTCCAGCGCCCGCTTTAGATTTGCAACAGCATTTACAAGTCCTTCTGTCGTTCCCGTATCAATAGCCTTTTCTGCAAATCCTAAAAACCCCTCTGCTGATATCTCATACACAGGAATAATAATATCTGAGCCAACGCTGCTATCTCCCTCTATCCTTTCTGAATCTGCAATGAATCGAAGGATATCCTTTATCCCTTTAATATCTTCCATTCTTTTTCCTACCTGTGTTCTTTAAATTCGCTTTTCTTTTTAAAAAATGCACGTGTAACTTACTCTGCGCGGATGTTAATACTTGATTACTCCTTATGAAAGTGTTGTCCAGTTACTGTGTAGCGTCCTGGGTGTTGACCGTAACAGTGCAATCACTGTTATTTTCGAAATTGGTAGCAACGCTTAACAAAGGCACACAGGCCGTTGTATAAGGCGCAGATTATAAAAGTGTTCAGATTTTCCACTCAAAGGAAACACGGTCACTGGTGGCCTAGACTTGGGACAAAATAATATCAGTCACTCGCCGCCGGTTGGCGTCCAGTTCCTCGATTTTGCCGTTGGCATAGGACAGCAGAACCGCATTAGC
>JAAWCJ010000020.1 GCA_022793195.1 Lachnospiraceae bacterium | reverse complement strand
GGGGGATCGCACTGCGGCGGAGAGGACCGACCTTGCTGACGCAAGCCGCCGCAGGCGGAGAATCCTGCCGGAGCAGGATTCTTTGTTATCGTATAGGAAACTTCGTTCCCTATACGACAAAAGCCCTCCGGGGGATTGCACTGCGGCGGAGAGGAACGACCTTGCTGACGCAAGCCGCCGCAGGCGGAGAATCCTGCCGGAGCAGGATTCTTTGTTATCATATAGGATTAAGGTGCGGGAAGTTGCCTTCCAGATTGGTTGTCGCCAAATTGCACAATGATTTGTGATACGGCGGCTTTTGATACTTTAATCCATATAGTAAACGGAAAGTTTTGAGAATAAAACGGAAGGTACGGAAGATGGAAGGGAAAGGAGAAATCAGATGGATGGAAAACAAAAAACAAGAATTTCCCAACTGCTTTTTGTCCTTATTATTCTTGGGGCGGGGCTGACTGTTTGGGTTTTAGGGGGGGAAAGTAAGGAGGTCATCGGGATTTCAAGGGCGCTGGCCGCCAGGCAGACAGCTTTTGCCCTGGCAGGAAAAGAAGAGATCGATGCCGCCACAGAGCGGTTTACGGCAGAGGATGCCGGAAACTGGTACGTGCCTTATGCAGAATATCTTTATGAAAAGGGAGTTTGGAGTACGGAGCATATACCTGCAGATAAAGAAACGATGGGAGAACAGATTACTTACGAAGATCTGGAAACCATGGCAAAAGGACTGTCTATGACAGAAGAGCTTGCGTCTGTTTTGGATGGAAGGAAAAGAAAAGGAACTGCTGAAGAATCTGACTGGATAGCTTTTTATGAAGCGGTTCTGGGAAAATATGATACGGACAAGCAGGTGACAGAGCAGGAATTTCTTTTGATTGGGACGCCGAATCAGCTTTCGGAAGCCGGTGTGTGGGAAGCGTATACAGACCAGGGCGTGTTTTCTTTTGAGGGCCTCTCTCTGGACAAGTATGTGGATAGAAAAATAAAGGCCAGGACAAAAGGCAGTGAACTGCTTATGGTGACAGAGGTGGTATCTGATGAAGTTACATATGAAAATATATGGATACAGGAATACGATGAAAGCAGTTTAAAGGTGTATCTGTTTGGCGTCTGGAGAGATTTTTCAGTGGGTGCGGAAGGAAACGGCTGCGGGCAGAATGTGGCGGATCTCACGGTAAAAGAAGGGACAGTGACGGTCATTTCCCTTAAAAAAGAAAAGATCCGGGGAAAACTTTTATCGGTAGGGGAACAGGAATTGGAGATTGAGGGATATGGGAAAGTCCCGTTGGCGGAACAATTCCATGTGTTTAACAGGCAAGGCGGATTTGAACCCCTTTCTAAAGAGGCGCTGACGGTGGGATATGACCAGGCGGATTATGTGGTCGGCGGGGGAAAGATTTGTGCCGCCCTGATGGGAGAACATATTGAAGCAAAAAATATCAGGGTACTTTTGACAGATGCGTCCATTGGCTCTTTGTATCATGAAAAAGTGGCTTTTACATCGGATCAGGCATTTTCCCTTTTTTACGGAAAGGAAGGCTCAGAACGTCATCAGGCAGGAGAAACCGTGGAGATTGTGAAAGAGGACAGCAGACTGGCTGAGGGAAGAATTCAGATTGTGCCGGATGAAGGAGGGAAGATCGGATTTAGTTCATTTACCAGAAAGCAGGGAGAACCCTGGTATGAAGGTACAGCGGAAGTGGCACTTACGGAGTCCGGGCTTGTGATTATCAATGAAGTGGACATTGAGACATATTTGTGTTATGTGGTGCCCAGTGAAATGCCGGAGAGTTATGGCCTGGAGGCTTTAAAGGCCCAGGCCGTCTGTGCCAGAAGCTATGCATACAGGCAGATTACGGGAAACGCATATAATTCTTACGGAGCCCATGTGGATGATACGACAAATTTCCAGGTTTATAATAATACGGAGACAGATGAACTTACCATGCAGGCAGTGAAGGAAACGGAAGGCCAGGTCATCCTTTACGGAGGGGAATTGGTGACCACCTACTACTACGCCACGTCCTGCGGTTATGGGAATGATATGTCGGTTTGGGGAGGGAATGAAGGAGAAACCCCTTATTTGAAGCGGCTCTATATGTCGGCGGGAGAGGAACCGGATTTATCGTCGGAAACAGCTTTCAGGGAATATTTAGGGAAGATTGACTCCGTAAACCTGGAAGGCAGTGCGCCGTGGTATCGGTGGGAAACTACTGTGACTTTGGAACGGCTGACGGAGCGAATGAACAGTTTTCTGGGAAGCTATGCCCAGAGCCACAAAGAGCTGGTGCGTTTTCGCGGGGCAGACGGAAGTTTTCAGGAATGGGCGGGGCAAACGACCATAGGGACAGTCCGGTCGGTGTCGGTTCAGGCACGGTCAAAGAGCGGACTGGCAGAACTTCTTTTGGTGGAAGGGACGGAAGGAACGGTACAAGTCCTGCGGTCAGGTCCCATACGGGCTTTGCTGGGAGATATGGATTACGTTTATACAAGACAGGATGGCACCACTTCCACAGGACGTTCCATTTTGCCAAGCGCCAGTGTCTGGTTTGAGGAAATGAAGGACGGGGACAATCTGACTGGGTATGTGATTCATGGAGGGGGATATGGACATGGGGTTGGTATGAGCCAGACAGCGGCAAGCACATTGGCGGGCCAGGGGAAAAGCTACATGGAAATTCTCCAATATTTTTATCCTGGAACCGAGGTCAGCAAAGAGACGCCGGAGCTGGCCGGAATGTAAAAATATGATTAATGAAAAGGCTGTTGTAAACGATAAGATACTCTGATATTTATATCTGCCCGGCGTCCTGCCTGTCTTTGTTTTCGTCCACGTTGATTTTTGGGTTTTGCTGCGCCGCCTTTTACCGACAGCCATCGCTTCCATAAAAACTGGTCAGCGAGGCTGTCGGAGCTATGCAAAGTACTAAAGCGCGAAAATACCTTGCTAAGTACTTTGCATGTATCGCACGTAAGCGCCCAAACTACGGGCGCTAAGTGCTCATAACGAGCTCACAAAACCTGCAAAATCTGCCTATCGGACAAAAACAAAGACAGGCGGGACGTCGGGTATCTATAAATTCAGATAGTTTACAACAGCCATTCTCATAATATTATTTAAGGGTGGTGGCGAGGTCAAGGAATGCAGGCAGTCCGTCCACCAGTTTCACAGGGGAAGCGCCCTGGATCAGAGGAAGGGCATATTTTACATAGCCGTCTCCGATATTGGTGCCGCCGTCTGTAATCCACTCTGCGGGGAAAGGTTTTTCTTTATTGCAGACTTCATTTACATCGGTAAGCTGATAAGTGATCTTGTATTCATCGCCAGGTTCACGGATGAAGGCAACCATCATGCCGGTCTTTCCTTCCAAAGCAGCTTTTGCAGCTACGGATCCGGCCATGGCAGCTTCTTCGATATCTGTTGCGGAGGCAAGGGATGCGCCACATCTTTGAATAATGCTGAATTCCAGAGAACGGACTTTGACATTCAGCTTTTCGCCTATTACCTCAGAGAGGTATTTGCCGCTTCCTGTCAGCTTCTTGTGGCCGAAGCTGTCTACGGCGCCATCGGCACTTCCGCTGTATTCACAGATGAATTTACCATCTTTATCTGCAATACCTTCGGAGATGCAGACTACAACATTGTTGGTTTTTTCCAGGCATTTCTTCACATCTGCCAGGCACTGATCCAGATCGAAAGCGACCTCAGGCAGATAAATCAGCTGAGGGGCATCTCCCTCGAATTTTCTTGCCAGAACAGAAGCGGCAGTCAGCCATCCGGCATGGCGTCCCATGATTTCAACGACAGTCACGCAAGGTGCAGCGTAAACGCCGGCATCCAGGGCACATTCACGGACTGTGGTGGCGACATATTTGGCAGCGCTTCCGTAGCCGGGAGTATGGTCTGTCACAATCAGGTCGTTGTCAATGGTTTTGGGAACGCCCATGAAGAGGATATCAGTACCCACCTGCGCACCGTAACGGGACAGTTTTGATACAGTATCCATGGAATCATTTCCTCCGATATAGAAGAAGTAGCCGATATTCATCTCCTCAAATTTTTTAAGAAGAGTGGGATATACCGGGTCGCTCAGATCTTCCGGCAGCTTAAACCGGCAGGATTTCAGATAAGAAGCGGGAGTCGTCTGTAAAATCTCCAGCTCTTCTTTGCTCAGATCAGAAAGGACAGTGGTTTTTCCGGCCAGGAAACCTTCAATACCGTTTACCATGCCGTAGATTTTGTCAATCTTCTCAGAACCCAGAAATCCGGTGACAACACCATAAAGGCTGGAATTGATGACAGAAGTAGGGCCGCCGGACTGCCCGACGATGACGTTTTTTTTGCTCATGTGTAGTCTCTCCTTTACATTGAAATGTCAAAAGTACATATCTTGTAGAATTTTATAACAAAAACCATGATTTGGCAAGGGTTTTCTTTTATTGACACCGGCTTTAAATATGCCTATAATGAAAGGCAATGGGTTTTTAAGGAGGATGCGATATTATGGAAAAAATTAAAATGCAGACGCCCATCGTGGAGATGGACGGAGATGAAATGACCCGTGTTTTATGGAAGATGATTAAAGAGGAGCTTTTACTTCCTTTTGTGGAACTGAAAACGGAATATTATGATTTGGGATTGAAGCACAGGGATGATACAGAAGATCATGTGACAGTGGCGGCGGCAGAAGCTGCAAAAAAGTATGGCGTGGCGGTGAAGTGCGCCACCATTACTCCCAATGCTGCCAGGGTGAAGGAATACGGACTGAAAGGGATGTGGAAGAGTCCCAACGGAACCATTCGTGCAATCCTGGACGGCACGGTTTTTCGCGCGCCCATTATTGTAAAGGGGATTGAGCCTTATGTGAAGACGTGGAAGAAGCCCATTACCATTGCAAGGCACGCATATGGCGATGTTTATAAGGCGGCTGAGATGAAAATCCCGGGTCCCGGAACTTGTGAACTGGTTTATACGGATGAGAAGGGGAAGGAGGCACGGGAGCTGATTCAAAAGTTCCAGTCCCCTGGTATCCTTCAGGGAATGCACAATTTAAACAAGTCCATTGAAAGTTTTGCCCGCTGCTGTTTTAACTATGCTCTGGACATAAAACAGGATTTGTGGTTTGCTTCCAAGGATACCATTTCCAAACAGTATGACCACACCTTTAAAGATATTTTTCAGGAAATTTATGAAACGGAGTATGAGACGCGGTTTAAAGAGGCTGGAATCACGTATTTTTACACCTTGATTGATGATGCAGTGGCCCGGGTGATAAAATCAGAAGGCGGATATATCTGGGCATGTAAAAATTATGACGGGGATGTGATGAGCGACATGGTCGCTACGGCATTTGGCTCCTTGGCTATGATGACATCGGTATTGGTTTCACCTGACGGAAAGTATGAGTATGAAGCGGCCCATGGCACGGTGCAGCGCCATTATTATAAATATCTGGAGGGAGAATCCACTTCCACCAATTCGGTGGCCACGATTTTTGCCTGGAGCGGAGCCTTGAGAAAGCGGGGAGAGCTGGACGGAAATCAGGCCCTTATGGAGTTTGCAGATAAACTGGAGCGCGCCACCATTTCAGTGATTGAGGATGGGGTTATGACAAAGGATTTGGCATTGATTACCACGATTCCTAATCCCCACGTGGCAGAAAGTGGGGAATTTATCCGGGCAATTCGGGCAAAACTGGAGATATGAGTTTCATTCACCGAAAGTCAACCGGGGACAGTTTCTGGAATATTATATAGGAAGCAGAAACGGGAGGCGTAAGGTGGACCACGTACGTCAGTTGATTGGCATGGAAGAGGCCAAAAGATGGAAACTTACGGGAAAAGGTGTCGGAATTGCGGTTTTGGACACGGGAGTGTATCCGCATCCGGATTTTGGACGGCGCCTGCTGGTATTTAAAGATATGCTGAACGGGAGGAGGGCGCCCTACGATGACAATTCCCATGGAACCCATGTGATGGGGGTTTTGGGAGGAAGCGGAGAATCTTCAGCCGGACTTTATGGAGGAGTGGCTCCGGAAAGTAATCTGATCGGTATTAAAGTGCTTGACAGCAGGGGAAACGGATCGGTGTCCAATCTTTTGAAAGGGCTTAAATGGCTGCGGGAATACAAAGAGCGATATGGAATCAGAATTGTTAATATTTCGGTAGGTTCTGTCCCCAGGCGGGAGACGGGAGAGCGCTCAGCGTTGATTCAGGGTGTGGAAGAGGCTTGGGCAGACGGCCTGGTGGTTGTTGTTGCCGCGGGAAATGAAGGACCGTCGGCCCATTCGGTGACGACGCCCGGAATCAGCAGGAAGGTTATCACCGTCGGTTCTTCCGACGACCATCACGCAGTGGAAGTCTGTGGTTCTTCCATGATTCATTATTCCGGAAGAGGACCCACCGGAGGCTGTATTTGTAAGCCGGATGTGGTTGCTCCCGGCGCTTCGGTGGTTTCCTGTAATGCCATGAGCAGACGGGATAATCGGCTTTATGGAGTGAAAAGCGGTACTTCCATGGCAACGCCCGTGGTTTCAGGGGCATTGGCCCTGCTGTTGGAGAAGGAGCCGGATATGACACCGAAAGAAGTTAAGCTGAGATTGATGGAACGGGCAGTGGATTTGGGGCTGCCGCGAAACCAGCAGGGCTGGGGAATGCTTCATGTCGCCAGGTTGTTGGAAGACTGACTGGATGAAAAGACGGGAAAGGAGACGTTATGAGAAAAAGAAACAGGTTTATGATATGGTTTATGACAGCAGCTTTGGCCATAGGGATATGTTCCGGCTGTGGAAAAAAGAAGGCTGAGGAGACTGCGCCGTCGGGAAGCGAGACACCGGTGGAAACTATGGCGGCAGAAGCGCCCGATACGGCGGTGGAGCTTGTCACCCGGGTGCGGGATACCCTTTCGGGGGCTTCTTCTGCAAAAGGAAGTTTATCCATGGAAATGGTGATGAACTATAAAGCGCAGGGTGTGGAAGCTTCTCTGGAATATGCTATGCACCAGGAGATGGAGATGACCAGGGAGCCGGAGGCAGTCCATATGGCCGGAACCATAGAGGTCAACCTGATAGGAGAAACCATAGATACGGAGACGTATACAGTAAAAGAGAATAATCAATACGTGACTTATATGGGAAGTGGCGGACAGTGGATAAAACAGACGTCGGAAAATTCCGACAGCCAGGTAGATATTGTGAAAACAATGGATCTGCTTCTGAATAATGGGGATTCTCTGAAAATGACGGAGACAAAAGCGGAAGGAGGAAACCGTCTTTATCAGGTGACAGGGGAAATCACCGGCGGAAACCTGTCGGGACTGACATCCGGCCTCAGCAGCCTTTTGGAGGAAAATCCCGACATCTATAAAGAGTTGAAAGCAAATGTGACGGTTTCTGTGGATGCCCTGACAGGACTTCCAACCGAAATTTCCATGGATTTTACCGATAGTTATAATGCGGTGGCACAGGCTGGAAAAGAAGCCCAGGGATTTGATGAAGTGGAAATTGTGGCCTTTTATGTTACCATGTCCGGCTATGAAATCAACAGCGTGGAGGCAATTACCGTGCCTGATGAAATAAAAATGAATGCTGTTGACATGGATGATATGGGAATGAACCCGGGAGACGAAACGGCTGAGGAAACGGAAAATCCGGAGGAACCGGAAACGAAAGATGGTGAGGTTCACCAGAATGAGTCCGGTGAGTATGTTTTAAAAAAAGACGGAGATGAGGTTACTGCCAATATTGCAGAGCCAGAGGGATTTACTTATGACACCGCCTCCGATCAAACATGGCTGGGATTCCACAGTCGGAAAAATGACAGTATCCATGAGGTTTCCCTTGTGTACAATCTTTATGTTGCAGATGATAATTATGGAGAGGAAGATCTGGCCCAGTCCCAGGAATCTTCTTATGCTTATATGCTTACTTCAGGGGATTATGCGGAAGTTTCTTTTGATCCGGTGAAGACGGTGACAGCAGCCGGGAGGACGGTCTCCTATACAAAACTTTCCTATATTTATTTGGGAACCATTTACTGTGAGGAATACAATTCCTGGACAGCGCTCCCTGATGGCAGGATGATCCAGTGTACCGTAAAGGAGGAAAGCCGGGAAGAGCCTTGTGACAGGATTGACACAGGTACGATTTTTGATATAGCATTTGAGGCATTTAAAGAGTAAAAATTCAGACCCATACAATGGAAAAAGTAGGGGGATGTTGCAAAATATAAATATCAGGATATTTTATATTTTGCAACATCCCCTTTATTCAGCCAGTTTTTCCCACAGGTCATACAGTTCTGAGAGCCTGGCATCGTTTTGTTCTTTCTCTTTTGAAAGCTTTAACAGTTCGCTCATATTGGTGCAGATTTCAGGAGAGGCAGACAGCTCGTCAATGGCGCTGTTGCGCTCCTCTAAGGAAGCGATCTCTTCTTCTGCTTTCTTCAGGTCATTTAAACGCTTTCGCTCCCGGGCCTTTTCTTCTTTCTGGGCTTGCCAGTCAAGGCGAGTGTCTGAATCTTCCGGGGAAGACGGGGAGAGGGCGGCTTCTGATTGGGCATAAGCGGCAGTCAGGGCCTCACGTTTTTCCAGGTAATAATCGTAATTCCCGATATAATTGACAAAAGTATGTTCGGTTAGTTCTAAAATTCTGGTGGCGGTCCGATTGATGAAATACCGGTCATGGGACACATAAAGGACGGTTCCTGTATAGTTGTTTAAAGCATCTTCCAGAATTTCCTTGGAGACGATATCCAGATGGTTGGTGGGTTCATCTAAAATCAGAAGATTGCTTTCAGAAAGCATGAGCTTTGCCAGGGATACCCGTCCCCGTTCGCCACCACTTAAGTCGCCGATCCGCTTAAATACATCGTCCCCGGTAAAAAGGAAAGCAGCCAGGACGCTTCGCACCTGGGTGTTGTCCATGGCAGGATATGTATCCTGAAGCTCGTCAAAGAGGCTTTTTTCCATGTGGAGGACTTGTTGCTCCTGGTCATAATAGCCGATTTTCACGCGGGCGCCAAGACGGATTTCGCCATGGTCTGCCGATAAGAGGCCATTGATGATTTTTAAAAGGGTGGTTTTCCCGGTACCGTTATTTCCGATGACAGCGATACGTTCACCGCGCTTTATTTCAAAAGAAACATTGGAAAACAGCCTGTTATTTCCAAAGGACTTTTCCAGGCCGCGGACGGTCAGTACATCATTTCCGCTGATGACCCGGGGTTCTAAACGGATGTGCATGGCAGAAGCGGCTTCTGTAGGTTTTTCTACCCGCTCCATTTTAGAAAGCAGCTTTTCCCGGCTTTCCGCCCGGCGGATGGATTTTTCCCGGTTGAAAGAGCGGAGCTTTCGGATAACTTCTTCCTGATGGCGGATTTCCGCCTGCTGATTTAAGTATTCTTTCATTCTGGCTTCCCGGATACTGGCCCGCTTTTTGGCATAAGAGGTATAGTTACCGGAAAATACGGAAAGGCGGCCCTGGTCAATTTCAATGATTTTTGTCACGACTTTATCGAGAAAATACCGGTCATGGGCCACGATCAGGACGCTGCCCGGATAGTTGAGAAGATAAGTTTCCAGCCAGGAAATAGAAGCCATGTCCAAATGATTGGTGGGTTCGTCCAAAAGAATCACATCAGGGGCTGCCAGTAAAAGCCGCCCCAGGTAAACTCTGGTTTTCTGGCCGCCGGATAAGGTGGATACCGGTTTTTGGAAATCCTCTTCTGAAAAACCAAGCCCTTTTAAGACTCCGGTGATCTCGCTTTTCCAGGCGTATCCATCCTTAAGTTCAAACTGGTGGCTGGCTTTGGCATAGGAATCCATGAGGCTGGAAAGCTCCTGGCCTTCGGCATGTTTCATGGCCTGCTCCAGTTCCCGAAGTTTTGTTTCCAGATCAATCACTTCTTTTTTTACTTCCAAAAGAGTGTCGTAAATGGTCTGATTGGAAGTAAGCTCCTGATGCTGGGCCAGGTATCCAAGGGTCCTTTCTTTGGCCAGGGATACCGTTCCGCCATCGGCAGGCAGTTCTCCGGTGATGATTTTTAAAAGAGTGGATTTTCCTGCGCCGTTGATTCCGACAATGGCAGCTTTTTCCCGTTCCTCTATATGAAAGGAAGCGTTTTCGAGAATGGAAACGTCTCCAAAAGATTTATTGATTTGATGACAGGATAATATCATGAGTGGTTCTCCTTCCATTACCGTCTGGCGGCATATCATAGGGTTATTGTAACGGGACAAAAGAAAATTGTCAAAGTTATTTGACAAGAAAGTGCAGGAATACTATAATGGATAAGAAGCACCCAGCGGGTACTTTTATTGGTATGCAGCAATTTTAAGGGAATATTTGGCGGATATTCTGATTACTATAGGGCAATTTTATAAGGAAGTAAATCAAAAAGACGGGTGGACAATGTGGAACAGAAAGAAATATCCAATGCGGTCATTAAACGGCTTCCCCGGTATCACAGGTATCTTGGGGAACTGTTGGAAAGCGGAGTGGAACGGATCTCTTCCAATGACCTTAGTGAAAAAATGAATGTGACTGCTTCTCAGATTCGGCAGGATTTAAATAATTTTGGCGGTTTCGGGCAGCAGGGTTATGGTTATAATGTAGAATATCTCTATAATGAGATTGCAAAGATTCTTGGTATCGACCGTCCCAATCATATGATTATCATTGGTGGCGGAAACTTCGGACAGGCCTTGACGAACTATTCGAATTTTGAACGGAGAGGCTTTATGATTCAGGCAATTTTTGATATCAGCCCGGAGCGTATTGGAAAGAATGTCCGGCAGATACCGACCCTGGATATGAAAGAGTTGGAGCCTTTTCTTTCTGAACATGAAATTGATATTGCTGTACTGACAATTCCTAAAAATGCTGCCCAGGAAGTAGCCGACAGGCTGGTGGCAGGGGGAATTAAAGCCATCTGGAATTTTGCCCACCTGGATCTTAAGGTGCCGGATGATGTGGTGGTGGAAAATGTTCACCTGTCAGAGAGTCTAATGCAGCTTTCTTATCGGATTTCAGAAAAACGAGAACAGAAATAACCGGATTCCCCTGTCACCACCGACGGGGAATTTTGTTATCGTATAGGAAAGTTTCAGGAGGGTGAAAGAGGGATGCAGTATCTGTTGGACGGTGCTCAGATGAAAGCGGTGGAACGCTATAATATAGAAGAAATAGGGATTCCTTCCCTGGCGCTTATGGAGCGGGCGGCTTTTGCTGTGGCAGATGAGGCAGAGAAGCTTTGCCCTCCAAAAGGGCGCATCCTGGTGGTATGTGGTATGGGCAACAATGGCGCAGACGGCCTGGCGGCCGCCAGGATGCTGTACCTTCACGGGAAAAAGGTGGAAATCGTAGTTTCCGGGCCAATGGAGCGGGCCACGGAGGAACACAGGATTCAGAGAAGAATTTTAGAAAAGCTGGATGTTCCTGTAAACACAATGGACATTTCCCGGGAATACAATATAAAAGGCAGATATGACCTGATCATTGATGCCCTTTTTGGGATTGGCCTGTCCCGCCCTTTGACAGGTGAGGCAAGGCGAATCGTCCGGTGGATAAACGAGGCCGGAGGATGTGGAAGTCAGGTGCTTTCGGTGGATATCCCCACAGGGGTTTCATCGGGAACCGGCGGCATCCTGGGAACAGCCGTGAGGGCGCAGGTAACCGTGACTTTTGGGTATGAAAAGTTGGGCATGGCCCTTTATCCGGGAGCGGAGTATGCGGGACGGCATATTGTGGCAGACATTGGTTTTGTAAAACCTCCGAATCTGGGTGAGGCGGTCAGAAGCTATCTTCCGGGAGAGAAGGGCTGTCTTCCCCACCGTCCGGCTGGTGGGAACAAGGGGACTTTCGGACGTGTTTTTCTGGCAGCGGGAAGCGCCGGAATGTGCGGAGCCGCTTATTTGAGCGGAAAGGCCGCTTATTTGAGCGGCGCAGGCCTTGTACAGATTCACACGGTAAAAGAAAATGTGCCGGTTTTACAATCATTACTGCCGGAAGCAGTCATTACAGTCTGCGATCCATCCCCGGTTTCAGAAGGGAAGGCGCTTTCTCCAAGGGCTTCTGTGTTGGTGGCGGGACCGGGACTTTCCACAAAGCCCTATGCGGGGGAACTGCTTAAAAAACTTCTCCAGGAAAGACAGGAATATGGGATTCCCTGTATCTTAGATGCGGATGCCTTAAATCTTCTGGCAGAGGATCGAAGTCTTTTTGACCATCTTGACAGGCATGTGGCTGTCACTCCCCATATGGGGGAAATGGCAAGGCTGACAGGAAAAACCATAGAAGAACTGAAGGCCGATCCGGTTCTGGCGGCAAAAGAATTTTACGAAAAATACGGTGTGATTTGTGTACTGAAAGACGCCCGGACGGTGGTGGCTTCTGAAAGAGGGATTTATGTAAACCTCTCCGGCAACGACGGAATGGCGACAGGAGGCTCCGGAGATGTTTTAAGCGGACTTCTGGGCGGGCTTTTAGCCGGAGGGATGGAGCTGGCGGAGGCTGCGGAGACAGGGGTATATCTGCATGGACTGGCAGGGGATGCTGCTGCTTCGCGCCTGGGCCGCCATGCCATGCTGGCGGGGGATATCCTGGAAGCAGCGGGTACAGTTCTCCACACCTGGGAATAGAGAAGCATTGGAGGAAAAACATGGAAAATTACAGCCGTGCGGCCGCTTTCATAGATTTGGATGCGATATACGGAAATTTAAAAGCATTAAAGGAAAACACCAAAGAAGGAACGAAGCTTTGTGCAGTCCTTAAAGTGGATGGATATGGGCATGGGGCAGTGCCTGTTGCAAAGCGTGTGAGGGGCCTGGCGGATTTTTTTGCTTCGGCAACCATAGAGGAGGCTTTTAATCTCAGAAACAATGGAATTACCGACCCGGTTTTGGTGTTGGGACATATTCAGGAAGAAGCCTGTGAACGCGCCATCAGGGAGGATATCCGTCTGACTGTTTATGATTTTGAAACCGCCGGAAGTTTATCGCGGGCCGCCGGCCGTGTGGGAAAACCTGCCCTGATTCATATTAAACTGGAGACGGGGATGAACCGCCTTGGGTTCCAGCCGGGGAAAGATACCCTCGATGTTGTGGAGCGCATCAGCAAACTTCCTGGTATTCAGATTGAAGGGTTATTCAGCCATTTTGCACGGGCAGACGAGGCGGACAAAGTTCCGTCAAAGAAACAGTATACGGTATTTTCCGAATTTGTAAAAGGGCTTAAAGAGAGGGGCATTACCATTCCAATTAAGCATATGGGAAACAGCGCGGTTATCATCGACCTGCCCCGTTATGATGTGGACATGGTTCGGGCAGGCATTGCCCTTTACGGTATGTATCCGTCCGAAGAAGTTGATAAAGAGAGAGTACCCCTTGTGCCGGCGCTCAGGCTGGTGTCAAAGGTGATCTTTGTAAAAACCATAGAGGCGGGAGAGGCCGTGGGCTATGGAGGGGCTTTTGTGGCTGAGAGGAAGACCAGGCTTGCCACAATTTCCATTGGCTATGGGGACGGTTATCCCAGGAGGCTTTCAGGAAAAGGGTATGTCCTTCTTCATGGAAAGCGGGCGCCTGTGGCGGGAAGAGTCTGTATGGATCAGTTCATGGTGGATGTGACGGATATTGAGGATGTGCGTACAGGAGACGAGGCCGTTTTAGTGGGCCGTGACGGAGAAGAATGTATTTCTGTGGAGGAGTTGGCGGCTTTGGCCGGGACCTTTAATTATGAGTTTGTCTGCGGGCTGGGAAAACGGATTCCCAGAATTTATATGAGTAAAGGGAGGAAGGTCGGGCAGAAAGATTATTTTGACGATGAATATAAGATAGAGCTTCTTTAAACGAATGAACCGAAGAAACATTGGAAATACTTAAAAAGAACCACCAATGCAGAATCGGAGTGTGAAAGGAAAATGATCAGAAGAGGCGACATCTATTATGCAGATTTGCGGCCGGTCATCGGTTCGGAACAGGGCGGAGTCCGTCCGGTCCTCATTATTCAGAATGATACGGGAAACCGCCACAGCCCTACGGTGATCTGTGCTGCTATTACATCCAGGATGAATAAGGCAAAGCTTCCAACCCATGTGGAGCTTAGGGCGGATCACTGCCAGATGGTGAAGGATTCGGTAATTCTTCTGGAGCAGTTGCGGACCATAGATAAGCAGAGGCTAAAGGAAAAAATCTGCCATTTGGACGAGACGCTTTTGGGAAAGGTAAACACGGCACTGTTGATCAGCCTTGACCTGTTTACATAGGCTGGGCAAAAGAGAAAAGGAGTTGGGAAACGAACATGGACGATGGGTATTCGCCCTGGAGTTTTTTGCTGTTGGCAGCGATTCTTGTGATTGAAACTATATTTTATGGTTTCGAGGCGGCGATACATGAGCTTTCTGTTATAGAGCTTCAGAAGAGGAAGGAAGAGGGGGATAAGCGGGCGGCCGGAGTTTTGAAAGCCCTTGGCCGTTCTTTCACTTATTCTTCGGTGGTTCTGATTGCCTCCACTTTAAATGGGCTTTTGGGCGGGGCCATGCTTCTCAGGCAGGGACAATATTTTCTATTACATAGCTTGTTTGGAGACGGGCACAAGGCAGGATGGCAGAGTATTCTGCTGATGGCGATATCGGCGTTTCTGCTGATCCTGGTGCTTGTGATGGGAAAAGTATCGGCAAAACGCATCGCAAGGCGGTATCCGGAAGCCTGGGCATACCGGTTGCTTCCGGTGGTGCGGATTCTTTCGCTGCCTTATTATCCGGCGGCAACCCTGGCGGGCCTTGGTTCCCGCCTCATTGCGGGGATTTTCAAGGCAGGGCCGGGAACAGACGTGGAAAATGTAACGGAAGAAGATATTATGACCATGGTGAACGAAGGCCATGAGCAGGGGGTCATTGAAGCCAGTGAGGCAGAGATGATCACCAATATTTTTGAGTTTGACGATAAAGATGCCGGGGATATTATGACCCACAGGACCAGCATTACGGCTTTCAGTGAAGAGATGACTCTGGATGAAGTCCTGGAAGCCATGCTGACAGGCAGCAATTCCCGCTATCCTGTTTACAGAGAGAGTCTCGATGATATTGTGGGAATTATCCACCTGAAAGATGTGGTGCTTTTTCAAAAGAAAGAAGAGTTTGGAAAGAAGAAGCTAAAAGAACTGAAAGGACTAATGCGGAAAGCCCATTTTATTCCGGAGACAAGAAATATCAGGAAACTTTTTGAGGTGATGCGGTCAAGAAAAATCCATATGGTAATCGTCATTGACGAGTATGGGCAGGTGGAGGGGCTGATCACCATGGAGGATATCCTGGAGGAGATTGTGGGGAATATCCTGGACGAATACGATGAAGAAGAAGAATTTGTAAAAATTCAGGGAGACGGCTGGCTGATGAAAGGGGTGACGCCGCTTTCGGAAGCAGGAGAGTTTTTGGAGCTTGATTTCGAGGAGGAAGACTGTGATACCCTGAATGGTTTTCTGATTTCAAAGCTGGATCGGATTCCATCAGAGGAGGAACGGCCGGAAGTAGTTTATAAAGGCTACCGGTTCCGGGTTCTTTACGTGGAGAATAAGATGATTGGTTCGGTACGGGTCGAAAAGCTTCCAGAGGAAGAAGAACATGAATGAAAAGATAAAGTCGATTTTTACAGATCCGGTCTTTTTACGGAAAACAGTGATGATCGCAGTGCCTGTGGCAGCGCAGGCCCTTCTGAATACTGTGACAAATATGGTAGATACCATGATGATCGGGACACTGGGGGAAACGGTGATCGCCGGTGTGGGGCTGGCCAATAAAGTGTTTTTTGTATTTAACCTGCTGATCTTTGGCATTGCCAGTGGAGTATCAGTACTGAGCGCCCAGTTCTGGGGGAATCATGATGTAAAAAATATTCGGAAGGTTTTGGGGCTGTCTTTGACCATAGGGCTTGTTGGATCACTGTTTTTTGTGTTGCCCAGCTTTTTCGCGTCCCGGTTTGTCATGAGGATTTTTACAGACAGCCCGGTCTCTTCGGCAGCAGGCGCAAAATATCTACAGCTGGTGTGTTTAAGCTACCCTTTTACGGCTGTCACCAATATTTATGTGGCGGTTATGCGTTCCATGGGAAGGGTGAAAATTCCGGTGATTACCAGCACGATTGCCATCTTTGTCAATGTTTTTTTAAATTATACTTTGATCTTTGGCCATTTTGGGGCTCCGGCCTTAGGTGTCACCGGAGCGGCCATTGCGACGCTCACGGCCCGCATTGTAGAAATGGTTTGCGTTTTCATTTATGTTTATAGGTGGAAAACAGAACTTGCCGCCAGGTTTTCAGAGTTGTTTGGCTGTCCCCCCGGACTGCGGCGGGAATATGTGAGGACCTCTCTTCCGGTCATCGGGAATGAATTTATGTGGGGGCTGGGCGTGACCATGTATTCCCTGGCTTACGGGAGGATGGGAGACACGGCGGTGGCTGCAATTACCATTTCCCAGACCATCCAGGATATGATTCTGGTGTTTTTCCAGGGAATCGCGGCTGCGGCCTCTGTGATACTGGGAAATGAGCTGGGCGCCGGAAGGACAAAGGAGGCGGGGCAGGATGCTTCCAGATTGCTTTGGCTTCAGATGCTGCTTTCCCTGGCACTTGGGCTTTTCTGCATTTTGACCAGGAATATCCTGGTGAGTATTTATGACGTGTCCGATGAGGTTTTTCAGGGGGCGGCTCTTTGTATGGTGGTATACGGGCTGTTTTTGCCATTTAAGATGACCAATACGGTCAATATCGTAGGAGTGCTCCGAAGCGGCGGCGATACAAGGTTCTGCCTGATTCTGGACAGCGGAAGCGTCTGGCTCATCGGTGTGCCGTTAACCTTTTTAGGGGCCTTGTTTTTCCATTTTCCGATCCATCTGGTGTTTGCCATGAACATGGCTGAGGAAGTAGTCAAGTTTTTTATCGGCTACTGGCGGTATAAGAAAAAACGCTGGATTAAAAACCTGACAACCGGGATTGCGTAAGTTTTTTGTAAAATCCTCCGGGAAAAGGGGGATGTGCTTGTCAGGAAAGTGAAAAAATGTTAAAATCGTAAGCTATAGAGGATAAATCTGAAAAAGGAGAGCTATATATGTCAGGACATTCAAAATTTGCAAATATTAAGCACAAGAAGGAGAAAAACGACGCGGCAAAGGGAAAAATTTTCACGGTGATTGGCCGTGAAATCGCTGTGGCTGTAAAAGAAGGCGGTGCGGACCCCGCCAACAACAGCCGTCTTCGGGATGTGATAGCCAAGGCGAAAGCCAACAATATGCCCAATGATACCATTGAGAGAGGGATTAAGAAAGCGGCAGGGGATGCAAACTCTGTCAATTATGAGAGCATTACATATGAAGGATATGGCCCGAACGGCATTGCCATCATTGTGGACGCATTGACGGACAATAAAAACAGGACGGCGTCCAATGTCCGGAATGCTTTCACCAAGGGTGGCGGAAACGTGGGAACCACCGGTTGTGTGTCTTTTATGTTTGACAAAAAGGGGCAGATCATCATTGATAAGGAAGAATGTGAGATGGATGCCGACGATTTGATGATGATGGCGCTGGATGCAGGCGCGGAGGATTTTTCTGAGGAAGAGGACAGTTTTGAAATCACCACAGCTCCTGAAGATTTCAGCCAGGTGAGAGAAACCCTGGAGAAGGAAGGGCTTTCCATGGCAAGCGCCGAAGTGACCATGATCCCTCAGACCTGGGTGTCCCTCTCTGATGAGCAGGACATCAAGATGATGAACAGGATTTTAGACCTTCTTGACGAGGACGACGACGTCCAGGAGGTGTATCATAACTGGGAAGAATAAAAGTAGAAAGAAGTTTCTTGTTTTGCTGGCGGCAATTCTGGCTGCAGTAGTTCTTTTGGTTCCTGTGCCCAGGCATTATAAAGACGGTGGTACGGTGGAATATCACGCAGTGCTTTACCAGGTGGTTTTCTGGCATACCTTGGCAATGGATGAGAAGAATACGTATTCTTTGAATTATTACTATGACGGGATGGAGATACGGATATTGGGTTTTACGGTTTATGACGGGACTCAAAAAATGGAATATCGGTATTGTGATTAAATGTTTACTGCTGTCGGTAAAAATCCTGTGTTATGGTCATAATTCGTTGCCTGCCCGTAATAAGTTTTTCTGATATGGTCTTTTCGTTGTGGGAAAAGGAGGAATAAAAATGGGGAAAGTCCGGTTAAATGAAGATGCGCAGATTGTGAAAACAATACGCCAGGGTCTGGAAGAAAAAGGGGGTTATTGCCCCTGCCGTGTCGGGAAAAGCGAAGACATCAAATGTATGTGTAAGGAATTTAAAGAACAAATCGCAGATCCGGATTTCGAGGGATACTGCCACTGTATGCTCTACTATAAGGAAAAATAGAGAACTGTTTTATAGGAAAAAAGGCAGCCGGGATATGGGAAATTCTCATATCCCGGCTGCCTTTTTTGTTCTATCTTTGGGGACAGGCTCATAGATTAGGGTAGAAGGCAGGTGGGATGATGAAAGGCGGAGAAGAAATTTTAAAGATACTGGCAGGACCCTTGCGGGGAGTTTTAGAAAGGGCGGCATGTTCTTTTGAAGGGTTGCAGGAGCTTAAACTGCGGGCGGGGAAGCCCTTTTTATGCCAGTATGAAGGGCAGGAATATGGATTTTTGGAGAACGGAACCCTCGTGCCGATGGGAGGGGAAGTTTACAGGAGATTTTCTCCGGGAAGAGAAGAAGTCCTTCAAAGCCTTCGCAAGGTCAGTGAACGGGAAGTGAGGGAAACGCTGGAATATGCAGGCAGTTATTCTCTGTATGCTTACGAAGAAGAACTGAGGCAGGGATTTTTGACCGTTCAGGGGGGGCACAGGATCGGGCTTGCCGGAAAGGCCGTTTTAGACGGAGGAAAGATCCGCACTCTCAAATATATTTCATTTTTAAATATTCGCCTGGCCCACCAGGTGAAGGGATGTGCAAAGGCGCTTCTCCCTTATTTATATGATGGGAAAAGAATCCGAAGTACTTTGATCATATCGCCGCCTGGTTTCGGGAAGACAACGCTTCTTCGGGACATGATACGGCTGATTTCCGATGGGACGGATGGATATGCCGGGGTTACGGTGGGGGTGGCCGACGAACGGTCGGAGCTTGCCGCCTGCTATCAGGGAATCCCGCAAAATGATGTGGGGGTTCGGACTGATGTACTGGATGCCTGCCCGAAAGCCCAGGGGCTTTTTATGTTGATTCGCTCCATGTCCCCCCAGGTGGTGGCAGCAGATGAAATTGGAAGTGATGAAGATGTTTTGGCTGTAAAAAAAGCTGCATGTTGTGGCTGCAGTGTTTTGGCGACAGCCCATGGAGCTTCTGTCGCGGAAATCAGGGGAAAGCCTTCGCTGGAAAGTCTTTTTAAAGAGGGGATTTTCGAGCGTTATATTCTTCTGGGGCAGCGGAATGAGAAAGGAAAAAAAGTGGGACAGGTTCTTGAAATTTTTGGACAAGATGGAAAGAAGGTTCCTGCTTTGGAGGATGAACGAAAGGGCGGGGAAACATTATGATATTTAAAATTATCGGGTCGGCTTGTGTGATTATCTCTACGACAGCCATTGGATTTGGACAGAGTTTCCGCGTTCATCTCCGTTATAAAGAATTGTTGGAGCTTAAAAAGCTTCTGCACCTTCTTTCGGGAGAAGTCCGTTTCAGCGGAGGCACACTGGAAGAAACCTTTGCAGTGATGGCGGGAAGGAGCAGCCCTCCCTTTAGCGGTTTTTTTGATTTCCTGGTGGAGGAGATGGGGAAAAGGGCGGGAGAACGGCTGGTTGTCATCTGGGGACGGGCGGTGGAAGAGCGGCTGTCCTCTTCCCATCTGACAAAAGCAGATCAAGAGATCCTTTTAAGGCTTGGGAATGAGCTTGGCTGCCTTGACCGGGAAACACAGCTTCAGACCATTGCCCTGGCGGCAGAGCAGGTGGAAGATGTGAGAAAGGAACTTTATGCAGAGCTTCCAAAAAAGATGCGTCTGTATAACTGCCTTGGTATTCTGGCAGGGGTGTTTATTACAATCCTGCTGATCTGAGAATGAGATTGGGAGGGAAACATGACAGTTAGCCTGATTTTTAAAATTGCAGCAGTTGGAGTCCTGGTATCGGTAATCTGCCAGGTGCTAAAACACAGTGGAAGGGAAGAGCATGCTTTCCTTACCAGCCTGGCGGGGCTTTTGCTGGTGCTTTACTGGCTGGTCCCATACATATATGATCTGTTTGAATCAATTAAAAAGTTATTTTCACTGTAGATACCGACGGTTTTCATCGTATAGGAAACTTCGTTCCTCATACGACAACTTTGTCGGGTGTTGGTTTTGGAAAAGGGGAAAAGCGGTGATTAAAATAGCAGTAGTGGGCGTGGCAGCCGTACTGATGGCCATGCAGCTTAAAGAGATCAAACCGCAGTTCGGCACATATGTGGTATTCGGCGCGGGAATTTTAATCTTTTTCTATGCATTTGAGAAATTGGCACAGATCATAAAGGCGGTGGAGGAACTTTCGGAATATGTGACCATTGAGGAGCGGTATCTTCAAATCCTTCTGAAAATGCTGGGAATCAGCTATGTGTCGGAATTTGCAGCCTCTCTTTGCAGGGATGGGGGATACTCTTCGGCAGCAGGGCAGATTGAACTGTTCGGAAGACTGTCAATTCTGCTTGTGAGTATGCCGGTGATCCTGTCGCTTTTAAATACACTGGGACGGCTGCTTACATGAAGCGCCGGGGGAAGGACAGGCTGAGAGAAACACTTTTTATTGTGTTTGTTTGTTGGGCATTTTTTCCGGTAGTATCTTTAGGTTCCGGGAAAAATCCGGCAGACGATTATGACTACAGCGGAGCCCAGGATGCCATGGATGAGGCAATGGAGGAAGCGCCTTCTTTTTCTGATTTGGTGGAGGGACTCGTATCAGGGAAAGTGGGAGAGACACTGAAAGAAATACCGGCATATCTGAAAGAAAATCTTTTCTCAGAAATCAATGCCAGTCGAAAAAGTCTTGGACATGTTCTGCTGATTGCTGCCTTTGGAACTGTGTTTTCGGGGCTGGCCGCTTCTTTTCAGGACAGGCAGGCCGGAGAAATGGGGTTTTATGTGACATATCTGGTACTTTTGTCACTGCTCCTTACGGCTTTTGCCGAAGCGGCTCAGATTGCAAAAGATACAGTTTCCCATGTGATGGGATTTATGAGCGCACTCCTTCCGGCCTTTACCTTGTCGGTGGCTGCTGCAGGGAAACCATTAACCTCCGTGTTTTCTTATGAATTTATCATGGCGGCTGTCAGTATCATTGAATGGCTGTTTCAGATGGTGTTTATTCCGGGAATCCAGGTTTATGTGGTGCTGACGCTGGTGAACCATATTTCAAAAGAGGACATTCTCACAAAAATGACGGAACTTCTGGAGCTTGTCCTGGGATGGGGCCTCAAAACATTGATTGGTCTTGTGGCAGGCTATGGGATTATTCAAAGCATGGTGATTCCCATGGCAGATTCTGTAAAAACAGGAGCGATGACAAAGATTTTAAGCGCGATTCCCGGGATTGGGGGAGGGGCCGGGGCTGCTGCGAGCCTGGCGGCAGGGACAGCCTGCCTCATCAAAAATGGAATAGGGATGGCGGCCCTTGTGGCGCTTGTACTTCTGGCGGCTCTTCCCGTTCTCAAACTGGCTTTGATCACTGTCCTTTATCATGGGGCGGCTGCCATGATTCAGCCGGTAGCAGATGAGAGGGTGACGGAATGTCTGGCTGGAATGGCCTGCGCCATACGATTGCTTTTAAAACTGACCACAGCTTCGGCAGGGATGTTTTTGCTTATTATTGGTGTGATCTGTGCCTTTACATCCATATAGATATTGGTACATCCGACTATGGGAAAGGGAGGTGGGAACATGCTGGACAGTTTTTACCAATGGGTCAAAAGTATTGCGGCGTGTCTGATTTTTATGTCTCTTATCCTGAGGCTTCTTCCGGAAGGGAAAAATGAAAAATATATCCGTCATTTTATGGGGATGATACTACTTTTGGTGGTACTTGCGCCCCTGGGAAAGTTATTTCATCTGGAAGAAGCTTTTTCCAGGATGGAACTTGGTTTTGAGAGAAGTGGGGCCAGGAAGGAATTTGAGGACGAGCTTTACCTGATGGGGGAGTCTTATGCGGATGAGGTGGTGCAAGGGTACGAAGAGGAACTGGCTGCCCAGGCCCTTAAGTTTTTGAAAGGAGAGGGATATGATGGGATTTCCGTGCGGGTAAGGATTGACTCCGACCAGTCCAGCGAAACATTTGGACAGGTAATGGAGATTGGAGTCATACCCTTTAGCAGCGAAGAGGAAGAAGAAACGGGAAAGATTGTCATAGAAAAAAAGAAAGTGCAGATTCTCTCTGAAGACAGCGCTCCAAAAAGTTATCTGGAAGAAGCTGAGGACAATCAATTAAAGAAGCTTCTGGCAGGGGAGTTTTCCATAAAAGAGGAATCTGTTGTGATTGTCAGGTGAGGGGCATATCATGAAGAAATGGGGATTTACCATAAAAAAGGCGCAAAAGCTTAAGACAGAGACATGGGTTTTGCTTTTGCTTGCCGGAATTTTGCTGTTGGTCATTGTGCTGCCGACGGACAAGAAAGAGGAACCACAGACGGAAGAAACAATTCCTCAAAAAGAAACAGTAAATGCTGAAAGGGAACTGGAGGTATATGTCAGGGAACTGGAAAAACGGGTGGAGGAATTTTTAACCTCCATAGAGGGGGCTGGGAAGACGCAGGTGATGCTGACGGTGGAGTCAGGAGGGGAGACGATTCTCCAGGCTGATACTTCTCTGGAACAGAAGAGTGTCAGTGAGACGGATAGCGAAGGAGGGGTGGGATTTACGGAAGAAATCAGCCAGTCCAGCCAGACAGTTCTGTTTGGGGGCGAAAACGCGCCCTATGTCACAAAAGAGCTTTGTCCCAGGGTGACGGGGGTTTTAGTGGCGGCGGAAGGGGGGGATAATGCAGTGGTAAAAGCAGAAATCTCTGCGGCAATGGAAGCATTATTTGACGTCCCCCCACATAAAATTAAAGTATTAAAGAGAGTCAAAGAAGAATCTTAAAAAGGAGCGGTACTGTGAAGCGAATTGTAAAGAAAAACCAGGTCATCTTAACTCTGCTGGCGGTAATGATTGCTGTGGCAGGCTACTTAAGCTATGCCGGAAAATTTGATTTTCCGGGCGGAGAAAAACAAGCACAGGCAGATGCCTCAGGGGAGGAAACCGTAGCTGCGGGGCTTTTAGACATTTCTGATGAGGATATTTTAAAAGAAAACCAGGCCGTTTCCCAAAATGGGGAAAGCCAGGTGGCTGATGTATACGTACCGGCGGAAGAAGGAGGGGAACAGGAAACAAACGCGGCAGATGCGGGGGCAGAGATGCCCGGTGAGGCAGTACTGACCAGTGGTATGACAGTCAGCAGCTACGTTTCCCAGGCCCAGTTAAACAGAGAGCAGCTGCGCAGCAAAAATAAGGAAACGTTGATGGAAATCATCAATAATGCCGAACTTGGAGAAGAGGAGAAGAAAGAAGCCGTCAACCAGATGATTGCGCTGACGGATGTGGCGGAGAAAGAAAATGCGGCAGAGACTCTCCTGGGCGCAAAAGGTTTTGCTGATTCAGTGGTTTGTATCAATGGGGCCACAGTGGATGTGGTGGTGGGCAAAGCGGAACTTACAGATGCCCAGAGAGCCCAAATCGAAGATATAGTAAAGAGGAAGACAGAGGCGGATACGGCCAATGTGGTGATTACCCTGATGGATATGAACCAGTAAAGAATTACATATTTGGTTGATAAATATTCGGCTTTTTGTTATAATGATAAACAAAAGTATGAATTTGAGACACAGGAGGGATGGGCAGTGGAACTTGAAAACAGAAATACGCATACCCTGCATCACGATAAGGAAACCATTGGCGAAGTCCAGATTGCAGATGAAGTTGTGGCTATCATTGCCGGCCTGGCTGCCACGGAAATTACGGGAGTCGCTTCCATGGCGGGGAATATTACCAATGAGCTGGTTGGAAAGCTGGGGATGAAAAACCTGTCAAAGGGCGTCAAGGTGGATGTGCTGGATACTTCCGTGTCAGTGGCTTTATCCCTGAATATGGAATACGGCTACAGCATCCCGGAGGTGTGTGCACAGGTTCAGGAGCGGGTAAAAACAGCCATTGAGAATATGACAGGGCTGTCGGTGATTGACGTAAATGTCAAGATTGCCGGTGTGAACATTGATAAGACCAGATAGAGAAGTGTAAAGTTGGAAGAGAACTGAAAAAGGGTGCTGGAAAAGGCGCCCTTTTTTTACTATGATATCCGCAAGAAGCGCCGGCGGCGCAGGATGGCGGAGTGGAGGAAGAGATGAACAGACGCGAACTTAGGGAGCACGTGTTTCGGATGCTGTTTCGCAGGGAATTTTTTGCCCTGGCGGCGGATTTTGAGGAACAGGTGCAGATGTACCTGGAAGAATTATCACCTCTGGAGGAAAAAGACAGGAGTTATATGCAGGAAAAAATCGACGCCATTTATGCCTCGGTGCCGGAACTGGATTCCAAGCTAAACGAGGTGGCCAGAGGGTGGAAAACGGGGCGCATGGGGAAGGTGGATTTGACAGTTCTTCGTCTGGCTCTTTATGAGATGCGGTATGAGGCATCCGTTCCGGAAAAGGTGGCCATCAACGAGGCGGTGGAAATTGCCAGGAAATACGGAGGAGATGATTCGCCGTCCTTTGTCAATGGTGTCCTGGCGAAGCTTGTGACGGAGCCGTGACAGATGGGACGCAGTATTTATTCGGTAAAACAGGTCAATGATTATATTAAAAACATGTTTACCCAGGATTATCTTTTGGGTTCTGTTTCCGTGCGGGGGGAAGTGTCCAACTGCAAATACCATTCTTCCGGCCACATTTATTTTACGCTGAAGGAAAAAGGTTCCCTGCTGCAGGCAGTGATGTTTGCGGGGAACAGAAAAGGCCTGCCGTTTCTCATGAGGGAAGGCCAGCAGGTGGTGGTTAAGGGAAGCGTAAATATTTATGAGAGAGATGGGAAATATCAGCTTTACGCCAAAGAAATTACCCTGGACGGAGTCGGAAGCCTGTATGAGCAGTTTGAGGCGTTAAAACAGGAACTTTCTGACAGAGGGCTTTTTGCAAAGGAATATAAGCAGCCCATTCCACGTTATATTAAATCCCTTGGCATTGTCACTGCCGACACGGGGGCTGCCGTCCGGGATATTATAAGCATTGCAGGCAGGCGGAATCCTTATGTGGACCTGTACCTGTATCCGGCGAAGGTACAGGGGGAAGGGGCGGCCGATACCATTGTTGCCGGAATTGAAGCCCTTGAACAGTTGGGGGTAGACTGCATGATTGTGGGCAGAGGCGGCGGTTCCATTGAGGATTTATGGGCGTTTAATGAAGAGAAAGTGGCGCAGGCCATTTTTGACTGCTCTATCCCGGTGATTTCCGCCGTAGGCCATGAGACTGATTTTACGATTGCGGATTTCGTGGCGGATTTGCGGGCGCCGACGCCTTCGGCTGCGGCAGAGCTGGCTGTTTATGAATATGATGTTTTCCTGGCAGGGCTTTTGGAAGGGAAACGGCGGCTTCAGGACGGCATGGAGCGGAGGATGGAACGCTACAGGCAGGAACTGGAAAAAAGGGCGCTCCGTATCCAAAAGTTTAAGCCGGAACAGCAGACAGCGGAAAAACGGCTGGTTTTGGACAGTATGTCGGACAGGTTTTTGGCTGCCATGGCGAAAATATTGAAGGACAAAAATCATCAGCTGCAACTTTTGGCGGAAAGACTGAAAGGCTGTTCCCCGCTTCATAAAATCACGGGCGGGTATGCTTTTGTGACAAAGGAAGACGGAAGCCGCCTGAAATCAGTGACAGGAGCCTCAGAGGGGGACAAGCTGATTCTCAGGCTTTCCGACGGAAAGGTGTGGGCCAGGGTGACAGGTACATCTGCCAATGAGGAAAGATGGGAAAATGAAGGAGAGAAGGAACCTTGAGTGAAAAAGTATTGAATGGGAAAGCGTCAAAGGAAGAGGCGCTGAGTATAGAAGAAACATTTGCCAGGCTGGATGAGCTGCTGGAACGCCTGGAAGGGGATGAGCTTACCATGGAGGAGTCTTTTGATGTGTATGCAAAAGGGCTTTCCCTGGTGAAAAAGTGCAGAGAAAGTATTGATGAAGTGGAAAAAAAAGTGCTTGTTTTAGAGGAAAGTGGGGAACTTCGTGAACTTTAAGGATGAAATGAAGGAAAAAGTGGGGGAAATAGAAAAAATCCTGAAGGACTTTCTTCCTGAGGAAACCGGATTTCAAAAAACCATATTCCAGGCCATGAATTATAGTATGCTGGCAGGAGGCAAAAGGCTTCGCCCGCTGCTTATGCAGGAGAGTTGCCGTCTGTTTGGCAGGGAAGGAAAGGAACTGGGGCCTTTTATGGCGGCGGTGGAAATGATTCATACCTCCTCTCTGGTCCATGACGACCTGCCGGCCATGGATGCGGATGAGTACCGGCGGGGGAAAAAGACGACCTGGGCTGTCTACGGGGAGGATATGGCCATATTAGCCGGAGATGCACTTATGATTTATGCTTTTGAGACGGCGGCAAGAGCATTTAAAGAGACAGACAGGCCGGATCTTGTGGGGGCCTGTATTGGTATTTTGGCAGAAAAGACAGGAATTTACGGGATGATCGGCGGGCAGACCGTTGATGTGGAACTGACGGGAAAACCTGTCCCGGAAGAAAAGCTGGATTTTATTTACCGGTTGAAGACAGGGGCGCTTTTGGAGGCTTCTTTTATGATCGGGGCAGTTTTAGGCGGAGCCGATAAAGGGCAGACGGCAGTTA
This sequence comes from Lachnospiraceae bacterium, assembly GCA_022793195.1. GTDB lineage: Bacteria > Bacillota > Clostridia > Lachnospirales > Lachnospiraceae > Lientehia. Next base: position 35,106 of record JAAWCJ010000020.1, on the reverse strand, counting down.
TGGGACAGGTGGCTTCCGATGTGGGGCTGGCTTTTCAAATCCAGGATGATATCCTGGATGTCACCAGTACATCAGAAGTCCTTGGAAAACCGGTGGGAAGCGATGAGAAAAATGAGAAGACCACCTATGTGACTCTTAAGGGGTTGTCGGCCGCTAAAGAGCAGGTGGAGTTTTATTCCAGAAGGGCAGTGGAGGCATTAAACGGGCTTCCCTTTAAAAATGAATTCTTAAATCAGCTGGTTCTTGCGCTGATCACCAGGGAAAATTAAGAGAGGTGCGGACATGTTGGAGAATATCAGTTCGCCAGAGGACTTAAAGGCTCTGGATCCTGGAAAGTATCAGGAGCTGGCAGAGGAAATCCGGCAGTTTCTGCTGGAGAAAGTGAGTGAACATGGAGGCCATCTGGCTTCTAATTTGGGGGTGGTGGAGCTTACCATGGCTTTGCACCTGGCGTTGGATTTGCCGGAGGACAAGATCGTATGGGATGTGGGCCACCAGTCTTATACCCATAAACTTTTGTCAGGCAGAAGAGACGGGTTTGACAGCCTCCGGGAATACGGGGGCTTAAGTGGTTTTCCAAAAAGGAAAGAATCGGAATATGACTGTTTTGACACGGGGCACAGCTCCACTTCCATTTCAGCAGGCCTGGGCCTGGTGGAAGCCAGAGATCGCCTGGGGGAATCCTATACGGTGGTTTCCGTCATCGGCGACGGAGCCCTTTCGGGGGGCATGGCTTACGAGGCGTTAAACAATGCTTCCCGTCTGACCAGCAACTTTATCATAGTGCTTAATGACAATAATATGTCCATTTCCGAAAGTACCGGTGGTTTCTCCAAGTATCTGTCAGGAATCCGTCTGGGAAGCGGTTATAACAATCTGAAGCGCGACGTGCGCAGAGGACTTTCCAAAGTACCGGGTGTGGGAGAATCCCTGGTGGAGAATATCAGCCAGGCGAAGATGGCTTTAAAACAGATGGTGCTGGTGCCGGGGATGCTTTTTGAAAACCTGGACATTACTTATGTGGGTCCCATTGACGGCTACAATATTCCTCAGATGGTTCGCATTTTCGAGGAGGCAAAACGGATTGACCGTCCTGTACTTATTCATGTGAAGACAAAAAAAGGGAAGGGCTATGGGCCTGCGGAGCGGAATCCTTCCAGATACCATGGCGTCACCCCCTTTGATGTGGAAACAGGGGAGGGGAATAAAAAACCTTCCGCTCCCGGCTATACGGATGCTTTTTCCCACGCCTTATGTAAGCTGGCAAAAGAGGATGAAAAAATCGTGGCCGTTACGGCAGCCATGCCGGAAGGGACAGGGCTGAAGCGGTTCAGTTCCCTTTATCCGAAACGTTTTTTTGATGTGGGAATTGCGGAGGAACATGCCGTTACCTTTGCCGCCGGGATGGCGGCAGGTGGCTTAAAGCCGGTGGTGGCTGTTTATTCTACTTTTTTGCAGAGGGCATATGACCAGATGATTCATGACGTCTGCCTCCAGAAGCTTCCGGTGGTGTTTGCCATCGACAGGGCCGGGCTTGTGGGAAGTGACGGAGAAACCCATCACGGTATGTTTGACCTGTCTTATCTTTGCAGTATGCCGGGGATGACGGTATTTGCCCCCAAAAACAAATATGAGCTGAGGGATGGGCTGAAATTTGGCCTTTCCTGCGGAAAGCCCTTTGCCATCCGCTATCCCAGGGGGACTGCCTGGGCAGGGCTGAAAGAACATAAAACACCGTTGGAACTGGGAAAAAGTGAGGTGGTCTGCCAGGGAAAAGACATTGCCCTCCTGGCGGTGGGTTCCATGGTGGAAACAGGTTTTGAAGTTTATAAGGAGCTTAAAAAGCGGAGGATAGATGCTACCCTGATTAATGTGCGGTTTGTAAAACCCATGGATACGGAGCTTTTTATGACGCTTACAAAGACCCACAGGCTTTTTGTCACCATGGAGGAAAACGTGGAGACAGGAGGCTTCGGGGAGAGGGTTGCAGGATGGATTTGCCAGCAGTCTTTGAAAACCAGGCTGATCAGGGCGGCCATTCCCGATACCTTTGTGGAACAGGGAGATGTAGCGCTTCTCAAAAAGAATCTGTGGCTGGATGTAGAGTCTGTTGTGGAACGAATCGTGAAATGCTGGAAGGAAGAAAAAGGATGAAGGAACGGCTGGATGTGCTTTTAGTATCCGGGGGCTTTGCAGAGTCCAGGGAAAAGGCAAAGACAATGATTATGGAAGGAATTGTTTTTGTAAACGGACAGCGGGAGGACAAGCCGGGGGCTTCGTTTTCTGTGGATGTTGCCCTGGAGGTTCGAGGCCAGACCTTGAGATATGTGAGCCGTGGCGGTTTAAAACTGGAAAAGGCCATGGGACAGTTCGGATTGACCCTGGCAGGAAGAGTCTGCATGGATGTGGGAGCCTCCACCGGCGGTTTTACGGACTGCATGCTGCAGGGCGGCGCCGAAAAAGTGTTTTCCGTGGACGTGGGAAGGGGACAGCTGGCCTGGAAGCTGAGGCAGGATCCGCGGGTAGTCTGTATGGAAAAGACCAATATCCGTTATGTGACTCCGGAAGACATCGGGGAAAAGGTTTCTTTTGCGTCCATTGACGTGTCGTTTATCTCCCTGACAAAAGTTTTGGGCCCGGTGAAGGAACTTCTTTTGCCGGGTGGTGAAGTGGTCTGCCTCATTAAGCCCCAGTTTGAAGCAGGGCGGGAAAAGGTGGGAAAAAAAGGCGTGGTGAGAGAGCCGGAAACCCATCTGGAGGTCATAAAAAAGGTGATGGATTATGCGGGAGAGCTGGGATTTGGGACAAAGGCCCTGGACTATTCCCCCATCAAAGGCCCGGAAGGAAATATTGAATACTTGCTTTATCTGGAAAAGGACGGGGAAGGGGTTTCCGGAATCAGCCCGGAATCCGTTGTGGCAAAGGCCCATGAGGAGCTGAAATGAAACGATTTTACATTATAACCAACAAGGACAAAGACCCGGAATATGGTATGACAGGAAAAATCAGGGACTTTCTGGAAAGCAAAGGGCGGGAATGTACTTTGGGAAGCGAAGGCCCGCTGCCGGAGGGGACAGACTGCGCCCTTGTACTGGGAGGGGATGGGACCCTTCTCCAGGCAGCCAGGGAGCTTCGGGAAAGCGATGTGCCGCTTTTGGGGATTAATCTGGGGACTTTGGGATATCTGGCAGAGCTGGACGTCCATATGGCCCTGGACGGGCTTTCGGCCCTTCTGTCCAGCGGTCCGGCGGTCATCGAAGAGCGGATGATGTTAAAAGGGACATTGTATCATCAGGGGGAGGCCGTTTGTACGGATATTGCCCTCAATGATATCCTGGTGGGAAGAAGTTCCGGTTTTCGGATTGTCCGTTTTAATGTGTACGTGGACGGGGAATTTTTAAGCGCCTATGCGGCGGACGGCATCATTGTGGCCACCCCTACCGGTTCCACCGCCTATAATCTGTCTGCAGGGGGACCTATCGTGGATCCGACGGCTTCCCTTCTGGTGTTGACGCCTGTGGCGCCCCACGGAATGATCAACAGGAGTATTGTATTCTCCGACAGAAGCAAAATCAAACTGGAGCTGGCACAGCTTCCTGGGCGGCCGGAAACAGAGGCCATGGTGGGATTTGACAGCGACAGCCAGTTTCCGCTTTTGCCCGGGGATTTTATCGAGATCGAGAAGGCGGAGAGGACTACAAAAATCCTGAAACTATCCCGTATCGGATTTTTAGAGACTCTCCGTCATAAAATGTCAGCGGAATAGAACAGGGGGAACGCGTACATGAAGCTTGAGCGCCACAGCAAAATTGTAGAATTAATTGGAAAATATGAGATTGAGACTCAGGAAGAGCTGGCCGCCAGATTGAAAGAGGCGGGCTTTAAGGTGACACAGGCTACGGTATCCAGGGACATCCGGGAGCTGAAACTTACGAAGGTGCCTATGGAGCGGGGCGGCCAGAAGTATGTGGTGCTCCACAAGACAGAGGGGAACCTGAGTGATAAATATATTCGTATTTTACGGGATGGTTTTGTCTCCATGGATATGGCCCAGAATATTCTGGTGGTAAAAACAGTTCCAGGTATGGCCATGGCTGTGGCAGCAGCTCTTGATGCGTTGCATTTTCATGAAATTGTAGGCTGCATCGCGGGGGATGACGCGATTATGTGCGCTGTGCGGAGTGTGGATGATACCATTATTGTGATGGAGAAGCTGCGCCGGATTATGTCAGCTTCGTCATAGGGGAAGGAGGTTTCCATGCTGTTAAATCTGCATGTAAAAAATATTGCACTGATTGATGAAGCAGATGTAAGTCTGGGAGATGGTTTAAATATCCTGACCGGAGAGACGGGAGCCGGGAAATCCATTTTGATTGATGCAGTGAACCTGGCCCTGGGTGTGAAAACTGCCAGAGGCCTTCTCAGGGAAAGCGACGAGCCGGCCAGTGTGGAGCTTTTATTCAGTGTGTCGGACCGGGAGAAAGAAAAAGCCCTGGAAAATTTAGGCGTGACGGTTGAGGAGGACGGTTCCGTACTGATTACCAGAAAGGTAAGCGGTAAAAAAAGTATCTGCCGTATCAATGACGAAACTGTGACTGTGTCGAAGCTTCGGGCGGTGACAGCCCTCCTCATTGATATCCACGGACAGCACGAGCATCAGTCCCTGCTCCATAAGGCGAAACATCTGGAGATTTTAGATGCGTATGCGAAAAAAAAAGAATGTGAGATAAAAAAAAGGCTTTCGGAAGCTTATCATGTTTTTGCGGCGGCAAAAAAGGAGCTTTCCTCTTATGAGATGGGAGAAGAGGAGAGGGCCAGGGAGATGGATTTTCTGGCGTATGAGATTCAGGAACTGGAGCAGGCGGAGCTTAAAGAGGGCGAAATACCGGAATTGGAGATTCGCCATAAACGGATGGCCGGCGGGGAGAGAATCATGGAGTGTCTCTCCAGGGCCATGGAGTATGCGGGAAGTGAATCCGGTGCAGGAGATTTTTTGAGCAGGACAGTACGGGAACTTTCTGCGGCAGTCCCTTATGACGAAAGCCTTTCGGAACTTTTATCCCAGGCGGAAGAGGCGGAGGGGCTTGTGAACGACCTTTGCAGGGCTTTCTCTCAGTACGCTTCGGAGATCGAGTTTGACGACAGGGAGCTTTCCCTTCTGGAAAACCGTCTGGACACTCTTCATGGCCTCCAGGTAAAATACGGTGAGACGTATGAAGCGATGATGGAATCTCTGGAAAGTCGCCTTGAGAAGCTTGCCCGTCTGGAGGATTTTGATGAAAGGAAGCGGGCGGCAGGCGAAGCTTGTGAGAAGGCCAGGGAGGAAGCGTACCGCCTGGCGGGAGAGCTATCCCGTATCCGAAAGGAGGAAGCCCTTCATCTGACAAAATCCATTCAGGAGGCGCTGGTGGATTTAAATTTCCTGGAAGTGCAGTTTTCCATAAAGTTTGCGGAGCTGTCGCAGGTTGGTCCACAAGGGTATGATGAGATAGAATTTCTGATTTCCACCAACCCGGGGGAGGAGATGAAACCTTTGTCCCAGGTGGCTTCAGGAGGGGAGATGTCCAGGATTATGCTGGCCATCAAGGCGGTTTTAGCAGACAGCGACGACATCGAAACCTTAATTTTTGATGAGATCGATGCCGGAATCAGCGGGCGGACGGCGCAGAAAGTGTCTGAAAAGTTAAATGACATCGGCCGGAGCCATCAGGTTATTTGTATCACCCATTTGCCTCAGATCGCAGCTATGGCTGACAGCCATTATAAAATAGAAAAAACTGTGAAGGGCGGAAGGACTGTCACGGAGGTGACAAGGTTAAAAGACGATGAGGAGATTGGGGAGCTTTGCAGGCTCCTGGGTGGCGCTGCCATCACAGAAGCTGTGGAAAAAAATGCCAGGGAGATGAAAGAACTGGCGAAAAACCGGAAATAGATTAAATGAGCCTGATTCTTTCTAGGGAAAAATTACCGAGAAGGAATCAGGTTCTTTTTGCATGGCGTCCGTTTTTTTGTTCCATACTAAAGAAGTACTGTGATGAAAAAATTTTAGGCTGGGAGGCGCGCCATGACACGGAAGCAGAAATACAGGCGTCTGTTGATACGTCTGATTTGGTTTATGATTATTTTTACCTGTATTTTCTCTTATTATTACATCCGAAACCAGGTTCCTGGAAAAATTCATGTTGTGGTGGGGGAGGAGGGCACTTTTCGTTTTACCCTGCCCTGGGGAAGCACTCTGGAAACGGAGAGTGAGGAAGTGCTTTTAGGTGGGGAATCCAACATCCCGGAAGGCGCAGTCCGTATTTATACCGGAGATTCCTTTACGGTTCAGGGTGTGAAAACCGGAAATTATGATATGGATTTGAAACTGTTCGGGTGGCTGCCGCTTCGCAGTATCCAGGTGGAAGTGGTGGAAGAACATTCTGTTTTACCAGGCGGGGAATCCATTGGCATTTATCTGGAAATGAATGGAATCATGGTGGTCGGTACAAGTGAACTGACTGATATGGAAGGAAATGTGGTGGAACCGGCTTACGGGATTATCCAGTCGGGAGATTATATTCTGGAAGCAAACGATAAACAGGTGAGAGACAAAGAGGATTTGATTGCGGCCATTTCCGAGGGCGGGGAGGATTCTTGTGTTTTCACGCTTCGGAGGAATGGGGAGATTGTGGAAGCCAAGGTGGATACGGTTCTGACCGAAGATGGAAGCGTAAAAGCCGGAATCTGGGTGAAAGACGACGCCCAGGGAATCGGGACTCTTACTTATGCAGATGGAAACGGGAACTTTGGGGCGCTGGGGCATGCCATGAGTGACAGCGACACAGGACAGAGGCTGGAGGCCGCCAGCGGGACCCTGGAGCAGGCACAGATTCAGGACGTACAGAAAGGAGAAGCAGGAGCTCCCGGTTCCCTCCTTGGGACCATTGTTTATGGAGACGGGGCTTTGGGAAGTGTGGAAAAAAATACGGAGGTGGGTGTATTCGGCCATCTGGACGACATGAGCCTCCTCTCAGATGCAGAGGCGCTCCCTGTGGGATATAAACAGGACGTGGAGCTTGGCCCCGCCGTGATCAGGTGCTGTGCCGACGGAAGCCTTAGGGATTATGATATTGAGATCATTAAGGCGGATATTACCACCGACAGCAATAAAGGGCTGGTGGTGCAGGTGACAGACACGGAGCTTCTAAACTTGACCGGCGGGATTGTGCAGGGAATGAGCGGCTCACCCATCATCCAGAATGGAAAGCTGGTGGGCGCTGTGACCCATGTGTTTGTACAGGATGCCACCAAAGGATATGGGATATTTCTGGAGACCATGATGGAGGAGGGGAGGAGGTAATTCAAACTTCTAATTTTTTTGACGTTGGAAAGCTCTTATGGTAAACTGAATATAGTTTTTAAAGCAGAAATTTATTTAAGATAATTGTGAATTAAAAAAGGATATCTGTGGCCGGACGGAGAAGTTTCTAATGATTTCTCCTTTATCAGTGTAAATCTGATTTGTTTACGGAAGGGGAGGGTATAGATGTATATTGAGAATAAAGAAGAATATCGTGAAATTCCAATTTCTGTGCTGAACCTTTCTACCAGAAGTTTTAATTGTTTAATGCGGGCTAATATCAGTACGCTTTATTTGCTGATTGAGAATGTTGAAAAGCTAAAAGAAATTCTTAACATGGGATCTGAGGGTATTGCCGAAATCGAAAAGATTCTTCACAAAATATTGGAAAACGAAAAATATTGGGTTGAAAACGCCATAAGTAAAGGGATAGATTCTGGATTATTTATTGAGAAAAGGCCGTCACTTTCAAAGGAGATTTTATGTCGTCCGGCGTCAGACCTGAATGTTTCGGTACGGATTTGTAATTGTTTTAAAAAAGAGAATATTGAGACGATAGGGCAAGTATTGGCCTTAAACGATGTGGACGTTTTGCATTTAAAGAATATGGGACTCTCTCCAAGCAGCAACTTCTAGCACAGATTGATCTTCTGTATCAGCTTAGAGAAGACTATTTTAAGCCTGCGGTCATTTCTTGCGAATCAGAAAAAGAATCCATGACAAAATACCAATTTACTGGAAAAGGGTTTGATTTTCCTGTAATTGAGGAACTCATTGAAAGATTTGATTTAAAAATTAGCCGTATGGCAGAATGGTTTGGGCTTTCTCGTCAAAGACTATACGATGTGATTGATAAAAGATCAACAAAACGTCGGGAAATTTGGACAGGTAAAAGTCTGGGAGAATATGAGAAGGGAATTCTGCTCAAACTGATTCATGCTGGGAAGTTCGACTATAACGATGAAAATGTAATCTGCTGTTGTATGAACGACCGGCAGGGGGATTTGGTTTGTATTTTTGTATATGAAGATGAGATCAAATGCTTTTTCCTTTCAGATTTGCCAAAGGATTTACAACTGGAGATAATAGATGCTAATTTTCACAAATTTTCAGAGCGCGAACTTTCAGGAGAAGTGGACGGAGATATCGTTTATCATATTAAAAAGCCATATTTTATGCCCAAATTTCCTGAAAAATTCAGGGCAAATGCTCAGCTCAGAGGGCTTTCACCTGATGAATATGCAATTTATTTGTCAGGATATTCCACAGGGGATGCAAGAGCTATAAATGATGATCGGATCGAAGCATTCTTTCAGGAAAATCTTAAGGATGGAAAAGTATACATATCGTCTGATCCTAAAAACCAGTGGATCAGATCCCTGGCGTCCAGAAATGGATATACGATGAAAGAATTCGTTGAACTATACGGTTTTGAATCTAAATTGGATGGAACGGAACTTACGTCAGATGGGGCAAGAGAACGTCATATTGAGGAACTGAAGCGGTATCTTATCCGTAGTAATGTGGTTTATTTCCCTACAGGTTCCAGGATTTACAGGATTCTCAGTACATATTGCTACAGTAAAAAAATTTCTTTGGATGAATATATAAGGACACTGGGCTTTGAACGAACCATAGAGCGGCCAGATATCATTCAAGATGTTCTTGAAAAGGATATGGCTGTACGGCAGAGTGACGGAAAATTTGAAGATAAGGTTTTTGCACACTATCCCCTTGTCGGAAGTAAGATTCTTAAGCCGGAGACACTGGATAAATTAAATGAAAACGCCAGAAAATATATTGATACAGTTCTGAAAGATCCGTTTTCAAGGTTGACTTTGCGCGCAGAAATGCAGACAACGCTTGCTCTCGTCAATCATGCAAAGGGGTGGAAGAATGAAGAAAATGGTAACTTTTGGAATTTTATTTCCCTACAATTCGGATATCGAGATACAAACGGCGCAGTGGTTCGCATTTTGCAAACTTCTCTTGAAAATGCGATGAAAAAGAACCACAGGCTTTTTATTGAAGACGCGAATGGCCGAGCCTTTAAGTCTACGGCTGTTATCCATGCTCTCAGTACAAAAAAATCGTGGATGGCTTTGTTCGACTTTTTGTTTGATTTCTATAAAAATAATCTTAATTGGAAACTGATTCCGGGAGACCCTCTGCTTGAAGTGATGATTCGGTCGCTGGGACAAAAGTTAAAGGGAGAAGATGCGGAAGATACGGAGGTTACAATCAGTTCCCATATATATTCCTTTCAGGAAGGCATCCGCAAGTTGATTCTTTTACGGCCTGTCTTTGCACATGATTTATTTGAAAGGCTGATGATCAAAATAGACGCTTTGATCAATTCCAGAGCTATGCAGGTAAAAACATATGAGGAGCAGCTTTGTGAAGAATGGTTTAAGGATAAGATTACAGCTATTGCGAATACCAGAAAGAAAGAACGTCAGGCTCAAGTGGGACAACGGGATGTTGCGATTGACTATTCCAGGATCAGAGCAAAACTGATGTTGGAAAATGAAACTGATGTGCGGCTTGTGATACCGGATATTCGTCTGAAACATGAAAATGTCGGTAAAGCTGTGCTTGCCATTTATTACGATGGAAAGATTACATATCAGGAAAGATTAAGCTGGTATGGCAATGAGCTTGGAAAAACATTACATGGGGTGTCTGTTTCTCTGCCGGCCTTTCATGGAGACACTGATGAGCTGGATATTCGGGCGAAAATCACCTGTGATAATGAAGAAATATATAATTCAGGCGATACATTGTATCGTCGTGTACTGATATTTTCTGGTATAACAGAAACAAGCCTTAGCCAGTTGAAGAGCGGCAATTATACTTTGACGGACAAAGTCCACCCAGCCCAAAGAGCCATGCATTCTCGAGTGGCCTTTGGGTATACGTTTGTGTTACCTTGTAATGTTGCTTTTGAAGCGGAGAAAGCAACGGTTACAGATATAGATACTTTTAAAGTGAGAGGCCTGAAGGCATATTTTGTTGAATTAAGGGATGGCTTTGTGCTTACTGCGGGTGGAAAATTGCTTTCCTTTGACAGCGCAGGGGGAACAGATATCCGCGTCCTTTCACCAGCGGAATCAGCCGTTTTACCTACTGTTCGCATAGAAGATACGGAGTATTATTTTGCTTACCACGGCAGCTTTTGCAATATCATTCTTGGAAACACAGATTTTTTACAGCAGTTTTCCGTGTTGAAGAATGGAGAGTCTATTAAACTTTCCGAACTTCCTGAGATTGAAAATGGAAGCGGACAGGCTTTTAACTGTCCGATTGAAGAAAGTGAAGGTCTGTGCAGGATTCAGGTTATTGATCTTGCGGATGAAAAATTAGTCTTTGACAGGAGCTTTCTTTTGGTTGGCAGTGCAAAAGGAAGTTTTAACAGGGAATTTTACTATTCGGGGAACGATTATAAAGATGCGGCATTTACGATTAAAATAGACGATTTTACAGAAACCATACCATTTACCCAAGAGGAGGAAGAAGTACGTGTGCCGTATCGAAATGGAGAACTCCATATTGCTATTCCTAAAATTCAAATAGAGGAAACTTCCGGTGCATGGTTGAATGAGACATCACCGATCTATTATATCGGAAATATTCCACAAAGCAGTCTGTTGAGAGTAAAAAGCCCTGTAAAAACAGAAGTGAAGTTTCTGATTGAAGGCGAGGACATTATGTATGACGGACAGGGAATTGTTGCCATCGGAAACGTCTTGCAATCATGTGCAGGAGCGGACAAGTATTCTTTTGCAAAAATCCAGATGGCGGTGAAAGGTATCATGCAAGAGGAGTGTTATACACTGGCTCGTGTTTGTTATAAGGAGGGATTTTTGCGAACACCGGATTTCTGGACAGAGAACCAGAGGTTGTTTTGGGATCAGGGCGGCGGTTTTTTGGGGAAAAGGGGAAGGAAATTCACGCTCACATTACGCAGAAATCATGAAGAAGCATCAATGAAGTTTGAACTGGACGAGAGCTTGGAAAGTATAGAAATTCCGGCAGATATGGAGAGCGGCAGTTACCGGTTTGAAATCAGCCTCCTTTCTGGAAGCCTTTTTAAAAAAGTCAGGGAAGTGATTGCGGAAGGTGAATGTATTTTAGGTGACAAAAATTTGCTTCGGTTTAAAGACAGACGTATTGTGGTAGATTCCATTACAGATGAATTTAATGAGGAAGCAGGACATATACGGATTAAAACTTGTTATATAGATAAGATAGAGTTTACGGGTATGGAAGATACCTCAGAAGGGCATTGTCCCGTCTACAAAGGAATCCTGTTCACAGACGGATATCAAGGGAAGCGATATGAGTTTTCCTTTGATGTGTATACCAATAATCGGGGAACTGCGAAGATGATGGTTAATCCGGTGCGGATCGTTTATGTCGGAAAGACTGTCCTTTGCATAACAGATTCAGAGGGGGACGGACTTTATTATTATCATTACTATGATAAATATCAAGAGAGAACGGTCTATGCGTTGACAGATCATGAATACACAAAAGCCAACAAGCACAAATATTCTACGGCGGATCTGTACTCGTATCGGACGGAAAGGATACCAGTATGTTCAATCCAATAACAGCGGCAGAAAATATAAAAAAGGAATTTATAGGATACATTTCCACATTGTTTCCTATTTCCGACAGGGATTACGCAACGCAGTTTCTTACGGCATTGCAGGAGAATGGGGCTGTCTCGAAGGGACCTTATCTTGATGTCAGTGATTCTTATAAAGAAGGGGAAAGCCTGGAACAAATGATAGGGGAAGGAGAAGCTTCTCCTCTATTTCGGAGCTTGGAAGGGGAGATTCCCGATGGAGAGAAAGAAATACAGGTCAAGCGGAAGCTATACCTCCACCAGGAAAGGGCGCTCAGGAAAACAAATAAGGGGAAGAATCTGATTGTCACTACAGGTACCGGCTCCGGTAAGACAGAATGTTTTATGCTTCCTATTATCAATCATCTTCTGTGCGAGGCAGAGGAAGGAAAACTTTCTTCCGGGGTCAGGGCAATTCTGATATATCCAATGAATGCCCTTGCAAACGACCAGATGAAGCGCCTTCGGAATTTGTTAAAGAATTATCCGGACATTACCTTTGGTGTGTATAACAGCAGTACGAGGCAAAATGAGCAGGATGGTATTGTCGAGTACGGTAAGATCTATAAGGATGCCGACGGGTATCCATTAAAGCCGCTGAAAAATGAACTGATTTCGCGCAATCAAATGCAGACCATGCCGCCGCATATTTTGGTGACCAATTATGCGATGCTGGAATATATGCTGCTCAGGCCGAAGGACGACCGTGTATTCTCCGGTGCAAAGCTTCGGTTTCTGGTTCTTGACGAGGCTCATATTTATCGTGGAGCGACAGGGATGGAAACTTCCCTCTTGTTAAAGCGTTTGAAGGCGAGAATCAGCAATTCTGCCAATGTACTGCATATTCTTACCAGTGCTACGCTGGGAGGAAAGGAGGCAGATGCCGATATCGTGAAATTTGCAAGTACCCTATGCAATGCTATCTTTATGGAAGAAGACATTATCCGTTCAGAACGAGTCATTCCATCATATAACGAGCCGGCTTCTGATATACCAGTTTCTCTATTTGCCGAGTTGGCCGCACCTAAGAAGCCGCTTAATGAGATTATCCGTAATTATGGCATGATGATTCCTAGCGGGCAGGCAGACGAGGAATTTTTATATGATTTGTGTGTCAGCGCTTCTGTGTATAGGAACCTTCGTACTATAACAAGTCGTCCGATGACGATTCCTGAAATCACAAAAATCCTTCGGCAAAGTTATGATGTTACGGAACAGGATGTTGTAAATATGATTAGTGTAGCGGCGCAGGCTTCAAAGAACAAGACGGCGCTGATAAAGGCGCGTTATCATATGTTTGTAAGGGCGATGGAAGGCGCATATATTACCTTGGGACGGCATAAAAAGCTGGTGTTAAACCGAAAACAGAGTGTAAATATAGAGGGAGAGGACTGGAAGGTTTTTGAAAGTGCCGTCTGTGACGATTGCGGCCGCATCGCCATAACGGGGAAAGAAGTGGATGGAAAGCTGGAGCTTTCCAGTCATTCCTATGATTCGGAAATGGAATATTATCTGCTTCGGAACAATCATGAGAATGATTTTGACGGAGATGATGAGAATGAAGAGGAAAGCACGGGAGAAATCAAAAAGAATGATTATATGGTCTGCGCGAAGTGCGGCTCAATCATTCATGAGAGCCTGAAATCAGATCTTCCCTGTACCTGCGGGCGAAGTAATTACGTGAGAATAAGAAAAAGTGAAAAAAGCGACAAGCTTGGAAACGGGAAATGTCCGAGTTGCAATTTGGGAAATTTCAAAGCATTTTATCTTGGTTATGACGCGGCAACGGCCGTCCTTGGAACCTCTCTGTTCGAGGAGTTACCAGAGAGTGAAAAAGTGTTAAAAAGCAAAAGCGAAAATCCGGGGACAAAGAAAGGTCTGTTCCGCTCGGCAAAGCAGACCGCACAGGTAGACATCGTTAAAAGAAAACGGCAGTTTTTGTCTTTCTCTGACAGCCGTGGCGAGGCGGCGTTCTTTGCATCGTATATGACATCTTCCTACAGAGAATTTTTGCGCCGCCGTGGTATCTGGCATGTTGTGGAGAAAAACCGTGATCATATGGAGGACCATCCCTGGGAAATCCGGCATTTCGTAGACGAATTGACATCCTATTTTGATTCCTGCCGCACGTTTGCAGAACCAGGTACTCACGGAACGGGGAGTCTGACGCCGATCAGCCGTAAGAATGCATGGATTGCCGTGTTAAATGAAATGGTCAATGCCCGCAGAAGTACCAGCCTTGTTTCCATGGGCCTGATAAAATTTAATTACAAAGGAAATAGTGAAACGGTCATGGAAGGAGTTGCAGAAGAATATCATCAGAATATTCAGGACGTGAAGGCTCTGTTTGATTTGCTTGTCATGGATATTGTGTATCATGGAGCATTGGAAGGAGACTGTGATCTGACGGACGATGAGCGGGAATATATTTTTTATACAGCCAGACCGAAAAGAGTAAAAAAATGTAAGGATTCAGATAAAGATAAGAAGAAAGCATATCTGGCCGGATGGTCTGCGTCTTACAGAAAAAATGGAAATCTGTTAAAGAACGGACGTTTGAAACGTATTATGAAGGTTCTTGATGTGGAGGAAGAGGAAGCGAATGATTTGCTGCAGATGTATTGGGATGAAATTTTATGTGGGGAGGAGAGTCTGTCCGGCGCAGGCAATGGTGAATTTTATTTTGATACGGGGCGGTTTACAATAGAAGCAGGTACGGAACATGCTCCCATTTATGCCTGTGATGTCTGTGGCAAGACAAGCATGATGAATTGTAAGGGGATGTGCCCGACTTTAAAATGCAATGGTCGCTTGAAAAGGATTACGCATGCAAGTCTGATTGACAATAATCATTATGCAAAGCTTTATAAATCCACTCTGATGCAGCCGCTACATATCAAAGAGCATACAGCCCAGCTTGGAAGAGAGGAGCAGCAGAAATATCAGGAAATGTTTGTCAACAAGGAAATCAATGCCTTGAGCTGTTCTACCACCTTTGAAATGGGGGTGGATGTGGGAGATCTGGAAACCGTATATCTTCGTAATATGCCGCCGTCACCGGCCAATTATGTTCAGAGAGCCGGACGCGCAGGGAGAGGTCGGAATACGGCTGCATTTTCCCTGACTTACGCTAAACTGAGTTCGCATGATTTTACATATTATAAAAACCCGGAAAATATGATTACCGGAAAGATTGGTGTCCCTTTATTTACTGTAAAAAATGAGAAGGTGATTCTCAGGCATATTTTTGCGGTGGCATTAAGTGATTTCTTTGCAAAACAGATGGACGTTTACAATTCAAATAACGCAGATGTCCTGCTTAATGGTGATGGGTGGGAAAGGCTGTGTAGTTATCTTAAGAGCAAACCGGAACATTTAAAAGCTGTTCTTCAGGCCTCTATACCTGAAGAAAGCCATGAAATGATGGGAATTCATGATTATTCATGGGCAGAGAAATTGATTGGCAAGGACGGGGCGCTCAGGATGTCGGTAGATGAATTTAGAGGAACCGTTAAATATTACAAAGATGAAAGGGATAGACTGTTAAAAGAAGGGCTTACACAGGAAGCGGCTGACGTTGAGCGAAAGCTGTGGTCTTATCGCCGGGGCAAGGATGACAACCGCGGCAGAAATGAGTTGATAGAGTTTCTTGTCAGAAATAATGTGTTGCCGAAGTACGGGTTTCCGGTAGATACCGTAGAACTTTACCAGAATGCGAATTTTGCCACAGATAAAAAACTGCAGATGGTCAGGGATCTCCAGCTTGCCGTTTCTGAGTATGCTCCGGATGCACAAGTGGTTGCAGATGGAAAACTCTATACCAGCCGATATATCAGGAAGCTTCCACAGACAAGGGGACAGGATTGGGAGACGGTATATATTGCACAGTGTAAGAATCCTTCTTGCCAAACATGGAATTACCGTTCTAAAGAGCCGGAATTTTCTGGGGAAAAATGTGTGTCCTGTCAGAAGATTATTGAGAGACGTTTTTGGGAGCAGGCTATTGAGCCGAGAAGGGGATTTGTGGCAGAGGACAAACCGAAAGATGTTCCAATGCGAAAACCGGATAAAATTTATCGTAGTGATGATTGCTACATCGGTGATGCCCAGCGACAGATTATTCAGAAATATGCTTTTGTAATGAAAGATGGAAATGAATTTCAAATGGAAACCTCTGTAAATGATTCACTGATGGTAGTCTGTAACGACGATTTCTATGTGTGCCTGCATTGTGGGTATTCAGAAAGCAGCACTGAGAATTTAAAGAATGCCGGTTTTCATCCCTGCCAGAAATCTATAGAAAAAAAGCATATTACGCCGTGGGGAAAAGCCTGTAAGGAGAAACTGGTAAAAAATAAGCTGTGCCATGTGTTTCGGACAGACGTTGTGCGCCTGGTCTTTTTGACACCACAGGCAGGCGATCAGGAAGTGATGCTATCGGTCATGTATGCTCTGTTAGAAGCATTGTCGGCAGTGCTGGATATTGAGCGGAATGACATTAAAGGCTGTCTCCATAAAATTATTTTGGATAATAAATTGATCTATGCGGTCGTACTGTACGATGCCGTGGCAGGCGGAGCCGGCCATGTAAGAAGGCTGGTCACGGAATCCGGAGATAAATTCCAAGAGGTTGTTGAGAAAGCGATCCATATAACGAAGGAGTGTAATTGTTCGCCTTCCTGCTATAGTTGCCTGAGGAACTATTATAATCAGAAAATTCATGACAAATTGAATCGGAAATTTGCTTATGATTTTCTGGAGAATTATACAGGAGAGTTTGAACCTGTTTCTTCAAAAGAGCTTGAGAAGGAAGAAGGTGATATTTTATGACATTAGAAGAAATCATGTCCGGAGAATCAGAATATCTCGAATTCAAGCGGATGGTGCCTGAAAGAAGCGAAACTTATATGAAAACCGTAGTCGCATTTGCAAATGGCAGCGGAGGAAAAATTGTATTCGGTGTGGAAAACGGTACGTTTAAAGTAGTTGGAATCAATCAGGAGAACGCATTTTCCCTCATAGACGGAATTACTTCGGCAATCTGCGATAGCTGTACTCCGATGATTACCCCCATTGTGACATTGGCTTCCATTGAGGAAAAAGTGGTGATTGTCGTGAACATAATGCCGGGAGGCCAGCGCCCATATTATCTTACTTCAAAGGGAAAGGAAAAAGGGACTTATATCAGAGTATCAGGAACTACCAGACCAGCCGATCCTTTTGTGTTAAAAGAGCTTGAATTTGAAGGCTCTAATCGTTGCTTCGACCAAACTTATGCTGCTCCGGAGGAGGGCGTGACAGAAGATGAGATCAATCTTTTGTGTAATAGAATGTATCAATATGCGGTAGAGCACTGCAAATCTGAGGAAGCGGCGGAAAGGATACACCGTTTGACAAGACAGAATTTGCTTAGTTGGGGCTTTTTGGTGAAACGAGGAAATGCATATTATCCTACCAATGCGTTTCTCCTTATGTCGCGTAATTCGTTTCCTCAGGCAACCATTCAATGTGCCGTATTTAAAGGAACTGAGAGGGATATATTTATTGACCGAAAAGAATATGACGGAGATATTATAACACAGCTGGATGCCGCTTATGAATATGTCCTGCGAAATATTAATATTGGTTCAGAGATTCATGGGTTATACCGGACAGATGTATATGAACTTCCGACAGACTGTATCAGAGAGATGATTTGTAATGCGGTGGTCCATCGCAGTTATCTGCATCCGTCAAGTATCCAAGTAGCGGTATATGATAACCGTGTAGAAGTGACATCTCCGGGGATGCTGTTTGGGAGTCTGCGGCTAAAAGATATCAGGGAAGGTATTTCCATACCGAGAAACCGGGCGCTGGTGTATGCGTTTACTTATATGAATATTATGGAACATTGGGGAAGCGGGATTCCGAGGATTATCAGACGGTGCAAAGAACTTGGGATGGAAGAGCCGGAGCTGCTGGAAATTGCGGGAAGCTTTCGTATCAATTTATTCCGGTTTTCTGACAAGACGAGAATTGGAAAAAGTACGGATAAGGTGAGGGAGAGTATAGAAAAAGTACGGATAAGTACGGATAAGATGCCGGGGAGTACGGAAAAAGTACGGATAAGTACGGATAAATTGACGGGTAATCAGAAAAAGATTATTCAGTATATAGAGGAAAAGGGTGTAATAACAAATAGGGAAGTCCAGAATTTGCTGAATGTGAAGGATTCCCGCGCACTGAAAGTTTTGAAAGAAATGGTTGAGGTCGGGGTGCTGAAAAAAGAAGGGAAGTTGAGAGGAACCTGTTACAAATTGAAATAATCTGTCAAAATATGTTGTCCTTTCCTTGACACACTCGTGAGCGGCTCGCCCATCATCCAAAACGGTAAGCTTGTCGGCGCTGTGACCTACGTGTTTGTACAGGATGCCACCAAAGGATATGGGATATTTCTGGAGACCATGATGGAGGAGGGGAGGAGGTAATTCAAACTTGGGGAAGCGGGATTCCGAGGATTATCAGACGGTGCAAAGAACTTGGGATGGAAGAGCCGGAGCTGTTGGAAATTGCAGGAAGCTTTTGCAGCTATTTATTCCGGTTTTCCGATAAGACGAGAATTGGAAAAAGTACGGATAAGGTGATGGAAAGTACGGATAAAGCATGGGAAAGTACGGAAAAGCATGAAAAAGTACGGATAAATCGATTGGTAATCGTAAAAAGATAATTCAATATATCGAGCAAAGGAGAAGCTATTATAGATTGCATAGGAGAGAAAGAAATAGAATTACTTGATGAAGTTAAAAAATTTTACGATTGAATAAAAGAAAAAGACTGCGATTGTTGTGTTATTTTATGGCGGGTGTTATAATATTACATTATACAAAGGGGTGATAATGACGTGCTTTTGGTTGATAAAGACATAAAAAAATATGTAGAAAGTAATCAATTAATTTTGTCAGGATATAAGAAGGAAAACTTGAATGGTATTTCCTATGACCTGACTCTCAATTCAATTTGTGGCGAAGGAGGAAAAGAATATTCGGAATACGAATTAAAGCCAGGCGAGACAGTTTTTATAAAGACGGAAGAACAATTAAGTATTCCAAATAACATTTTGGGGAGAATCGCAGAAAAAAATTCCAGAATGCGCCAGGGATTGAAGGTAGACGGCCCCCATTATCAGCCAGGGCATGTTACATATGCGTTCCTGAGAGTTCAAAATATTTCATCTGATATTATTGTTTTACAAAAAGAGATGAAGATTGCCCAGATCATTTTTGAGCAGTTGACCAGGGAACCGGAGGTTACATACGCAGAGCAGCCTGGGGCTGCCTTTCGGGATGAAGTTCATTACAAAGGGCTGGGAAATTATAAAGAAGAGTATGAGAAACAGACCAGAAAAGAGATTGAACGGGCAAAAGAGGATATCGAGGGGATATCACAGAAGATATATGCAAATGTCCTGACGATCATGGGTGTCTTTGTGGCGATTTTCGCTCTGTTGTCAATTAATTATCAGGCATTTACACAGACAGAAATAGATTTTCGGTACATATGGGTTATGAATCTGACTCTGGCACTCTGTATCGTTATTATGATGGGATTGATTTTAATATTTATCAATAAAACCGGCAGCAAAAAAGTTATGTGGATTTATATTGGGATACTGGGGCTGCTGGCGATCGCAACTGTAGTGGCAAGTTTGGCGATTTTTTAGACTTAAATTTGCCGCCATAGTTTTTATATTTATAAAAACCCCTGAATGGATTTACCCACATAGATCGTATTATAAGTAAAAGCAGATATCACCGCCGGCTGACAAGGACATATCCACGTCTGCCAGTTGGCGGCAATAAACATGGAGGAAAGAAGCATGATAAAACAAGTAATAATCGGGATTCTGACCACTACGGCCGTATTGTCTGTGGGGATTATCGGTACTCGTGCGGCTGAATCAGGATGGAACAGGAAGTTGGCAGAAGTGGATGATGGCGGCATTTATAATGCGGAGAAGAACGTCCGCCCTTATAGGGAGGAAATTGAAATCTGCGGCACCTGTGGAGGGAATTTTGTGGATGCGGACGGGGACGGAGTCTGCGACCTCTGCAGCGATTACGCAGCAGCCGGCTGCGGCAGACATTATGTGGATGCGGACGGAGACGGTATCTGCGATTATGCAGGGAACGGCTGCCCTCGTGTAGATGGAACAGGAACCCGTGGTACTTGCGGAGGAAACTTTGTAGATGTAGACGGTGATGGAATTTGTGATTATGCGGGCTATGGCTGTCCTCATGAAGGCAGAATCTGCGGCACTTGCGGAGGAAATTTTGTAGATGCGGATGGGGACGGAATCTGTGATATCTGCAGCGCTTATGCGGGGGCTGGCAGTAGTTCTGATTCTGTAAATACAGATTACGACGGCGCTTACGCGAATGGTACTGCCAGAGGAGGACATCACTGTGGCAGAGGCCAGGGAAATGGCCATGGGAGACACTGCAGATAACGGATGGGGATTCAATGCGGAGTGAACAGGAAGTAAACAGGGCCATTGAGCGGTATTCAGATACCATCAGGCGGCTTTGTATGGTACATCTAAAAAACTACGCCGATACTGAGGACATATTTCAAACCGTGTTTTTGAAGTATGTCCTTAGTTCCGTTTCTTTTGAAAATGAAGAGCATGAGAAAGCCTGGCTTATCCGCGTTACCATTAACGCTTGTAAAGACTTGCTTAAGAGCTTCTTTCGGAGCCATATCGTATCTTTGGATGAAATTATGGAGCAGCCTGCCCTGTTGCCACCGGATCACAGGGAGGTTTTAGAAGCCGTACTGTCTCTTCCTCAAAAATACAGAGATGTTGTGTATCTGCATTATTATGAAGACTATACGGCGCCTCAAATCAGTCAAATTCTTGGTAAAAATGTAAATACAATCTATACGCTTCTAACCCGTTCCAGGCAAATGCTCAGAGAAAAGCTGGGAGGTGATGAATATGATTGACCGAATGAAAGAAACCTTTGATGAGATTCACGCCGAAGAAAAGCTGAAAAATAAAACCAGGGATTTCCTTGCGCGAAGAACGCGGGGATATACAAAACGGAAGATTCCAAATTACCGGATTCTCGTTTCTGCTGCCGTGTGCCTGCTGTTTGTGCTGGCAGGAGGCTATTGGCTTTATTTTATCCCCACGGCAGAAATCAGTATAGATGTCAATCCATCCCTCGAACTGAGTGTTAACCGGTTTGACCAGGTAGTTGCGGTGTGTGGCCGCAATGATGAGGGGATAGAACTGGCGGATTCCTTGTCCGTAAAATATATAAATTACGCGGAGGCCATTCATCGGATACTGGAAAGTGAAAAAATCAGTGGGCTATTATCAGATAATGAAACGCTGACGATCTCTGTCATAGGACCGGAGGGGGCGCAGTGTGCGAGAATGTATTCTAATATTGAATCCTGTACGGCAGGGCAAAAAAACACCCATTGTTATTTTGCACATTCCGAAGAAGTTTCCGAGGCCCATGAAATGGGGCTTTCTTATGGGAAATACAGGGCATTTTTGGAATTGCGGAAACTGTATCCTGACATTACGGCCGAAGAGGTACGGGGGATGACCATGAAGGAGATATATGACTACCTTGGTATCCTGTATCCTGAGGAAGAAAATTGTACAGGGACAGACAGTAATTGTGAACACCATGATGGGGAAAATGGCCATGGACACGGGAATGGAAAAGGACACGGGATGCCGCCGGAAGAATGATATCTTGGCCTTGTGCCGGAGAGAACTTTGATTGACAAAAGGGAGGAAGATTATGTTTGAATTGTGCCAGGTGGGGGAGAGAAGCTATTATATTAACTGCCCTGCAAAAGTTGGTGTTTACAGGCTAAACGATACGGAAGTCTGCCTGATTGACAGTGGAAATGATAAAGAGGCAGGCAGGAAAATCCGTAAAATACTGGATGAACATGGATGGAGTTTGAAATACATTGTCAATACCCACTCCAATGCCGACCATATTGGAGGAAACAGGTATCTTCAACAGCAGACAGGATGCAGGATTTTTGCCTGCGGTATGGAGGCGGCTTTTACAAATTATCCCATCCTGGAGCCGTCTTTTTTGTATGGCGGATATCCCTGTAAAGATTTGAGGCACAAGTTTTTGCTGGCGGCAAAAAGCTGGGCGGAAGACATTACAGCCGGGGATTTTCCTAAAGATTTGCAGGTAATCCCCCTAAAAGGGCATTTTTTTGATATGATTGGAATTCGTACACCGGATCAGGTGGTCTTTCTTGCGGATTGTGTGAGCAGTCAAAGCACGTTGGACAAATACCAGGTTTCTTTTATCTATGATGTCGGAGAATACCTTAAAACACTGGATTTTGTGGAGCAGATGGAGGCAAAGGTATTTGTGCCAGCCCATGCGGAAGCGACAGGGGATGTAAAAGAACTGGCGCAGTTAAACCGCAGGAAAGTACTGGAGATTGGAACCCACATACAATCTGTTTTGGATACGCCTATGACTTTTGAAGCATTGCTGAAACAGCTGTTTGATGAATATGGATTAGCCATGAGTTTTGAACAGTATGCATTAGTTGGAAGCACCGTGCGCTCTTATCTGTCGTGGTTAAAGGACAGTGGGAAAATTGAGGTGGTTTTTGAGGACAACTTCCTTCTGTGGAAGAACTGCCAGTCGCCGGCTTTGTGAGAACCAATCAGGCACCGCTCACAGTCGGCGATTGCGCAGGGCACCGCAGGATTCTTTTTCAGACGTCCTGTCCGAAAATTACAATGTTTTTAAAAGAAATGGAAGCGGTTTATTTCGCTTACGCGGGTAATGATAATGAAACATTCGGGGTCAATGGAGCGGGCCAGTTTTTCCACTTTGGGAAGTTCCCGGTCGGAAACGACGGTCATAATGATCTGTGTACTGAAATGGAGATAACCGCCTTCTCCGGACAACATGGTGACGCCTTTGTCCAGCTGCTGTAAGATTTCTTCCCGGATATCGTCGGAATGTTCGCTGATGATTTTGATTTCAATCATAGAAGAACCCAGGAACAGGGATTTGCCTGCGATGATGGAATAAATCAGTACGAGAATCAGTCCATAGAGGATCTGATCCGGGGAATGATAAAAAGCCTGGGAGAGTAAAATGCATCCCTCAAACAGGTATAAACATGGGGAAACAGGGAATTTTAAATATTTATGAAGGATCAGGGACGGAATTTCCATACCACCCACAGACATTCCGGCACGGAAGACCATGCTGAGAGAAAGCCCAATGCCGAGACCGGAAAAAACAGTACAAAGAAGTAAATCCTTTGTGACTTCCGTATCTTTCAGGACAATGTCCAACAGGCCCAGGAACAAGGGATAGAGCACTGTGCTAAAAGCGGCGGTTATGGCAAACTGCCGCCCGAGAGAAAGATATGCGGCGGCCAGCAACAGGAGATTTATCATAAGAAGGAGAAGGGGAACAGGAAGCCCGGATAAATGATTCAATGCCAAAGCGATGCCTGTGGCGCCTCCGGTAATGAGCCCGGCAGGCAGTAAAAACAGTTTTACCGTCAGGGCATAGAAAAAATTGCCGGCAGCTGCCAGAAGCAGGGCAGACAGGAACTTGGAAGAAGAATGTTTTGTGCTCATCGTGGATTTCCCCCTTTGTATGTTTTAAAAGTATATCACAGGTTTGAGTAGTTGAAAAGGGAATTCCATAAAATTTCAGGAAGGACTTGACATATACCCAATAGGGGTATATAGTATATGTGAAAAGATACTTGTAACGACCAGTGCAGGGAGGGATGGACAGATGGAGCAATATACGGTGACGGGAATGAGTTGTGCGGCATGCAGTGCCAGGGTGGAAAAGGCTGTGTCGAAACTGGCAGGCGTTTCTTCCTGTTCTGTAAGCCTTTTGACAAATTCCATGGGTGTGGAAGGGTCGGTTTCTTCTTCTGATGTGATAAAAGCGGTGGAACAGGCAGGTTACGGTGCGGCATTAAAGAAAAGCCGCCAGGACAGCGCGGGTATGGCAGAGGCTTCCGGCAGAACTTCTTCAGGAGAAGATATGTTAAAAGACAGGGAGACCCCGGTGTTAAAAAGGCGTTTGATTGCCTCTGTGGGATTTTTGGCGGTTCTCATGTATTTTTCCATGGGGCATATGATGTGGGGATGGCCGGTGCCGGCGGCATTGGCGGAGAATCACGTGGCCCAGGGGCTTTTGCAGCTTCTTTTGACTGTGATCGTCATGGTCATTAATCAGAAATTTTTTGTGAGTGGTTTTAAAAGCCTGATTCACGGGGCGCCTAATATGGATACATTGGTGGCCCTGGGGGCAGGGGCTTCTTTTGTATACAGCACGTATGCGCTGTTTGCCATGACAGACGCCCAGGTGAAAGGGGATATGGCAGGCGCCATGGCCTTTATGCATGAATTTTATTTTGAGTCGGCAGCTATGATTCTGGCGCTCATCACCGTAGGAAAAATGTTGGAAGCCCGTTCCAAAGGAAGGACTACGGATGCATTAAAGAGCCTGATGAAGCTGGCGCCCAAGACAGCGACTCTTTTAAGAGACGGCATCCAGGTGACAGTGCCGGCGGATCAAGTGAAAAAAGGAGATCTCTTTATAGTCCGGCCGGGAGAAAACATCCCGGTGGACGGCATTATTATAGAAGGAAACAGTGCGGTGAACGAAGCTGCCCTCACGGGAGAGAGTATCCCTGTGGACAAAAAAGAGGGAGATCTTGTGTCGGCGGCCACCGTAAACCAGTCAGGATTTATTAAATGCGAGGCTTCCAGGGTGGGAGAAGACACGACGCTTTCCCAGATTATCCGCATGGTAAGCGATGCGGCTGCCACAAAGGCCCCCATCGCAAAGGTGGCGGACAAAGTATCGGGGATCTTTGTTCCCACAGTCATAGCCATTGCGGCAGTGACAACACTTGTCTGGCTTTTGGCCGGGCAGACCTTTGGTTATGCCCTGGCCCGTGGAATATCGGTGCTGGTAATCAGCTGTCCCTGCGCCCTGGGGCTTGCCACACCTGTGGCGATCATGGTTGGAAACGGTATGGGGGCAAAACATGGAATTTTGTTTAAAACTGCTGTTTCTCTGGAGGAAACAGGAAAAGCGCAGATTGTGGCCCTGGATAAAACCGGAACCATCACAAGCGGGGAGCCGAAAGCTACGGATCTTATTTTAGCAGAAGGTTTTACAGAGACAGAACTCTTGACAATGGCAGGGGCACTGGAAGCGAAAAGCGAGCATCCTCTGGCAAAAGCAGTGCTTTCCCTGGCGGAAGAGCGGAGAATTCCCGTAAAAGAAGTTTCTGATTTTCATGCTTTGCCCGGAAACGGGCTTTCTGCCATGCTGGATGGCGAAGAACTTCTTGGCGGGAGTATGAGCTATATCGGAAGCAGGACAGCGGTGCCGGAAAATATGAAAAAGCAGGCGGAGGTCCTGGCAGAGGAAGGAAAAACACCGCTGTTGTTCATGAAGGGCGGAAAGCTTCTGGGAATCATCGCAGTGGCCGACGTGATCAAGGAGGACAGCCCGAAAGCAGTGAAGGAACTGCAAAATATGGGAATCCATGTGGTGATGCTGACAGGGGATAATGAACGGACGGCAAAAGCAATCGGCAGACAGGCAGGAGTGGATCAGGTAATTGCGGGTGTTTTGCCGGATGGGAAAGAAAGCGTGATCCGTTCTTTGAAGGAGCAGGGAAAGGTGATCATGGTGGGAGATGGTATCAACGACGCCCCGGCCCTTACCAGGGCGGACATTGGGATTGCCATTGGGGCGGGTACAGATATCGCCATTGATGCCGCCGATGTGGTGCTGATGAAAAGCAGGTTGAGCGATGTGCCCGCCGCTATCCGCCTGAGCCGGGCGACGCTGAAAAATATTCATGAAAACTTGTTTTGGGCATTTTTTTATAATGTTATTGGAATTCCTCTGGCGGCCGGAGTCTGGATTCCGGTCTTTGGCTGGAAATTAAATCCCATGTTCGGCGCGGCAGCCATGAGCCTGTCCAGCTTTTGCGTGGTATCCAATGCCCTCCGGTTAAATTTCTTCAACATACGGAATGGGGCGAAAGATAAAAAAATAAAAGTAAAACATAAAAAGGAGAAGAAAGCCATGGTAAAAACAATGAAAATTGAAGGAATGATGTGCGGGCACTGTGAGGCGCGGGTTAAAAAATGTCTGGAGGCCCTTCCTTCAGTGGAGGAAGCAGCCGTAAGCCACGAAGACGGCACAGCTGTGGTCACTCTGAAAGAGGATGTGGATGACGCCCTTTTGAAAAAAACAGTGGAGGATGAGGATTATAAAGTGATCTCGATTCAGTAGTACTGACTAAAAAACAAAAAAGCTGCTGCGTAATTTCAGGTTTTTGGCCCTTTACGCAGCTGCTTTTTTTTGGTAAATTTAAGGTTAGGTTTTTCTATTCCATTTTCTGTGTTTTCATGGTATAATGCGTCTGGATTCTTTCGTTTTTTCCGCTGCCGCTTTGAGTCGGATAAAATGACGGGGCGCTGTGGAAGAAAGGTCAACCAGTGGAACTGAAACAGATGAAGAGGGATGTTTATGAATAAAAAGAAGTGGATGAAGATAACGGCGGGAATCATGGCGTTTTTTATTTGCCTGTCTGCAGTGCCGTTGTCGGTTTTTGCAGCGCCTGAGGAGGAAAATCCGGGGAGCGGCAGGTCTCAGATGGCTTCATGGAAAGAACAGGAGGAAATGCGGGGGAGTTCCAGCAGGACCTTCTTATCAGAGGATGGCACGGAGGTGATGGCCCTTTACCCATGCCCGATTTTTTATCAGGGTGAAGATGGCGGTTGGATTCCTTATGATTACCGTCTGGAACCTGTCACCGGAGAAGACGACGGGAAAGAGTATCAAGTAAAAGACGGCAGCATGGAGTCTTCCATCCGGCGTTTTTTCAGTAATGGGGAATTTATAAAGCTGGGCTTTGGGGAAGAGGGTGGAAAACTGTCCTTTTCTCTTCCGGCGTCAGGCAGCTCCAGCAAAAAGCTTCGGGAATTTAAAGTGCAGACAGGGCTTTTGGAAGAAGGCGAAAGACAGAATAGGGCAGCTTCTGAGAATCAGGTGGCGGCAGGTTCTGTCCGAAATTCAGGTGTTTATGAAGAAATCGTCAGCGGAATGGATTTAAGCATCGCACAGTGGCCTGGAAAGGTGGAATTGTCTGCTGCCTTTAAAACCTTAAACCGTGCAAAGGGGGGCGTTTCTTTTTATATGGCCCTTGACGGGCTGACCTTTCGCCAGGAAAGTGATGGCTCCATTCGCCTTTTTTCCGGAGAGGAAGAAGTGGCTGTTTTGGAAGCTCCCCTTGTCTATGATGGAAAGCGGGCCATGGGGAAGGCATCTTATCAGGCAGAAAAGCAGGGGGACGGGAGCGTCCGCCTTTCTGTGGTTCCTGATGGCTCCTGGATGGATGAAATGTCAAGAATCAGTCCCATTACCGTCAATATTCAGATTTCCCAGACAGGGATAAAAGAAGAGGTTTCTTATGAGGTAAAAAGTACGGAAGGATATTTTGGCGGAGTTCCGGTGGTGGTGGGAAACACCAGGGAGACATTGCAGACAGTACTGTCTCTTCCGGCCCTTCCGGCCCCTTCAGAGGAGAAAAAACTGAAACAGGTGAGCCTTCTGATGGGAAGGGCAGATTTTTCGGAGGAGCAGCAAGGGGAGCTGGAACTGGGAATATATAGAAAATCCTCATCACGGGGATTTTCGTCAGAACCCATGGATACGGTAATTTATGAGGCAGACGATAAAACAGAACTTTGTATGCTTGATATTACAGAGGCTTATGAGGCCAGTTCCGGGAAAAGCCTCCAGGTACTTTTAAAAAGTGTACAGACAGAACTGGTGACAGGCCTATATGGATTTGATTTTTTTGTGGAGGATATGCTGTTTCCCGCATTACTTGTGAGCAGTACGGGGGGAGAAACCACTGTTCACCAGGATGAAGGCGTCGTAGTTGGGGAAGATATCGAAAAAAGAGACCGGTTTACCAAGCATTTCCTTATGGAAGACGGAAGTTATGTGGCCGCTGTTTATGAAATGCCGGTGCATTACGAAAAGGATGGCCGGTGGGAAGAAATTGATAACAGACTGATTTCAGACGGAGCAGAGGGGGAAGAAGAAGGCTACATAAACAAAGCCTCTGACGTGAGGGTGAAATTTTCCAGGTATTCTACAGCGGCGCAGCTGGTGTCAATGCAGTCGGCAGGGGCGGATATTTCCTGGGAGCTTTTGAAGCCGGAGACGGAGGAAACTATAGCGGAAAGCACAGAGGAGGAAACAGAAGAAAGCTCAGAAGGGGACTCCGAAGAAGAAAGCGAAAGTAGAGATGTCTCAGAGGAGGATGAAACAGAAGAAAGTGAGACAGAGGAGGATGGAAGTTCTGTAGATTCAGAGGAAAGCTCTCCTGAGACAGAAGCAAATGAGACAGAGGCAGAAAACAGGGGGCAAAAGGCCAGTGAATTTGTTCCGGCTTTCGGAGGGGATGACTCTGTTTCAGATGAAGAAACAGAGTCCGCAGAAGAATCAGAGCCGACAGAAGAAGAGGAATCATCGGAAGAAGCGGAACAGACGGAGGAAAGTGAACCGGCCGGAGAAAATGATTCAGAGGAAGAGGCCGGACCGGAGGAAGAATCCAAACAGGAGGAAGAAGAATCCAAACAGGAGGAAGAATCCGGGGAGGAAGGGGAGTCAAATCCGGCAGAAGAAAACCGGTCGGAGGATGATTCCGGTTCTGAAAAGGGGAAATACCGGGAGAGCATAAAAGCGGAAAATGGAAAAACAGTTTCTGTCAGCAATGCGGAGATAATGAAATTGTCAGGGCTGACTGACGGAGGCTCTTATGAAAATATTTTACAGAATGTGACTCTTCGTTATATTCTGGATTCTGTGGAATTAAAGGAAAGCATTATTTTAAAATCCAGAGATGCGGCAGGATGCGCCCTCCAATTTCGAGTCAGCCATCCGGGATTGGAAATGAGCCTGGAAGCAGATGGCAGCGTTTCCTTAAAGAAAGGGCAAATGGTAATATACACCTTTACAGCTCCCTATATGTATGACTGGGCCGGGGACAGTACCAAAGAAGTGTCGCTTAGTCTTGAGAAAGAAAGTGAAGGCGTGACAATCCTGACGGTGAAACCGGATGAAAACTGGCTTGCCTCCAGACAACGTACTTACCCGGTTGCCATTGAGCGGACAGTGGAAAAGGCCGGAGAGAGGAAAGCAGTCCAGGAAGCTTTTGTACGGGAAAACCAGCCGGAGGAAGCCACAGAAAAAGGAACGCCTCTGTCTGTGGGATATTTTTCTGTCTATGGAGTCAGCCGGACTCTTGTGAAGCTTACCCATCTTCCCAGCCTTCAATGGGGAGACCGTATTTATAAAGGCGTTTTGAATATCTATCAGAACCAGTACAGTACAAAAAGAGCGGAAGAATTTCCTGTGACAGCCCAGGCGCTTTCGGCTGATTGGAAGGAAGACGTGACCTGGTCTGCCCAGCCGGATAGCGATGGGATTATCCTTGACAGCCAGTGGGCAAAGACAATGGGAAAAACAACTGCCAGTTCTGAGCGGGAAGGGCTGCTTGCACTGAAGCAGTTTGACATTACATCCCAGTTGGATTCCTGGTATGGGGGGGAAAATTATGGGGTTTTGCTTCGTTCTGGAAAGGAAGAACTGAAGGCAGGGGCCTGTTATACAATTTCAAACCGTTCATCCAGAAGAGTCGTATATCCTTCCGGTTTCTATCCGACAGGGTTGTTTTATTACCGGAATCAGGCGGGGGTTGGAGATGGGCAAAACGGCCATCAGCAGAAAGTTTCCCAGGCCGGGACAGGGTATGTGGACGGCTTTACCGGAAATCTCAGCTTTTCCCATGAAGATGTGGCTGCCAAAGGAAAGCGCCTTCCGGAAGGCGTCAGCCATATTTATAATTTAAACAGCGCCGGGGAGGATACTCTGTTTGGAAACGGCTGGAGGCTTAATGTGATGGAACGGCTGGAGGCCACAGGGCTTTCGGGGCTTCCCTATATTTATACGGATGGAGATGGAAAACAGTACTATTCCTCTAAAGAGGACGGGACAAAAGTGACTGCCTCCGGCCTGGATTTTACGATTGCATCTTGGGATGATTCCGGCCGCGGCGAACGTTGGATTATGACAGGTTCAGATGGCAGTCAACGCATCTTTAATGCTGGCGGGCTTCTTATCAGGAAAAAGTGGAATGACGGAACAGAAGTTTCTTACGAATATGGAGAGGGAAACCGCCTGGAGCGTATATCAGACAGTGGGGGAACGATTATAAGTTTTACATACGGTGAAGAGGGGGGCAGGCTTTCCTCTGTCAAAGATGAGACGACGGGAAACACAGTCAGATATCAATATGACTTATCAGGGAATTTGACTGCCATCACAGAACCGGATGGGACGGAAAGTGTATATTCTTATAATGAGAGAAAACTGATTCAGGCGAAGGCCGCAGACAACACGGCTGCAGATTATCTGTATGGGAAGTCTGCAGGGACGGAACGGGTACAAATGTTCCGCGAATGGGGAACGGAAAAAGCGGCAAAGACAGTGGTTGAATTTGATTACTGTGACGGTAGTGTGACCAATGTTTACGACCGAAAAAAGGAAGAAAATTCGGGTTCCACTTATGTTTATGACAAATTTGGGCAAGTACGGACCGTTGTGGATGACCAGGGCCGGGTAAAGGATTATGTTTCTTTGGAGAAAGGCTCCGGGAATGAAACGGCGGGAAAACCAGAAAGCTATGGAAGCGTTTCTAATTATTTGGTGGATTCCGGTTTTGTGTCTGAAAAGTTTGGAAACGGACATGAATGGCATGAGTATAATGAAGAAGCCGGCGGTACGTATTCCATCGGGATTTCCTCAGATACAGGCCGCACGGATGAACGGTGTGCTTTTGTTTCCAGAGAAAACCCGGAGAGAGGAACAGTGGCGGTGGGACAGGATATAGAGGCGCTCCCTGCCGGCACGTATACGGCGTCGGTGTATATGCAGACTTCGTCTGTGAGTCCCCTTTCTGAAACAGAGGGAGGGGCTTTCCTTGGAATCACTTATCTGTCCGGCAGCAGGGCAAAAACCACTGAGCTGGGGCCTGACGTGCTGACGGGTACTTCAGGG
This sequence comes from Lachnospiraceae bacterium, assembly GCA_022793195.1. Classification (GTDB taxonomy): domain Bacteria; phylum Bacillota; class Clostridia; order Lachnospirales; family Lachnospiraceae; genus Lientehia. The sequence continues at coordinate 3,965 of JAAWCJ010000020.1, read as the reverse complement.
CAGGATGGATGGCGGAGAGTCTCCTTTACTTTTTCCGTGCCTGAAGGAGGCGCTGATGTCTGCGTATGGGGAGGTTTGAAGGATGCAGGAGGACAGCTGTATCTGGATGATTTCCAGTTGGAGGAAGGAAACAGCGCCGGAGATTATAATTTGATTGAAAACGGCAGCTTTGAGCAACTGGGTGAAGGCTCCAAACTTTTCGGATGGACAGCGGAAGGGTTGGAAGAAGATGGACTTTCCACCGGAGACAGTAAATTTGGTGAAAGGGCAGTCCGTTTGAGTGGAAGTTCCGAAGAGGGCACCCCCAGCCAGACGGTAAACATCAGTGGCGCAGAGGGCGACAGCTATTATTTGTCTGGTTGGGCAAAGGCAAATGCTGTGTCAGAAGGCGAATTCCGGCTGGGTGTGGAAATCCATTACAGTGACGGCAGTCAGGGCTGGAAATATGTGGAGTTCGACAGGCATAGGACTGATTGGCAGTATGCCGGAGGAACATTCACGGTGGACGACGGAGATGAAAAAACAAATTTAACATATACGGGCTTTACTGTGTACTTGCTTTACAGGGGACAGTATAATCCGGCTTGGTTTGACGGCGTTCAGATGACGAAATTGTAATATTTGAATATTTTAAGGAAGGAAAGATTTATGGGTCAGGGACGCAGAGAGACGATTCTGGTTGCAGATGATTCCGAGATGAACCGTTCGATTCTGGCGGATATGCTTGGGGAAGAATATGAAATTATAGAGGCGGAAAATGGAATGGAAGCCGTGGGCGCCATACAGAAATATGGACCTCAGATTTCGCTGGTTCTGTTGGACATTGTTATGCCAAAGATGGACGGTTTTGGAGTACTTCGGGTTATGAATAAGCAGCATTGGATCGAGGAAATTCCGGTCATTATGATTTCTGCGGAAAGTGGCTCTTCCCATGTGGAGAGAGCTTATTCCCTGGGGGTCACGGATTTTATCAGCCGTCCTTTCGATGCTCTGATTGTCCACCGCCGGGTGGTCAATACGGTTCTGCTTTATGCCAAGCAGAAAAAGCTGGTGGATATGGTTGCGGAACAGATGTATGAGAAAGAGCAGAGAAGCAACCAGATGATTGAGATTTTAAGCCATATTGTGGAGTTTCGAAACGGGGAGAGCGGACAGCATGTCCGTAATGTCCATATATTGACGGAGCTTCTTTTAAAGCGCCTGACTCAAAAGACAAAAAAGTACAAATTGAGCAGGACAGATATTTCGTTGATTGGCACGGCATCTGCCCTGCATGATATCGGAAAAATTGCCATTGATGAAAAAGTGTTAAATAAGCGGGGCAAGCTGACAGATGAAGAGTATGCGGTGATGAAGACCCATGCCCAGATTGGAGGGCAGATGTTGAAAGACTTGCCCATGAGTCAGGATGGAACCCTGGTGCGCTCGGCTTATGAGATTTGCCGCTGGCATCATGAACGGTATGATGGAAGAGGATATCCAGATGGGCTGAAAGGGGATGAGATCCCCATATCCGCCCAGATTGTGGCAGTGGCAGATGTATATGACGCATTGACCAGCGAGCGGGTTTATAAAAAGGCCATTCCCCATGAAAAAGCGATTTGTATGATTTTGGAGGGACAATGCGGAGCTTTTAATCCCCTTGTGCTGGAATGTTTGACTGATATTGCCGACAGTATCCCGGAAGAAAAAAGCAACAGTGAATTTTCCGGCATAAACAAGAGAGAGATGAGGAATATCACTGAGGAAATGCTTGACCGCAAGGGTATGACTGCATCCGACCGGACATTGCAGCTTCTGGAACATGAGCGGATGAAGTATAGCTTCTTCGCTGCCATGACTGAGGAAACTCAGTTTGAATATACGGTGTCTCCTCCTATGGTTACGCTGTCTCCATGGGGAGCGGAAAAATTCGGGCTGGCAGAGACTGTGATGGACCCGCTCCATAAGCGGAAGGTACGGAGGCTTTTGGACATCAGGGATTGGAGGGGGATTGGAGAAATTCTTAAAAAGGCCACCCCGGAAAATCCTGTGGTCATGTATGATTGCCAGATCATGGTGAAAAATAATCCGGGAAGGTTTCGGATTGTGGCCAGGGCAATCTGGTCGCCGGAAGAACCGACGAAATGTGTGGGAGTCCTTGGTAAGGTGATTGAGCAGAAGGGAGCCTGAGGCTTTCAGGAAATATAAGGAGGAAAAACAATGACATTAAAAGAGTGTTATGAGGCGATGGAAGGAAATTATGAAGAGGTATTGGGCCGCTTGCGCAGTGAACGTCTGGTTCAGAAATTTATTTTGAAATTTCTGGATGACGGGAGTTATGAGTTGCTTCGCAAATCTCTGGAAACAGAGGATTACAAGGAAGCTTTTCGTGCTTCCCATACCATCAAGGGTGTGTGCCAGAACTTGAGCCTCAATAAGCTTCTTGCTTCCAGTGAAAAGCTGACAGAAGCTTTGCGGGGCGGATGGACCCCTGAAGCTGCCGGATTGGCAGAACAGGTGGCGGCAGATTATGAGCAGACGGTTTCAGCCATCAGAGAGCTTCAGGCTTCCTTAGGATAAGCGGAAAGCCGCTAAAATCCGAAAGCAGTCCTGCTGGGGGCCTCGCCTGTCCCTGCCTACCGGACACAGGCAGGGACAGGCAAGGCCCCGGCAGGACTGCTTTCTGTTTTTAGAGGCTCTTTTCCGATTCTCAGGGAGCTGTGAGGCTCTCCAGGGATTCAAAACGATATCCCATTTCTTCCCATTTAGTCAGCAGCTCATCCAGGATTTCCCCATTGGTTTTGGAGGTACTGTGGAGAAGGACGATGGCGCCGGGATGAATACGTCCAAGGAGTTTTTCAAAAGCCTCCTCTTTGGTGGGCTGGTCGTTTTCATACCAGTCCACGTAGGCAAGGCTCCAGAAGAAGGTGTGGTAACCCATCTCTTTAGCCATTTTTAAATTGCTTTCACTGTATTTACCCTGGGGAGGACGATAAAATTTAGTCATGGGCTGTCCTGTGGTCTGCTCAAACAGGGTTTCCAGATCGGAAAGTTCTTTTTCAAAGGCTTCCTTTGTGGAAATCTGGGACATATTGGGATGATGATACGTATGGTTTCCGACGGTATGGCCTTCGGAGAGCATACGTTTTACAAGATCAGGACTGGTTTCTATGTAATTTCCCACCAGAAAGAAGGTGGCAGGGGCATGGTGCTTTTTCAAAGAATCTAAAATAGCGGCAGTGTTGCCGTTTTCGTAACCGGCGTCAAAGGTCAGGTAGATGACTTTGTCGTCGGTGTCCTGTACGTAGTGGGCATTAAATTCTTTCAGGTAGTCTGAGGTGGCGTTGCCGACAGGGGCTTTCCCTTTTTCCTGAAAACTCAATCCCCAATCGGAAGCCTCTGATAAGGCAGGTGTGGTGGAGGCAGGATGGGTTACGTGGGCCAGAGAATAACCGGCCAGATAAGCCAGGACCAAAAGGAGAACCCGGATCGTATTTTTTTTTCGGAGCAACGGATGTTTCATGATGTTCACCAATTCAAAAATTTGTATATCATATGAAGGAGGACAGGCCATCAGAACCGTATCCATATTTTGCAGTGGAAATTAGGAAAAAGTCCTTGCAAAAAAAGTAAACATATGGTATTATTTGTACGTTGAGTACATGACAATGAGACACACGGAGTTTGGAACATATGAGGCTCCATGGTCAAGCGGTTAAGACACCGCCCTTTCACGGCGGTAACAGGGGTTCAAATCCCCTTGGAGTCATTCCGATTATGAGAGTTCAGGGAATAAATCTGAAGTATTGTTGATCGGAGGATTTTGCCGATGTGGCTCAATTGGCAGAGCAGCTGATTTGTAATCAGCAGGTTATCGGTTCGAGTCCGATCATCGGCTTTGCTTATAGATGGACCTTTAGCTCAGTTGGTTAGAGCAACCGGCTCATAACCGGTCGGTCCTGGGTTCGAGTCCCCGAAGGTCC
>JAAWCJ010000052.1 GCA_022793195.1 Lachnospiraceae bacterium | reverse complement strand
TGCCATTTGATTTTCCTCCTAATTATTTCGCAAAAGGCATGTTGAATAATCTCAAAAGTTCACGGGCTTCCTCGTCGGTTTTTGCCGTGGTGACAAAAACAACATCCATACCTCTGACCTTATCAATCTTGTCATACTCAATCTCAGGGAAAATCAGCTGCTCCTTGATACCAAGGGCATAATTTCCTCTGCCGTCGAAGGCATTGGGATTTACGCCGCGGAAGTCACGTACACGGGGCAGCGCCAGGTTTACGAGACGGTCAACAAATTCATACATCTTTTCGCCGCGAAGTGTAACTTTGCAGCCAATGGCCATGCCTTCTCTGATTTTGAAGTTTGCGATGGACTTCTTCGCCTTTGTAATAATGGCCTTCTGTCCGGCAATCGTCTCCATATCTTTAACAGCTGAATCAAGAATTTTAGCGTTTTCTTTCGCTTCACCGACACCCATGTTGATAATCACTTTCTCAAGCTTGGGAATCTCCATGACATTCTTGTAGCCGAATTTTTTCACCATAGCGTCTTTAATTTCGCTATTATACAAATCCTTTAATCTACTCACCTTTCTGACCTCCTTTCTGATTAGTCAATTACCTCACCGGTAGCTTTGGCGACACGGACCTTCTTTCCATCCTTCTCGGTAAACCCGATGCGGGTTGCCTTACCATTGTGAAGATACATCACATTGGATACGTCAATGGCGCCTTCCACGTTGATGATTCCGCCCTGCTGGTTCTGAGCGCTGGGTTTCGTGTGCTTTGTAAGCATATTCACGCCTTCCACCACCACACGGCCTGCCTTCCGGTCAACATGGACTACCTTACCTTCCTTATCTTTATCTTTTCCGGCGATCACTTTAACCATATCGCCCTTTTTAATCTTCATGGTTGCCATCTCTTAAGCGCCTCCTTATAATACTTCGGGAGCCAGAGAAACGATTTTCATGAACTGCTTCTCACGGAGCTCTCTTGCAACTGGCCCGAAAATACGGGTGCCTCTGGGGGTCTTGTCATCTCT
>JAAWCJ010000019.1 GCA_022793195.1 Lachnospiraceae bacterium | reverse complement strand
GGGACTTGAACCCTCACGAGCTAATGCTCACATGAACCTGAATCATGCGCGTATGCCAATTCCGCCACAACTGCTTACTTTATTTAAAAACCGGCAATTTCATCACCGGACGAAAAGTAGTATACCTTAAATAGTCTTAAATGTCAACACAATTTACAGAAAAAAATCAAAAAAATCCTGTGTTTTTTTGGATGAAAACCATTGACAATTTTGTGAGTCAATGCTATTATAATGATTGCGTCAGTTAATTGACGGTTCGCAGTTGTGGCGGAATTGGCATACGCGCTAGACTAAGGATCTAGTGAGCATTGCGCTCGTGCGGGTTCAAGTCCCGCCAACTGCAGGGTAGGCCCTTCTGGAAAGAAGGGCCTATTTTATCGTATGGAAAACTTGGTTTCCCATACGACAAAAAGCCCTCTGGGGGAAGCGCAATCTTTTTCAAATCCGATGGAAAACAAATAACGAGGAGCAGAATATGGAAGCAGTGAAGTATTTAAAACAGTTGACAGTGATTATGACCGTTTCTTTTGCAGGAGAACTTTTAAACAGTTTACTTCCGCTTCCTGTTCCGGGAAGCGTATACGGGCTGATTCTTATGTTCCTCTGTCTGATGACGGGGTTCATTAAACTGGAGCAAGTGGAGGATGTGGGGGGATTCCTGGTGAAGATTATGCCGGTATTTTTCATTGGCCCCAGCGTCAGCCTGATTACAGTGATGGGAGGTCTGGCTGACAGGCTGGTGCCAATTCTGACGGTCTGTATTGTCAGTACCATTGTTATCATGGCAGTGACCGGCCTGGTGGCCCAGGCAGTCCTTAAGAGAAAAAGCGGCAGGGAGGAAGAACGACATGAATGAGGTTTTGCAGGAAAGTTTATATTTTGGCTTTTTTCTGGCCCTGGGAACTTATTGGATTGGTTTGAAGATTCAAAAGCATTTTCCCTATACACTGTGTAATCCGCTGTTAATCAGTACCTTGCTTTGTATTGCGGTACTTTTGGTTTTTCGTATTGATTATGAAGTTTTTGATGCAGGAGCTTCCCATATCAGCTATTTTCTGACGCCATGTACCGTATGTCTTGCCATCCCCATGTACAAGCAGGTGCAGATTCTTAAGAAAAATCTGCTGGCAGTCCTTTTAAGTATTGTAAGCGGCTGTCTGGCGGGGGCCATCACCATATGGGGCCTTTGTGCCCTTCTGGGGTTGGACGGGAATGTATATCATTCCCTGCAGCCAAAGTCAGTGACGACAGCCATTGCCATTGGGGTATCCACAGAACTGGGTGGAAATTCTGCCCTTACGATCATGTCGGTGGTGGTGACGGGCTTGTTTGGCGGTATTATGGCAAAAATTTTGTGCAGGCTTTTCCGGGTGAAAGACCCCATTGCCGTAGGTCTGGCCTGTGGCAATTCGGCCCATGCCATGGGAACCAGCAAAGCGCTGGAGTTCGGAGATTTGGAAGGAGCCATGTCCAGCCTGGCTGTGGTGGTAGCCGGAGTGGTGACAGTGGTGATTGCTCCTCTTTTTGCAGGGCTGATCTCCTAAATCTATACAGGATTTTTGGGAAAAGGGGATGAGACAGTACTTGTAGGCGTTATGGGAATGTGTTAGAGTAGGGAAAGAAGGGTTCATTGTTTTGTATGCGGAGGGAAGTCATGGAAGAACGGCTGGAAAAACGGAAGGCATTTATTATTAATTTTCTTTATTTTGTCATTTTAGTGGGGGTGCTTTATTTCGTATTAAAGAAGCTGTTTCCCATATTCCTGCCTTTTGTAATTGGCCTTTTGATTGCAGTTCTTTTGAATCCGTTGATCCGTTTTTTGACTGCTAAGACAAATGTAAGTCGGAAGATCTGGTCCCCTGTGGCGGTACTGTTGTTTTATGTGGTGCTTGCAGCCATTATTTACTTTTTTGGAGCAAAGATTGTAGGATTTATCCAGGGGGTCGCGGGAAGGCTTCCGGCTTATTATCAGTCGCAGATTGAGCCGCAGCTAAATCTTTTGGCAGATAAGATTGCTGAAAGTTTTCCGGAAAACCAGGATCGGGTGCTGGAAGTGGCCGGTTCTGTGGAGGGGATGATGCAGGATGTGATCAACCGTGCTTCCGGCACGGTCATCAGTATGGGGGCGGCTTACGTGGTGGCTTTTCCCGGATTACTGATCCAATTTATTTTTATGATTATTTCCTCTTTCTTTTTTACTTCCGACCTGGAGAATGTACGGGATTTTGTCCTTCGTCAGATACCGGAGAAAAGGCGGGGAGTAGTGTTGGAGGTGCTCAGGAACGCCAGGGTTATGGTGGGAAAGATCCTGAAAGTATATTTGTTTTTGATGTGTGTGACCTTTGTGGAGTTGTTTGTGGGTTTCAAGGCGCTTCGGATTGATATGGCGTTTCTATACGCGTTTTTGACGGCAGTTGTGGATATCCTTCCGGTGCTGGGAACTGGGACGGTGCTGATTCCATGGGGCCTGATCTCCTGTTTTTTAGGAAATGTGGGACAGGGGATTGGAATTTTAGTGTTATACTTGATTATTACGGTGGTTCGTCAGTTTTTGGAGCCCAAGATCATCGGAAAGCAGGTGGGGCTCCATCCTATTGTGACTTTGATCTGCATTTTTGCGGGCGGTAAGGTTATGGGAATATGGGGGATTTTTCTATTCCCGGTTATGGCCACAGTATTAAAAAAGATGAACGACGAGGGCAGTATTCATCTCTGGAAGTAAGTCTGCATTTTCTGAAAGAGGTAGGTTTATGAAAGGATTATTAAATTTTGCTGGGAACGAACTTTTCTGCAAAATTTGACAGCAATGACATAAAAGTATAAAGAATAGATGAGGAGTGGGATTGTTTATGAATGAATTGAAAATCACAGAGTTGTACGATCTTCACCATACGCTGGCGGCGTCTTATTTGTCACAGTTCACTTATCCGTGGGAGGCCCTGGCCGGGTTGGGAGATTTTATCGTGGAGCTTGGAAAAAGCCTCCCGAAAGAGGAATATGAGGAGATTGGAGAACAAATATGGGCGGCAAAATCCGCTGTTATCGCCCCGACAGCTTCCATCACGGGACCGGCCATTATCGGGAAAAATACCCAGGTGCGCCACTGTGCGTTTATCCGCGGAAATGCCCTGGTGGGCGATGATGCGGTGGTGGGGAATTCCACGGAGCTTAAGAATGTGATTCTTTTTGATCATGTGCAGGTGCCTCACTACAATTATGTGGGGGATTCCATTTTGGGATACTGTTCCCATATGGGGGCTGGTTCCATCACTTCCAATGTGAAGTCTGATAAAAAGCCGGTGGTGGTTAAGGCCGGGGCGCTCCGCCTGGAAACAGGGCGGAAAAAAGTAGGTGGTATGCTGGGAGATTTTGTGGAAGTGGGCTGCGGTACGGTGATTAATCCCGGTTCTGTCATCGGGAAAAACACCAGCATTTATCCGCTGTCTATGATACGGGGATACATTCCTGCCGGTTCTGTTTATAAAAATCAGGGAGAAATTGCAACGAAGGAAGATTAGGAATAAAAATGGGGGAGAAAAAATGAAATTTGTATGTTCCAAATGCGGGAAAAGCGCGGCGACCACCACCAGGCAGCCGAAGTGTGAGTGTGGCGGTCTCTGGAAACTTCAGTTTACGCCGTCTAAGTTTGATCTGGAAAAAGTTGACCGGGAAGAGTGGAGCTTGTTCCGCTACCGGAACTGGCTGGCTCTTGAGGGGGAGGATTGGAAGGATATTTCCCTGGGAGAGGGAATGTCGCCGGTGATCCGCCTGGATGAAGACGTGTTTTTAAAAATGGATTATTTTATGCCCACCCTTTCTTTTAAAGACAGGGGAGCGGCTGTTTTGATAGCTGCCTGCAAGGCAGCGGGAGTGGAGCAGGTGGTCCAGGACAGCAGCGGCAATGCCGGGAATTCCGTGGCGGCATACTGTGCCAGGGCGGGAATCGGCTGTGAGATTTTTGTGCCGGAGGGGACGTCTCCGAAAAAGATTGATATGATCCGTGCCCATGGTGCCGTCTGTACCGTGGTGCCGGGAAGCCGCGATCACTGTGCCGATGTGTGCCGGGAAAAGGTGGAAAAAGAAGGCGTCTATTATGCAAACCATGTCTGCAATCCGCTTTTCTATGAAGGGACAAAGACTTATATTTATGAGGTCTATGAGCAGCTTGGCCGGATCCCTGAGCGTTTGGTGATCCCTGTGGGGAATGGCACACTGTACCTGGGAGTCATTTACGGGTTGGAGCATCTTCTCTCCAGCGGCTGCATTGAAAAAATGCCCCAGATCATCGCGCTCCAGTCAGAGAACTGTGACCCCATTTTGCAGGCGGCAAGGATGGGGGAGACGATTCCGGCCACAGTGGCACCTGCCCCCACCATCGCGGAGGGGATTGCCATTGGGAAACCGCTGCGGGGTGAGGAGATTCTTGGCCTCGCAAAGAAGCATCATGTCCGGTTTATCCACGCGCCGGAGGACAAAATCATGGAGGCGCGGGCCAAACTGGCGGCGAAAGGAATTTACTGTGAGCATACGACTGCGGCAAATTATGCGGCTTATCTGCACTATGCAGAGCTTTATGGAAAGACGCCGGATACCCTGATTACCATGTGCGGTGCAGGGCTTAAGTCGGACCATTGAGTTTCGCCTTTTGCTATAAGAGCCTTTATACAGCCCTTTGTGAAGCGTATATGTATTGCAGATGAAACGATGGACAGCCTTTACATATCTGCAGTTTACACCAGGTTTTTCAGTATAGGAATTTTTTTTAAAATCAATGTTATAATATAGCCACTCAAAAATACTGTTCCACAAATCAGGAGTGCAGCTATCATATAATTTATATGCCATTGGTTTCTGAATATATGCCACAGGTTTTCTACCCAGTTTGCGTTGAGTAAAAAGAAAAGGTGCATCAGATAAATTCCAAAGGTGCATCCTCCCATTGATAGGATGAGTTTATTGACCCATTGCGGCAGTTTAATCTTTTCAATGATATATTTGCATGTAATAAATATGGAAACACAGTTGACCATTACAAAACTTGAATGGAATCCCTGTCCGGTCGGTATGCTACACTCTCCGGTGATTTTTGCTTTGAAATAAGTCATATAACAGGAAATCAAGATTGTGCAGATGTTAATAAACCACAACAGTCCAAGTCTTTTTTTGTTCCATATATCTGGATTGAACCTTGATTGTAGGAAATACCCTAGACATGGGTATATAAAAATGTTTGTGCATAGCCAACTGGGCAAAAGGTGGTTGTTTAAGTTATGGAGCTCTTGCCATAAGAGATATTGCACTACTGGAAGAAGTGCGGTAAAGACGAAAAAAAGAAAAAACATATACAGAAAATCTTTATCTGTCAGGTTCTTTACAAAACGTTGCAATAATGGAAGCGTCATCAACATTGGAATGTATGCATAAAGATACCAGTATGAAAGATTCCAACTCGAATCATAGAATCTTTTTACGAATTCTTTAAAATGAAATTCCTGAGTACCACTCCAGAAGACTTCGACAAGGTAGCTAAAAAAGGACCATATAAACAATAGCAGCATCATTCTTAAGATTCTTTTACTCCAAAGTTTACTCAATGGTTCAGGCTCTCTTTTTAACATTAATGCACCGAAAATCATAAAAAATAAAGGAACTGAAAATTTGCAGAATATTGAAGGTATCATATATAGCCAGAATTGTGGACTGCCAAATTCATAATCTGCAAATAAAAAAAGCCTCTTTCTGCCGTATGATTAAAAATTACAAAAAAGCAAGCAATCATTCTCATCAATTCTATATCCAGGTTTTTGGACTTTGTTATTTTCATCTGGGCGCCTCTTAAATAAAGATTTTAAAAAGTATCCATGTTTATTTCCTGGGAATAATATCACAAACATAGATTAATTTCAACAGGAAACGACACAAATTTTTCTTTGTATTTATTTTTCCGAAAAGCTTTCGGGTTTGTTTTTCTTATATTCTTCAAACAGTTTATTGAATTCAGCACCTAGAAGGACGATATTCATACAGATATAAAGCCACAGCATCAGGAAGATGATGGCAGTCAAGCTGCCGTAAATGTAAGAGAAATTTGCAATGTGGTCAATGTAAAGGGAATATACATAGGAAAAAATCAGCCAGCCGAAGGTGGTGAAAGCAGCGCCGGGAATCTGTCTTGCAAAGGAGAGCCGTTTGTTTGGCAGTATGGCATAGATCAGCACAAAAAACAGCATGAACAAAGCGATGGATAACCCGGTACGGAATAAAATAATGGCGCCGGCGAAATGGGCCAGGTGGGGAAACCAGGATTCCAGCAGGACTTGAATCCGGTTGCCAAACAGAAGGACGCCGATGGTAAAGATCAGGACAAATACAAAGCCAATGGTGTATACGATGGATAAAAGCCGCTGTACCACAATATTTCTGGTCTCTTTTAAAGAAGCAATGTTATTGAGCCCCTGCTGGAGGGAATAGATCCCTTTGGAGGCGGACCAGAGCGTGGTGATAATGGAAACGGAAATGATAGTTCCGGCGGAATTGGTGTATACGTCATTTAAAATGCTTGCGATGAAAGTCTGCAGCTCCGGCGTATTGGGAAGTACCGACAGAATGGTTCTGGTGAGAGATTCCCGGGAAAAGGGAATCAAAAATTGAATCAGGGGAATAGCCAGCATAATAATGGGGATGGCGGAAATAATAACAAAAAAAGAAACCTGTGCTGCATACACAGAAATTTTGTCTTCCAGGATCATACCTATGAGTTTCCCAAGAAAAAGTCTGAACCGTTTCATAAATACCCCGCCATAGTTCCTTCCGGCATACGAAACGCCATCCGGCATTTTCAGAAAGTATAGCATGATACTATGGAGATTTCAAGGGAGGACATGTTTAGAAAGAAAATAATCCTTGACAAGAAAAGGTTTTATGTTAAAATATGTCATAGACTTGATACAATTCAATGATCAGGAAAGGCATGGAAGGTGTCAGTAGACGTTTGTTTTCTTGCAGAGAGGGGAGGCCACCGGCTGAAAGCTTCCTTAAGTTCAGACAGACGCCGAATTTCCCACCGGAGCCGCATTTTTGAATTCCACGGACAGGATAGAAAAAGGCCGTTCGGAGATAGTAGAAGATGACGCAGGCCGCGCGTTATGCGGAAAGTGAGTGTCTGTATATTCATACAGGAATCAGGGTGGTACCGCGAGAAATTCGTCCCTTTGTCAGAGATGGCAGAGGGACTTTTTGTCGTATGGGATTCAGGTGCGGCTTCCCGCACCTGAATCCCATACGACAAAAGCCCTCCTGTTTATGGTACAGAAAAAGAAAAGGAGAATATTATGAAGGAAAAGTTGGAACAGATCAGGCAGGCGGCCCTGGAGAGGATTGCCGCTTCTGATGCACTGGAAAGTCTCAATGAAATCCGGGTGGCGTACCTGGGGAAAAAGGGGGAATTGACCAGTGTTTTGAAAAGCATGAAGGAAGTGAGCGCGGAGGAACGGCCCAGAGTGGGACAGATGGTCAATGAAACCCGCGCCGTCATTGAGGCAAAGCTGGAGGAGACAAAGGCAAGGCTGGCAAAAAAGGCCAGGGAAGAGAAGCTGAAAAAAGAGGTGATCGACGTCACCCTCCCGGCAAAGAAGAATCATGTTGGACATAAACATCCCAATATGATCGCCCTGGAAGAAGTGGAGCGCATTTTTGTGGGCATGGGTTATGAGGTGGTGGAAGGACCTGAAGTGGAATATGACTATTATAATTTTGAGGCTTTAAATATTCCAAAAGGCCATCCGGCCAGGGATGAGCAGGATACGTTCTATATTGATGACCGTATTTTGCTGCGCAGCCAGACTTCACCCGTGCAGGTGCGTACCATGGAAAAAAGCAAGCCTCCCATCCGTATCATTGCGCCGGGGCGGGTGTTCCGTTCCGATGAGGTGGATGCGACCCATTCCCCTTCGTTCCATCAGATCGAAGGCCTTGTCATTGATAAACATATTACGTTCGCCGATTTGAAAGGAACCCTGGAAGTATTTGCGAAAGAACTGTTTGGTGAAGACACACGGGTGAAATTCCGCCCGCACCATTTCCCTTTCACGGAGCCCAGCGCAGAGGTGGATGTGAGCTGTTTCAAATGCCATGGGAAGGGCTGCCGTTTCTGCAAGGGCAGCGGCTGGATTGAGATTTTGGGCTGCGGAATGGTCCATCCCAATGTGCTCAGGATGTGCAACATCGACCCGGAGGAGTATTCCGGCTTTGCCTTCGGGGTAGGCCTGGAGAGGATTGCCCTCCTGAAATACGAGATTGATGATATGCGTCTGCTGTATGAAAACGACATCCGTTTCCTGAAGCAGTTCTGACAAAGATGAGAGGAAAATTGGAGAAAGGAAGAGAAAATTATGAATACAGCGTTATCCTGGATTAAAGCATATGTGCCCGGCCTGGATGTGACGGCGCAGGAATATACAGATGCCATGACCCTTTCCGGCACGAAGGTGGAAGGCTATGAGTGCCTGGATAAAAATCTGGAAAAGATCGTGGTGGGACAGATTCTGTCCATTACCCCCCATCCTGACGCCGACAAGCTGATCGTCTGCCAGGTGGACATCGGGACAAAACAGATTCAGATCGTCACCGGGGCCCCCAATGTGAAAGAGGGGGACAAAGTCCCTGTGGTACTGGACGGCGGCAAGGTGGCAGGCGGGCATGACGGCGGGCCGCTGCCGGAGAACGGTATTAAAATCAAGAAGGGAAAGCTTCGGGGCGTGGAATCCGACGGGATGATGTGTTCCATCGAGGAGCTGGGTTCCTCCAGGGATATGTATCCGGACGCGCCGGAGATGGGGATTTATATTATGAAGGAAGACGCTCCCGTGGGGGCGGACGCCGTTGAAATTTTAGGGCTTCACGATGTGGTGTTTGAATATGAGATTACCTCCAACAGGGTGGACTGCTATAGCGTTTTGGGAATCGCCAGGGAGGCGGCGGCCACATTCGGGAAGGAATTTGTGCCTCCTGTTTTGGAGGTGAAGGGAAATGGGGAGGACGTCCACGATTATGCCTCCGTGGAAGTGGTGGACACGGATCTCTGTCCCCGATACTGCGGCCGCGTGGTAAAAAATATCAAGATCGGGCCGTCCCCGGAATGGATGCAGAGACGGCTGGCGGCCAGCGGAATCCGCCCCATCAACACTCTGGTGGATATTACAAACTACGTGATGGAAGAGTACGGCCAGCCCATGCACGCCTTTGATCTGGATACGGTGGCAGGGCATAAGATCATTGTGAAACGGGCCAAAGACGGGGATGAGTTCCAGACTCTGGACGGACAGATCCGGAAGCTGGATAAAGATATTTTGATGATCAACGATGCGGAAAAGGAAATCGGCATTGCCGGAATCATGGGCGGGGAAAATTCCAAGATCACCGACCAGGTAAAGACCGTCCTCTTTGAATCCGCCTGCTTTGACGGCACCAACAACAGGTTGTCGGCCAGAAGGCTGGGACTCCGCACGGATGCCTCCGGGAAATATGAGAAAGGACTGGATCCCAACAATGCGGAGGCTGCCATCAACAGGGCCTGCCAGCTGATCGAAGAGCTGGGCTGCGGGGAAGTGGTGAGCGGGATAATCGACGTGCGGGGGACGCTGCCGGAACCGAAGCGGATTCCTTTCTGCCCGGAGAAGATCAACCGGTTCCTGGGAACTGATATTTCCAGGGAGGAGATGATTTCTTACTTTGGTCCGCTGGAGATTGAACTGGATGAGGTAGCGGGGGAGGTGATTGTGCCCACCTTCCGCCAGGATCTTCTGTGTGAGGCGGATATTGCGGAGGAGGTTGCCAGATTTTACGGCTACGACAAGATTCCTACGACCCTGCCCACAGGGGAAGCCACCACAGGCAAGCTTTCCTTTAAGCTGCGGGTGGAAGAGGCTGTGCGGGAGGTCGTAGAGTTCTGTGGATATTCCCAGGGAATGAGCTATTCCTTTGAAAGCCCCAGGGTCTTCGACAAGCTTCTGCTTCCGAAAGACAGTAAGCTTCGCAGCGCGGTGAAGATTTTAAATCCGTTAGGTGAGGATTACAGCATTATGCGGACCATTTCCTTAAACGGAATGTTGACTTCCCTGGCCACCAATTATAATAGAAGAAACAAGGACGTAAAGCTCTATGAGCTGGGGAATATTTACCTTCCTGGGACATTGCCCCTGACGGAGCTTCCCGACGAGCGGATGCAGCTGACCCTCGGTTTTTATGGGGAGGGAGACTTCTTTACCCTGAAAGGAGTCATCGAGGAAATTTTTGACAAGCTGGGCATGAATAAAAAGATCTCCTATCATCCAAAAGCAGGAAAGCCCTTCCTCCATCCCGGCCGTCAGGCGGAAATTTCCTACCGCGGCTCAGTGATGGGGTATCTGGGAGAGGTCCATCCTGAAGTGTTGGATAATTATGACATCGGCGACAGGGCTTATGTGGCTGTCCTGGATATGCCGCAGATGGTGGAACTTGCCTCCTTCGACAGGAAATATACGGGAGTCGCCAGGTTCCCGGCTGTCACCAGGGATATCAGCATGGTTATGGACAAGAAAATCATGGTGGGTGAAGTGGAATCTGTCATTGAAAAGAAAGGCGGAAAGCTTCTGGAGTCCTACCACCTCTTTGACCTCTATGAAGGTTCCCAGATCGCGGAAGGATATAAGTCCGTGGCATATTCCATCACGTTCCGGGCAAAAGACCGGACGCTGGAAGATAAGGATGTAAATGAAGTCATGGATAAAATTTTGGATGAGTTAAAAGCCATGGGCATTGAGCTTCGCGGTTGAAAAAAATTTCGCGAATACAGGTTCCGGGAACTTTTGACAGCTATGTGGATAAGGTATAAGTTTTCTTCTTTTTCTTATAATAAAGTTTAGGCGTTAAAAGGTATTGTGTACTTTGGCGTTATAAATAATCCTGAAAACGGAAGATTTGACTGGAAGAAGGAGGAAACCATGGACAGATATTTAAAAATAGCGGCTGTAAAGGGCCGGGAAATCCTGGACTCACGGGGGAATCCCACGGTGGAAGCGGAAGTGACGCTGGAAAACGGCGTCACAGGGAGGGCTTCAGTGCCTTCCGGCGCTTCCACCGGAAAATTTGAGGCAGTGGAGCTTCGGGACGGAGGAGACCGCTACCGGGGGCTGGGAGTCAAAAGGGCAGTGGAGCATGTGAATACGGTGTTAGCCCACGCCATTTTGTCAAAAAACGCGGCCTGTCAGGGAGAAATCGACAGGTTACTTCTGGAGGCGGATGGGACAGAGAACAAAGGAAACCTGGGAGCAAATGCAATTTTGGGAGTATCCATGGCAGCGGCGCGGGCGGCAGCTACAGCTTTGGGACTGCCGCTTTTTTCTTATCTGGGGGGAATCTATACAGACCGGATGCCTGTACCCATGATGAATGTGTTAAACGGGGGAAAACACGCGGACAATACCGTTGACCTGCAGGAATTTATGATCATGCCCATCGGCGCATGCTGCTTTTCCGAAGGGCTTCGCTCCTGTGTGGAGGTGTACCATACACTGAAAGACATCCTGAAAGGGAAGGGCCTTTCCACAGCGGTGGGAGATGAAGGTGGCTTTGCGCCCAACCTTCCGGATACGGAATCGGTGCTTACCCTCCTTGTGGAGGCCATGGAAAAATGCGGTCTGCGTCCCGGCGTGGATATGGCCATCTCTATGGATGCGGCGTCCAGCGAACTCTACGACGAGGAGCGGGATGCCTATTATTTCCCCGGGGAGAGCCGAATGAGCGGAAAAGAAATTCTGCGCCTTCGGGAAGAAATGGTGGACTATTATGAAAACCTGGTGAACCGTTTTCCCATTGTGTCCATCGAGGACGGCCTCCATGAGGAGGACTGGTGCGGATGGAAGCTTCTGACCGGGCGCCTGGGAGACAAAATCCAGCTGGTGGGAGACGATTTGTTTGTCACCAACACGGAGAGACTCAGCCGGGGAATCGACCAGAAAATCGCCAACGCCATTTTGGTGAAGGTGAATCAGATCGGATCGCTGACAGAAGCGTTCGCCGCCACCAGGATGGCCCAGAAAGCCGGTTATCACGCGGTGATTTCCCACCGTTCCGGCGAGACGGAGGATGCGGTCATTGCGGATATTGCGGTGGCCACGGGGGCCGGGCAGATCAAGACCGGGGCACCCTGCCGTTCCGACCGGAACGCAAAATACAACCAGCTTTTGCGCATCGAGGAAACCCTGGGAAGAGCTGCGGTGTATGAAAATCCCTTTGCTTCTTTTTAAAATGCCGGTGGAATAGGCTTTTATCAAACAACGGTATTGATTTTTCTTTTAGGATTAGGGTGCGGGAAGCCGCCATCTTTGGAGGCTGCTTTCGACACCCTAATTTTTTCAGTAATGATAGTAAACGTCGCCCGTGTGCGCTGTTATTTCAAATCTTCTGTATTATAATATCTGAATTTCTGATTGGCAAGTTTATTATTGAATTTTCAAGGATAGTATCTATTTTTTAAGATTTTGTGATATGATGAGGATGAGATTATGGAGTTCACACAGGTGTAAAGCCAAGTCTCTATTCAGGAATGTAGTATGTGTCGTTCTAAACACCAAAATCGCTATAAGAAGGAAGAAACGCTATGAATAAACAACAGCTCGCCCAAAGGATTTGGGCTTCCGCAAACGCAATGCGGTCGAAAATTGAGGCAAATGAATACAAGGATTATATTTTGGGATTCATCTTTTATAAATATCTTTCTGATAAGGAGGTACGTTTTCTAAAAGAGAATGATTACACGGACGATTTGCTTGTGGCGATTACGGAAGATGAGGCAGAAGTCGTAGAGTGGGTACAGAGTAATATCGGCTATTTTATTGCCTACAATGACCTGTTTTCCACTTGGCTTGCTATGGGCAGGGATTTTGACGTGTCCAATGTCCGTGACGCATTATCCGCTTTTAGCCGACTGATCTCTCCGACACATAAGAAAGTGTTTGACAAGGTATTCGATACTCTGCAAACAGGGCTTTCTAAACTTGGCGACAGCGCAGGAACTCAGACAAAAGCTATCAGCGGCCTGTTGCAGCTTATCAAGGATATACCGATGGACGGCAAGCAGGACTATGATGTACTTGGATTTATCTATGAATACCTTATCAGTATGTTCGCCGCCAATGCGGGAAAGAAAGCGGGAGAGTTCTATACACCTCACGAGGTTTCCCTGCTGATGTCAGAGATTGTCGCAAATCACCTGAAAGGAAAGCCGGAGATCAAGATTTATGACCCGACAAGCGGTTCAGGCTCTTTGCTTATCAATATCGGTCAGAGTGTGGCGAAGTATATTGCCGATGATAATAATATCAAATATTATGCTCAGGAGCTGAAAGAGAATACATATAACCTTACCCGTATGAATTTGGTTATGCGTGGTATCAAGCCGGACAATATCGTCACACGCAACGGCGACACACTGGAGGAGGACTGGCCTTACTTCGACGAAACCGACCCGGCAGGCACCTACAATCCACTTTATGTTGACGCTGTTGTATCCAATCCGCCATATTCCCAGCAATGGGAGCCTGCGGGCAAGGACGGAGATCCTCGTTATGCCCGTTTCGGTTTAGCGCCAAAAAGCAAAGCGGATTATGCTTTCCTCTTGCACGACCTGTTCCATATTAAGCCGGACGGGATTATGACTATTGTTCTGCCGCACGGTGTTCTGTTCCGTGGAGGCGAGGAAGGTGAAATCAGGAAAAACCTGATTGAGAACAATCATATTGATACGATCATCGGGCTGCCGGCCAACATTTTTTTCGGAACAGGTATACCGACAATCATTATGGTATTAAAGCAAAAGCGCGAGAATACCGATGTCCTTATTATTGACGCTTCCAAAGGATTTGTGAAAGAGGGCAAAAATAACAAGCTCAGAGCCTCAGACATCAAGAAAATAGCCGATACAGTAGCGGACAGGAAAAGTATAGAAAAGTATGCAAAGGTGGTCAGCCGTGATGCAATAAGGGCGAATGAGTACAATCTGAATATCCCCCGTTATGTGGATTCCTCCGGGACCGCAGAAACTTGGGATATTTATGCTTCGATGTTTGGAGGTATCCCGAAATCTGAAATTGACAGACTAAATCGCTTTTGGACGGCGTTTCCAAATCTTCGTGACGCCCTATTCACCGACAGCGACATTCCCTATGTGGGACTTGCCACGGACAATATAAAGGCTGTCATCAAAGGACACAGCGATGTTGTCGCTTTCGAGCGGTCATACGTCGGCGCATTTGCCGAGTTCGGAGCTTATTTGAAAGAGTATCTGTTTGGTAATATGAATGAAATAACCATATCCAAAGCGGAGGCAGATCTGAGCAATGAGATTTTCCGCCGTCTTACGGATATACCGCTTATCGACAGGTATGAAGCATATCAGCTTCTTGATAATGAGTGGGAGAAAATTGCCATCGACCTTGAGATGATCCAAACGGAGGGGTTTTCCGCAACCAAAAAGGTTGATCCGAATCTTGTTACCAAGAAGAAAGATGGAAAAGATCAGGAAGTTCAAGAGGGATGGGTCGGACATATTATTCCATTTGAGTTGATACAGTCTACACTTCTGAAAGGGGAGCTTGAAGCATTACAGCGGGGGGAGAGTGAGCTTTCCGGGCTTCCAGCAGAGTATGATGCAATTCTGGATTCTCTGAGTGAGGACGAAAAGGAAATGTGCAAAGAAGCAATTAGCGAGGAAGGAGACGCTTTTGTTCCGAAGGAAATATCAAAACGGATTAAGTCCCTGAAAACGGATAGTTCCGCAGAAGCTGTCGGGTGCAGAGTAAAGCTGGAACGGGTTGAAGCCCTGATGAAACAGGAAAAAGAACTGAAAACAAAAATCAAGACCTCTTCCGCAGCTTTACAGGTAAAGACGAAAGAAACGATTGAAACGCTTTCGGACGATGATGTGTACAGTTTGCTCGAAAGGAAATGGATTGATACGCTGTGTGGGAACCTTGCCAAGCTGCCGGATACTATCGTAGACAGCCTGGTATCCGAGATCTCTGCTTTGCAGGCCAAGTATGCGACCACTTTCTTTGAGGTAGAACAGGAAATCAGGGAGACAGAGCGCAGTCTTGCGGCTTTGATTGATGAGCTTGAGGGAGGTGATTTCGATATGAAAGGGTTGGATGAGTTCAAGAAGCTGCTTGGAGGTGTGCAAAATGGCTGAAAAAAACGCAAAACCTCAAATCAGGTTCGCGGGATTTACCGACGCTTGGGAACAGCGTAAGGCGAAAGAATTATTTGTTTCGATCGCCGATAAAGGACATCCTGAACTACCTGTTTTGTCAGCAACACAAGACCGTGGTATGATACGCAGAGATGAAAACAGTATCGATATTTACCACGATAAAAAAAATGAAGCCGGATATAAAAGAGTATTGCCGGGGCAGTTTGTCATACATCTTCGTTCATTTCAAGGGGGCTTTGCTCTTGCGACAATAGAGGGTATAACCTCGCCTGCTTACACGGTTTTTGGCTTTTCTGAACCTGAAAAGCACGATTCAGAATATTGGAAATATGTGTTTACATCAAAGAAATTTATCAGGCGACTGGAAACAGTCACTTATGGTATTCGTGATGGGCGAAGCATTAGTTATGATGAGTTTTTAATGCTTGACTTTGTATATCCATCTAAGGAGGAGCAAGCTGAGATTTCTCAATATTTGGACGAACTCAGTAACCTCATTACCCTTTATCAGCGTAAGTATGAAAAATTCACCAATGTGAAAAAGTCAATGCTTGAAAAAATGTTCCCGAACAATGGTAGTAATATTCCTGAAATCCGATTTGCCGGATTTACTGGCGCTTGGGAACGGCGTAAGTTGGGGGAGGCTGGAAAAGTACGCTCCGGTGTTGGTTTTCCTAATACCGAACAAGGGGGGACTACTGGTATCCCCTTCTTCAAGGTTTCTGATATGAATTTGGATGGAAACGAGAATGAAATGGCAGTCGCTAACAACTATGTTACTGTAGCTCAAATAAAAGCTCATAGATGGTTGCCAATCGAAGAAGTACCAGCAATATTTTTTGCTAAAGTTGGGGCTGCTGTCATGTTAAACCGCAAACGTTTATGCCGTCTTCCGTTCCTTTTAGATAACAACACGATGGCATACTCTCTCAGATCCGATATGTGGAATGCTGACTTTGCAAAAGCTTTGTTTGAAACAGTCGATTTAACATCTTTGATACAGGTAGGAGCATTACCATCGTACAATGCCGGGGATGTTGAGGCAATGGAAACATATATTCCAAGCCTATCTGAGCAAGCCCATATTGGCGCATTTTTTAGGAACCTCGACCATCTCATCACCCTTCATCAGCGCGAGTTGAATAAATTGAAAAATATCAAGCAATCTATGCTTGAAAAGATGTTTGTGTGAAAAAGTGGGCCGTGTACCGGCCGGACGCTGGGGGTAGTTGGGTGCATAAGTTTGAATTGGATACGGACGAGCTGAATATATTGGACTTTCAGGAACATAACGTTCTGGCGTGGCTGGCTAAACTGATGAAACACCGTGACGCCGTAGATTCCAAGCGATATCGTATGCTGTCAAAGCAGTTCATAGAAAAATACGGCATACCGATGGAAGGGTATGATGCATCGCAAGGCTGTTTACTTTGGAGACAGCAATATAGCTGTTTAAATCCTGTAAACGGATGATGTTGTCCGTATTAAAGAACTCGGACGGCTTATGTAGGTGTATGAAGAAAAAACCAAAAAACATAAAATTACTTGCTCTGATGTAGGCAAAGAGAGGAGAAACCTATGACTTTTCAAAAAGAAGCCGATTTTGAAGAAGCCCTGATAAAAGTTTTGAGTGAAAAAGGCTGGGAAAAGGATGTTCTGAAACATCCGACAGAGAGGGATCTGATAAAGAACTGGGCAAGGATACTGCTTGATAATAACCGTGGTATAGATCGGCTGAATAATTATCCTCTCACTGACGGAGAGATGAAGCAAATCATGGAACAGATAACGGCTTTACGGTCACCGCTCCGGCTAAACGGTTTTATCAATGGTAAAACGGTATCTGTCACCCGTGACAACCCTGACGATATGGCCCACTTCGGCAAAGAGGTGTCCTTGAAAATATATGACCGCCGTGAAATTGCCGCCGGACAAAGCCGTTATCAGATTGTGCAGCAGCCCTTATTTCCCACAAAATCGAAAATACAGAGCGACAGGCGTGGCGATCTTATGCTTCTTATCAACGGTATGCCGGTTATCCATATCGAGTTAAAGCGCAGCGGTATTCCCGTCAGCCAGGCATACAACCAAATTGAGAAATATGCCGGCGAGGGGATTTTCACGGGATTGTTTTCTCTTATCCAGGTCTTCGTGGCAATGAATCCTGACGAAACCGTTTATTTTGCCAATCCTGGTCCTGACGGCAAATTCAATATTGATTACTACTTCCATTGGGCTGACTATAACAACGAGCCTGTCAATGGCTGGAAGGAGATTGCTTCATCCCTGCTTTCAATCCCGATGGCTCATCAGCTGATCGGTTTCTATACCGTCGCAGATAATTCCGATGGTATTTTGAAAGTAATGAGAAGCTATCAGTATTATGCGGCAAGTGCGATTTCCGATGTCGTGTCAAAAACGAAATGGGACAGCGGTAAGCAGCTCGGCGGTTTCGTATGGCATACAACCGGATCAGGCAAAACGATGACGAGCTTCAAATCCGCACAGCTTATCGCAAATTCCAACGATGCAGATAAGGTTGTCTTTTTGACAGACCGAATCGAACTGGGCACACAGTCCCTCAAAGAATACCGTGCCTTTGCCGATGAAAATGAAACAGTACAGGCTACCGAGAATACATATGTACTTATATCCAAGCTGAAAAGTACGGCGCCAGCAGACACTTTGATTGTGACTTCCATTCAGAAGATGAGCAATATCCGTGACGAGGAGGGAGGGTTAAATGCGAAAGACCTTGAAACAATCGGGGATAAGCGCCTTGTCTTTATCGTAGATGAAGCGCACCGCTCAACTTTTGGAGATATGCTGCGGATCATTAAAGAGACATTTCCAGGCGCTCTGTTCTTTGGCTTCACCGGAACGCCGATCCACGAGGAAAATCAGAAGAAGATGAATACCACTACTTCTGTTTTCGGTAATGAGCTGCACCGTTACAGCATTGCGGACGGTATTCGTGATAAAAATGTTCTTGGTTTTGACCCGTACAAGGTGCTGACTTTCCGGGATAAGGATGTGCGGCGAGAAGTTGCACTTGAAAAAGCACGAGCCGATACCGAGGAAGAAGCCATTGCCGACCCCCAAAAAGCAGAAGTGTTCTATAAGTATATGGACGCTTCGAGGGTTAAAATGGCGGGGTGTATGGAGGATGACGGTACCTGGACAAAAGGAATTGAAGATTTCCTGCCTAATGCGCAGTATCAAACGGAGGAGCATCAGAGAAAAGTAATAGAGGACATCTCGGAAAATTGGACAGTCCTCAGCCATAACGGGAAATTTCACGCTATATTTGCCACAAGCAGTATTCCAGAATCCATCCAGTATTACCGGCTCCTGAAAGCTGCTATGCCATCCCTGAAAACCACCTGTTTGTTTGACCCGAACATTGACAACACCGGAGGCGTTGCATTTAAGGAAGACGGGTTGGTTGAAATCATCAGCGACTACAACAATTTATTTGACCAGAATTTCTCCATAGGCTCTCACGCTTCTTTTAAAAAAGATTTGTCGCTCCGGCTTGCACATAAGGAGCAGTATAAAAGGATTGAGCGAGAACCTGAGAAGCAGCTTGATATTCTGATTGTTGTAGACCAAATGCTCACGGGCTTTGATTCCAAGTGGGTAAACACGCTTTATATGGATAAAATTCTGTTATATGAAAACATCATACAGGCTTTTTCGCGGACAAACAGACTGTTTGGCCCGGACAAACCGTTTGGGACAATTCGCTACTATCGCAGACCCCACTCAATGGAGAGAAACATCAATGCGGCAGTTAAACTTTATTCCGGGGATAAACCGATAGGGTTGTTTGCAGAGAAGCTGTCTTATAATCTCAATAAGATGAGCGCTATTTACAAAGATATAGCCGACCTGTTTATCAATGCAGGAGTCCCTGATTTTGAGAAGTTACCGGCAGAAAAGACTGAACGGGTAAAGTTCGCTTCTCTTTTCAAGGAGTTTAACGCTTACCTCGAAGCCGCTAAAATACAAGGTTTCAAGTGGGATAAATCTTGCTATGAAATCACAAACCCTGATACCGAAGAGACGACCACGATTGAGTTTGTAATCAACGAAACAAGGTATCTTGTTCTTGCTCAACGTTATAAGGAACTTTTCGGCAGCAGTGGAGATGACGGAGGCGGCAATGGCAGCGGGGATGTCCCTTTTGACCTTGTAGGCTATTTGACGGAGATTGACACGGGTAAAATCGACGCCGATTATATGAACAGCCGATTTGAGAAGTATCTGAAATTGTTAATTCAGGGCGGCGCTTCAGCAGAAAGCATTGAGATGGCAAAAGCCGAACTTCATAAAACTTTTGCTGCGCTTTCCCAGGAGGAGCAGAAGTACGCCAACATTTTCCTGCACGATATAGAACGTGGAGATGTTGTGGCTGAGGAAAGTAAAACGCTCCGTGATTACATTACTGAGTATCTGTATCGGGCGAAGAACGATCAAGTTCGGCGCTTTGCTTTCTTATTTGGACTGGATGAAGAAAAGCTGCGGAATATGATGAGTCTGCATCTGACCGAAGCAACAATCGATGAGTTCGGACGGCTTGAGGAATTGAAAAAAACTGTGGATAAGACAAAAGCAAAGGTTTATTTTGAAGCAAAAGAAGGGGTAACTTTGATTCCACCGAAAGTGAATATGAAAACAGACCGGCTGCTGAGAGATTTTATTCTTTCGGATGGATTTGAGGTTGAATAAACCGCTTGATATGCTATTTGGATGTTGAGATAAGTCTCATTCGCAGAGGTTTTTTAGAGAAAAAACAGTTGCCAACCCTGCCTATTTGTGGTAGACTATCTATGTTTGACCTAGGAGGTGTAAAGATGGCTGCTTTAAAAGTGGTTTTAACCGTAGTTTTTTTAATCATATGTTTGGCATTGGTTGTGATTGTACTGCTTCAGGAAGGAAAATCCGCAGGTTTGACCGGCTCCATCAGCGGTGCGGCAGAGACCTTCTGGGGGAAGAACAAAGGGCGCTCCATGGAAGGTAAGCTGGAGAAGATTACCAAGTATGGCGTGATTTTGTTTATGATATTGGCTCTTGTCCTGAATATGCTTTAATCTTAAGGAATATTTGGGAAGATACGCCGGAGAGCATCCGGTGGATGGGGTTTATAGCAGAGAAGACAGGATTCATTACTTGCCAGGGCACAAAGGACAGGCTATGGCAGTGAATGAATCCTTTTTATCATGTGGGAAACTTTGTGTTCCATACGGATAAAACTTCTGCGAAAGACTTACGCTGCGATAGGCGGAATATCAGAATATTTTGATTCCAATGGGGGAAATCTCCAGAATAGAGAAGAGCCGTGTATTACAGAAGGACAAGATGTTTTTTGAAGGGTGAGAAAAATAAAAAAGATCAAGGAAAAAGAATTGAGGAATTTATGGAGAATAAGAAAAAGAAAGAGAGTGGAAGGAAAGGGAACAAAGGAAGAGGAAACAGAAAAAAACAGACCATAGAAATGCAAATCAGCGAAAGACAAGTGACAGAAGGAGAAAACAGAAAGAAAGGCAGGAAAGAAATCCGGGCCAGGGAAGTTTCCCGGGAGATGGGAGATGGTTCCCTGGAGGAAGGCAAGAAACGGCTTTTGGCTTTGATGGAGCATAAGGACTACAAACCCATGAAAGTGAAAGAGCTGGCGATTCTCCTGGGGGTGCCCAGGGAGGAACGGCCTGCCCTGCAGGCGGCTTTGGACGCACTTCTTTCGGAAGGGAAACTGGGGCTTTCCAAACGGGGAAAATATGCCCCGGTGGAAAATTTTCTTGTGAAGGGGACTTTTTCCGGCAACAAGAAAGGGTTTGGTTTTGTGACACCGGATCCTGTTTTGGGGAAGGAAACAGGGCCGGATATCTATATTGGGGAGAGGGACCGTATGAGCGCCATGGACGGCGATACGGTTCAGGCAGCTATCCTCTACGGGAAGCGGTGGGGGAGGAACCAGAACCCGGAGGGAAAGATCGTCCGGATACTGGAACGCGCCAATAAAGAAGTGGTGGCCACTTATGAGCGGTGCCGTCATTTTGGCTTTGCTGTTCCCCTGAATAATAAACTTGGAAGTGATATCTTCATCCCGGAGGAAGCCTCCATGGAGGCGCAGACGGGAGAACGGGTGATGGTAGAAATCACTGATTACGGAAATGGAAGGAAAAACCCGGAAGGAAGAGTGACAGAAATCCTTGGGCGGGCGGATGCGCCTGGCGTGGATGTGCTGTCGGTGGCGAAAGCATATGGATTTGAGAGCGAATTTCCGCCGGAGGTGATGGGGGAGGTAAAAAAGGTTCCCACGGAGGTTTCCCCGGAAGAATGGGAAGGCAGGAGAGATTTAAGGGAACTTCCCACTGTCACCATAGACGGAGAGGATGCCAAAGACCTGGACGACGCCATCACCCTTTCCGTGGAGGACGGGATTTATCGGTTGGGAGTCCACATCGCGGATGTATCCCATTATGTGAAGGAGGGAACGGCCCTTGACAGGGAGGCTCTTTCCAGGGGAACCAGCGTCTATCTCACGGACCGTGTCATTCCCATGCTTCCGAAGGAACTCAGCAATGGGATATGTTCTCTCAATGCAGGGGTTCCAAGGCTGGCTTTCAGCTGTCTCATGGAATTGGACGGAAAAGGGCGGCTAGTTAGTCATGAATTCGTAAAGTCGGTCATCTGTGTGGACCGGAGGATGACTTATACGGCAGTGAACGGAATCCTCTGCGGGGATGAGGCGCTTTTGGCGGAGTATGAAGAGTTTGTCCCTGTGTTTCAGAAAATGAAAGACTTATCTGTGGTTTTGCGGGAGCGGAGGCAGGCGCGGGGTTCCATTGATTTTGATTTCCCGGAGAGTAAAATCATCCTGGATGCACGGGGACGGGCAGTGGACGTGAAGCCTTATGAGAGGAATGCAGCCACCATGCTGATCGAGGATTTTATGCTTTTGGCCAATGAGACCGTGGCGGAGGATTTTTTCTGGCAGGGAAGCCCCTTCGTATACAGGACTCATGAGAAGCCGGATGGGGACAAAATCCGGGAATTGGCCCTCCTCATCAGCAATTTTGGTTACCATCTGAAAATGGGGCAGGAGGAGATCCATCCCAAGGAACTTCAAAAGCTTTTGGCCGGGATACAGGACTCGCCGGAAGAAGCGCTGATCAGCCGCCTGACTTTGCGCTCCATGAAACGGGCGGAGTACCAGACAGAATGTGTGGGCCATTTCGGCCTGGCTGCCCGGTATTACTGCCATTTTACGTCGCCCATCAGGCGGTATCCTGACCTGCAGATTCACCGGATTATGACGGAATCCCTGGCAGGGGGCATGTCCGGGGGACGAAAAGAGCATTACGAAGAGTTACTTCCCGGGGTGTGCCGCCAGTGCTCTTTAAAGGAACGGAAGGCAGATGAGGCGGAGCGGGAAGTGGAGAAGATGAAAAAATGCCAGTATATGGCGGGCCATATCGGGGAAGTGTTTGAAGGCGTGGTATCCGGTGTGACCGGTTGGGGCATGTATGTGGAGCTTCCAAATACGGTGGAGGGAATGGTTTCTTTGTCTGCCCTGGACGGGGACTACTATGAACACGACCAGGAAAACCACCGCCTGGTGGGGACATCCACGGGGAAGGTTTACTGTCTGGGACAGCGGCTGAGAGTACGGGTGGCCCATGTGGATACGGTGGGCTGTACCATTGATTTTGTACCGGAGGGCGAAGAGGAGGAAAAGGATGGGGAAGGACAGTTATAAGCTGGTGGCCAACAATAAAAAGGCCTACCATGATTATTTTATTGACGACACTTATGAAGCGGGGATTTCCCTTTCAGGAACAGAGGTAAAGTCCGTCCGTATGGGGAAATGCAGTATTAAAGAAGCTTTTATTAAAATTGACCGGGGAGAGGTCTTTGTGTATGGAATGCATATCAGCCCCTATGAAAAGGGCAATATTTTCAACAAGGATCCGCTGCGGGTGCGGAAACTTCTGATGCACGGTTATGAGATTAACCGCCTTTATGGAAAAATCCAGCAGAAGGGTTTTACGCTGGTGCCTCTTAAGGTGTATTTTAAAGGGAGCCTGGTGAAAGTGGAAGTGGGACTTGCCCGTGGCAAGAAACTTTACGACAAGCGGCAGGATATTGCCAGGAAAGACCAGAGGAGAGAGGCGGAGAAAGAATTTAAGGTGAGGAATCTGGGCTGAAAAACAGAGAAAAGTTCGGAGGCAAAAACTATGGCCAGAAATAAAAATCCAGAGGAAACCGTCCAGCTGATCTTGGATGTGGCATATCGTCTGTTTATAGAAAAAGGATATGAATATACTTCTGTCCAGGAGATCATTGACCATTTGGGGGGACTCAGCAAGGGGGCCATTTACCATCACTTCAAGTCCAAAGAAGACATACTGGAGGCAGTCACTGAAAAGATGACTTCAGAATCTAATCAAATGCTTGCCCATATCCGGGACCGTTCGGATTTGAGTGGGAAAGAAAAGCTGAAGACTATTTTTAAGGCATCCATCAGCAGGCCCATCCAGGATGAAATTTTTACGGTGGCCCCCAATTTTAAGAATAACCCCAAGCTGCTTTTCAGTCTCCTGCACGATACGATGGATGCAGTGGCGCCGGCCTACATACAGCCGATTATTGAACAGGGGATTGCAGACGGTTCCATCAGGACCGATTACCCGGCAGAACTGGCAGAGCTGGTCATACTTGTGGCAAATGTCTGGATGAATCCCATGATATTTGATAATACGGAGGAAGAGTGCTATCGTAAGTTCATGGTGTTTCGTCAAATGATGGAAGGTTTTGGCCTGGATGTGGTGGATGAGGAAATGCTTGACAGGTTGCAGGAGCTCACTTCTATTTACCGGAGGACGAAGGAAAAGAACAGCCGGAAAACATGAGGAGTTCCGATGAGGCTGCTTGTCCGGCCTCCCGTCTGCTGCCCTGATTTTCTCCTGCCTGGTTTTTGCTAAAGACGGCCAGGGCCGGGCTGTCTTTTTCTTGTACATAACCATTTTGCCTGAGAAGCTCGGAAAAATTTTCATAACCATTTTCTTTCCCATCGTCGGCATATTTTTTAAAACTATTTTCTGCGGCGGGGTCGAGGACCATAAAATCAACGCTAAAGACATGCTGCGGGGAGGAATACTGTATATCATAAAGGGTGTCCCTTTGGGACAAATATGTAGTGTAAAAAGTCGTGGCGGCAACAGAGGCTCGGTCAGGAATCAGGGAAAGAGAGTCCCTGATTTTTTGATATTCCTCAGAGTTGCGGATACACTGAAATGGGTAGTAGAACGCTTCCGGTATAATGACGGCTCCAAAATAAAATGCGCCGGTAACAGCCATTGCTGCTGCTATGACTGTGGAAACAGCCGGTGGGAAGGCACTTTTAGGCCTGTTTTTTGGACGCGCTGCCCTTAAATCGGACAGATTGAGGACTGTCAGATACAAAAGGCAGGCAGTGGAGCCAAAATGGTATTGGAAAAAGATGTCGTGCTGGTACTGGTAGTCAGGCATCAGGTTGACCAGGATATAAGGAATCAAAAGTATATAACGTTCATAGCGCATTGTCAGAAGGGGAAGCCCCAGAAAGGGAACCATGGTCATGGCGATAAAAGGGAGTTTTTCGCTGTCCACACATTCATAGATGATTTTCATGGGACTTAAAACCACCACTTTGACAATGGAAAGGAGGGAGGAAACGCCGCCATAAAAAAAGTTATCGTAGCGGAAGGACATAATTCCGTCGCCGGTTTTGACAAGATAACCGGTGGCAAGAAAAAACCATATGAATGATATTGTAAATATGGAAATCCCCATGATCAGGCTTTTCATCTGGCTTTTCTGGAAGTGCAGCAGCGTTTTGGCTGCCAGCCAAAGAGCGATTATTGCGGGATAAATGGCAGCGTCTTCTTTAACCATCAATGTCAGGAGTGTGGACAGGGCGGTTATGGCGATGCTTTTTTTGTCAATGCCATAAAAGAGCCACAGAAGCAGTGGAAAGAGGAAGCAGTTTTCATGAATATCATAGCCGGCGCCACCAGAAAAGGCGGGATAGAAGAAAAGAGCTATGCAGAGGAATATCTGGGGCAGACCGGACAGGCCATGATGCTCCGTCAGCTTTCGGAGGGGAAGGAAGGAGGAGGCAAGAACGAAGGCCTGAAGAATCTGCAAAGTGGCAGGAGAAGGAGCCAGCAGGTAAAAAGGCAGAAGAAGATAATAAATCGGTGAAACATGGACATGAAAATGGGATAACAGCCCGTCACGCTCTAAGGTAGTCATGGGAAGCCCGGTTTTTTTCATGGAATAAAACATCTGGGAAAAGATGCCGAAATCGTAAGTAGGTGTGCAGAAGCTGTAAATCCTTCCCAATGTCCATACACTGACAAATATAAAAAATAAAAGAAAAACTCCGGCAGTGATCAAAAGGCAGATGCGCCTTTGTTTTTCGGAAAGAGAGGTTGTAGAGGCTTCCATTTCCGGCTCTTTGTCCCATCCACGGATACTGTAGAGGATAAGCGCAAGGGTAATCAAAAAACATACGATTAAAAAAGCCCATGAAAAAGAAGCGCACAGCGCGGTGAAAGCCAGGATTGCAAATAGTATGGGCATACTGAAGCGCTCTGCGGCGGCCAGCTTTGGAGAATGGGAGATGGCCTGAAGAATAACAGCGCCTGCAAAGGCGACGACCAGGACTCTCATAAAGGACATATGGGAAAAACCATTCAGATCATCCAAAATACGAAGATTGCCCGGTAAAAGCAAATATTCGACGGTGACGGCGGCAAGCCATGCAAGGAAAAGGTGGCGGAACAGGGCAGATACGTGAAAGGGGCAAAGTTTTGGAGAAGATGCAGATAAATGGAAAGATTGTTTTTGTCCAGACATAATAATACCTCCTGTACCTCTGTATGGTACAGGAGATGTCTTTCAAAATATCTGTTATAAATCTTGCAAATTTCTTTCAGTTTTTTGGTAAAGCCACAATGGCGTTAAACTGGTCTCCGTCTATGGAGACATAAAACTGGCCTCCGACGGATTCCGTGTAGGTCCTGGCGATTGCCAGTCCCAAACCGCTTCCTTTGGTGGAGCGGGCCTTGTCACCGCGTGTAAACCGCTGCATGATTTCTTCCGGTGTGAAATCCATTTCGTAGGAGGCGGTGTTGACCATACGGACCAGATAGTGGCCGTCCTCCTCTTTTACTTCCAGATGGATTCGGGTACCGGAGAGGGCATACTTGATGGCGTTTTCCAATAAATTGGAAAAGACCTGATGAACCCGCGTGCCGTCTGTCACCACCGGGGCGGTATCACAGCCATAATGGCGGCGGACGGACAGTCCGGAGACAGTGAGCTGGTCATGGAACAGTCCCATAGTCTGCTCCAGCAGACGGATTAGATCCAGCCCCTCCTTTTTACATTCTATGGCCCCGCTGGATACTTTGGTGAGTTCAAAGAGAGAATCCACCAAATCACGCATGTACCCGGCTTTTTGATTTAAAGAAGATAATTGCTTTTGTCCGACAGGGGATAAAGTTTCCTTTTGCAGAAGCTCCCCATATCCGAGGATTGCAGTGAGGGGGGTACGCAGGTCATGGGAGACATTGGAAATCAACTCCACTTTGAAACGTTCGCTGGTGACGGCAGTATGGATGGCTTCCTTGTGGGTGGACTGTATTTTTGTCAGCTGTGTTTCCATTTGGGCAAAGGCCCCTTTTTTTATGTCAACAGGCAGGCCTCTTTGGAAGTTATCCAGCTGCTTTTTTAAATGGCAGAGATCCAGGCCATAGCTCCAGAGGCAGCAGACACCGAAAGCCGAGGCAATGGCAGTTCCCACTGCAAACAAGAATCGACCCGAAGACAGGGAGATGGGGAGCAGGAGGAAAAAGAGGGCGCCGAAAACAGCGGTCCAGCAGGACATGATCAATAAGTGCCACTGGGGAGCCGGGGCTGCATATGCAATGCGGCGGCATAAGCACCAGTCTAAAGAAAAATGGCCCCGGATCCACCCCCACAGTTCACGGAGGCATAAAAGGAGGAGCATCACAGCGACGATCGAGATCCATGTTTTTGCAGCAGAAGAAAATAATACATTCTGGTTCAGGAGATAAAAAAAGCCTGGAGCCAGCGCCGCGCCGTCCGGCCCTAAAAGGGGGGACTTGGCATACAGGACGAAGATTGCAATAATGGCCATAATGAGGCTGGCAATGCGGGAAAAAATACCCATCAGCTGATTTCCAGGTTCGGTCATAAAAGGAGAGGCCTCTGCCATGGATTCAGAGAAGCTGCTACTTTCCGGGAAGAGTTCGGCTTCTCCGTAAAAATCCTCCTCTCCAGGGGAATCCATTTCCCCGGGGGAATCCGCTTCCCGGACATAAGAGGCTGCCACAGAGGCGTCCGTTTCGTAAAAACTGCCTACGGTGGTCTGTGTGGATTCCACATAACCGGGAATTGGGGAAGAAAGGGTGGACTGGCTGTAAACCCAGGCCGCCCCGGAGAGGGCGATCAATATCCAGGCAAATAGATTACGGCGATTCAAAGACATATCCAATCCCCCAAACGACTTTCAGATATTCCGGTTTCCTGGGATTTAACTCAAGCTTTTCACGGATACGGCTGATGTGGATCATTACCGTGTTTTCCACTGCGTAAGCTTCATTTTCCCAGATACGTTCATAGATTTCCTCAGCAGGATAGACCCGACCCGGAGAGGACATAAGCATATGCAGGATTTTATATTCCGTAGCAGTCAGCCGTACGGCATCCCCCCGTACAATTAAGCGTTTTTTTGCAGTATCCAAAATAATATCTTTTATTTGAATACAGTCGTCGGACAGAGTTTCCCGGATGGAACCAAGGGTATCGTAACGGCGAAGCAGCGCTTTTACCCTGGCCAACAGCTCCTGCTGGTAAAAAGGCTTCACCAGGTAATCGTCGGCGCCGGCTTCCAGGCCAAGTACCCGGTCGGAGCCTTCTGCTTTGGCAGACAGCATCAGAATGGGTACGTTGCTGCTCTGGCGGATGCGCATGGTGGCAATCATGCCGTTGCACTGGGGCATCATTACATCCATGATGACTAAATGAGGGTGTCTCGCATTTATGATCTGGCAGGCGGCGTCGCCGTCGTAGGCGGTGAATACGTGATAACCTGCCTGTTTTAATGCGGTTTCGATAATATTAACAATGTTAACATCGTCGTCAACAATTAAAATCTGGTAATGTTCTGTCATATCGGCTCCTTACCGTCGACTGACAAGGACATACATTTCGGTCAATCCACGGTAGTATGGTAAAAAATTAAATAGAATCTCCCCGGGCAAATTCCGGCAGATGTTCTTTTAAAAAGTCGTGGGCCACCTGGCTGGCGGGAATATCTTCTTCATCCACCAGGTAGTTAAGTTCAGCCATCAATTCCGTGGAAAGCTGTCTGGCGAGACGGTCGGTGATCTGCGCGATCTCCGGGTATTTTTCCAGGATTTCAGGACGGAATACGGGGACCGCATAGTAGGGAGGAAACGCCCCCAGGTCGTCTTCCAGGACAGTCAGGTCGAATTTTTTCAAAAGACCGTCGGTGGAATAGGCGTCGATCAATTCTCCTTCCCCATTTAAGAGGGCGGTGTAGCGGGGGGAGCCGTCCACGCCGATTTCATCTGCAAAGGTAAGCCCGTAGAGATCTTTGACGCGGACCAGGCAATCGGAGCGGTTTAGAAAAGTGAGGGTGGAGACTACGCGGAGCCTGCCGTTATGTTTTTTTAAATCACTGATGGTGGAAAGGCCGTAACGGCCGGCAATCTCTTTGGTGGTGGATAAGGTAAAAGTATTGTTGACATTTAAGGAGGAGAGAAGCTCCAGGCCGAATTTTTCCTTCATGCCTTCTTTTGATATTTGATAGACGGCCTCCGTGTCGGAGATGGCCTCATTATTCAGGATACTGACATAGATGGTGCCTGTGTATTCCACGTATCCGTCGATGTCACCGCTTTGGATGGAAGTGAAACAAATGGAGGAACCCCCCAGATCCGGGATGGTTTCCACCGGGACGCCCAGGGTGGTTTCGATGGCTTCTGAAAGCATGTAAGCCAATGTCTCATTTTCGGAAAAATCCATGGTGCCGATGCGGATGGCAGTCTCCTCTTTGGGATGGAAAGCGGAGATCCCGTAGAGGGCCAGCAAAAGGACCGCGCTGCAGGCAGCGAGAATCCGCTCCTTCTTTTTCTGATGGATCTTCTTTTCTTTATTGGTTCCGGCCATGAGGCTGATGGGGGTGACGAGGGTTTCCACAGCGGAAAAAATCCGGTCCACCAAAAGGGCAAGAATACAGGCGGGAATGGCTCCTGCCAGGATTTTCGCATTGTTGACGGTGCGGATGCCGGAAAAAACAAGAAATCCCAGCCCGCCGCCGCCCACAAAGGCGGCGAGGGTCATAAGGCCTACGGCGGACACGGCCGAAATCCGAACGCCTGTCATAATGACGGGCATGGCCAGGGGGATACGGATTTTAAACAGAATCTGCCATTTGGTGAGCCCGATGCCTTCCGCGGCTTCCAGGGTCTGGGCATTGATATTCATGAGTCCGGCATACGTATTTTTAATAATCGGAAGCAGGGAATAGATCACCACCAGAAAGACTGCCGGTTTCATGCCAATGCCAAGAACCGGAATGGTAAGGCCCAAAAGAGCCATGCTGGGAATGGCCTGAACCAGGTTGGCAAAGGCCAGCACAGGTTTGCTGGCAGGCTTTAAATAAGAAATCAGGATTCCCAAAGGGACTCCGATGAGGATGGCGGCAGCCAGGGCAAGGCCGGTGAGGCGGATATGCTCCAGGAATAATGCCAGGATTTCACTTCTGGCAGTTACGATATAATCTAAAAATTCTGTCATGCAGGCTCCTCCTCTTCATCGGAAATAAACTGGCGGCTTAAAGTATTTACAAGGGTACTTCTGGTGATGAGGCCCTCGATCATGCCGTTTCCGTTTACCACGGGGAGGGTGGAAAGCTTCTTTTCATTAAAAAGAGTCAGAAGATCCACAATGGAACTCTCCGGATTTACGGCGGTGAAACCGGTGTCCATCAACTCTCCGGCCGCGCGGCGGACATCCCGTATCCCGATGAGAGATTCCGCATATAATACCCCCAGAAGCCGCTTTGACTGGTCTGTGACCATTAAAGTGTCAACTTTTCTCTGGCCCATGATTTCGATGCACTTAAATACAGGCATCCAGGGACGGCAGCATACAGGTTCGTGTATCATAATATCTTTTGTTTTAATGAGTTCGGGAGAAGTCCAGATTCTTCCGGGACCGACGAAATCCCTGACAAAATCATTGGCGGGATGCTTCATAATGGTTTCCGGTGTGTCGAATTGAGTGATGGAACCGTTTTCCATCATACAGATACGGTCGGCCAGTTTGACGGCTTCATCCATATCGTGGGTGACAAATACGATGGTACGTTTCAGGGCAGCCTGCATTTCCAAAAGAGAATTTTGAAGCTGCGCCCTGGTGAGGGGGTCGAGGGCAGAAAATGGTTCGTCCATCAGGATGATCTCCGGATCCGTCATGAAGGCCCGGACCACCCCCGCCCGCTGCTGCTGTCCGCCGGACATTTCGGAAGGGTAGGCGTCCAGATATTCATCCGGTGGAAGGTTTACCATTTCCATCAATTCCCTGGCGTGGGACTCAATTTCATCTGTTTCTTTTCCTCCCACATTCATCCGGGCAATGATTTCTATATTGTCCCTTATGGTCAGATGGGGGAAAAGCCCGGTCTGCTGTATGACATAGCCCATGCGGCGCCTTAAGGGGATGGTATCCAATTTAGAGATATCCTCTCCGTTGATGTGGATATGGCCGGACGAAGGGAGAACCAGTTTATTTATCATTTTCAACGTGGTGGTCTTTCCGCAGCCGCTTTCTCCAAGGAGGACAATGAATTCACCGTCATCAATGGAAAAACTTAAATGGTCGATCACGGTTTTACCCTGGAAAACTTTTGACACGTCCTGAAACTCAATCATATGCTGTCGCCTCCTTCTTCGCAGTTACTTTTTGACTGATTTTTACCGGTCAGGAACACGGTTCCATGTCCGGTAAGTAAAACAAATTACCGTCGATTGACAAGGACACACACGCTCCAGTCTGCACGATTTGGCCGTTTTTCAGCGTTGTCCTCTATCGGCGTACATCCAGTACGCCTCTGTCGTCCGCCTTGTAAAACAGCCAAATCATTGCAGCTGGAGTCAGAGAGCCGGAAAGAGGCGAATTTTGCCATGGACAAGGCACTTAAACGACGTGTACAGAGACGTACACGGAGCGAAAGTAACGCAGTCTATGGCAAAATTCATCCTTATCCGGCCGTGTATGCTCTTGTCAATCGACGGTAGTGTTATTGTAACATAAAAAAGGGTAAAGAATGTGAATTTAATGAAAAGTTAAGACACGGTTTATGTTTTTAAGATTGTATTAATATTTACCGGTCGGGGAATAAGTTTGTTTGAATATGTCCGGCTCTGGCTGCGGACATATTTGTAATCATAAAACCGTTCATATACTTCGGTAAAAATCAGCTTTGTCAGGGCAGGACGGCTATTTTTTATGTTTACAATTAAGGATGGATACGATGAGTAATGCAACTGTTTTGTTATTGCAGGTTTATTGAAAAGGTGTTATGATTTTTCTGTTACCGCCCCTATACTGGTACAGGAAGGGGGTGCATTTCATGAGTATACTCCAAGTCTTTATTCTATCCGTGTTGGCCAGCGTAGTCGCCTACTACCTGTGTAAGTGGTTAGACGGTAATGAATAATCGGTAACCTAGCCCAAACGGTTGACTTCTCCGAAAAAGAAGAAGAACCCTCGAATGTATTAGTGGTACATCCGGGGGTTCGTTCTTTCTGCATTTCGCGAGCACTCCAAGCTCTTTGCCTATCGGCATTATAGCATATGCAGAATCAGTTTGCAATATACCATACGGAGTTTGTTACTGTCAAGTAAACGTTGGCAAATTTTTTCATACAGATTTTTCCTGTTCCGAAAGGCACATTCCACTGGCTATGGATTGTTCCGCTTTTCCTGGTATCGGTTAGAATCCTGCCATGGAAAGCAGCTTCCTCC
Source organism: Lachnospiraceae bacterium (assembly GCA_022793195.1). GTDB lineage: Bacteria > Bacillota > Clostridia > Lachnospirales > Lachnospiraceae > Lientehia. The sequence goes on along the minus strand of JAAWCJ010000019.1, from coordinate 5 downwards.
GATCC
>JAAWCJ010000018.1 GCA_022793195.1 Lachnospiraceae bacterium | reverse complement strand
GAATCCGGCAGACTGTATCAATCTCTTTTTCGTCTACAATTTCAACCAGACCACGCAACGTATCTCTGCTCACAAAAACCACCTCCTACAATCCTTTATACGCTTCGCCTCTAGGCAGTACAGCATCAATGATAATTGTATCATGCTCCATCTGGTAGATAACCCGGTAATCACCAATTCGGAGCCGATATAAATTTGAGTAGCCCTGCAACTTTTTAATATCTCCAAACGGAATTTTTTCAATTCCATCTTTTACCCTGTCTTTTACTCTTATATCCAGGGACTTGATGCTTTTCCTTGCCTTTTTGGTGTAAATGATGTTCGGCATTTTGGGTTCCCCCTTTCGATAACTATACTTTAGCGTACGAATGTGCCTCACGTCAAGCAGCATTTTTTCAATTAACATTTTATTCACAAAAGGCCCAGGAATCCCATTCCCAAGCCCTTTTTCTGAATTTGTACCTGTTTACAAATGTACGAAAACGGTGTTAAATCACAAGCATCGCATCCCCAAAGCTAAAAAACCGATATCTTTCTTTTACTGCTTCTTTATAAGCTTCCAAAACCTGTTCCCGTCCGGCCAGCGCCGACACCAGCATAAGAAGTGTTGACTGGGGCAAATGGAAATTAGTGACTAAACCATCAATACACTTAAAGCGGTAGCCTGGATAAATAAAAATCTCCGTCCAGCCGCTTCCCGCCGTCACAAATCCCCGTTCATCTGAAGCAGCTTCCAAAGTCCGGCAGCTTGTGGTGCCGACGGCAATCACCCGGCGGCTTTCCGCCTTGGCCCGGTTGATCTTTTTGGCCTCCTCCTCCTCGATACGAAAAAATTCCGAGTGCATGCGGTGTTCCTCCACCACTTCCTCTTTGACCGGCCGGAAAGTTCCAAGGCCCACATGGAGGGTGACATTTACGATCTCCACGCCCTTTGCACGTATCTCCTCCAAAAGTTCTTCTGTAAAATGAAGGCCCGCAGTAGGAGCCGCCGCCGAACCATCATGTTTGGCATATACGGTCTGATACCTGTTTTTATCCTTTAAAGGATGGGTAATATAAGGAGGCAGGGGCATCTGTCCCAACTCATCCAGAATTTCTTCAAAAATCCCTTCATAAGAAAACTGAATCAGCCGGTTTCCATCTTCCACCACATCTGTAACAATCCCTTTCAAAAGCCCGTCCCCGAAAGAAATCTCCGTACCGGGCCTCGCCTTTTTTCCGGGCTTTACCAGGGTTTCCCAAATATCATCCTTCTTCCGCTTTAAAAGCAGCACCTCTATGACGGCGCCTGTTTCCTCTTTCACCCCAAAAAGCCTGGCCGGAATCACCCTGGTATTATTGATAACCAGGCAATCACCACATTTTAGTTCACCTACGATATCTTTAAAAGAACCGTGGCGGATATTTCCTGTCTCTCTGTCGAGCATCAACAGCCTGGAAGCGCTTCGATCCAACAGCGGATCCTGGGCAATCAGCTCTTTTGGCAGTTCATAATCAAAGTCCTTTACATTCATTATCTTCTCCTTCCGGCGCACTTGTCAAGCGACGGCAAAGGAGCTGTTGCAAAATTAAAATGCGCATGATATTTTGCAACAGCCCCTTTTTAATTTTTCTCAGAATTCACCTCTGGTCAGTTAATCATCCTCTTCCGAAGGATCAGCTGTTGTCAGGAATCCGGCTCCAATATAACAGGTTTCTCCTTCATAGACCACCCGGCTCCACTCATCATTATAACCTGTTCTCTTCAGGGACTCTCCCTCCAGGAGGGTTCCAACCACTTCTGCACTTTCCTCAGGTGACTTACGGATTCTTACACTTTCCTTTGCGTAAACCCGTTCGTCCACTTCAGTGAAACCATCATCCTCCGGCTCCGTCATAGTCAGGAATCCGGCCGCTATGTAGCAAGTCTCTCCACCATATTCCACACGGCTCCAGTTGTCATTGTAGCCTGTCCGGTGGATGGACTCACCAGCCTGAATCGTCCCGGCTACTTCCGCGTCGGATTCAGGCGCTTTCCTGATATTTACGCCTTCTTTTGCATATACTGTTTCATCCACATCTGTAAACGTGCTGTTGTCTGCCGCAGCCGGCGTTTCTGCCGGTGTTTCCGCCGCGCTTGTTTCTTCGGGCGCAGCAGTCTCAGCCGGTGTCTCCGGTGCGCTGCCCTCCGGCGTCGTGCCGTTCAGCTTGCTCACCAGCGCATTTAAAGCTTCATCCGATGCCATCGCCACATTCAGCCTGTTATCTACGTCATTCAACAAAGCTTTAATATCTTCCCGCGCGTTAATTTCTTCCATATAGGCAACAACCTGGCTGTCCATACCATTTTCCTGGTTAAAGATATATAACCCGCCCTCATTATTAGTACAAATATAAAGACGAATTAAACAAGGGGCAGGAGTTTCCACATTAAGAAACTTCATATCGTATGCCACATAGACAACATAACTGCCCTCTACCGGGCCATTCAGCGTATAGCAGGATATATTCTGATAACTCTCTACAAATTCTCTCTCTGCCTGGAGCTGCTCTGCAGAAATGGAATCCGCGGAATCCACGAGGGCAGATAAAGCCTCCACATCACAGTTTTGGACTGCTGTAAAATAAGCGTTTACCAAATCGTTAACCGCCTGGTTAGTGTCCTTTTCCAGGCTCCCCCCGGGAAGCTCCGGCGCCGGTGTTTCCGGGCTCTGCGTTACAGCCTGCGAACTTTCCGTTTTTGTTTCTCCTCCATCTTTTTTCAATTTTCCCACAACAATGATAACAGTAACTACCACAAGAATGGCAGCCAGCGCCAGAATAATATACTTTCCATATAATTGCAAAAACTCATCAAAGGAATGATTCGGTTTCTTCCTTTTAGGCGAACCCCCTTCCTCTTTCTTCATATCAACATCCGGCTTTTCCTGCCTAGATTTCAGTTCGTCCATTTAAAAAGCCTCCTTTTCTGACAGACGGCACTATGCCGTCTTAAGCATAAGTACATAATAGCAAAAACAGTGAAAAAAAGCAATGAAAAAGCAATATCCTCATAATTTTTTAAAATTTTTTCATTTTTCCCTTGCTCTTCTTTTACAAATGAGTTAAAATATCTTTTGTTGGACTTTACATGCACCTGTAGCTCAGTGGATAGAGCAGTGGCCTCCGGAGCCACGTGCGGTGGTTCGATTCCACTCAGGTGCAGTCCTTCTTTATTCTGTCAGCCGTTCGGCAATTTTTCCCATGCATGAGTCTTTCAACTTATCTATCACACTGTTCTGGAGGTATGTCTATGAGTTATTCTGAATTTCTGTCTCAAATCTGCCACATTATGAAAAACCAGTATCCTGCCGCTTCCATATCCATCCAACCAGTTCTTAAAAACAATGGCCAGCATCTCGACGGCCTGCTGATTTTGCAGCCAGGGGAAAATATCGCCCCTTCCATTTATCTCAATTCCTACTATACCGAATATTTAAACGGAGAACTTTTAGGGGATATTCTGGATGACATCAAAAGCATTTATGAAACACACCGGATTCCTGTACCATTCGACATCTCCATATTCCAAAATTTTGAAAACATACAAAAAAAGATTTTTTTCCGTCTTATCAACCAGGCCTCCAATCTGGAACTCCTCTCCGATATTCCCTATCTGCCGTTTCTTGATCTGGCTGTTGTCTTTTTTCTCACCTTAGAAAATGAAACCATCGGAAGTACCACAGCATTAATCCACAATAAGCATCTGGAGCTTTGGCACACCACGAAAGAAGAGCTCTTTACCCTGGCCAGGATAAATACCCGTACTCTGTCGGGATACGAAATTCTTCCCATGGAGCGCCTCCTCTTTCCTGAAACAAAACCGGAAACGCCGTTTCCTTCCCCTACAGCCCATACCCTTTTCGTATTAAGCAGCCATGCCCGTACATTCGGCGCTGCCTGTCTTTTATATGAAGATGTTCTGGCTTCTTTCGCCGATGAAATCCAGGATGACTTCTATATACTTCCCAGCTCCATCCATGAAGTTCTCCTCATTCCGGCCAAAAAAAGCCCTCCTGCCAAAGCCCTTCAGGAAATGGTAGAGGATATCAACGAAACTGAAGTTGCCCCCGAAGATGTTCTTTCCAACCAAATCTACTTTTACAGGGCAGCCGAGCATTGCCTGAGGATTGTCCTTTTTACCGGATATTATACGGAAAATCAGTTTTCTAAACCTTTCAATTATAAAAGGAGCCTCCTCCCGGCAGATTCTTCTTCACCCACCGGGAAAAAACTCCCCCTCTGATTAATTTTCTTTCTGTTCCTCTGAAGATTCCTGAGGCACATCTTTCATTGACAGATTAATCCGTCCCATCCTGTCGATCTCCATAACTTTAACCGTTACTTCATCTCCAATGTTTACCACATCTTCCACTTTCCCAACCCTCTTCTGGGATAATTTGGAAATGTGAACCAGTCCGTCCTTATTGGGAGCCAATTCCACAAAAGCTCCGAAATTCATAATTCGGACTACCTTTCCGGTAATGATCTCACCAGGCTCCACATCATTGACAATCCGGTTAATAATGGTGATCGCCCTCTCGATCATCCCTTTATCAGTACCGCATACCGACACAGAACCATCGTCCTCGATGTCGATCTTTACACCCGTTTCCTCAATGATCCGGTTGATCACCTTGCCCTGCTTACCGACCACATCACCGATCTTGGTGGGATCAATCTGAATCTGGGTGATCTTGGGCGCGTACTTGCCAACCTCGGGACGCGGCTCGGCAATCACCGGTTTCATAATTTCGTCGAGAATATACAGTCTGGCTTCCCGTGTCCTGGCAATGGCTTCCTCAATGATAGCCCTGGTCAGTCCGTGAATCTTAATGTCCATTTGAATGGCGGTGATTCCTTTATGGGTTCCTGCCACCTTAAAGTCCATGTCACCGAAGAAATCCTCTAACCCCTGGATATCGGTCAATACAATATAATCATCATCCGTATCCCCGGTCACGAGACCGCAGGAGATACCGGCAACAGCACTCTTAATGGGCACACCTGCTGCCATCAGTGACAGAGAAGAAGCGCACACACTGGCCTGGGAGGTGGAACCATTGGATTCCAAAGTCTCCGACACCGTCCTGATAGCATAAGGGAACTCTTCTTCGCTGGGCAAAACCGGCAGAAGCGCGCGCTCCGCCAATGCACCATGGCCGATTTCACGGCGTCCCGGCCCTCTGCTGGGCCTTGTCTCCCCTACCGAATAAGAGGGGAAGTTATAATGATGCATATATCGTTTGGAAGTCTCATTTTCATCAAGGCCGTCCAGTTTCTGACGTTCGGAAAGAGGCGCCAGCGTACAGGCATTTAAAATCTGGGTCTGTCCGCGGGTAAACATGCCGGAACCATGCACTCTGGGAAGAAGGTCAACTTCAGCCGCCAGAGGGCGAATCTGAGTGATCTCTCTTCCGTCGGGGCGTTTATGGTCTTTTAAAATCATCTTACGCACTGTTTTTTTCTGGTATTTATAAAGGGCCTCACCGATCAAAGGCAGCCAGTCCGGATGCTCTTCTGTATAACGCTCCTCCAGTTTTTCTGTCAGTTTCTTAATATTCTCTTCCCGTACCTGTTTCACATCGGTGAATACGGCCGCCTCCATTTCCTCCCCGGAAATCGCAGTGGTCATATCTTCCCACAAATCGGCAGGAGTTTCACAGCTTTCATAAGTATGCTTGGATTTTCCACATTCCGCCACAATAGTGTCAATAAATTTAATAATTTCCTGATTCATACTGTGGGCCGCAAAAATGGCTTCAATCATCTTTGCTTCCGGCACTTCATTGGCGCCCGCTTCAATCATAATCACCTTATCTCTGGTGGAAGCAACAGTCAGCGCCAGATCAGACGTCTGCTTCTGGGCTGCAGTGGGATTAAAGATCAGCTCTCCGTCAATCATGCCTACCTGAGTGGCAGCTGTCGGTCCGTCAAAAGGAATGTCGGAAATAGAAACCGCAATGGCGGAACCCAACATGGCAGTCAGCTCCGGGCTGCACATCGGATCCACAGACATGACCAGGTTATTCAAAGTCACATCATTTCTGTAATCTTTGGGAAACAAAGGACGCATGGGGCGGTCAATGACACGTGCAGTCAAAGTTGCATTTTCAGAGGCCTTCCCTTCTCTCCTATTGAAACCTCCGGGAATTTTCCCCACCGCATAAAGCTTTTCCTCAAATTCCACACTTAAAGGAAAAAAGTCAATCCCTTCTCTGGGCTTATCAGAAGCCGTCGCCGTAGAAAGTACCACTGTATCACCATAGTGCATAAACGCCGCGCCATTGGCCTGGGCTGCAACACGTCCCACATCAACAGTCAAAGTCCTTCCTGCCAATTCCATCGAAAAACTCTTATACATAAGATTCTCCTTTTTAGGGGCGGAAGCCATCGAAACTACTGAAAAATACAGTTTCCAAAAACTGTACTTTTCAGTGGTCTCGAGGTAACCTTCCGCAGTGTCAATAGTTTCTTCCGGACTTTTACCGCCCGGATTCCACAGGGCAAGAACAGGGTGGATCTCTCCACCCTGGCGCCCTTAAATTTCTCAGTTATTTTCTGATGCCAAGACGTGCAATCAGATTCCTGTATGCTTCGATATCACTTCTCTTCAGATAGTCCAGGAGCCCACGTCTCTGGCCTACCATTTTCAAAAGCCCGCGCCTGGAATGATGGTCTTTCTGATTCACCTTCAAATGCTCAGTAAGTTCTGCAATTCTGGCTGTCAGAATGGCAATCTGAACTTCGGGAGAACCGGTATCTCCGGGCTTTCTGCCATAAGCTTCAATAATCTCTGCTTTCTTTTCCTTTGAAATCATGTTGTTTCCTCCTTAAACTACTTTGTTCACACCAGATACCCGGCATCGGCAGGAGCCTCCAAATGCTGAGCATTGGCGCAGTTTCACACCGCTCCAGTATAACACATGTGTTTCTGATTGTAAACTAATATTTTTCCCCATTCTCCCGGAAAAACCGGCGGCTTTCTTTCGCATCTTTTGCAAGCTGCCCTTTCAATTCCTCCACGGAGGCAAATTTCTGCTCTTTTCTCTGATAATGAAAAAGCTGTACATCCAGGGTCTTCCCGTAGACATCTTTGTCAAAGTCAAAAATATAAGTTTCCACCCCTTTTGGATAATTCCCTTCTATGGTAGGTTTATACCCCACATTGGAAACTCCCCTGTAAGTTTTTCCATCCAGTTCCACTGCCGCAGTATAGACGCCGTTGGGAGGCAGAAGCTTCTCCGGCGCCGGGATCTGGTTCACCGTAGGCATACCAAAGGTCCGCCCCAGATGGTTTCCATGGACCACCTCTCCTGTCACTGTATAAGGATATCCCAAAAGCCGGTTGGCCCTCTCTACGTTTCCGGAAAGAAGTTCCTCTCTTACCAGTGTACTGCTGATAATACGGTTTTCCGAATCCTTTTCTTTTTCGATTACAGTAAGTTTATAGCCATAACGGGTCCCAAGCTTTGAAAGAAGCTCTACATTTCCCCGTCTTTTATAGCCAAAACAAAAATCCGGTCCTGTGACCACCAATTTTGCGTTAAGTCCTTTCACTAAAACCTGTTCTACAAATACTTCCGGCTCCATATGGCAGACAGCTTCAGTGAAAGGATATTCCACCATTAGGTCAAGCCCCAGCCGTTCCAGATGAATCCGCTTTTCCCTGTTGGTTAAAAGTACCGGCTGTACTTCCCCTTCCGTCAATGTCCTGGGCGGCCTGGTAAAAGTAAATACCGTTGTCAAAAGCCCCTCCGCTTTCGCCTTTAGTACTTCTCCCAGCAGCTTTCTATGCCCTCTGTGGATGCCGTCAAATTTTCCCAAAGTGACAGCCGACGGCCCCTTCACAGATAACTCTGTCTGTCCGGTAATCAATTTCATGTCTGTTCCTCATGCCTTCTATGAAATAAAATCGTTTCCTATACGACAAAAAAGAGTGTTTCAGGACGGTAAAAGCTTCCTGTTCCCTCATAAGAATAAATCCCTATAAAATTCCTGTTCCAGTCATAAATCCTGATTTTCTCCGGGAAATCTCCACCTTTTCCACTCTCTGCCTCTCCATCCCGCACATCCGGCCTGCCCTCCCTCACCAGTTCCTCAAACTCCAGGGGATTTCCATTATACAACCGCTTTCCGGCCGTTTCCTTTGCGCAATAAGCCGGATAAGAAAGAAACAGGGTATCCACCGGTGTCAGAGCCTGCTCCAAAGCCCCTTCGTCCCGCAGGTTCTCAATCTGTTTCAATGTCATGGCATCTTTTATATAAAAATCTGATACACTGGTCCGCACCAGGCTTTCCATGCATCCGCCGCATCCTATGCGGTTCCCAATATCATGGCAGAGTGTGCGGATATAAGTCCCTCTGGAACAGTTTACCGTCATAGTAACCCGTGGAAGCTCCACCTTTTCAATCACTATCCGATAAATCCGCACCTGCCGTTTTTTCCGTTCCACTTCTTTTCCCTGCCTGGCAAGCTCGTACAATTTCTTTCCGCCCACTTTTAACGCCGAATACATGGGCGGGAGCTGCTCATATTCCCCCACAAAACTCATGACAGCCTCTTTTATGGCCGTCTCCCCTGCTTCCACATCACATTCCCTCTGAATCTTTCCTGTTATGTCCTGTGTATCAGTTGTGAGGCCGAGAAGCAATACCGCCCGGTACTCCTTATCCTTTTCCGTCAAAAGGCCGCAAACCTTTGTGGCCTTTCCAAGACAGACAGGAAGCACACCTTCCGCCTCCGGATCCAGGGTTCCGGTGTGGCCAATTTTTTTCTGTTTCAAAATTCCGCGGAGCTTCGCCACCACATCATGTGAGGTAAAGCCCCGCTCCTTATACACATTCAATAATCCGTCCACGCTCTTTCCAATCTCCTCATTGGGATACGGTCTGTCCGGCAATGCCCTTCTGTAATTTTATAAAGCCCCTTACCTCAGTCCCGCTTCCATAAGCTGTTTCTCAATATGTTCTGACAGATTGTTAATCACATCGTAAACAGAACCCGCCATGGTACAGCCTGCGGCACGTATATGGCCGCCGCCGCCAAAAAACGCAGCAATCCTGCTGACATCCACCACTTGATTGGAGCGCATACTTACTTTATACTCCTGCGGTGCCGTCTCACAGAGGAAAATCGCACACTCTACGCCCTTTGTCACCCGAAGCTGGTCAATAATCCCCTCCAGATCCTTTGCCTTCGCCTGATAAAATTCCATGTTTTTCTTGCGGACGACTGCAAAAATGCATAAGCCATCCATGAAAAGCACACTTTCTGCCAGCATCCGTCCCAGAATCTGATTCTGCCTGTAAGTTTTCTCATAAAAGGTTTTATCAATAATTTTAGAAAAATTGATTCCCTTATCCATCAGCCTGCCGGCAATCTCCATGGTTTCGCCCGTGGTATTGGAATGTTTAAAGACTCCCGTATCATGAATCATCCCCATATACAGACATTCCGCCACACTTTTATCCACAAACTCATCCTCCATCAGTGTATATAACACCTCACTGGTGGCGCTCCTGTCCGGGCAAATATGAGAAACATCTGCGAATCCGGCATTGGTCACATGGTGATCGATACAGGCTGTATATCCTGCATGGTCAAAATAGCAAGCAAAGGCCCCAAGCCTTTCTTTGTCGCTGGTATCCAGCGCAATACACAGGTCATAAACGACCCCGTCTGCGGCATCATGGCTGATTTCCCCGGCCCCTTTCAGGAAATGGAACGAATCGGGAATCTCCTCCAGATATACCTGGACAGACAACTCCGGCATGGAATTTTTCAGATAATTCTTAAGCCCCAGGCAGGCACCCACGCAATCTCCGTCCGGCCTTACATGGCCAAGGATGGCAGCATTTTTTGCCTGTCCCAGAATCTCTTTAATCTTCTCCATCCGAAGCTTCCTCCTCTTTTCCCACCACATCATCAATAAGCCTTGTCATATGGACGCCGTATTCAATGGACTGGTCTAAAATAAAAGTGATTTCCGGTGTATTTCTCAAATTTATAGATTTTGCGAGAGCCCGCCGGATATAACCAACGGCATTTTTAAGTCCGTCCAATGTCTCTTTTGCCGCCTCTTCATTTCCCAGGACACTGATGTATGCCTTGCAGTATTTCAAATCCGGGGCCACCTCCACCGCCACAACCGAAGTCATGGGGTGGATTCTGGGATCTTTTACTTCTGTCCGAATAATGTTACTTAGCTCTCTTTGTACTTCGCTGTTGATACGGATATTTTTTATGCTGTTCTTACGCATATCTCACCAATCTTTCCGGGATTTTTTCTACCGGGGAACTTCCTCCATGATATATGCTTCCACCATATCATCTTCCCTGAGATCATTGAATCCCTCAAATACAAGCCCACATTCGAAGCCTTTGGCCACTTCTTTTACATCGTCCTTAAACCGCCTGAGAGATGCAAGCGCCCCCTCAAAGAGCTGTTCCCCGTCACGTGTTATACGCACACTGCAGTTTCTCTGGAATTTTCCATCCAGGACATAAGAACCTGCAATGGTTCCGACACCTGATGCTTTGAAGGTCTGGCGGACCACCGCATGGCCAATGACCTTTTCCTCAAAGATGGGATCCAACATACCTTTCATGGCAGCTTCCACATCTTCGATGGCCTGGTAAATCACCTTATATAAACGGATATCCACCTTCTCCTGCTCTGCCACAGATTTTGCCATGGCGTCAGGCCGTACATTGAAACCGATAATGATGGCATTGGAGGCGGAAGCCAGTGATACGTCCGACTCATTGATGGCCCCCACGCCTCCGTGGATCACTTTCACCACCACTTCTTCATTGGAAAGTTTCACAAGACTCTGCTTCACCGCTTCCACAGAACCCTGTACATCGGCTTTGATAATAATTCCCAGCTCTTTTACATTTCCTGCCTTGATCTGATTGAACAAGTCATCCAGGGACAGCTTCGCTTTCGTATCGTCCAGAAGCTTCTCCCTGCCCTCAGAAATAAAGGTTTCCGCAAAGCTTCGTGCTTCTTTCTCCGTTTCAGGAGAAACAAAAATCTCGCCCGCACTGGGGACATCGTTGAGGCCCAGGATTTCCACCGGCGTAGAAGGGTCGGCCTCTTTCACCCTGCGTCCTTTATCGTCCATCATGGCCCTGACCTTACCGTAACAAGGACCTGCGGCAATGGCATCTCCCACATGGAGGACACCCTTTTGCACCAGGATAGTGGCCACCGGGCCTTTGCCCTTGTCGAGCTCCGCCTCGATGACAAGGCCTCTGGCCCTGCGGTCAGGATTTGCCTTAAGCTCTTTGACTTCCGCTGTCAGAAGAATCATTTCCAGCAGATTCTCAATTCCCTCTTTTGTGTGGGCGGATACCGGCACAAAGATCGTACTCCCACCCCAGTCCTCAGGCACCAGCTCATACTCCGCCAGTTCCTGTTTCACTCTGTCAATATTGGCGCTGGGCTTATCAATCTTGTTGATTGCCACTATGATCTCTACCCCTGCCGCCTTGGCATGGTTGATTGCCTCCACTGTCTGGGGCATCACACCATCATCAGCCGCCACAACGAGGATTGCAATATCCGTAGCCTGTGCGCCTCTCATTCTCATGGCCGTAAAAGCTTCGTGGCCGGGTGTATCCAAAAATGTGATTTTCTGTCCGGAAATCTCCACCACCGACGCGCCGATATGCTGTGTGATACCTCCGGCCTCCCTGGCGATGACATTGGTTTCCCGGATAGCATCCAAAAGGGAAGTCTTTCCATGATCCACATGGCCCATGACACAGACAACAGGCGGACGGGGAACCAGGGAATCTTCCGGATCCTCAATATCTTTCAGAAGTTCCTCAATCACATTGACCTTAACTTCCTTCTCGCAAAGGACTTCAAACTCCATGGCGATTTCTTCCGCCGTATCATAATCAACTTCCTGGTTGATTGTCACCACTTTTCCCTGCATAAACAGCTTCTTGACAATGGCAGAGGGCTGCTGTTTCATCTTATCCGCCAGTTCCTTGATGGTCAGAATCTCAGGAATCACGATGGTCTTTACTTCCGGGACTTCCGGCTTCTGTACCTGCAGTGCGGGCTTTGTCCCCGGCTTAACCGGAGCCTTCATTCCCTTTTTCGGCATCTTCTTCTCAAAATCATCGCCCTGCTTCTTATCGTACTTATTGCCCTGGCGCCCTCCTGTTTTCTGCTTCTGCTTTCCCTGATTCTTCTGGGTGCTGTCAAGCCCTGGAGCCGGCACGGAAAAGCCTCCTCTTCTTCCTTCTCCGGGACGTGCATTTCCTCTGCCTTCCCCGGGACGTGCAGGACCCTTTCGTCCGTCGCGGTTCATCTGCCCGGAACGTTCATTTCTTTCTCCGCCTCTTTCGTTCCTGTCTCCATAGGGTCGCCCTGTATTCCGATCTCCTGCAGGCCTTCTTGTTCCGTCAAAAGGCCTCTGACCCTGGCGCTCTCCCGCAGGACGCCTGCTTCCGTCAAAAGGCCTCTGGCCCTGACGCTCTCCCGCCGGTCTTCTGCCTGCTTCCCCTGGACGCTGGCCGTCTTTATATACATTTTGGCTGTCCCTGTATACATTCTGCCCCTCTTTATAAAGCGTCCTTCTGTCAGGGGTTCTGGCGGGCGCCGCAGACTGTGTTTTTACCTCTGCTGCTTCCTGCTTTGATATGGCAGCCGCCTCTTTCTTTGCTTCCGAAACCGCGGGCACTTTTCCTTCTGTTTCCGAAATCGGTGGCTGGGGCGCCGGCTTTACGGTCGGTTTAGGGCCCACCGGCCTTGCAGATACTCTGGCGGGCTGGCGCTCTCCCGAAGGGCGAACAGCCTGACGCTCCCCGGAGGGACGGACCGGCTGGCCAGGAACTCCCGGACGGGGCGAACCGCCGGGCCTCCTCATCCCTGCAGGACTTGCCGGACGGGCGCTGCCACGTCCCTTTCCTGCCTGAGAACTGTTTTGAGAACGGAATACTGCCGTAATCCTCTTTTTCGGCGCTGCCTCCTGCTTCGGTTCCGGCTTTGGCTCCGGTTCCGGTTTCGGTTCCGGCTTCGGCGCATATACCTGTCTGACCATCTCAGCCTGTTCCCCGTCAATTACACTTAAAGGACTCTGGACATTAACGCCGTTGGCCTGAAGTACATCTAAAATTTCTTTATTGCTTTTATCTATTTCTTTTGCAAGCTCATGCACTCTCATTTTTATCATACTTACTACCTCCGTCTGATCACTCACTTTTTATCTGTTTAACCACAGCATCCCGAAAGCCTGTATCCGTCAGCGCCACAGAAGCCCGATATTCTCTTCCGATGGCAGCGCCCAGGTCTTCTTTTTTACCCCAAAAGTACAAAGGAACTTTATAGTAAGTACACATATTCGTGAACATTTTCTTTGTATTGTCTGACGCGTCTTCTGCTGCAATCACCAATGTTGCTTTCCCCGACTTAACAGCCTTTTCTGTCAGGAACTCTCCGCTCACAAGCTTACCGGCCTTCATGGCCAGGCTTAAAAGCGACAGCGCTTTATCTGTTTTCAATCGTCTCCAGCTCCTTTCTGAGACTTTCATAAACCTCACTGGAAACAGGCATTTTAAAAGAACGTTCCAAACCCCTTCCTTTTACTGCCCGTTCCAGACACTCTTCGTCAAAACACAGATACGCTCCGCGTCCGTTTTTCTTTCCGGTGGCATCCAGGATAATATCCCCCTCGGCTGTTTTCAAAATTCGGATCATCTCTTTCTTATTCTTCATTTCTCCGCAACCGATACACTGTCTCTGTGGACTTTTCTTTTTTACACTCATGGAATCACGCTCCGCCAGGAATTACTGCTGCGCGTCTTCACTGTAGACGCCGTCTTCTGCTTCATACTCTTCTTCCAAAGGAGACTCTGCTCCGTAGTCATCTGTATAACCATCGTCCGCATAATCGCCTCCTTCGTAACCATCTGCATATCCTTCCTCCAGATAGCCTTCTTCGTAATCGTAATCCTCGTAGCTGTCGTATTCCCCTTCCATGCCTTCTTCATATCCGATTTCCTCCAGAAGGCCGGATTCTCTTGCCTGAGTCTCACTTTTTATATCAATCTTGAAGCCAGTGAGCCTGGCTGCAAGCCTTGCATTTTGCCCTTCCTTTCCGATGGCCAGTGAAAGCTGGTAATCCGGGACAATGACCTGCGCCGTCTTTTCATCATCATCGGCCACAACACAAATCACTTTGGCTGGGCTTAAAGCATTCTCAATAAGAAGGGCGGAATTGTCATTCCAGTTGATGATATCAATTTTTTCTCCCCGCAGTTCTTCCACCACAGCTCCTACTCTGGCGCCATTCAAACCTACGCATGCACCGACCGGGTCTACGTTCGGATCATTGGAATACACCGCCATTTTTGTTCTGGAGCCTGCCTCTCTGGCAATGCTCTTGATTTCCACAATCCCATCCTTAACCTCAGTCACTTCTGATTCAAAAAGCCGTTTTACCAATTCCGGATGGGTCCTGGACACCAAAATCCGCGGACCTTTGGTGGTGTCCTTTACCTCAAGGATATATACTTTTATCCGTTCGGTAGGCATGAAGGTTTCTCCCTTGACCTGTTCATTTTCATTGAGCATGGCATCCACTTTACCCAGATTGATACTGACGTTTCTCCCCAGGTATCTCTGGACAATGCCTGTAACCACCTCTTTTTCCTTTCCGCAAAACTGATTGTACAATACCTTACGTTCTTCCTCCCGGATTTTCTGTAAAATTACGTTTTTCGCATTCTGGGTGGCAATCCTTCCAAATTCTTTTGACTTAATCTGTATCTGAGCCGTATCACCGATACCGAGATGGGGGTCGATCTCCCTGGCCTCCTCTAAAGAAATCTGAAGAACCGGATCCTCCACTTCCTCCACAACCTCGCGCTCCGCATATACGGAGAAATTGCAAGTTTCCCTGTCAATAACTGCTTTTACATTATCCGCTTTCCCAAAATGGGTTTTACATGCCTGAATCAAAGAATTCTCAATGGCTTCCAGAAGAGTTTCCTTGCTGATATCCTTCTCCTTTTCCAAAAGCTCAAGGGCTTCCTTCAATTCTTTGTTTTCTTTCATTTTTCCGCTTCCTCCTCTTTGCCTCCCTTTCGGGATGTGTTCTTTCTATATAAATATCTGAAATCATCCATCAATAAAAACATACCCTTTTACTTAAAAGTCAAAAGCCAGACGGATCAGCGCTATTTCCCCTTTTTCAAAAGTGAGGGCTTCTCCTTCCTCCGTTTCAATGGATACTGTCCCGTCATCATAGCCGGAAAGAATTCCGCAAAATTCTTTTTTGTGATCCCTTGGACGATACAGGCGGATCTCCACTTCCTTTCCCATACTCCTGACAAAATCCTTTTCCTTTTTTAACGGGCGTCCCAGCCCCGGGGAACTGACTTCCAGAATATAACTGTCGGCAATATAATCTTCCTGATCTAAAAGATCACTTAAAGCCCTGCTGACAACCTCACAGTCGTCCACCGCGATTCCTCCCTCTTTATCAATATAGGCCCTCAGATAACGGGTTCCCCCCTCTTTTACGAATTCCACATCCACCAATTCAAACTGCCTGGCAGCAACAATGGGAACCAAAAGCTCCTCTGTCCGCCTTTCAATGTCCTCTTTCCTTGTCAGCATAACCTGATCCCTTTCTGATATCATAAAGCAGTATTCTCTCTTCACCGGGGCTCTCCCCGGAGGGCTTTTTGTCGTATGAGGAACGAAGTTTCCTATACGATAAACAAAGAGTGGACCTTCGCCCACTCTTCATCATCCTGTCATATTTTTATCGTATCAACTATAACACATTTTTTCCCGGATTGCAAGTATTTTTCTCCGGTTTCCGCACTTTACGCGGATACAGGCAATATCAAAAGCAGAAAAACTTAACCTCTACATATTTACCACATGAATCGGCGCTCCGTCGAAGTAACCCTTCAGGTTATCCGCCGTCATATCCATGATCCTCTGGCGGCTCTCTTTGGGAGCCCAGGAGATATGCGGTGTGATGATACAGTTTTTCGCCCTGAGAAGGGGATTGTCCCCTTTGATGGGTTCCGTGGATACCACATCCACTCCTGCTGCATACACTTTTCCGGAATTTAACGCATCCGCCAAATCCTGCTCCACCACAAGGGGGCCCCGGCTGTTATTTAAGATGATCACTCCATCTTTCATCTTTCCAATGGTTTCCTTGTTGATGATCCCTTCCGTCTCCGGGAACAGGGGACAGTGGAGGGCAACCACATCTGATTCTGCCAGCAGCCTGTCCAAATCCGTATATTCCCCAATGGCTTTTCCACTCTCACTCTGGAAGTTGTCATAAGCCAGTACACGCATCCCCATCGCTTTGGCGATTTTTCCCGTGGTCTGCCCAATGCGCCCAAAACCAATGATACCAATGGTTTTATCGGCCAGCTCGATTAAAGGGTAATCCCAGAAACACCAGTCCTGATTCGTCTCCCAGCGTCCTTCGTGCACTGCCTGGGAATGATGAGCCACATGGTGGCAGATTTCCAGCAGCATAGCAATGGCAAACTGCCCAACCGCAGCTGTCCCATAAGTGGGGATATTGGAGACAGGAATATTTTTTTCCTTTGCATATTGATAATCCACCACATTATATCCGGTTGCCAGTACACTGATGAATTTCATGCCCGGGCAGGCGTCGATGACGCGCCTTGTGATGGGCGTCTTGTTGGTAAGTACCACCTCCGCATCCCCGATGCGGGCAATGATCTCGTTTTCGTTTGTGAGAGACGTCCTGTCATAAACCGTTAAATCTCCAAATTTTTCAATTCCTTCCCAGCTTAAATCTCCGGGATTTTCCGTATATCCGTCAAGCACTACTATCTTAGCCATAGAAACTTCCCCCTAATCTTCCAACATCGCCCATGCGCGGTTCACCACGCGTTTTGTATTCGCAAGAATAATGTCCGCATCCTCTTCTCCCCAGGGAGAAACTTCCATAGAAAGGACATAGGGATTTTCCACCTGGAAAAATCCTTCTTCTTTCAATACGCGGAAATATTCCAGAAGCTGCTTTGTGTCATTTGCGCTGTCCGGGAAGCCCATACGCGGATGTTTGTCCCCATAAGCAGGATACCCTTCCTTCACCACTGCGTTCCCGAAATGGAAATGTGTGATATAAGGCCTGAGTGTCCTCACCACAAACTGCGCCGTCTCATAAGTCGTAGGAAAATGCGACAGATCCACGAGAAGGCCAAAGTTTGCATGTGACATACGCATATCCGCAGCAAACCGGGCCGCATAAGGCGCCGGCCCCATCAGGGCTTTTTTATCCATGTCGTAGTCAAATACTTCAAGCTCCACCATCATGCCTTTGGAAGCGGCATAGGTGCATACATTTCCTGTTGTTTTAAGAAGTTGTTTATACGCCTCTTCTTTTGTTTCCTCTTCCCACTTTCCTGCCAGGAAAGCGATTCCACCGGCTCCAAGGTACTCGGCCTCATCAACAGCCTCCAGAAGGGTAGCCTCAGCTTTTTTCCTTTCCTCTTCTTCCACCGCATTGGGATTTAAGCCTGGACCTAAAAGTCTCGGCTGTGCGCCGTAGCACACTTTCATGTGGGACTGCTTTAAAAGATCCCTGGCCTCCCGCCGCGTTTCATCATCCTGAAACCTGCATACTTCTATTGCATCAAAGAAATCATCACAGGCAATTTTTTTAATGGAATCCAATACCGGATACCGGGGATGGCTCATCCACTGGATTGTCCCGATCTGAAAATATTTATGAATTGATTCTCTCATTCTGGTTCCCTCCTGATACATTCCCGCACTGTTTCCGCGATTCTTTCCGGCGTCAGCCCGTACTTTTCCTGCAGGGCGGCATAAGGTCCACATTCCCCATGGGTGTCCTCCATGCCCACAAACCCCTGAACAACTCTGCAGCCGCCGGCGCTTAAAACTTCCGCCACAGCGCCTCCTAGTCCTCCGATCACCGAATGTTCTTCTGCCGTCACAATCGCGTCTGTCTCCCTGGCACAGCGGAGGATTAATTCTTTATCGATGGGCTTTATGCAGAACATGTCCACCACCCGGAGGCTGATTCCTTCTTTCTCCAGGATTTTAGCTGCTTCAAGCGCATGTCCCACCATCAGCCCGCAGGCAATAACCGTTGCCACAGAGCCTTCCCTGACAATCATTCCCTTTCCTGTTTCAAACACCGTATCTTCCTGGTATAACGCCGGGAACGCTTCACGCGAAAGTCTCACATACACGGGCCCCTCTTCTTCTATGCAGTGTTTCACAATCCAGTCGGCCTGGTCTGCATCACTGGCCACATATACCTGGAACCCCGGAAGTGTACGCATAATGGCAATGTCTTCCAAAGCATGGTGGGTCGGCCCGTCAAACGCGTCGGACATTCCACCGTAAGCCCCCATAAGTTTCATATTTAATCCCGAATAAGAACCTAAGGTCCTGGCCGCCATAAACCCAATGCTGGTTAAAAAAACGGCGAAGGTATTCACAAAGGGAATCTTTCCTGTGGAGGCAAATCCCGCTGCCATTCCCAGCATGTTCTGCTCCGCCACACCCACATTAAAATGCCTTGCGGGAAATTTTTCAGCAAAAATACAGGATTTTGTCGAACCGGCCACATCTGCATCCAATACGACAACGTCGGCTCTTTCCCCATATTTTGCCAATGCGCGTCCATATGCATCTCTGATACTTACGCTCATCCTTCCTTTCCCCCTTTCAGTTCTTTCATCGCCTGCGCATAGCTGGCATCGTCAATGGGTTTCCCATGCCAGATATTTTTCCCTTCCATGAAGGATACGCCTTTTCCCTTTACGGTCTCCGCTATGATTACGTTCGGCTTCCCTTTTCTTTCTTTCGCCCTGTCAATACAGTCGCAAAGCTCTCCCACATGATGCCCGTCGCAAGTATACACTTCCCAGCCAAATACACGGAACTTTTCACCCAAGTCTCCCATGGGCATAATTTCTTCTGACGTCCCGTCCAGCTGCACATGGTTCCTGTCCACAATCAAAATCAGATTATCTGCCCCGAATTTGGCCGCGCACATGGCCGCTTCCCAGCATGCGCCTTCGTTCAGTTCCCCGTCTCCGGCAACCACATATACGGTGGCCGGGCTTCCGTCCAGTTTAAGGGACAGCGCCATGCCCAGGCCGGCGCTCATGCCAAGACCCAAAGGGCCTGTTGTGAGTTCCACCGCTTCCAGGGCGTGAGAACTGGGATGCCCCTGGAGTCTTGTATTCAGGTCTCTGAGGGTTGAAAGTTCTTCCTGTGGTATAAATCCTGCTTTTGCCAGGGCCATATATAATATTGGCGCCGCATGGCCTTTGGAAAGTATAATCCTGTCCCTGTCCTTATCCTGCAGCGTATCAGGGGAAATCTTCGCCTTTTCCTGATACAGCACGGTCATAATTTCACAGGCGGAAAGGCTTCCTCCCGGATGTCCTGTCTGTTTTTTATGTAAAAGTTCAATCAATTCCACCCGCGATTCCAGGCAAATCTGTTCCAGTTCTTTTTGTCTTTCTTCCGATAATCCCATAGATTCCATCCCTTCCTAGAACATTACTTTAAACACCTCTTCAAATACCTTAAGCGTCTCCTGCACATCCTCTCTCGTATGAGTGGTGGAAATATAGAATCTGCCTCTGGACGAATGTAAACGTACACCCCTCTTTAAACATTCTTTATAAAACCTTCCATATGTTTTTTTATCCACCTGGAAATTATCCGTCATATCATGCATAGGGCCGTCAATCCCAAACTGGAGCTGCCACACAGATACCTGGCTGTCGCACCAGAGTTTTACGCCGTATTTCTTTCCCAGCTCCCGTACGCCCTTCACGATTTCCCCTGTGATTTCAGCCATCTTTTCATATGTACCCGGTTTTTCCAGTTCTTTCAGGGTCGCCAGGGCGGCTGCCACGCAAAGGGGATTCGCATTAAATGTGCCTGCAGGATGTACCCCGCTCTCCATGATGTCCCGCCTTCCGGCGACGCCGGAGATGGGATATCCTCCCGCCACTGCTTTTGCGAAAGTCATCAGGTCGGGAACCACGCCAAAATACTCAGCCGCCCCGCCAAGAGCCAGACGGAATCCTGTGATTACCTCATCAAAAATCAAAAGCGCTTCGTAATCCCTGGTCAGCTTCCTGGCAGCCTCTAAATATCCCGGAGCCGGAAGAATCGGCTCCGCATTATACATCACAGGTTCCATAATCACGGCGGCGATTTCATTTCCGTGGTGTTTCAGTACATTTTCAAGTGCCTTCTCATCATTCCAGGGAATCACGATGATCTCATCGGAAGCTTCCGGAAGCTGCCCCGGGCACTCCAGGGTCTTCCACGGATGGCTCCTGGGACCCATCCCCGCCTTTGTGGCCGGATGGGCGCTCACGTTGAGTTCATCTGCCCAGCCATGATAATGTCCTTCAAATCGAACGATTTTTGTCTTTCCGGTATAAGCCCTGGCCAGCCGGACCGCCACCATATCAGCCTCCGTACCGGTACTCTGATATCCAACCATTTCCGCACAGGGCAGAATTTCCACCAGTTTCCTGGACAGCTGGTTCAGAGAACCGGTCGGAAGGGCAAAATGGGTGCCTTCATCAATCTGTTTCTTGACCGCCTCATTGACGGCGTCCGGAGAAAACCCCAAAATCGAAGGGCCAAATGAACCCATATAATCAATATATTCATTTCCGTCAACATCCCAAAATCTGGAACCTTTGCCCCGAACCGCATAAATCGGATATTCTTCATCCGGGGCCTTATGGATAGAGCTTGCCACGCCTCCTACCAGATATTTTTTTGCCTCGTAAAAAAGTTGTTTCGACTCTTTCGTTTCGTACATTTTCTCCTTCCTTTCCTGATTATTCTTCAAACTCCAGACGATTTAAAATTCTGCCGGCCCCCGCCTTCTTTAAAGCCCCTTCCCGCATCGCAAACTTTCCGTTTACAATGACGTGGACAATGCCATGCGGCGGCTTCTCCGGCTCATTAAAGTCATTTTCATATGCCAATTCTTCCAAACGGAACATGGTAATGTCCGCATAATACCCGCGTTTAATCTGTCCCCGCCCGGGGATTCTTAAAATATGGGCCGGAAGCGATGTAATTTTCCGTATTGCTTCTTCTATGGTAAAGATCCCCTGCTCCCTGCACATATTAACCAGAAATCTTATAAATATGCTGTAGGCAACCGGAGGCGTCCCGTATCCCATGATGTTCCTGGTAATATCCGGCTTCTCAGGAAGGGCAACCGTATCTGTCACCGGAATACTGACAGGGCTTCTAAGGAGCCTTCCTGTTTCAAATTCCCTTTTATCCAGGCACATGGCTCCCCTGATATCCGGATCTTCTGTCAACAGGTCAAACAATACTTCGATACAGTTGTTATAGACCAGTTCCCTGTCCGTACCGGGCATCCGCTCTTTTGTAAGCTCCATCAAAGTCTTCCCGACCACACCGGGAATCCTGCTTTTCGTAAACCTGTAATCTGCGGCCCAGTAGGGGTCTGTTGCCGGATGGAGCATGGTCAGTTTGAACTTTCCTCCATTGATAAACGCCTTCATCTTTTCCCGGAAGGCCTTGTCCTTTAGGCCGGCGATCATTTTTTCTTCCGTCGCGTATTCCCGAAGCGCTTCTTCGTATTTCATGTTCCTAACCATGGGAGTCGCTACCCGGTATGAAGATGAGATACTTTGTTCATCAGGAATTGTATTAAAGTAAACATCGCAGCCGTCTTTTCTTGGCTCATTAATTAAAAATTCCACACTTTCATCCAACATGGCGTGTTCCAGCGCCAGGCTGTGGGGCTGTGGCACTCCATAAGCATTTGTCAGATGCGCCACCATACACCTGAGAGTTGGAAAGCGCCTGTAGTATTCCATAAATTCCACGAGGCCCTGGTATCGCCCACAGATGGCTTCCCCCTTATGTCCGATAAACCACCCATAAAAACTCTGCCCATCCTCACTGGGCCATTGTGTCTGATGATGGCGGGTGTGGGCTGTAAAAAGGACTTTCCGCCTGTCCAGAATCCGGCACAGTGCATCTAATTCTCTTCTGTCTGCAAAATGTCCGCAGATTCCCGGATCCAGGCTCACAGAAAGTCCAAAGGCCCCTGCATCCAGCGCTTCCTCTAAAAGCACCGTTTCTTTTTCGATCTCTTCTTGCGTGGCGGCCCGCTCATAATCTCGCCCCAAAACGCTGCCCCGCAGAGGATTTAGTCCCACCAGAGGTACATAATTAGCCTCTAAAGGCAGGGTTTTCACATAATCCAGCCACTCTCCAAAACTATTCCAGGAGATATCCAAATCCCCTAAATCCAGAGAATCAAAGTATGGCCGGTAGAATTCTTCTTTCCATGCGGGGGCAAGCCCGATTCCACAGTTCCCCCCTGCAAATGTTGTGATCCCCTGTCCAAGGAGATTATACAACTCAGGATAATAAGGAATGGATACATCCGCATGGCTGTGTCCGTCTATAAAGCCAGGTGTACAGACAAGCCCCTCTCCGTCGATCACTTCTTTTGCCTCTTCCGGGATCCTTTCCGTTTCCACCTGCACAATCTTATCGCCTTTGATTCCGATACAGCCTCTGTAGCCTTCCTTTCCACTGCCATCTATAATCCAGGCATCCTTAATCAGTATATCCAGCATATAGCCGCCTCGTTTTCTCTGTTTCTACTCCTCGTTTCTTCACTTCCCGGTTTCAAGATTGTTTTCTGCCCCCTTTTTCCTGCCTGTCCCATAAAATCCGGGACAGGCGGGAAAAAGGGGATACAGAAAGGGATTTTTTACGGTATTTTTTTATTTACTGCTGGCTCACAGGTTCAGCTGTCGCATACTCTGAAGGCCAGATCACATAGTATTCCTGGTTCTGTACCTGTGCGCATGTTACCGGCAGATACTCAGCCGATGATTTGGAAGTGTGATCCTCTTTAAACACGTAGCGTCCATTGATTGCCTGGTAATCCACATTGAAATATGCCTCTGCCAATCCGTCTTTTGCACTGGTTGTACCTGAAGTCTCCAGGGCTTCTTTTACCATATACATAATATTGTAAGCGCTTAAATGAATCGCTGTCAGTCCGGCTTTCGGGAACATATTCAAAACTTTTTCACCAAACTGGGCACATTTTTCATCATGCTCAAAGTCAGCCATCTGAGGGAACCAGATGAGGCCTTCACACGCTGCCCCTGCCTGCTCCACAAAACCGGCCTTCATAGGATATACAAAACCAACGTCTGTCCAGTCTCTCCCAAGCTCATATACCTGTTTGCAGTAAGCGACCCCTGAGTTGAGCGGTACGAAATAAGTCATGACAACATCCGGTTCCAGGGATTTAATCTTGTTGATCTGTGAGTAAAAGTCCGTACTTCCCTGAGGTACTACTTCAATAGCAACGGTCTCCGAACCGCCACAGAATTCCTCCAGCGCAGCTTCACAGGCATCCACGCAGCTTCTGCCGGCATCCGTATCTTCCACGATATAGGCAACTTTTTTGTTCTCAAAATCAATGATTCCTTCTTTGCTCAAATCTGCGATCATCTCGCCGAAGTTGCTGCCGTAGTCGGCGCTGTTGAAGCAAGGTTTAAAGAAGTTGAAATACCGGTCCGGATCTTCGGAAATCAGTTTACTGAAGTTGTCGCTGGTACATTCAACCGTTGTAAACAGTGTGTCGGGATACTGATTGCAAATATCCATAATGGCCAGTGCGCAGGAACTTAAACATTCGCTGTATAAAATAGATACCCCGTCCATGGTCAGAAGCTTTTCTGCCGCCGATACGGACTGGTCGGCCGCTCCCTGGTCGTCCTCAAAGTATAATTCCACCTCATAAGACTTGCCATTCATTTTGATGCCGCCGGCTTCATTGATCTCCGCCGCCGCCAGCTCCAGCCCCTGCTGAACGCCGATTCCGGTTTCAGCGGAAGCGCCTGTCAGGGGAAGCACTGCTCCCATTTTAATGGTTCCGTCAAATCCGGCAGCACTTGACTGGCTTTCACCCTGAGCTTTTGTCCCCTCTGCCTTCTCTGTCTCTTTTGCAGCCCCCTTCGTCTCAGCCGGCGCCTTTGTCTCCGAACCGCCGCCTTTACCGCAGCCCGCAAAACAGGAAACACACATGACTGCTGATAAAAGCAATGCGGCAACTTTCCTCATTTTCCTCATAATACCTTTCCTCCTTAAGATTGTAGAATAATATTTAAGTGCACACGGCACCTTGCTACCCCTGTTCTTTTGAGCGGTTCCTGAACCGTTCCGCTTTGCTGATGAAAATCTGTTTTACCGACCCCCAGATACCGGCCCGCAGGAAAATAATCGTGACAATAATTAACAGTGCATAAAAGATCATGCGGTAATCTGCCAGCGCCCGAAGGACCTCCAGCGCAATGGTGATTACAAAAGAGCCAAGTACCGGGCCTACAATGGTTCCGATTCCACCGATGAGGCTCATGGCCACATAAGACGTCATAAGAGAACTTCCCAAAGCAGACGTCGGCGTCAGGATACAAATATAATGGGCATAAAAGGCTCCCACCAAACCTGCCATAAACGCACCGATCATATAGATGCGGATCTTTGTCCTGGAAATATTGATTCCAAGGCTTTCCGAGGCTTCCTGAGAATCCTTCATCGCCTGCATACTCATTCCCATGGGGGAATTTACAATTTTCACCACCACCGCCAAAATCAGGACAAACATAACCACTGCCAGGTAATAATACGCAGTCCTGTTGCCATCGGCAAACAGTTTTGGAATATTGGTGAGCCCCATCTCCCCGCGGGTCAGTGTCGTGAAATTCGCCACGGCCAGACGGATAATCTCACCCATACACATGGTGGCAATACAGATATAGGGAAGCAGTTTTAGTTTGAGGCTTGGAATCGCCACAACCGCGCCGATTGCCATAGCCGCTATGGCTCCCGCCCACATGCTGATCCACGGTGAAATCCCCAGGCGCATACTGAGAAGCGCCGATACGTAAGCCCCGATTCCAAATAATGCCTGAAATCCAAAGCTGAATACCCCTGCGTAGCCCGCTATCATATTCCATGCGCTTGTGATGCAGGCATAGATCATACAGAGAATCAAAACATGCAGATAATAAGCGTTTGTCAGCAAAAAGGGTAAAATCAGAAGCGCCAGGAAAAATACCAGAGAGCTGATACCGGCGATCCGGCTGCGCCTTTCCAGGATGTCTTTCATAAGTATCTTCACCTTTTATCCCTCCCTCTTTCTGCCAAACAAACCTTCCGGCCTCACATATAAAATAATGATTAAGAGCAGGTAGGCAGCCACATCGCGCCATGCGGAACCAACCACGCTGACTGTCAGGCTTTCCACAATTCCCATGACAATTCCGGCTATGATCGCCCCTTCCACGCTGCCAAGCCCGCCTAAAATACATACAACCAGTCCTTTTGTCTGAACCGTCGTACCCATCCAGGGATTGACAGAATAGACAGGGCACATTAAAATTCCCGCAATGGCGGCCAGCATGGCTGAAATCCCATAAGTGACAAGATAGACTCTTTTTGTATTAATTCCCATCATTGTCGCGAACTCTCCGTCCTGGCTTGTGGCAATGATGGCCCGTCCCAGTTTTGTCCTTTTAATGATAAACATCAACAGCAAAATCACTGCAAATGTCCCAAAAAGGATGATGATTCTCTGTCCGGAAATGGTAAACAGATTTCCCGGTTTAAAAATTGCGTTCCAGAAATACGGTACGTTCTGATACAGTTCTCCCCACACCTGAAGCGCTATATTCTGAAGCAGAATCTGAATTCCCAAAGTTAAAATCCAGGGACTCATATCCCATCCCGGCTTTCTGAGAAGCGGGCGTATCGTCGCCATATGCAGCAAAGCGGCGATCACCACCACACTTATGGCTGCAATGGGTATGGCAATCAGAAGCGGCATATTCCCCACGGTCAGGGAAACCCACAAAATGTAAGCCCCCAGCATATAGAACTCCCCATGGGCCAGATTCACCATTTTCAGAGTTCCCCATATGAGCGAAAGCCCTGCGCCGATCAGCGCGTAGCATGCGCCTGTCACAACGCCGCTCATAATCAATTCCATCCAATATGAAAAGTTCATTCCTTCCTCACTTTCCCACAGTCTACTACGGCGTTTTCTCAGAGGCCAAGATATGCTTTCTGGATTTCAGGGCTTTCAAGAAGCTCTTTGCTGTCCCCTTCCAGAACAATATGGCCGTTTTCCAGCACGTATCCCCTGTCGCTGATTTCCAGAGCCGTCTGGGCGTTTTGTTCTACCAGCAATATGGTGGAATGATTTTCATGTACAATCTGCGTCAGTATCTCAAAAATCTGATCCACGATCACCGGCGCAAGCCCCAGGGACGGCTCGTCAAATATGATCATCCGCGGCCGTATCATCAGCCCCCTCGCAATGGCGCACATCTGCTGTTCCCCTCCCGAAAGGGTCCCGGCCAACTGCTTGGAACGTTCTTTCAGCCTGGGGAATAATCCCATCACCCATTCCAGGTTGTCGGAGAGCGTTTTTTTGTCCTTGATCGGATAGCCTCCCAGCCTGAGGTTGTCGTAAACAGACATGTCGGGGAAAAGCCTCCGCCCTTCCGGCACAAGAGAAATTCCAAGGTTAATCAGCTTATAAGGCGGAATTTTGTCGATTCTTTGCCCTTCATAGTAGATTTCTCCGGAACCAATGGGAAGGAGATTACAGATTGATTTGATCACCGACGTCTTTCCCGCGCCATTGGATCCTAAAATAGTTACGATTTCTCCCTCTTTGATCTCCAGCGACACATCAAATAAAATCTGAACATCTCCATAAAAAGAGTTTATTGACCGGAGTTCTAACATCTCTTCGCCTCCCTCTGCCCGATTTTTCCCAGATATGCTTCGATAACCGCAGGGTCAGAAACCACCTGCTCCGGTGTCCCTTCCGCCAGAAGTTCCCCGAAGTTGAGCACATAAATCCTGTTTGCCAGCTGCATAACAGCCTTCATCACATGTTCGATCATGAGTACTGTCACGCCTCTTT
Source organism: Lachnospiraceae bacterium (assembly GCA_022793195.1). Taxonomy (GTDB): domain Bacteria; phylum Bacillota; class Clostridia; order Lachnospirales; family Lachnospiraceae; genus Lientehia. The sequence goes on along the minus strand of JAAWCJ010000018.1, from coordinate 139,932 downwards.
TGTTGACACGGCGGATTAACTCTACCATTCCTCCCACTTCCGAAGAATTGAGGCCTGCCACCACCTCATCCAGCAAGAGGAGTTTCGGGTCCGTGGCGAGGGCGCGGCATATCTCCAGCCTTTTTCGTTCCGGGACATTGAGTGTGCCCGCTTTCGCATCCTTTTTGTGGGACATCTCCATAAACTCCAGGATTTCTTCCGCTTTCACAAAGCTTTTTTCTTTCAGAGCCCTGCTCATGGAATTGATTTTTTTATCTGTCCCAAACATAGCCCCAATAGCTACATTTTCCAAAACCGTCAGGCTGCCGAAAGGTTTTGTAATCTGAAAGGTGCGCCCTATCCCCATGCGGCAGCGTCTGCCCGGCTGCATGTGGGTGATGTCCTCCCCCTCATAGAAAACCTTTCCGTCCGTCGCGTAATAGGCGCCTGCAACTGTGTTGAAAAGAGTGGTCTTTCCAGCACCGTTGGGGCCGATTAACCCCACGATCTCTCCTTCTTCCACATGCATCGTCACCTGGTTAAGCGCCGTCAGCCCGCCAAAACGTTTTGTCACGCGTTCTGTCTGTAAAACTTTCCTGCCCATACATTTTCCCTTCTCCATAGTTTTTCCGGCCTTATCTTATATATCAGCCTGTTCCTCCAGATTCTCAAAAGGAATCATCTGGCTTTCCCCTTCCCGGAAAATCGGGGTCTTCCTGTTTCCGACTCCGTTTACCGCCTTTGCCCGTCCGGCTTCTTCCAACAGATTTTCCGACATATATAGTTTGTCCATCTGCAGTGTATTTTTAATCCTGATGATTTTTATATCTTCCGGCTTTTTATTTCCCAATGCACGGATGGCATACTCTACTGCCTGTCTGTCATGCTCCGCAATCAAAGGAATCCTTCCCTGCTCAATGCAACGGCAGGTGACGATATTTTCATTGGTCGCCGGAAGGTCAATTTTATCAAAAAGCTTCCGCGTGATAAAGTCCGCAATCCCCACGCCGCAGGCATTTCCATGGGAGGCTTTCGTCAGGTCGGTTGTGACAATGTAGCGGATTCTGGGGCTTTCCGGTTCTTTCGCACCGCTTTTCATCCTGCCTACAATCTTTGTCTCCATCCCCGCCCCGCTGATTTCCTTTCCGATTTCATCCACGATCAGGATATCGAACTCTTCCACCGGGAATTTGGGCATGATTTCCTTATATTTCTTCAGCATTGCAATTTCCGCCTCTTCAAAATCCTCCGGCAGAACCGCCTGCAAAATCATCGTCTCATGGTAGGCGTTTTCAACAATCCCAATCCCTCCGATGATATTTCCATGGCGTAACACTTGCTTTGCTGTCCCCACAATCAATTCCCGCAGCCTGGATATATCATAGCTGTGGATTTCCAGGGCTTGCTTATGCTTCCCAAGGCCGATGACACACATTTTTAAAAGTCCGCTTTCTGTCTCTCCCACAAAATCCCCGTGGATTTTCACACGGTTGATCACGATGGTTCCATCTGCCTCATAAGCATTTTTATCTATGTATACATGATTATCCAGGTCGCCCTGCGGAAGCTCCACCACCTCCATGGAAGAATGGATTTCGGCTCCCACGGAAGCTTCTGTGATGCCAAGCCCATTTAATATAGCTGTCTGTTCCGATGCGATTCCGTTCCCATGGCTTCCCATGGCCGGTACAATAAATGGTTTCGCCCCCCTTTCCTTTACCCAGTCCACCGTGGTTTTCACGATCAGGGGAAGGTTTGCAATCCCTCTGCTTCCGACAGCAATGGCGATCTTTTCCCCTTTACAAATTCGGATACCGGACTGAATCAGCTGCTGTTTTAACTCTTTTTCAACATTTTCGATTTTATCCCGACAAAAATTTTGCCGAACCCGGATCAGCTCCGGCATCTGAATCATGATATCCCTCCCTTTTTTTCGTGTCATATCTGATGTTTTTAACGATAACATGATTGAACGTTTTTGTCAATATTTTTTTATTTTATATTTTATTTTCCATATTTTAATAACTTTTTTGTTGTTATATTCTCTGTTTTTCTTGTTGGTTTTAATCTATATTTACCAATATAGTTATTTATGTGGTTTTCCAAAGCTGTCCGGAAATTTCTGTCGAAAAAATATTAAAATCATCTTGCTATTTTTTTTTGAATGTCTATAATAGAATTGTGTTTTAACGAAAACGATAAAATATTATCTAAATATATCAATTAAAAGGAGAGTTAATAACATCATGAACAATTTGAATTCCCTCTTCGACAAGACCTTCCTTTTCCGAAAATGCCTGCTGAACCTTGTCTTAAAAAACGGCCTCATTTCCCGCACAGCCATCGGAAACATCACCGGAATCCGCCCATCCACCATATCAGACCTTTCCAGGGAACTGATTGCCGAAGGAATCTTAAAAGAAGCCGGGGATGCCGCGGATGTTTCACAGGGAAGCGCCGCCAAGCGCGACCTCATGTTAAACCCTGACTTTTGCCGCCTGATTGGTATTGACGTCCAGGTTCATCAGGTTGTTTCCATACTCACCGACTTTTGCGGAAATATTCTGAATTCGTTTTCTTCACCCATACGTCCTGAATTTCGTCAGACAGATATCTGCCGTCTGATTTATGACTGCCTCGACAGACAGATGGAAGCTGCCTCAGGATTTAAAATTCTAGGCATCGGCCTTTCCACCATCGGCATCCTGGACAGGCGCGGCGATACCATCCGGATGACTTTTGCCCGTTCCAACTGGAGCCACGTAAAACTGAAAGAAATGATTTCTTCCAGATATCCAGATATTCCTGTTTTTATTGAAGATGAGGTTGTCTGCAAACTTTACGCCGAAAAATGGCTTGCAAAAAACCGCGATAATTCCAACGCCATCTTCATCGACAGCGGTGATATCGTCAGCTGCAGTATGTATTATGACGGAAAAATCCTCCGCAACACCCAGGGCATTTCAGGAGAAATCGGGCATTTCTTCATCGAGGACAACGATGATATCTGTTCTTGTGGAAATGTGGGCTGCCTGTTCCTCTCCTCCTCTTCCAATATGCTGGTCCGCAAAGTTAAAAAAATCCTGGAAGGCGGCACCATCTCCGTTTTAAACGATATGACCGGCTATGACCTGTCGCAGCTTACCATTTCCATGATTTTAGAAGCTTCGGCCCTGGGGGACAGAGTCGCCAACAACATTCTGACAACTGCCGCCCTCCACATGGGCCAGGCTATCTCCTATGTTGTGAACCTTTTAGGCCCCAGCCAGGTCATTCTCGGCGGAAACCTGGCCACGGACTCCGATTTTTTCGCCGGCGCCCTGATTGAAGAGGCAAAAAAAAGAAGCCTCTGCTTCATCGCGGACTATATGTCCTTTCAGAAAGCAAGCTTCCCCGTTTTTGGTGGTGCTTTAGGCTCTATCTGTATGGTTTTAGAAGATTATTTCTCATTTCCGTCATTTTCTTTTTGATTATTCAATATATTTTTGTTATTTCCAACATTTGTGTTATAAAAAGAGGGCGCTGCCCTCTTTTATTTTTTCTCTTCCCGTGTTATACTTTTTATCTATATAGGATTCGGGTGCGGGAAGCCGCCACCCGAATCCTATATAGATAAATTTTCTGGAGGTACCCGTATGAACGCTTATGCAATTACCGGAGCATTACTTATTGACGGAAACGGAAAATCCCCCGTATCAGACAGCGTCGTCCTTGTCAGGGACGGACAGATCGAAGCAGTGGGAAGGAAGGATGCTTTGCCTGTGCCTGAAGGTTATTCTGTCATTGACGGCCGTGGGAAAGCGCTGCTTCCCGGCCTCATCGACGCCCATGTCCATCTGTATATGGGCGATCATGACATCTGTATCCCGGGAGCCGGACTGCCTCTTGGCCTGGCAGACCACCCTTGTATGCGGGTTTTAAAAAGTTTTGAGTATGCCTCCCACACCATCCAGGCCGGTTTCACCACTGTCAGGGATGCCGGGGATTTGGCAGACAATACCATCCAGTTACGAAACGCCATCAACCAGGGCATCGTAAATGGGCCCAGAATCATTTGTTCCAACCAGCACCTGAGCATTACCGGCGGGCACCTGGCGCCTTATCCCGCATGGCTTGTAAGAACCGATCACGTCAACAATGCCTGCGACGGTCCCGAAGGCGTCCTGAAAGCCGTCCGTCACCAGATACGGATGGGGGCCGACTGGATTAAGTTTTTTGCAACAGGGGGAATCAGTGATACTCACGATACTCAGGAATTCAACGACGAAGAAATCGCCGTGATTGTGGGGGAAGCTCATTCCAAACATAAAAAGGTCTTTGCCCACTGTATGTACGAAGAAGGTACTCTGGCCGCTGTCCGCGGAGGGATTGATTCCGTGGAACACGGCGCAAGGCTGAACCAGGAAATCGTCCGGGAAATGGTGGACCGCGGAACCTGGCTTGTTCCAACATTATGTGTACTGGATGCTTCCGCCAACCGTGGGGCTGCCTTTGGCATCCCGGACTGGTACTGCAAAAAGGCCGCCTGGTTCTATGAATGTAATTTCAACAGCCTGAAGCTTGCCCATGAAGCAGGTGTGAAAATCGGTTTTGGCTCAGATTCCGGCTTCAACGCCCAAAAGCACGGGATGAACGGCCTGGAATTCCTCCATTATATCAAAGCCGGGTTTACCCCCATGGAGGCCATCGTCTGCGCCACCAGGAAAAACGCGGAACTTTTGGACCTGGAAGACCAGATCGGCACCGTGGAACCGGAGAAATGTGCCGACCTGATTCTGGTGGACGGAAATCCCCTCGAGGATATTTCCCTCCTCTCCCATGCAGACACCATCTCCATGGTTATGAGGGGTGGAAAGCTCTTTAAGCTGGAGAGAAAAGCTGTCGCCTGTTGATTTTTCCTTATATGCCGGCAGAGCGCCATTTTATAATTTCCGACACCTGGCAGGGAGATACGCAAATCTTCCTGCCAGGTGTTTTTAACTTTGCAATCAGTTCTGTGCTGCACAGACGGTTTCTTATTGATATCCAACTAACATCTCTATCTTTGCATAAATTTTCCTTAATTTCACATCAATGTCGATTTAATACTCCCACCCTTTGATCAGATCTGTTCGATAAACTGATGGATGTAATAAAGCCCGGCGCCGATGGCAGTGGCAAACTTTCCATCCCTCCGCTTGGTGATAAAATTCTCCTCCATGGGGAATGCAGAAAAGGACTTCATCATATGAAAGAGCAGTTCCAAGTCCTTTTCCGTAAAAAATGAGGCCAGGTAGCCGCTGATGATGATCTTACAGTCGATTATCGTGTTGATATTGCTTAAAGCTAAGGCGAGCTGATTGAGATAGGTAAACCAGACCGTCTGTCTGGCCGGGGAACCGGCCCGCAGCTCAGAGAAAAACTGGTCCACGCTGCAGCCGGCTGTCCGCTCCAGGCTTTCCACGGAGCAATAGGTTTCCAGGCAGCCGTGCTGTCCGCAGTAGCACATGGGCCCGTTAGGCATAATACACATGTGCTCAATGGTTCCGCTGTGCATATGCAGGCCTGAGTGAATCTGGCCGCCCAAAATCAGGGCGCTGCCCAGGTTCTGATTCAGCAAAACGACAAGAGTATCCTCCATATCCTCTTTATTCCAGAGTTCCACGAAACCGGCGGCTTTTGCATCGTGTTCCAGCCGGCAGGGATAGGGAATGAGGGATGTCAGGCAGGAAAACTTAAAATCCAGATTGTCCATAATTTTCCCGTAGATTACAGAGGTTCCATCCCTGGAAACGATTCCCTGGGTGGCGATGCCGACGCCCAAAATGGATTCTGAAGACACCGGAAGCTCTTCTGCAAACCGGCAGATGGCCTCTCCCAGAGTCCGGCAGTATTCGGAGGAGTTTTCATAAGAAAGCTCCAAAACCTTCTGGCAGATCAGATTTCCGTAGAGATCAATCCCGGTGATATGGACTTTTTTGAAAAAAATGCTGACACCAACGGCGACCCTGGCGGTCTCATTAATGCGGATGACATAGGCCTTCCGTCCGCCGGTAGACTGATAAAACCCGTCTTTTCGGATAAGATTCGCAGATTCTAACGCTTTCAGATTCTGAGTGACAGTGGTCAGGCTCATACGGAGATTTGTCGCAATCTCCTGTTTGGCAACGGACCTGTGTTCATAGATGTAATGATAGATCGCCTTACGGTTCATTTTTTTGACATGAGAAGCTGTCAGGCCTGTTTCAGTCATTTTATCCCCCTTATTGTCAAAAAGTAAAAAGCCCACGGGAACATATAGTTAAGTTTAGCTTAACAAATTTAAAAAGCGAAAACAACAGGAAAAATTATTTTGTATATATTGCACAAAAATAAAGGATATAATTTAGTTATTGTTGACGTTGTAAATAGTCGAAACAGTAGATATAATACTTTTAACTGAAACATACGCAAAAGACATAATCAAAATACATATGCAAAACTTGTCAACAAAATCACCGTGGATCCTTGAAAAAATCGGATTCCGGAAACAGGAGGAACAGGAACAGAAGGAGAAAAATATGAAACAATATCTGAGTATCACGCCGGAAGAAAAGGTAATCGGCCTTGGCTCCTCTATCGTATACGGTAACAGGCCAGAATGGTGCAATGCCACATGGAGGCCGCTGGAGATGAGTCTTATGCGGTCCAGACAATTTTTCTATTATGATAAAGAAGAGACTCTGCCGGTGATTGTATTTTTCTGCGGCGGGGGTTTTACCAACGTGGACCACAACGTATGGGCGCCGGAGCTTGCCTGGTTTGCAAAACGGGGCTATGCGGTGGTCAGTGTATATTACAGTGTGACCGCGAGAACCAGATTTCCCATGCAGTTAGAAGATGCGAAGCTGGCGATTCGGTTTCTGAGGGCCCATAAGGAGGAGTTTCGGCTGGATACGGACCGGATGATCGCTATGGGAGAATCGGCCGGAGGATACCTGTGCAGCCTTGTGGGATTGACCGGAATGGACAGAACCCATGACGTGGGAGAATATCTGGAGTATTCCAGCGCGGTTTCCGGTGTGGTGCCATTCTATCCGGTGACAGATACCAGCCTGTTCGCAAAAGAACTGGAAAAACAGGGGGAACCGGTCAGCCCTCCGGATTTACTGGATTATCCGAAGCTTCCCGCCTTGGCGGACGAAAAGGCCCCGCCCTTTATGATCCTCCACGGAACAGCAGATTCCCAGGTACCGGCGGCCCAAAGTGAGATGCTCTACGAAGCCCTCACAGCCCATGGAACCCGGGCGGATCTTTATATTGTAGAGGGGGCGGAACATGCGGACGCCCACTTCTTCCAGCCGGAAATGAAAGAGCGGATTCTTGCGTTTATGGATTCTGTAACGGAAACGAAAAGGCAGGCCTGAAAGCCGGAAAGAAAAAATCGAAAAATAAAAAACAGAAATTAGCCGGAATAGTCTGGTTAATCATAGAAAAGACAAGGAGGAACAAGATGAAAAAATTAGTGGCAGTTTTACTTGCAGGACTGATGGTACTCAGCCTGGCGGCATGTGGAGGCGGAGACTCCAAAGAAACAGAAGCCAAAAAGGAAACGGCGGCAAAAACTGAGGCGCCGGCCGACGCAGCAGAAACGAAAGCGGAAGGGACTGCGGCAGCGCCGGAGAAAAAGGATTCCTACTCCGTAGGCATTACCATTCAGGACCTTTCCAATGCGACTTGGGCGACTCAGGTAAATACCATTACAGAGAAATGTGAGGAACTCGGCTGGACGGTTACGGCGGTACAGCATGATAACGATGCGCAGAAATGTATTACTCAGATTGAGAATTTCACTAATTCCGGCTGTGATTTCATTTTCATTCAGTCTTCTGCTGCAGAAGCCATCGAGGATGCTGTGAAGGCAGCTCAGGATAAGGGAATCTGCGTCATCGGAACCGGCGTGGCCTTAGACTTTGCCGATATGAATTATACCAACGACAATTACGACGCAGGATATCGCTGTGGCCAGGCCATCGGAAACTGGGCCAATGAAACCTTCGGCGAGGACCATAAGCTGATGGTGGCTCAGTTCTTATATGATGAAATCGCTGAGGTGACTCAAAGGACAGACGGCCAGTTAGATGGTTTAAAGGAAACTCATCCGAACTTCGAGGTGGTGGCAAACGCTCATCCCACCGACAGCGCTACGGCTATGACGGAAACGGAAAACGTGCTGACCGCTCATCCGGAGATCGAGGTTATCTTCAACTGGGGTGATTCCATGGCTCTCGGAAGCCTGGAAGCAGTCCGGTCCATGAAACGCGAAGATGAAAATATGGCGATTGTCAGCGTGGACGGTACCGATGAAGCAGTGACAGAAATCGCGGCAGGCTCTTCCCTGATCATGTCCTGCAGCCTTGGCGGACCGGAGGAGCAGGGAATCCAGCAGTTTGATATGCTGCAGGCCTATATCGCAGGAACCAATGAGGATCACTACTATTCTCCTAATATCACCATCGACAGATCCAACGCAAAGGATTATGTGAAATAATCAACCAGAGCGGCGGTTAAAGAGAAAACATTTAAATTCGGGGCGGGATGCATCGCCAAAGGAGCGGTGCCCCGCCCTCTTATGCGGAAGAGAGGTGTAACATGGCGGGTCAGGAAGAAAGAATCGCGCTTTCCGTCCGGGGGATTGTAAAGGAATATCCGGGAGTCAAAGCTCTGGACGGAGTATCCATTGATTTTAGGCACGGGGAAGTACATGCGCTGATGGGAGAAAACGGAGCGGGAAAATCCACTCTGATCAAGACAATCGCAGGAGCCATTCAGCCGGATGAGGGAGAAATTTATGTAGACGGAAATAAAATCGAACATATGACAACGAAACTCTCCAGGGAGCTTGGGATCGCTGTTATTTATCAGGAACTGATGATGATTCCGGCTCTTAGCGCGGCGGAAAATGTGTTTCTGGGAACGGACGTGAAGAAGCATGGGCTGATTGACAGCAAGGATATGAGCCGCCGGGCGAAAGAAATTTTTGACCAGCTTGGTGTGGATATTGATCCGGCCAGCAGGACGGACCGCCTGTCCGTAGCCTATCAGCAGATGATCGAGATCGCAAGAGCGTTGGTAAAGAACGCGAAAATTCTGATCATGGACGAGCCATCTGCCATGCTGACGGAGGATGAGGTTCAGACCATGTTCCGGACTGTGGAACGGCTCAGAGAATCAGGAGTCATGATCATTTATATCTCCCACCGGCTTGAAGAAGTATTCCAGATTTCCGACCGGATCTCTATTATGCGGGACGGAAAGTATATTACAACGCTGAATACAAAGGAAACGAACAAACCGGAGCTGATCCATTATATGGTGGGACGGGAGCTTACGGAAACTTTCCCGGAGAAAGATTATGAGAGCGGCAGCGTAGGTCTGGAGATTAAAAATTTTACGGGAAACGGTGTGAAGGATATCTCCTTTTCTGTCCGTCACGGAGAAATTCTGGGGCTTGGCGGACTGGTGGGGGCCGGCCGGACAGAACTCGCCCAGTTAATTTTCGGGTACGTGAAGAAGGATGCCGGGGAGATGTATGTGGAAGGAAAGCAGGTGACAGTGCACACTCCCAAGAATGCAGCGGCCCTCAGGATCGGGCTGATTCCGGAAGACCGGAAAGGACAGGGTCTTCTGCTTAACTTTGATTTGACTTCCAATGTGGTGCTGCCGTCCCTTCCCCGGATTTCCAAAGCGATGTTTGTCAACAGGAAGCGGGAAACACAAATGGCTGAGGAGCAGAGGAAAGCGCTGTTAATCAAGACGCCGACCATGGCTCAAAAGGCAAGAAATTTAAGCGGCGGCAACCAGCAGAAGGTAGTTCTGGCCAAATGGCTGGCGGCAGAATGTGATTATCTGATCTTTGATGAACCCACCAGAGGTATCGACGTGGGCGCCAAACAGGAAATCTACAAGCTGCTCAGGCGTCTGGCATCGGAGGGCAAATGCATCATTATGATCTCTTCGGAAATGGAAGAATTGATCGGCGTATCAGACCGCATTATTGTTCTGTGCGAAGGAAAAATGACAGGAGAACTTCAGAAGGATGAGTTTAATCAGGATAAGATCCTGGCGCTGGCGTCAGGCGAAAAGGGTGAGGTAGGAGCATGAATGGAAAAACGATAATCCAGAAAGTAAAAACTTCCAGTGTAGTAGCAATTACGATCTTGCTAATCGGCATTGTAGTGCTGTTTTCGTTTTTGAGCCCGCAGTTTCTGACGGGACAAAATATTATGAACGTGCTCCGGCAGGTTTCCATGATCGGAATCGCAGGTTGCGGCATGATTACGGTGCTGTTGACAGGAGGAATTGATTTATCCCTTGGCGCCATGGTAAAATTCATTAATATCGTGTGTGCCACCATGATGGTGACCTGGGGCATGCACCCGATTGTTGCCTGCCTTCTCGGTGTGTTAATTGCAACGGCTCTTGGAACGGTAAATGGTTTCCTGATCTCCAAATTCAATCTGATGCCGTTTATCACGACGCTGTGTATGAAATTTGTGTTACAGGGGTTGAGCTTTATTATCACCGACAGCCAGCCCATTTACGGATTACCGGAAGGGTTTAAGGTCCTTGGACAGGGATATGTGCTGGGTGTGCCGATTCCGGTTATCCTGATGTTGATTCTGATCGTACTTACCGGTATCTTCCTGAACAGAACTTATGTGGGACGGTATTTTTATTACCTGGGCGGCAACGAAGAGGCCACGAAGCTTTCTGGTGTCAACACAAAACTGATCCGGGTCCTGGCCTATACGCTGACCGGATTCTTTACAGGTATCGCGGCCATTGTCTGGTTGTCCAGAGTCAATTCCGGCCAGCCGGCTACGGGAACGGATTTTGAGTTTGACGTAATCTGCGGTCTGGTGCTGGGCGGTGTCAGCGCATCCGGAGGTGAAGGCGGAATCCTGGGAGGTTTGATCGGTATCGTTGCTATTGGTTTCCTGAACAACGGTATGACGATGATCAATCTCAGCGAATATCATCAGATGGTAGTCAAGGGCCTGGTACTCCTTCTCGCCATCGGAATGGACAGCATTAAGATTATGATGAGAAATAAACAGAGTAAGGCAAAGGCATAATTTGTCGGAAAAAGAGGGTAAATTGCGATGAAAGGTACATATTTTTTAGGTGCGGCGGCTTCGCCCAGATTTGAAGTGAGGGAAATGGAACTGGGAGAACCGGGTCCGCACGAGGTTTTGGTAGAGAATAAGTCCTGCGGAATCTGTGGGACCGACGTACATATTTATCATGGTGAAAAAGGGTCTGCAGAGGTTCATCCGCCAGTGGTTCTCGGCCATGAATTTTCCGGTATTGTGGCAAAGGTGGGTTCTGCAGTAACGGATGTAAAGGTGGGGGATCATGTAACTCTTGATCCAAATATATACTGTGGAAAATGTATGCCCTGCCGTATGGGGAAAAAACAGAACTGCGAGAATCTGTTTGCTCTCGGCGTCAATGTCAATGGCGGCTTTGCCCAATATGCCCTGTGTCCGGATACCCAATGCTTTAAGGTGCGGGAGGACATGGATTTTGATGTGGCAGCCATGGCGGAACCTCTGGCCTGCGTCATCCACGGTATTGACCAGGCCGGAATCCGTCCGGGACAGACGGTGTTAGTGGTGGGCGGCGGTACTATCGGGCTTTTGATGGTCCAGATGGCAAAGCTTTCCGGGGCTTCCCAGGTAATTCTGAGTGAGCCCATTGAGCTGCGCAGAAAAATCGGGACGGAAGTGGGGGCAGACGCTACGATCCACCCTCTGGAGGAGGATGTTCCGGAGCGAATCCGTGAGATCACCGGACGGGACGGCGCCGATGTGGTAATCGAGTGTGTAGGCAAGCCCTTTGCAGCCGAGCAGGCTTTTGCGGCGGCAGGCTTCGGGGCCACAGTGCTGCTATTCAGTGTACCTGCCGTGGATGCCACTGTGGCTTTGCCGCTGTTTGACGTCTATAAAAAGGAACTCCATGTGGTAGGTTCCATAATTAATCCAGACACTCATCAGCGGGCCGTGAACCTTCTGAATGCCGGATGTCTGGAAATAAAGAAGCTGATCACCCACGTATATGACCTGGAGCATCTGGAGGATGCGATTCTCATGCAGATGAACAGCGAGTCCATCAAGGTGGTCGTGCACCCGTAAAGTAAGAAAAATATGGCGGTTCCTTAGTTTTCACATACTATCAGATAAAACTCCGTGAATGTTAGGTATCCAAATTCGCGGAGTTTCTTGTTGTTAAATGCAGTCTGCAACACGAAATATCCACCTGTCATCATTCAAAATTATAGGTGTGATATCCTTTCCAACAGCTTCCCCGCGTTTCTTTTCCAGTCATATTCTGCCGCCAGCCTTTTAGCCGCCTCCCGGATCCCGGCATCTTTCATATGCACAAGCGCCTTCCGTATATTTTTGACAGCCCCATCCACGGAAGCGCTTCTATATAGCGCCGGCGAATCCGGAAGGTTAGCCATATCCGAGGTCACCACCTGTTTTCCACAGGCAAGATACTGGAAATATTCTTTGGGAACTGTATCCGCATGTCTCCCGAAAAAAGGAAGCAGCGTCACATCAAAAGACCGGATAACAGAAGGAAGTTCCTCATAGGAATCCGGAAGGTAATGAAGGTTCTCAAACCCATCCATCCAGACCGGAATCTGATCAAAAATTTCTCCCGCAAATATGATATCATAATCTGAAAATACTTCACAAATACACTGTACCATTGCAAAATAAATTCTGTTGTCTATGACTCCGGCAAATCCTATCCGTCTTCGCCTGCCACCGGATTCTTCCTCATCCTGTCCTTCCGAAAACATGGAATAATCCACCCCGCCGTTTATCTTGCAGACCTTTACATTTCCACATCCGGCCAAGTCATGATAATAGCTGATGTCCTTAATTTCCACAGACGACCTTCCTGTAAGTTTACGCAATTTCCCCGGTATCTCTTCTGTGATATATAAATATTCCTGCGACGGATTTTTGCAGATCTCTTCTATCCGGTACTCTTCCCTGATATCTTTTGTGGAATCAATGACCTTATACTCCCCGGGAATCCATTTTTCCAAAAACTCCGCAGAAGAAGGAATCCTGCATCCTGGTTCTTTTACCGTTTCCTCTTCCGTCTTCTCAGGTTTTCTGTAATTGATAATGGTTTTATAGCAACGGTCGGCCGATTCACCGTCATCGAAATCGAACCTGCTTTTCAGTACCATTTCCCGTTCCTTTTCAAACTTCTCCGGACAGCGGAAAGCTTCTTCCAGGGCAGACATCATGTCCTGAAAATGGAACACTTTTTCTCCTGGCATAAACATATCCACATTGTGAAACACAAAACCCCGCTCCGATATGTATTCCTCATAATCCGGAATCAGATACACCACCGGCCTGTTTAAGGGGAGGTAATCATAGACAATGGAAGAATAATCGCTGACCATGACGTCAAATCCATTGAGCAGTTCATCATAACGGATGTCCTGTTCAAAAAGCAGCTTATCTGTCAGTTCAAAACAGTCCTCTCCCATGGAAAAATCCCTTCCCGAAAAGGCTGTCTGTTCGATGGGGTGAAGCTTATAAATAAAGGCCGCCTGATGTTTTTTCAGGAAATCCTCAAAAACGTTTCCGTCATAGTCCCCAAGACGGAAAATATTTTCCGAAAAGATCGTCCCGGAATGGCTGCTGCTGTTGGCACGAAAAGAGGGAACGAATAAAATATACTTTTTATAGCCCTTTATTCTTTCCCCGAATAATTGTTCCATTTTCTCACGGCCCCGCGCCTTTTTGATGATGTCCAGCCGCGGCTGCCCTGTGACATAGCACCTGCTGAGGTCAAAATGAAGCTGCGCGGAAAATTTAAAACGGTCGTCTAAGCTGTGTACGCACATCAGGTCGATCTTGTCAAAAAAATCCATAAGATTTCTGGCGTGTTTCGGATTGATATTGTGATTATAAAAATCATGGGCTTTGATGCCGCTTCCATGCCAGAGATTGACAAAAATCTGGTTTTCTTCCTTTGGCAATCTTTGAAACGTATAAGAATTCATAATCACATAATCCGCCTCTTTTAAAAGGTTGTTTCCTTCCACAGTATTGTAGACGGCGCACCTTACGCCGCGTTCCCGCAGTTTATAATATCTCTCGTCCTTTTTTATGAGCCAGGCTGTCTCGTGATCCGTATGATTTTTTATATATTCATAAAGGGCATGGGGATTGCATGCAAAATCCGGCTGCGACATAAATACAAATAACATAAAGACTCCTTCCTTTAAAGCGGAACCTGGTAATAATCCATCATCCTCCGACAGGACTCTTCCAGCGATATCTGCGGGTTCCATCCCAGCCCCCTCAATTTTTCTGAACTTGCACAGACTCGCGAAACCGCATGTCTTACCGCCGGGTCGGTTTTCCGGGTTTCCTCATTAAACTCCACCGAAATATTCCTGCTTTTTACCTGCCCTGCCATCAGCCGCGCAAGACCCAATACGGAAGTCTCTCCTGTTTCCGCACATATATTGTAGGCTTCCCCGGCGTTTCCCCGGTCCATCACAGAAAGCATCCCGGCAATGGCATCTGTTATATAAATAAAAGTCCTGACGGGTGTACCGTCCCCCTTCAAAATAATTTTATCCGTTTTCAAAATCTGGGATATGAAATCAATATGGAGCCTTCCGTCACCCGGTGCGATTCCGCCCCCCATGATCTGTCCCGGCCTTACGATTTTGCAGACCACTCCTTTCTGGCCATAACAGACACACAAGTTTTCGGCAGCACGTTTTGCCTCTGCATATACGTTTCTCACATCAAGGCTGTCCAGTATTCCCGGCCTGTCCTCTATAAAACGCTCCTCTTCCTTCTTTCCATAAATATCAACACTGGAAAGGTACAGAAATTCCGCATGGTGATACTGTGCAAGTTTTAAAAGATTGCCACATCCCATTACATTTGCCTCAAAAGTGGCGACCGGATTTTCATTGCTGGCTTTTACGCCGGCCGGGCTGGCCGCATCAATGATAAAATCCAGTTTTTTCTCAAATTTCATTTCTTCCAGGACGTCTCCGATGACCAACGTAAAATCCTTTCTGTCCAAATATTCCCCGAATCTCTCCTTCGCTTTACGCTCATTTCTGCAAAGGGCGACGACATGGATGTTTTCCTGGTATAAGGTATTCCTCATCAAAAAACCGTGTACAAAATGCTGGGGCACATATCCGTTCGCCCCAGCAATTAAAATTGTCTTATTATGAAATTTCTCCCAGTTCACAAGTGTCTGCGCTATCACTTTCGCATCTTCTTTAAGAATCCGATTCACTTTGTACCTCCATATAGCATTTCCTGCCTGTCAAACAAGGGATGGAGAGCCTCCGCAATGGCCAGGTCTTCCGGATATGTCACTTTAATACAGAACCTGTCTCCCATAACCATGCTGCACTCCACCCCAAGATTCAAGACAAGCTCACTGTCTTCGTTGACCTCCATCCGCTGTTCCTCCTGCCGGTAGGACTGGTGGGCTTGTTTCAAAATTCCGTAACGATAAATCTGCGGGCCCTGCTGCACAAAAAGTTTTTTCTTCTGAAGGGTTCTGTTTACCATCTTCCCATTGTTGCTGAATGTAATGGCATCCGTCGCCTTGATCACCGTAATACTGGCATCATAAAGCTCTATCTGTTCATACAATTTGTCCATGGTCTTCTGGGACACAAAGGGGCACACGGCTGTCATGATGATAACGGTATCCCTTGCCTTTGCCGGCAACGCCATAATCCCATTATACACCGACTCATACCGCTCTTTCCCGGCTTCCGCCAGAATCGTAAGTTTTGTTATCCTATAGGTTTTCGCCCACTCTTTGATTTTTCCATGGTATTTCACAGGGGCTGAAACGCAAATCACATCTACGTTTTTATTTTCCTGCGCCGTCCTGAGGGAATATACCAGCATTGGATATCCCGTCATTTCAACAAACTGCTTCGGCACATCCCCCTGAAACCTGGCCCCTTTTCCTCCTGCCAGAATAATTGCGTAATTCATATCTCACCTTCGTCCATCACATATTGATATATTTTTTTTCCCACTGTCCCGTCCAGGTTTGCCAATCTTTCGGAAACCACTTCTATCCTATGCTCTTTCCACTCTGCAATCTCTTCGTAGTTTTCAAGAAACAGGCGAAGCGCATTGACGTTCTGTTCTTTATAGTAGCTCCTTTTCCCAAGTGATGCGTAAAACTCTTCTTTTGTGATCTCTTTCTCCGATATTTCCTCCGGATAATGGTATGCTGTCACTAGCATCGGTTTCCCCGTGGCCGAATAAATCGTCACAAGGGAACCTCCCGCCCCGAAATAGCAGTCCGATACGGCCATGGCCAAATGGGGTTCTGCAGTCTCATCCAGGATTCCCCACCTTTTCTCCTGAAATTTTCTTCTTAGCTCCTGATAACCGGAAAGTAAGTCCGGGAACATAGAATGTAACATTTCCATCGTCAGCGGATGTTCCCTCCAAAGCAGGACAAATTTTTCTTTATAAGTCTCGAAAATATGGAAAATGCGATATAGGTTTTCTATAAAATATGTCCCGTTGTTGAGAAGCAGGCTGACATTCGTATTAAAAAATACAATCTTTCTGTCGCCGGCCCTCCGCTTCCATTCCTCCGGTATCTGGGCGCCGTTCTTTTTTTCCAAAAGTACCTTGTCTGTTTTCGGGGAACCAAGCGCAATAATTTTGTTTTCCAGACACTTGTTTTCTCCGTGATACAGTTTTGTACCCAAGGTTTTCACATACTGCTTTTTGATAGTTTCACTCTGGACAAACACAAGATCAGCAAAAGCCACCCCTGCTGTCACTATGTAATCTTCCGGAACAGACCATGGCACCACATAATAGGGAACATACACCAGCTTCTCCGTATATTTTTTCAAATTGTATGAAAAAAAGGATGGATGCACCGTTATCAGCTTATTGCCGTTATCATAAGGATTATGGATAAATGTGATATCCGGCCTCCGCTCTTTAAAATCGTATTCTTTGTAATCCATCACAGGAACATAATCCGGGTATCTATCTCCTTCATAATGGGCTTCCCGCAGGCTGCCGTCAGGATTCTTGCTGTAATATGGAATCGGAATGACCAGTGCATCCACAGCCGGATCCGCCTTTGCCGCTTTCCATATGGTTTCCAGTGAATCCCACATACTGGCTTTATAAGGTAAAAAAACGACCTCTTTCCTGTCGTCCGGCAATTTCTTCCTTACCTCTTCCCCCAGCCATTCCAACTGTTTTCTTATTTTTTCCAGCAGCCCTCTACATAAGGTTTCATCGGAACTGTTTACGCTGACCTGGTATAAATTTTCACAGTAGTCTTCCAATGTCCTGACTAAAGGCGCATATTCCCCGCCAAACGTTTCCAGATATGTGCCCATCACCAACGCCGCTTCCTGACAGGATCCCAGCGTATCTGCCACCATCTGAGGGTTTGTTTTGATTCCCTTCTCAACCGCTTCATTGGTTTCAATAAGGGAATTCACTGTCTGCAAGATTTTTTTCTTCTTATATTCCCTCATCTTATACTTCCTCAATATCAGTTTATTTTTTAATAAGGCATATTGGTCACCGGTACACATACCGATGATGCGGATTTCGCCGCTTCGCTCCCTGATACGTCACATAAGTGTTCTCAGAGTCCTGGCATACCCAATACGCAGTTCCCGGATTTTCCCAAGCCCCGCCTTCTAATGCCGTCCATGTTTTTATATCACAAGCCATCTTCTGGTCCTCCGCATATTTTTGCCAGGTAAAATCAAAGCCTGTTGCTTTCATTTATCCAGAATTCCGGCTTCCATGATCTATGCCCCGTTTTCTTACATTTTTTGCCGTATTCTCTTTTATTTCCATCCGGCTGCCACAATTCCTGCAATAAAAAAATCCCTCTTCTCTGCTTCCACAAAATCCGCATCTGCTACACTCATTACTGATGTCTTTTCCAAATACTTCCACCAGTTCCACCGACTGCTCCCTGCATTTTAATGCCAGCCTTTTTTTAATGTACCCTCTCTGCCATAAATTCACAGAATAGTTGATCTCCTTATTCCCGGTACGTTTTTGCAACTTTGGATACTTGGGGATATAAACAATACCCGGCTGTTCTGTGCTGAAAAACCGGTTCAGCTCCATATTAATATAACTGTGGAGCTGCTCTTCCAGGCGTCTTTTCTGATTTTTGTACTTTTTCCTTCCGGTTTCCGCTTCATTATTGGGGTGATATTCCATCATCTGTTTTCGCAGCCATTTTGCGAGTTTTGTCTGATATTCTCCTAAGCTTTCTCCATAAACATGCCCTTCGTCCGTTACAAACATGGTATCCATTCCCATTGCTATCCCAATATTTCTTGTATAGTCCCCATGTTTTTTGACTCTCACATTGATCGGCGCCCTGATTTCAACTCTGTTTTCTCCCGGATAAAGTTTTATATGTATCTGCCTTGCATATTGATTCCCGTCCGTAAGCATTATAAAAATACGCTTCCGTCTTTCTTTTGTAGTAATATAAATCCCATGATCCCCATAGCGGAATGCTTTCTCTGTCAGAGAAAATCCATCTCCCGCATCAGTGCAAGGTTTTACATGAAGTTTCCGTACCTGTCTGCATAAATAATTGTTCAGTTTTTTTACACAGACACTTCCGGCAAGCAAATCATACTTCTTTTGCAGATCTTCCCGCAGGGCCACCGTTTTATGGTTTAGCACTGCCTCAAAAGCATTTTCCACAGCCAACAGATACCGCAAATAATGTTTTTCATTCTCCGATAAGCCCTGATTCCTGTTTACTCTCTGCAAAACCGCAGATTTTGTCCGTGTCCACTGACCTTTTATATCTCTCAGGGCCTCGAACACTGCCATATAGAAATATACGGAGGGAAGCCCCATCTGCTTCCGCAGCCCGGAGGCTGTCATTTCATTTTGTACCGTATATCCCGGGTTTAATTTAGACAGGCTCCTGATTCCCCCGTAACGCTGGTATACGTAGTTTTTAACCTGCCCATAATCTTTTGCAATCTCCAGCAGTTTCCCCATATCCACTTCAGCGACAGGACCACGGCTGTGCTGGCAGACTGTTTTACATATGGTATCCGGCTGCATCACTTTCCCTGCCCCATATCAAAAACGTGTACTTTTTTAGAATCATCTTTTCAGGATTGTTTTGTAGCAAAATCACCGGAATATACCCGCGATCCACAAAATCCCTTATTGAAAAGTACCTGTTTTTGTGATATGATATCGTCAAAACAGATACAGACAGCTATTCTAGAAAAGTACACGTTTTTAAAATCTTATCTCCAAAATTCGATTGATCTTATCTTTATATCAGTATTTTCCTCCTCCTCCCAGTTTTCCCGCCTTATTATAAAAGGATGATACCGGCATACCACACAGTTTTGCGGCCTGAATCCCTGTTATTTTCTTGTCCTGCCATCTGTCATAAGCTTCCCGGAAATTTTCCGGAAGCGGCTTCTCCGGCCGGCCAAAGCAGACTCCCCGCCTCTTTGCCGCAGCAATCCCTTCCCGCTGCCGTTCCCAAATATTTTTCCGTTCATTTTCCGCCACAAAAGACAGAACCTGCAGTACCACATCCCCAATAAAAACTCCGATCAAGTCACCGTCCCTCCTGGTATCCAGGAGCGGCATATCCAAAATGCAGATATCCACCTTTTTCTTTTTCGTCAAATACCGCCATTGCTCCAGGATATCCGCATAATTCCTCCCCAGCCTGTCAATGCTTTTTACATACAGTAAATCTCCTTCCCGAAGCTTTCTCAGCAGCTTTTGATACATCGGCCGGTTAAAATCTTTTCCCGATTGCTTATCCATAAAAATATATTTTTCCTGAATTCCCACATCCCTCATGGCCAGCAGCTGCCTGTCCTCTTTTTGTTCCCTGGTACTGACATGTACATATGCATAAGTCTTTTTCATAATCTCCTCCTTGATGTTTTTATTTCAAATGCAAATACACAGAAGAAGAAAAAACCTGATTTTGCGCTTCAAACCTGGCATTTCCGCCATACTTTTCCGCCACAGAGATAATAGAGGCCAAACCGACGCCTCCGCCCGCCTTTTGCGACACAAATGTACCGTCAGGCTTTTGTTTCACCGATTGATAAGCATTGTCCATGGTAATCACCAGAATATCATACTGTATATGGCTTTTCATGCGAATAAAAGAAGTCCGGCCATCTAAAATGCCACATGCCGCAATGGCATTTTCCAGCAGATTTCCGACAATAATACATAAATCGCTGTCGGAAACCCGTCCGCTGTCAGATGGAATGTCCAGATAAAACCATATACGTGAAATCCCTGCCTTTTTTGCAAGCCCCTGGTAATACAGTGCAACGGCATTGACCGCTTCATTCCTGCAAAGGGGCTCCGTATCCTCCATCGGGATATTTGCAGACAGACTGTCCAGATAATCCGTAAGCTTTTCTGCCTGGCGGTTTTCATGGTAATTTCGTATCACAGCAAGCTGATGTTTTAAGTCATGGCGCTGGATTTTAATGGAGGCCGCCATTTCATAAAGAATCGAATATCTTTTCTTTTGTGCCTCCATCTGCTTCTCCATCAGGGATAATTCATAAGAAAGTTTCCGATTCCTGGCCTGCATAAGAAAACTGTAACGCAGGAAATTTCCACACTGGATACACACCAGCACCACAAAAAGCAAGACGCCCACCTGAAAGAAAAACGTAATCTGTACATGGAAATGAAACAGGTAATAATTGGCCACTTCAAGAAGTGAAAACACAGCAAGCACAATCGCCGACAATAAAAAGTGGGTAGCAAATCTGTTTTTATACCGGACAGCCTCCCAAAAAACAGTTCCCGCAAAAACGCAAAGCGCCAAGGGTATCAGTACATGGAACAAATACATGATCTTCGACAGGGCGCAGACACCTGTGAGCTGAAGGAGTACTGCGCAAAAGACGGCAAATTCAATTCCTGTATACATCCATCTCACCGGCTCAGGACGGTGAAGATTCAAAATCGTCTCTCCAAGTTTTAGCAGCGGGACAGAAAATGTAAACAGGCCCATAAAGGCCATCAAGTACAAGATGGTCGGATTGTCAATAAACATGCCGGTAAGATCACACTCACCCAAAACCCACATACCGGTAAGAAACGAAAACAGTCCAAGCCACAGTACGGAAATCCCTGTTTTTTCAAACCGTAGCAGCACAATGGAAATCAATGCCAGAAGAATCCCCAGAGCGATCAACACAATGGAAAAAAACAGGGAAAATCCCATCTCTGAAAAAAGCATTTGAAGAATCTGATCCGAAGTCCCAAGAACCACAGGCTGGATGGGCAGCTGATTCCTGTGGGAAGGGAACAAAAATTCCAGACGCAGAGTAACCGGACGGCTTGTCTGCAAAGCAGGAACCAACTTGACCATGGTAGGCGGATCTGGAAGAAAAGAAGGCCAGTCACCCTCCTCCCCATAAGTAAAAACCAATTCCCCATCCATATATACCCGCACCGGGGCATACACGGTTTTCAGATAAATACATTCTCCCGGGCCGGGCTGTATCCTGGCTGTCAGGACAACCGGCATACGGGCAGAAAGCCCTTTCAACGTAAAAGGAAGGGATACAGGTCCGCTCTCGCCTCCCGCTTCCAGCGTCCACTCCGTAAGAACTTCCACGCCCCCTTCCTCTTCCTTTGAAAAAGAATGTTCGGAATAAAAAGCATATCCGAAAAGCAGGACAGCCAGAAGGACCACGGCAACAGCTAAAAACTTTCTCCATTTATTCATCCAACGTCCCTCCCAGTCTGCGCACCACATCAAACATATAAGTCTCCCACGCTGTTTTTGCCTTTTTCATACTCTCCCGGCGTATGTATACGTTGTGGCCATTTACCATCCGAAAAGTCATAAGTTCCGTGTCCAAACCAGTCACAAAGGCAAGATTGGCAAGGTAACTTTTATGGCAGCGCATAAAAGAAAA
This sequence comes from Lachnospiraceae bacterium, assembly GCA_022793195.1. GTDB lineage: Bacteria > Bacillota > Clostridia > Lachnospirales > Lachnospiraceae > Lientehia. The sequence goes on along the minus strand of JAAWCJ010000018.1, from coordinate 117,947 downwards.
CAGGGGAAACGAGGCTTCTACTTCATCCAGCCTCCCTTTTGTCCGAAGGCATCTTCCATCCGACAGATAAAAAAGCAGGTCGTGGGCCTGCTGTTCTACATACAAAATCTGCCCAAAAGGGATAACCACCCTCTTCGATTCCATAAAAATTGTCAATCCCGGAAGACTGCCACGTTTCAAAAAAGCCAACTGCAGCATATCCTGCACGGCTTTTGCTTTGACAGGTTTCTCTATATATTTAACCACATCCAGACGATAGCTTTCCAGCGCATAATCCGTACTGGTGGTGGTAAACGCCACAGGCACCTCCATATCCTGTTCCCGAATCCTCTTTATCGTCTCCACACCGGATATCCCTTCCATATAAATGTCCATAAAAATCAGATCATAGCTGCCCTGACGGTAATTTTCCAAAAGCTCCTCTCCCGTTGTGAATACTTTTATCTCCGTCTTCATCCCACTGTCCCTGATCAAAGACAACAGCATATTACACTCTTCCGAATTGTCTTCACATACGGCAATCCTCAGTTCATCCATCCATTCACCATTCCTTTTCCAGGACGCACACAAAGTATCTACCCATATATTTTATATCCCGGCAAGTTGTCCGCTGCTACAAGCATATGTCATATGCACAAAAATGTCAATTTGTCAATAACGGATTTTGACAGCCAATTATAATATTTCGCACTGGTAAAACTTTGGGGAATCAGTAAAATAAAATCAGAACAGACGGAAGGAGTAATTCAGATGAGCATCAAAAAAAGACAATTTCTGGCATGGTTTTTGTCAGCAATATTCCTGTTTACCATACCTGCGCCGGCCATCTACGCGGCAGAAAACACAGAATCAGAACCACCGGCCGAAACTCAGATTCCTGAAGAGTCAAAAACCACCGGGGAAACTCAAGTTACCGATGAATCGAAGGCTGCTGCCACAGTCCCAGCCGCCGAAGAGTCAAAAGTTTCGGAAGAAACTCAGGCTCCCACAGAATCAAAAGCCACTGACGAAACCCAGGCTTCCCCTGAGACGAACACTTCTGAGGAATCAAAAGCTCCTGCCGAGACAAAAGCTTCAGCAGAAATTTTTCTTTCTCCTGCTCCCAGACTGGAAGACAAAAGCGCCGGACTAAAATTCCAGTTTCCCAGCGAGCTTCCCAAAACAGAAACCACATACAGCGCCGGAAGCGGTACAATGACCTGGGTTCCTGTACTGGATGGTCAGAATGTAACCGGCGGGACTCTGATCTTGAAAAATGCTGTGATTGATGCTGAGTCCTCCGGCATCTGGATCTGTGTACCAGTGACAATCCGTCTGGAAGGCACAAATCAAATTACAGCCGCAAAATCAAACACAAACGGTTCCGGATTATATTTAACCGGGTCGGAACGTTCTACAGTCACAGGCTCCGGTTCCCTGAAAATCATATCCGGTGGAAATGGTATACAGTCTCCAGGCGGTATCACCTTAGACGAAACCAATTTGTCCATTGCCTATGCCTCAAACGGCGCCGCCGGCTGTAATGGCATATGGAGTTCTTATGACAGCATCATCATTCAAAACAACAGCCACGTGAAAATAACAGGGTCCGGTTCAATCGGAGCTGTACAAATACAAAACGCTCATGACATCATAGTGGAAGACAGTGAACTCTCCGTCATCAACAGTTCCGGGGAGGCAATTCAAACCACAAAAAACATACAGTTTACAAACAGCCATGTATGTGTAGTGGGAAACACAGATTCCGGCAATGTTTCTGGCTCTCTGTCTTATCGTCACTTAACAATAGACAATAGCTCCCTGTATGCGGAAAACACCTCTTCCGGCGATGATGTGGAGCTTCCCCTGTCCCCCGGCAACACAGAAATCAAAAACGGTTCCGCCCTGTATACGAAAAAGATGAAATACCTTTTGTATCTTCAGGGTGACGGAATCTGGTATGGCAACTGTTCCTATGACCAGTCTGCCGGCCAGGTCACATCTGTGGGAACCGGCCATGTCGTCGGCGACGTCGTCTGGGACAGCGATATGGAGGGAAAATCTCTGGCAGTCGGCCGTTATTACAATGCCTCCCTCACGGTCCCGGAAGGAGAAACCGCCAAAATCACAGCGAGTGCTTCCATTGACATCTATTCGGCAAACGGAAATTCCGGGTCACTGGTCAATAATGGGACCGTCCAGATTGAGGACGGCGGTTCCCTCTATAGCATATATAATAAATCGACACAGACAGGAGGAACCATACAGAACCATGGAAATATCCGTGTGGCTTCAAAGGGTCTTCTCCAAAACCAGAACCGCCTGGAAAATGACGGTTCCATTGTCTCCGCCGGAAACTTCTCCCACATCTGTCTGACAGGATATAACGCTGTCCTCCAAAATACGGGATCCATCGACGGATTTGTCATTGAAATGTATGATGATACTTATATCAATAAAGCAAATGGAACTACTGTCATTGAAACAGGACAGACTCTGACCCTGGGAGACGGCGCTTCTGGGGCAAAGGACAGAATCCTCCAGGTAGAGGAAGGTGCTGTCCTCACAGTGGAGGAGGGCGCTGTGGTTGACGCCAGGACAAATGTGACCAGCGCTACCTTGTCCCACTATCTGGATGTGTCCGATACCCTGGTCCTAGACGGCATCCTGCTGCTCCCTGAAAACACTCCTGACAAAACCGTACGGCAGCTTGGACAGTTGATCAAAGGAAATGGAAGTATCCGCGTGGGAGACGGCGCCGGAAGTTCCAGCTATTATATCGTTGACATTGAAAAAAGCCAGGCCGACGAAAGCGGCGCCGGCGTTTATTTAGAAGGCGACACCGTCACCATATCGGCAGGGGACTGGGATAATCACGTTTTTGAAGGCTGGACAGTATCTCCCGATACCGTAGTTTTAGGCAATGCCCAGGCAAAACAAACCTCTTTTACCATGCCTGGCAGCAGCGTAAAACTGGCTGCCAAATGGAAAGGCTTCTATTCTGTGACAGTGAAAAACAGCAGCGCAGCCAAAAGCGGAGCCGGTATTTATAAGGTTGGAGATACGGTGACAATCGATGCCGGAGCCAGAGAAGGCTATTTGTTCCGTGGATGGGAAAGTTCAGAAAAAATCACATTTGCAGATCCATCCAGGGCGGTAACCACTTTTGCCATGCCGGATTATCCCGTGACTGTGACTGCAGTATGGCAGAAAAAAGCAACCGGGACAACAGAAACGCCCTCCCCGGAAAACCCTTCATCGCCGGGAACTTCCCAGAAACCTGTCCAGCCCGTCAAAAAGCCCGGACAAAACTCTGCAGGTTCTGTCTCTGGCCCCAAAACAGGTGATACCGCCCCCACGGAATGGTATTTTCTTTCTATGGTCTTATCATTCCTGTGCTGTACAATCATTTATCTTCAGGCAATCGGAAAGCTGAAAAGATGCGGGCGCCGTCGGCAAAGCGGTTTTGACAACTGAATCCTGTGTGGTATTTCGTGTAATACTTTAAAAAAATTCAATTTTTTATATCTACCAATGTTACCGTCGATTAACAAGGACACACACGCTCCAGTCTGCACACTCTTGTCAATCGACGGTTACCATGCTTATTAAGCCCTCATACATCATTGTCGCCTTTTGTTGTTGGGGATTTTCAAAAAAAAGAGCGGTGGCAAGTTCCGCTCTTTTTTTAATCTTCTTTTTCCTCCTTTTTCTTTTTCCCTTCGACCGATTCAATGCAGTCAATGATGTCATCACTTGTAAAATTTTTAGATTTCAGCCATTCAATGAGATTTAAAACTTCTCTTGCTGTCATTGTTTTTAATACCTCCATCTTTCTATTCTCCTTTCTATTTATCCAATTTACTTGCCTCATCTGATAATGCTATTATGAACTATTTTGGGTTTATTTCTAATGCTTTGATTAAACTTTTTATAGTTTATTTTCCACATACTTTATTATATTTCCCGGTTGCATATCCAATAATTCACAAAGTTGTTCCAATGTCTTAATTCCTATCATTTCCCCCTTCCTTAACTTCTGCATAGCAGATTGGCTAAGTATGTTTTCCCTTAATATTCTAGTGCTATTATATCCAGATTCTTTTAATGTTTCTATCACATCTATCTTATATGCCAGCATATACGAAACCTCCTTTCCTCCATTCTAATTTGATATTGAAAAAAAGTCAAGAAAAATAATCCAAAAAAAGTTTAAAAAGTGCTTGGTTTTAAACCGACATTGGTTTATGCTAGGCTTATCAAATAAGAAGAAAGCCGGAGCTGCTGAAAATCCCAACAGTTCCGGCTTTTCTCTTCAGTGGAAGCAATGGGGCTCGAACCCATGACCTCTCGCGTGTGAGGCGAACGCTCATCCCAGCTGAGCTATGCTTCCGTACCTCTCTATTTTAGCATTTTCCTCCAAATAGTCAAGAGCAAAATCAAATTTTTTCACCTGCTACTTGTCCAATTCAGAGGTACAGTGAGGGCACCGTACGGCTTCTGCCGCAATCTCGCTCAGGCAGTAAGGACACTTTTTCGTAGTCGGCTCCTCCGGCGCCTTTTCTTCCTTTTTATGGGTTTTCTCAGCTAAAACATTCATTCCCTTAACCATGGCAAAAATAATCGCCGCCAAAATCAGGAAATCCAGAACCACCGTGATAAACGCCCCATAATTAAAAGTGGCTGCCCCCGCCTCCTGGGCCTCCGCCAATGTCCCGTAGCTGCTCCCGTCCAGCGCAATAAACCAGTTGTTGAAATCAATGCCGCCTGTCGCCAGAGTCACGAGGGGCATAATGATATCATTGGTCAGAGAGGTGATTATTTTCTGGAACGCACCTCCAATGATGACTGCAACCGCCAAATCCATCACGTTTCCCCGCATGATAAACTCTTTAAATTCACCTATAATGCCTTTTTTCTTTTTTCTCACAGCAAATTCCTCTTTTCATACGATAAAAAGATTCGTAAGCTCAATGGTTCACGAATCTTTCTGTCTGGACAAACATATTCTCCAATAGCCTGTAGGGGAATCGAACCCCTGTTTCCGCCGTGAGAGGGCGGCGTCTTAACCGCTTGACCAACAGGCCATACTTCCATATCTGCGGGAGATAATCGAGGCGACAAGATTCGAACTTGCGGCCTCCGCGTCCCGAACACGGCGCTCTACCAAACTGAGCCACGCCTCGATACCTCAGTAAGTATATCTTAAGTTTTGCCTATTGTCAAGAAAATTTTCAAAATTTTCTCAAAAACTTCCCTCTGGAAAACTCCTCACAATTTTTCAATATTACTTCATTAAACGCTGAATCGTTCTGCAAAGTTCATCCACAGACTCTTCTTTGCCATCCCGGATATCTTCCACCACACACGTCTTAATGTGGTTGGACAAAAGCGTCCTGTTGAAAGCATTCAGGGCAGAACTCACAGCCTGAACCTGGGTCAAAATATCCACACAGTAACGGTCCTCCTCCAGCATGGCCCGTATCCCCCGGATTTGCCCTTCCACCCGGTTCAGGCGGTGAATCAAATCTTTATACTCTTTCTCATCACGGTGCTTCATCTTCCCGCAGTTTGCACATTCCTTCCCACAATCCATCTTTCTCCCAGTCCTTTCTCCCTTTCCGGCTTTATGACTCTCATTGTACCATACCTTACAGCGCCAGGTCAAACAGGGAAAGCTGGTTGGTTTTTGGTAAATCCCCGAAAATTCCCATGTCCGCCATCAAATCGATAGTCCCTTTGGGCACCTTGGTTTTCTGCCAGAAGTCCTCCAGGGACAGAAAACGCTCCCCTGTTTTCACCGCTTCCACCACAGCCTCCGCCGCCTTGCCTCCCAATCCGTCAATGGAGCTTAAAGATGGCATCAACTTTCCGTCGATGATCTGGAACCGGTCGGCCTTTGCCCGGTAAATATCGAGGGGCATAAACTCAAAGCCCCTGGCATACATCTCCTGGACAATCCTCATATCCCGAAGGGTTCCCTGCTCCTTCTGGGACAGACTGTCCGAGCGGTTTTTATAATCCTGAAGGTGGTATTCCAGCCTGTCCCGTCCCTGGCACATCAGTTCATAGGAGAAGCCCGACGCCCGGATGCTGAAAAAGGAGGCGTAATAAGCCAACGGATAAAAGACTTTACAGTAAGCAATGCGCCATGCCATCATAACGTAAGCTGCCGCATGGGCTTTTGGAAACATGTACTTGATCTTTTTACAGGAACCAATGTACCACTCCGGCACATTTGCCTCCCTCATGGCTGTCTCCCACTCCGGTTTTAAGCCCTTCCCTTTTCGCACCGACTCCATAATGGTAAAGGAAAGGCTTTTGTCCATACCCATGCCGATCAGATAGATCATAATGTCGTCACGGGTGCAGATGGCCGTCTGGATAGTGGCCTGTCCGCTTAAAATCAAATCCTGGGCATTGCCCAGCCACACATCCGTCCCGTGGGCCAGCCCCGCAATCCGAACCAAATCGGAAAAACAGGTGGGCTTTGCATCAATCAACATCTGCATGGCAAAATCAGTGCCAAACTCCGGGATACCCAAAGCCCCCAGTTTGCAGCCGCCAATATCCTCCGGCTCGATATTCAGGGCCGACGTATTCTGGAACAGGCTCATGACTTCTTTAGAATCCAGCGGAATCTCCCTGGCATTTAAACCGGTCAAATCCTCCAGCATACGGATCATGGTAGGATCGTCGTGCCCCAGAATATCTAACTTCAGCAGATTGTGGTCAATGGAATGATAGTCAAAATGGGTGGTGACAATATCGGAAGTCATATCGTTGGCCGGATGTTGAATGGGGGTAAAAGAGTGTATTTCTTCCCCATGGGGCATAACCACGATTCCGCCGGGATGCTGGCCTGTGGTCCGCCGCACACCGACGCAACCCTGGACAATCCGGTTGATCTCCGCATTCCGCTTCCTGGTTCCCCGTTCCTCAAAATATTTTTTCACATAGCCATAAGCCGTCTTGTCCGCCAGGGTGCCGATGGTTCCCGCCTTAAAAGTATGGCCCTTCCCGAAGATTACCTCCGTGTAGGTATGTGCTTTAGACTGATATTCGCCGGAAAAATTCAGGTCAATATCAGGCTCTTTATCCCCCTTAAAGCCCAGGAACGTCTCAAAAGGAATATCAAAGCCGTCTTTTTTAAGAGGCTTTCCACAGACTGGGCACAATTTATCCGGCATGTCACATCCTGCCCCTCCGCTGTACCTGGCCACATCCTCCGACTCAAAATCCGAATAATGACATTCCACACAGTAATAATGGGGTGACAAGGGATTCACCTCCGTGATTCCCGACATGGTCGCCACAAAGGAAGAACCGACGGATCCTCTGGAACCCACCAAATAACCGTCGTCGTTGGACTTTTTCACCAGTTTGTGGGCGATAATATACATAACGGCAAAGCCATTGGTGATAATGGAATGTAGCTCCCGCTCCAGACGTTCTTCCACTGGCTTCGGAAGCTTCTCCCCATAGACAGACTTCGCCTTCTCATAACACATCCCCCGAAGGTCTGAATCGGAATTGGGAATCACCGGCGGGCATTTATCGGGCCGGAGAGGGGCGATCGGCTCACACATGTCCGCGATTTTATTGCTGTTTTCCACCACCACCTCATAAGCCTTCTCCGGCGTCAGATAAGAAAACTCCCGAAGCATTTCCTCTGTGGTCCTAAGGTAGAGAGGAGCCTGGTTGTCACTGTCTGAAAATCCTTGCCCCGCCATAATAATCCTCCGGTAGATCTCATCCTCCGGGTTCAGAAAATGAACGTCGCAGGTGGCCACCACCGGTTTTCCAAACTGGTCCCCCAGCTCAATAATTTTCCTGTTGAGATTCTCAAGGTCTTCCCTGCTTTCAATTCCGTGTTTCTTTTCCCGTAGCATAAATTCATTGTTGCCTGTGGGCTGGATTTCCAGATAATCATAAAATTTCACCAGCCTGGCAATCTCCTCGTCTGGAGCGCCTCCAAGGACTGCCTGAAACAGCTCCCCCGCCTCACAGGCGGAGCCAATGATCAACCCCTCCCGGTGCTTCACCAGTTCGCTTTTGGGAATCCTGGGCCTCCTGGCAAAATACGTCAGATGGGACATCGAAACAAGGCGATACAAATTCACTCGTCCTGCATCATTTTTTGCCAAAAGAATCACATGGTATGTGGGCATTTTCCGAATATTTTCCACGGAAGCCGCCCCCAATTCATTGATTCCGTCTAAACTCTCCACCTGCTTTTTTTGAAGCCGTTTTACAAATTCCACGAAAATATGGGCAGTCGCCTCCGCGTCGTCCACTGCCCGGTGATGATTCTCCAGGGAAACATTCAGCGCCTTGGCCACCGTATCCAGCTTGAACCGTTTTAACTCCGGCAGAAGAATCCTGGCCAGGGCCACCGTATCCACCACCGTCGGTTTATACTCCTGCCCCAAGAGGGCCGCATTGTATTCAATAAAGCTCATATCAAAAGAAGCGTTGTGGGCCACCATCACCGCCCCCCGGCAAAATTCCAGGAACTGTGGAAGCACCTTCTCCACAGCCGGTTCATTCATGACCATAGCGTCATTGATTCCCGTCAGCTTCTCAATCTCAAAAGGAATGGGCAGCTTCGGGTTTACAAAGGCCGAAAACCGGTCTGTGATTTCTCCGGCTTCCACCTTAACCGCACCGATCTCGATGATTTTATTCTTTTTGGCAGAAAGGCCCGTGGTCTCCAGATCAAAGACCACATAGGAATCCATCAGGGACTGGTCTTCCGAACGGACGACCACCTCTTTCAAATCATCCACCAAATAACCTTCGACCCCATAGATCACCTTAAAAGGATCCGTCTTAATGGTTTCATAACCATAACCGGAAAAGGTATGGAACGCATCGGGAAATGCCTGGACACATCCATGATCCGTGATGGCAAGGGCAGGCATCCCCCATTCCTTCGCCCGTTTGATGATGTCCTTCACATCGGATACGCCGTCCATATCGCTCATTTTCGTATGGCAGTGGAGCTCTACCCGCTTCACTTCACTCAAATCCTGCCTTTTTGACGTAATATTCCCCGATTTCCTGATACCCGTCACAGAAGCGATGGTCAGTTCCCCATCAAACTTATCAATATTGGTCACGCCTTTTACTTTAAAAAATGCGCCCTTTTTTAAAAAGTCCCTGACCTCGGAGAGCATTTCCGGCTTAATAAACATTTTCACGGTAATGGTATCCGTAAAATCCGTAAGGTCAAAGATCATAATGGTCTTGCCGCTGCGAAGCTCCCTCTCCTCCAGGCGGATCACCTGGCCGCAGACCACCACTTCCCCCATTTCCCCGATGATTTGGTTCAGGGGGACTTCGTCCCCATCGTCAAAGTCATAGCCAAAGACCACATCATCATGGTGGACCTTCACCTTCCGGCTGTAATGGCTGTTTTTCTTAAAGGCAGGTTTCGCCTGCCGCTCTGTCGGTATCGACCGGTTAAGCTGCGCTGCTTCCTTTTTCTCATCCAATACCTTTAACGGTTCTACAGGCAGAGTTTCAGTCCCTTCCCCTTTCCCATCCTGCCCGGAATCCTTCCGGCCAAAGGAAGAATTTTTCACAACCTGGGCTGCCTGCCTCCTGGTAAGCTGCTCTTTCTCCCGCTCATGCTGTCCCTGCTCACACTCTTTATACAGATACCGCACCTCAATATTAAACCCGCACCGCTCATTGAAGATCTTTTCCAGCACCCGCTTTAGTTCATCCACCCGGCTTTTGGTGACAAGGTCATTCTCCACTTCCAATGTCAAAATATCCGGCTCCGTAAACTCCCATGCCGCTTTCCGAAATACATTGTATTCAATCAGGCTGTATGTCTTAAGCTCCAGGAGGATACTGTCCCTGTACGCCTGCATAAGGCGTTTCGGTGTATACTGGGCGGAAAGCCTGTACCGCTCCTGAATCTTCACATCGGTCTCATAACCGGAAAACAGTTGCTTTTTAATACTGGCCTCCAATATGTAGATATTCCGCTTATGAATCAGCCTCTCCGAGCACAGATAAATCCGTACGGAACTTCTGTCCCGGTTGGCCGCCACCTTCTCCACCGTCGCAAAAGAAAGGAGCTCCCGCATTTCCTCCGAAACCTGAAGGGTGGGAAGGACTTCCCAAAACTGTTTCGCCATCTGATACTCCTTCCTGAGGTTTTCCGGCGCCGTTTCTTTTCCGTGAGGAAGGCAGGCTCTTTTTCTGTTCTCCTTAAATTTTCATGCGAGAAACGTCTGAGCCGCCCGCAAAATATAAGATATTCTAATCTTTATATCTGCCTGGCGCCCCGCCTGCCTTTGCCTTCGTCCACGTTGATTTTTTGGTTTTGCTGCGCCGCCTTTTACCGCCAGCCACCACCTCCATAGAAACGGGTCAGCGGGACTGGCGCCGCTATGCTCACAAAACCTGCAAAATCTGCCTACCGGACGATGGCAAAGGCAGGTGGGGTGCCAGGCATATATAAATCCAGATATTTTGCAGACAGCCTCCACATTTTTCACAGAAAAAATCCAGGGAGAGCAGGAAAAGGGCCTGTCTTCCCATCAAAAAGAGGCGGTGCCGGAAAAGCCTCTGTCATTTCCAGTTGATGAGTTCCTGCCTCAATGTCTCCAGAAGCTCTTCCTCCGGCACTTTTCGGATAATTTCTCCTTTTTTAATCAAAAGCCCTTCTCCGATTCCTCCGGCAATTCCGATGTCGGCCTCTTTAGCCTCCCCGGGCCCGTTGACCACACAGCCCATGACCGCCACCTTCAGGTTCAGATGATCCATCCCCGCCACCATGGTTTCCACCTGGTTTGCGAGACTGATGAGGTCAATCTTCGTCCGCCCGCAGGTGGGACAGGAAACCACCTCGATACCGCCCTCCCTAAGGCCCATGGCCCCGAGAATCTGCTTCGCCGACTTGACCTCCTCCACCGGATCACCGGTCAGGGACACCCGGATGGTGTCGCCGATTCCCTGATACAGGATAATCCCAAGCCCCAGGGCCGACTTGATATTGCCGGAATACAAGGTTCCCGATTCCGTGATTCCCACATGGAGGGGGTAGTTCATCTGGGCTGCAATCAGCTCATGGGCCCTGGCGCACTTAAGCACGTCGGAGGACTTGATGCTGACCACCAGGTTATCGTAGCCCATGTCCTCGATCATATGTATTTTTTCCAGGGCGCTCTCTGTAATCCCCTCTGCCGTAACCCTTCCGTATTTTTCCAGAAACCGTTTTTCCAGGGAACCGCTGTTGACGCCGACCCGGATGGGTATCTGCCGCTCCTTCGCCGTCTCCACCACAGCCCGTACCTTTTCTTCACTGCCGATATTACCCGGATTGATGCGGATTTTATCCGCCCCATTTTCCATGGCGGCAATGGCCATCTTATAATCAAAATGGATATCCGCCACCAGCGGAATCGTAATCTGCTTTTTAATCTCCTTTAAGGCTTTCGCCGCCTCCAGGGTCGGCACTGTACAGCGGATGATCTCACAGCCGGCCGCTTCCAGCCGCTTAATCTGGGCCACCGTGCCCTCAATATCCTCCGTCCGCGTATTGGTCATGGACTGAATCAGCACAGGATTCCCCCCGCCGATCACCCGGTTCCCGATACGGACCACCTTTGTCTGCTGCCGGTGTGTCATGAATGTTCCTCCCTGTTTCCTATGCTATTTTGCATGGGCAACCGTATGATTAGAATAGGTATCCCATGTCGGCTCATAATCTTCCGTCGCCTGATTTCCCCACATATCCCACCCCTTGCGCACCCCTCGCGCAAAAAGTTCAATTCGCGGTCCCTGGCTGCAGGCTTCAATGATCGGGATAATTTCATCCGGCTTGCGGCTATGTTCACGTTTCATTGTCCGAATCAAATTGACTTGCGACCTTGCCGGCTGTAAAGTCCGGTTGGGCGCACTCTTTTTTTTAATTCCAAACAAAATCAATTCTGTGACATTCCTAAAATAAAAACCGACTCCCCTGCCATCTGGTTCTCCATCCTTACGCACCTTTTCCCAGACAATATTCCCTTTATACTCAAATCCCCAGGCTTCCATGACAGAAAGTCCCGCCGGAAGTAGTGCGTTGGGAACCCACAAATATAAATGAGCCTTATCTCCCGTTATATCAGGTACTGGCAGTGACTTAATGTCTTCAAGGGTCATTGTTTCATACCTGGTGAGCCGTTTATGTTCAGGAGCAACTTTACCAGTTCTGTTTTGAAACTGCCAGGGCGGATCCGCGTAAATAGTATTATACTTCTTTCCCTGTGTAAACATCTTCAAACTTTGTATAGTACTCCTTAAGTCTTCCATACCCTTTCACACATTCCTTTCTGATTCCTATTGCTAAAATCGGGCACCCTCCATTGCGCCTGGAATCAAGCCTGTAAATCAGTTTTCCTATCCATGTGGTGCTAGCTCCATATTTTTTGATCAACGGCTGTCCATGATCATCTTTTTCCTGCCTGAAAATATCATTAAGTTCTTCCGCCCTTGTCACAATAACACCAACATCAATTAAGCCGCAGTCAAAATACGTCCTCATTGCCAACAAATCGCGGTCAAAGGTCTGGTCTTTACTATTCCATTCCAAGTCAAAAGCAACCCGATTTTTTAAAAAGTCTATATTATGACCATCAATATAACCTTCTATTGTCTCAATTTCATATGGCTTATCTGAAAAGCGGCCTCTCCGCTGAACCGTTTGACGCGGATATTTTTTTACAACTAAATCGCCGCTGATTCGTATTTCTCTCCAGCCATATGGATACAAGACATTATCAAACTTTTTGGGTATGGGAGATTCATTTCCGCCCGCTGTTTTTATATCCTCCAAAGTAAGCTGTAACTGGCGCAGACAGTCCTGTAATTCCTTCCATTCGATTGGAAATGCATCATGTAGTATTTCCAATGCATGGCCATAATTGTAAAATTCAAATTTATTTACAATATCCTTGTCTATATATCTTTCGTAATCCATTTTTCTCCTTTTACCTGAAAATCTTCAACACGTCATTGAACATGACAAACACCATAAGGGCCATCAAAAGCAGGATTCCTATGGTGTGGACCATGCCCTCCTTTTCCCTGGATACAGGCTTTCCCCGGATAATTTCAATGAGGATAAACACCAGGCGGCCGCCATCCAGCGCCGGAAGGGGTAAAAGGTTCAAAACTCCCAGGTTGACACTTAAGAGGATACTGAAATTCAGAATATTTAAAAATACATACAGTGCGCCGTCGGGCTTACTCTGCTCCACCACCTCGCCCACCATACCGACAATGCCTACCGGCCCGGATAAATTTTCCACGCCCACTTTTCCCGTCACCAGCATTTTTAAAGAAGTGAGCGTATAACTCATCCAGTAACGCACTTCGGAAAAACTATTTCTCAATATAGAAAGGGCACCCGCATCTTTATTGCGGTAAGCCACCGCCTCCATCCCCAGGGTTGAAGCAGTATAATGGGCCGGGGACACCGTGACTTCAAATTCCTTTCCTTTTCTTTCCAGGGTGAAAGTGACCGGCGTATCTTTCTGAAGAGGATTCTCATTAAAATAATCCTGAAGCTGAGAGCCGGAAGCAACCGTCCTTCCGTTCACAGCGGTGATTACGTCCCCCACCTGTACGCCTGCCTCTGCCATGGCAAGGCCTTCCGTCACAGCAGTGATGGTCGCCTCATCGCCGGAGGCGTAATAAGAAAAGCCAGTCAGGTACGCCTCATAAGCGGGGTCTAAAACTGCCGTATAAAGTTCCCCGCCCCGCTCATACTCAATGGTAATGGGGCTGCCGTCCATGGGATGATTCAGGAAATAAAGTTCAATGTCGCGTCCCAGAGTAATCTTGTGGCCGTCGATGGATTTGATCACATCGCCTTCCTTAAAACCGGCGGCTTCCGCTCCATAACCCTCTTCCACATAATACACTTTCGGTTCATTGACTCCGGCCAGGCTTAAAACCACCACCGACAAGATAAAAGCCAGCAGAAAGTTAAATAACGGCCCGCCAATGATGACTGCAAACCTGGCAAAAGGCGATTTGCTGTTGAAAGAATCCGCACTGTCATCATCGTCATCCTCTCCCACCATCTGGCAGGAGCCGCCGAATGGGATAGCCTTCAGGGAATACCTGGTTCCTCCTCTAACGCCGCTTAAAATCCGCGGCCCCATCCCCACGGAAAATTCAATGACGCCAATACCATTCTTTTTTGCCAGAAGAAAATGTCCAAATTCATGAGAAACCACCAAAAGGCTAAACACCAGCACTGCCAGTAAAATGCTCAAAACCATGCTGCTTACCACCTGTCTTTAATAATAGATAAATTTACATTTCTGAAAGATATGTATACGTTTCCGCTTCTGTCTGAAGAATCTCCTCCAAACCGGGGTCTTCCGTCTTCCCATGATGTGCCATGGCCGCCCCGATGAGATTTGTGATATCCAAATAGGAAATCTCCCTTTTCAAGAAAGCCGCCACCGCCCATTCATTGGCCGCGTTGAATACAGTGGGCATGGTGCCTCCTGCCCTTCCCGCTTCATATGCCAGGGAAAGCCCGGGGAAATTTTCAAAATCCGGGGCTGCAAAGTCAAGGGAACGAAGTGTCCAGAAATCAAGGCGCCCACCGGGCATATGCCTCCTCTCAGGATAGAGAAGGGCATACTGAATCGGAAGTTTCATATCCGGCACTCCCAACTGGGCCACCACAGCGCCGTCCTCAAACTGTACCATGGAATGAATAACACTCTGGGGCTGTATCACCACCTGTACATCGTCGAGAGCCACATCAAACAGCCATCTGGCCTCCATAACCTCCAACCCTTTATTTACCATGGTGGAAGAATCAATGGTAATCTTGCGGCCCATGGCCCAGTTGGGATGCTTCAGGGCGTCCTCCAGGCGGACACTTTTTAACTGCTCTTTCGTCCATCCCCGGAAGGGGCCGCCGGAAGCTGTCAGGAGAATTTTGTCAATCCTGTTTCCCTGTTCTCCATTTAAGGACTGGAAGATGGCGCTGTGCTCGCTGTCCACCGGCAGAATCCGCACACCACGCTTTTTCGCCAGCGGCATAATCAAATGTCCCGCCGTCACCAGCGTCTCCTTGTTGGCCAGGGCAATATCCTTCCCTGCCTCAATGGCGGCAATGGTGGGACGAATGCCAATCATCCCCACCACAGCCGTCACTACAATATCCGCCGTACCTTCCGTAGCTGTCTCCAAAAGTCCGTCCATACCGGACACCACGCGGATATCCGTATCTGCCAGGCGGACAGCCAGCGTCTTTGCCGCCTCTTCATCCTGAAGACTCACCAGTTTTGGATGAAATTCCCGGGCCTGGGCTTCCAAAAGCCCTACATTTTTCCCTGCCGACAATGCTGTCACCTGCATGTCAGGATTCTCCCGCACCACCTCAAGGGTCTGGGTTCCAATGGAACCGGTGGAGCCAAGTATCGCAATCTTCTTCATAATCAGTATTCTCCGTTCTTTAAGCATCCATGCACCTGTTTACGGGCCACATTATGAGATCGCCGGACACATCTTTCTCATTGTAAAAACCGGCTCAAAGCTTCCATTCCTTCCGTCAAAAGTACAATGGTATAGTAAATCCCCGGCGCCACGAAAATCACACTGTCAAACCGGTCCAGGATTCCTCCATGGCCGGGAATCAATTTTCCATAATCTTTCACATCATGATTCCGTTTAATGGCGGAGGCCGCCAAGTCACCAATCTGGGAGATCACTGCCCCCACCATGCAGATCAGGGCACAGTGAAATGCCGGATTTCCAAGGACGCTTTCCAGGCTGCCGGCAAAAACCACGCCAAAAATCCCGCCCAGGATTCCTGCCCCCAGGATTCCTCCGATACCGCCTTCCACCGATTTTTTGGGGCTTAAACGGGGAGCCATCTTATGCTTCCCTATGAGCATCCCCACACAGTATGCGCAGGTGTCGCAGCCCCAGGAGCTTAAAAACACCAGCCATACTAAAATCTGCCCTCCCGGGAGAGATCTGGTGCGGAAGATATAAGACAGCATGACTGCCACATAGACAAGGCCGAAAAAGGCGGCCATCACCTGCCCCGCTGAATATTTGGGGAACGTAAATACGTAGACCGCCATCAGCAGTATCAGAACTGCCACAAAAAATACCACCGGCAGGGAATCTGTCTCCGGGTGCCCGGAAAAAAACAAGATCAGATAATAAGCAACGCCGCCCAGATATCCCACCGCACCTAAAAGGCTCTTTTCCGCCCCCACCGTCCTGTAAAGTTCATACATCCCCACCAGGGATATGAGGCAAAGCGCCGCCGCCAGGACGCTTCCACCCAGGACCAGCAGCCCGATAATCACAGCCACCAAAACGATTCCACTGATCAGCCTCGTCTTAAACATCCTCACACCCCTCCAAACCTTCGTTCTCTATTATTGTATTTCTCAATGGCTTTGACCAATTCCTCTTTATTAAAATCCGGCCACAGGACATCCGTAAAATAAAATTCCGTATAAGCAAGCTGCCAGAGTAAATAGTTTGAAAGCCTCTCCTCACCGCTGGTGCGGATCAGAAGATCTGGATCCGGAAGTTCCCTCGTATCCAGATAGCTCCCAATCAGCTCCTCACTGACATCCTCCGGCGAAAGCTTCCCGGCCTGGCAGTCCAAAAGCATATGGCGCACAGCCCTGGTGATCTCATCCCTGCTGCCATAATTGACGGCGATGGTAAATGTCATCCGGGTATTCTCCCTGGTTTCCCCCTCCAGCCGGTTTAAACCGGCAATGATATCCGCGTCAAACCTGCTCCTCTCCCCGATCATGATCACCCGCACATTGTTTTTCTTCGCCACTTTAAGCAACCGCTTCATATAATAGCGGAACAGCTGCATAAGGGCTCCCACCTCCTCGGCGGAACGCTTCCAGTTCTCTGTGGAGAAACCATAAACCGTCAGATATTTGATTCCCAGCCTGGCCGCATCTTCCACCGTCTGTTCCACCACTTTGCAGCCTTCCACGTGGCCCATATTTCTGGGCAACCCCCTCTTTTTCGCCCAGCGGCCATTCCCGTCCAGGATAATCGCCACATGCTCCGGTATTTTCAAACTCTGTCCCTCTGCCATAAAAACCTCCATAAGCATAAAGGGAGCAGGATATGAACTGTGCCTGCCCCCTGCTTCCTTATTTTTTTATCCCTTCATGTACTGCCTATACAGTCATAATTTCCTTTGTCTTAAGTTCGATTTCCTTGTCTACTTTCTCGATGAACTTGTCCGTCAGTTTTTGAATCTTGTCCTCATACTGCTTCTGTTCATCCTCAGAAATCTCTCCGCCTTTCTGTTGCTTTTTGATGGTATCATTGGCGTCACGGCGGATATTCCGAATGGCAACTTTTGCATTGTCACCCTTTTTCTTCACATCTTTGGACAAATCTTTTCTGCGCTCCTCTGTCATCTCCGGGAACACCAGGCGAATCACATTCCCATCATTGCTGGGGTTAATCCCCAGGTCAGAAGTAAGGATCGCTTTCTCAATCAGTTTAATCAGGCTCTTTTCCCAAGGCTGAATCAATAACATCCTGGGTTCCGGCACAGACACATTGGCCACCTGCTGAATCCCGCTGGGGACACCGTAATAATCCACCGTAATCTGGTCAAGCACATGGGGATTGGCCCGCCCCGCGCGGATCGTCGCGTAATCGCTGCGAAGCACACTGACTGCTTTCTCCATCTTATCTTCATAAACTTTCATTTTTTCTTCCATAGTCTTAATATCCTCCCTTTTTATAATCAGGTCGCCCCTGCCGCCGCTCCCGGCTTCACTCCACTGTCACAATCGTCCCTGTAATGTCTCCTTTCAGGGCATTGGCGATACTGTCTTTCTCTCCCAAACCGAACACCGCCATGGGCATATGGTTCTCCATGCACATAATCGAAGCCGTCAAGTCCACCACCGCCAGCTTCTTCGCGATGACTTCCTCAATGGAAACCGTATCATACTTTTTCGCCTCCGGATTGCTCCTGGGGTCACTGTCATATACGCCGTCCACGGCCTTTGCCAAAAGAATGATATCCGCCTCCATCTCAATGGCCCGCAACACAATCCCCGTATCCGTGGAAAAATAAGGGTGGCCTGTCCCTCCGGCAAAAAACACCACCTGGCCCTCCTCAAAGCACCTGTTGGCTTCATCTTTGGAAAAAAGCTTCGTCATGGTCCCACAGGCAAAGGGAGTGAATATCTCTGTCTTCATCCCCTCGGACCGGAAAATTTCCGACACATAAATGCAGTTCATCACTGTGGCAAGCATCCCGATCTGATCTGCCTTCGGCCTGTCGATGGCATTACTCTGGCGGCCTCTCCAGAAATTCCCCCCACCGATCACAATACCAATCTGAATACCTCCGGCCACAGAGGGCTTCACCTGCTTTGCCACCGCCTTTACCGTCGCCTCGTCAAATCCATGCCCCAATGGCCCGGCCAGCGCCTCCCCGCTGAGTTTCAGCAATACCCGTCTCGCTTTTTCCATGGTATCCCTCGCTTACATCCAAAATATTCTCCGTTTAGTATAACACAATACCCATAAAGTGTACAAGTTATAATTCCTTTGAGTTTCCGTATTTTTATTTTGCTGCAAAAAAAGCAGAAGGGGGTTGTTGCAAAACATAAAATATCCTGATATTTATGTCTGCCCCGAGTCCTGCCTGTCTTTGTTTTCGTCCACGTTGATTTTTGGGTTTTGTTTCGTCGCCTTTTATCGCCGGCCACCGCTTCCATAAAAGCTAGTCAGCGGAGCCGACGCCGCTAGACTCACAAAACCTGTAAAATCTGCCTATCGGACAAAAACAAAGACAGGCAGGGCTCCGGGCATTTATAAATCCGGATGTTTTGCAACAACCCCTTCCTGCCAGGATGTAAAATACGGGAACTCAGGGTAATCCCCGGGCTCTCTTTATTCCAGATTCGCATGTCTCGCAAAGGCCCTGTCTGTGGGAATCCCCGCTTTTTTTGCCAGGGGGAGCACCATGGCGTCCCCTAAAAGCAGCATACCCTGTTCAAACATACTTCCCCCCGGCAATAGCGGGCGGCTCCTCCCCGTCTCAGCCTTGTCCGTGTAAGCCGGAATCTCCACCACCAGATCCCCCAGTTTTGCCAGGGACGACTGGGGACGTGTCGTCAGTACTGCCACCTTCCCGCCGATTTTTCCGGCTTTCCCCGCAAGATGGAGCAGGCTTCCCGTCTCCCCGGATCCGGAACCGGCTATCAGCAGATCTTCCTTTTCAAAAGCCGGCGTTGTGGTGTCCCCCGCCACATAGCTCTCAAACCCCAAATGCATGAGCCTCATGGCAAGGCACCGCAGCATCAGCAGGGAGCGCCCTGCGCCGGCCACATAAACTTTTTTTGCCCCGCATATTGCCTCCAAAAGGGCAGCCACCTGTTTTTCGTCAATCCCGGCCAGGGTTTTTGACAGTTCCAGCGATGCCGCGGCGGCAGTTTCCGTCACCTTCATTTTTTCCTGTTTTCCATACTCATTTTCCATACTGTCTCCCGTCTCAGATCAGTTTTCCGTTATACCTGTCCAATATCTCCCTCATCTTTGCGGCCACTTCCCCCATGTTGGGCTGATTATAAATACCGCCGCCGCTGATGATGGTATCCGCCGCGCTGGATACGGCCGCCTCAAAGGTGGACAGCCCGATTCCTCCGGCAATGGCTTTTTTGCAGCGGATTCCATCCAGCTTCCGAAGCTCTTCGATTGGGTCCGCACCGGTGGACTGGATGTCATAGCCCACATGGACGCAGATGTAATCAGGATTCATACCTTCTATCTCCCTGGCCCTCCCGGCAATATCTTTTACGGAGCACATATCCACCAGCACCTGGGCATGGTACTCCCTTGCCAGCGCAATGGCCGCGCGGACCGTATTGTCGTCGGCCGCCGCCAGCACGGAAACCATATCCGCCCCGGCCTCCAGGAC
This sequence comes from Lachnospiraceae bacterium, assembly GCA_022793195.1. Taxonomy (GTDB): domain Bacteria; phylum Bacillota; class Clostridia; order Lachnospirales; family Lachnospiraceae; genus Lientehia. The sequence goes on along the minus strand of JAAWCJ010000018.1, from coordinate 98,005 downwards.
CGGTTTCGGCACGACTCCCCCTCCGTCCATGACCTTGATATCCGCAAACACTGTTTTGTCGGGATAGCGGTCCTTCACCGCCTTCACCGCCCTGGCTCCTTCCGCCACCATAAGCGGCGTCCCAAGCTCAATGATATCCACATACCTGCCCACCTGATCCAAAACCCTGAAAGTTTCTTCTATATTAAATAAATCTAACGCTGCCTGTAAAAGTTTCATATCCTTCCCCTCTCCATGCCGCCGGCATTTACACTTTGCCGGCAGTTCTTACCCTTCAGATTCCTTCAGGTATTCCCTGAGACGCCTGATGTTTTCCGCCACCCCGGTTTCCTTTCCATAAATGCTCGCCGTCCCCAGCACATATACATTGGCTCCGTTTCGTTTCGCCCGGAGGGCGTTTTCAAAAGAAATATTTCCGTCCACCTCGATCAGCGCGGTTTCATTCCCACATGTATCCAGCAATTCCCGCGCCCTCCTGATCTTCCTCTCCATGTGGCTGTCAATATCCTGCTTTGTGCTTTTTCCCGCGTTTCCATTTAAAATCAAGGCCATGTCCAGATAGGGGGCCACTTCTTCGATCATACAGAGCGGCGTCCCCGGGTTTAAGGCCACAGACGGCTTGGCCCCGGCTTCCCTTATATCCCGGACGACCTCCCTCAGCTGCTTTGTTGCCTCCGCGTGGACGCTGATATAGCAGCCGTCGCACCAGGGCAGGATATTATCCAGAAAATATTCCGGTTCCCTCACCATCAGGTGAATATCCAGCGGGATTTCCGTGGCTTTCCGCACCGCCTGCACTAACGACGGCGGCAGCATGGTTGTGGGGGTGAACGTAGTGTCCATAATATCAAAATGAATCATCTCGGCTCCGGCCTCCTCATAGGCCTGTATCTCCCCCCGCAGGTTAAGCCAGTCTCCGCACATCAGAGACGGCGAAAAATAATCTTTTCTCATTTTCTCTCTCCCCTCTTCTTTTCCAGCTGTCCCACCGCGTAAAGCCCCGCTCCCAGCACACCGCTGGCAGACGTGTGGACCGTATGTACCATGTTCAGGTTCTCTGCCGGAACCGGTCCCCTGGTATTCTCCCTCACCGCCCGATTCAGAGTCTCCCATGGAAAACTTTTGATATTGGTGACGCCGCCCCCCAGGAAAATCAAATCCGGATCCAGGATATTGGCAATCTGGACGATCGGTATGGCCATGTCCTCCACGAACCTCCGGATGCAGGGCTCCTGCCCGTGTTTTTCAAAGATATCCTCCATACTGCAGCCGCCAAACTGTTCTTTTGCCAGCTTTTGCAGGTAGCGTCCGCCGTTCCTCACGGCCATGCACCCCCTCTTCCCGCACTGGCACCGGTCCGTGATGCCGTAGAGGGGATTATGGCTGATCTCACCTGCCGCGCCGTGGCACCCGTCATAGAAAGCCCCCCTGGTATAAAAGGCATTGGCCACCGCTGTCCCGTAATATAACCCTGCCACCATCTCCATGTCCGAAAAACAACCTTCATTTCCATAATTTTCCATATCGTTCAACAGCAGAAAATTTGCATCCCGGTCCAGATAGACCGGACATCCCAGCTTCCCTTCCAGATATCCTTTCATATCCTTGCCGGAAAAACCTTTAAAATAAGAAGCGCTGTACACGACCCTTTTGTCTTTGCTGACAGTCGCCGGAACACCGATGGCCACCGCTTTGGATTTGGCCGCCTCTTTCCCGGAACTTCTGTAGGTTTTTATGGTTTTGGCCAGTTCCCGAAGCCCGTCCTCCCCCTGAAGCCCGACACTGGAATACTTCTGGAAGTCATACAGTTTTCCATTCCCATCCACTGTCCCGATCCTGAAATTCGTTCCCCCGATATCAATTCCCACCGCATATGTTTCCATATCTTCCCCCATCCGGATTTTTGTTCCCCATTTTATCTCTCCAGCGCGCTCCTGTATTTTTCCGGTTCCCACAGATACTCAAACCGCTCCGGCCGCTCCGTATAAGAAGTGTACAGGGCCTTCCCCTTTACCAGGCCCAGGTCCGGCCGCTCCTTCGCTTTGCTGACCCTGAGCCTGGGAACCTTCCCATAATTTTCATTGGGCACAAATACAACCCGGCCGTCCACCTTCAGCACATATACGGCAAACCCGTGTTTTTTCTTGATGGGCTCATAGTGGAGGGGGCAGGGCACCGCCAGGTTGCCAAAGGCCATGGAGCCCTCCCCCACATTCGCCACGCAGTGCCCACAAAAGGGCGGAACCACCAATTTCTCCCCCTCGTTTACAAACACCGCCTCCAAATCCTCCACCACAAAATCTTCCTGTTCAAAGTTTCCCGACTTCTGGAGGAGAAACACCGCCTGCCCCCAGAGTACCTCGTAGGCTTCCGGGTAAGGAAGCGTGTGGCCGGGGTTCAATCCGTGATAATGACCCGAATTTTTCCGACATTCCATCCCCATGGTCCCGCCCGACAGTACCGTAATACCGTTGGTCACTTTCCGTTCTGTAAAGGCTGCTTCTTTGTCTTCCTCCCAGATATTCTGGAAAAAAACGTAACAGACCTCGTCCCGCGGAGCGTTCCCCGGTTCATAAACCAGATTTTCCATCTCCCCAAATCTCTTTTCAGAACGGGATTGGACAGATATCCCTCTTTCCGCCACAATCTGTTTCTCTTTTTCATCCCATGTGACCGGAATTCCAAACCTATGTATTTTCATCCCAGACCGCCTCCCCTACTTTTTGCCCTTGACCAGGCTGTCCAGGGTCACCGCCAGGATAATCAGGGAGCCTGTGACGATCTGCTGGTAATAGGAACCCACATTTAGCATGTTTAACCCGTTGTTGATGGTTCCGATGATCAGGGAACCGATCACCACGGTCGGTATCTTTCCCCTTCCTCCGAAAAAGCTGGTCCCGCCGATGATGGCCGACGCGATGGCAAATGTCTCATAGCCTTCCCCGGCCAGAGGCTCCGCCGACCCGATCCTGGCCGTATATACGATACCTGCCAGGCCAAAGCAGGCCCCGCAGATCATATGGACGATCAGCGTATGGAGCTTTGTGTTGATACCGGAAAACCAGGCCGCCTCCTTATTTCCCCCCATGGCGTAAATATTTCTTCCACAGATCGTATAGGAAGAAAACAGCCACAGCAAAACGGCCACCACTGCCATGATCAGCACCGCCGACGGAACCGTCCCATTGATAAAGCCGCCCATACAGTCTTTAAACTGTTTGCTGAAACCGTAGGTGGATTTCGCCCCGGAAAGGATCAGCACAAGCCCCCTGAAAATGGACTGTGTCCCCAGGGTAATGACAAAGGGATGAAGCCCCGTCAGGTTGATCATCAGCCCGTTAAAAGCGCCGCAGAGCGCGCCGCATAAAATGCCGATCAGCACTGCCGTCGCCCACGGGACATTCCCCAGCACCATCAGACGCGCCGTCACCATCCCCACCAACCCCATAACCGATCCTACCGACAAGTCAATGCCGGCAATCAGGATCGCAAAAAACTCACCGCAGGCGATCAGCCCTGTCACGGAACTCTGGATTGCAATCTGCATCAGGTTATTTTTGGACAAAAACTGGGGAGGCCCGAAAATCCCGATTACGAGAAGCAATAAAACCAATATCCCGACTGTGCCAAAACGTTCCCACAAAGCCGGGAATTTTTTCTTTAATCTGCTGTCCATATCCCTCTCCTTATAACGCCGCCAGCTCCATAATGGCCTCTTCCGTCATCTCTTCCGCATCTAAAACCCCTCTGATCTCTCCGTGTCCGAACACCACTACCCGGTCGCATAAGATGAGCAGCTCCGGGAGCTCCGACGACACGACGATGATTCCTTTTCCTTTTTCCGACAGTTCCTTGAGGATCTGGTAAATCTCGCTTTTGGCTCCCACATCAATCCCCCTGGTGGGCTCGTCGAAAATCATCAGCTTCGCATCTGCATTCAGCCATTTCCCAATGATCACTTTTTGCTGGTTCCCTCCGGATAAGTCCCGGATCATCTGGTGTACGGAGGTACATTTCACCGAGAGCAGCTCCTTTTGTTTTTCCGCCTCACCGATCTCTTTTTTCCTGTTTACAAACCCTGTCACGCCTCCCATCCCTGTCTTTTTCAAGAGATTGACGGAAGAGATATTTTTATAGATTTCAAAGTTGTCAAAAAATCCCGTCTCCCTCCTGTTTTCCGTAATCAGGGCAAAACCATTTTTTAATGCCTGATAAGTATTCCTGTTTTTCACCGCTTTCCCCTCAAACAGAATCTCCCCGGAAGAGACAGGCTCCGCCCCGAAAACCGCGTTCATAAGCTCGGTCCTCCCTGAGCCCACCAGCCCGGCAAAGCCCAGGATTTCCCCTCTTTTTAGGTCAAAGCTGACATTCTTTATTTTTCCGTCTTTCCGCGTCAGGTTCCGGATCTCCAGGATATTTTCCGCCCCTGTATCCAGGGTCTTTCCCTCCCGGAGCCGTTTATTTCCAATATCCCTCCCCACCATCATGGAGATCAGCTGCCCCTCTGATTTCACCTGCCCCATCTCCAGGGTATCCACCCGCTTTCCATCCTTGAGCACTGTCACCCTGTTTCCGATTTTCTTCAATTCCTGAAGTTTGTGGGAGATATAAAAAACCCCCGCCCCATCGGATGTAAGCTGCCTAATCACCTGAAACAGGCGCCCGCTCTCCTCCTCCGTCAGAGAGGAAGTCGGTTCGTCCATGATGATAATCCTGGCGTCCGCCGCCAGCGCCTTGGCGATCTCCACCTGCTGTTTTTCACTGATGGACAGGGAAGATACGGGAGTCCTCACATTCTTTTCAAAGCCGATTCTGTCCAGGATTTCCCGCGCCTTGTCGAACATGGCTTTCCTGTCCACTGTTTTCAGGATACCGGCCTTCCTGGTCGGTATCCTTCCGATGAACAGGTTTTCCGCTATGGAAAGCTCGTCTATCACGCTGAGTTCCTGATAAATAACGGCAATTTTCAGTTCCCGGGATAACTGGGGCGTCAGAGAGCGGTATTCTTTTCCCTCCATCAGAATACTCCCCTCCGTCGGTTCATAAACCCCGCTGAGGATTTTCATCAGAGTCGATTTCCCGGCTCCGTTTTCCCCCAGCAAAAGATGCACTTCACCGGACTGAAGGTCCAGGTCAATATGGTCCAGAGCCACCACACCCGGGAACTTTTTTGTGATTCCCCTCATCTGAACAAGACAACCCATACTACTCCTTTCTGCCGCCCCATGACGTCCTCTAGCGGTACTCTTCCACGTTCTCCCTGGAAATAATGTAGGAATCGAGAAGCACTGTCTCCACTTCCGTATTCACGTCGCCGGTCTTCCCTTCCTTTATCCAATCCACCAGCATATCCAGGCAGGTGGCCCCGATCACGTCGGGTTTCTGAGCTGCTGTCCCTGCCATTCCGCCCTGGGCTATGGACTCAACCGCTTCCGAATTCCCGTCTGTCCCCACCACAAATACTTTTCCGTTGAGGTTCAGGTTGTCAACCGCCTGCTGCGCCCCCAAGGCCATGGTATCGTTGCAGCAGTAGATCCCGGTCACATCCGTATGTACCGACAGGAGGTTGGTGACTGCGTCCATTGCTTTCTGGCGGTCCCAGTCGCAGGGCTGCGACGCCACCACTTCAATATCCGCTTCCTCCAGTTTTGCGCTGCAGCCCGATTTCCTGCTCTCACTGGACAAGTTGCCGGCCATCCCTGAGACCATCCGCAACGGGGAAACGCTGATGATTGAGTCCGGTTCCTGCTGCGCCCTTCTGGCCGAACTTCTGATTAAGACAAAACAAAATCTTACCATCATCACAAACTCCGTCTATATCGCCAACTATATCCGCCCCGCGAAAGGCCATAAGATTATCCTCCTGGGCGGGGAGCTTCTGATGGAACCCCAAGTCACCGTGGGGCCTGTCATGACCCAGAGCGCCCAGCTTTTTTATGTGGACAAGCTTTTCATCGGCACCGACGGGTTTGAGAGCAGCGGCTATTTTACCGGGGGCGATATCATGCGCGCCGAGACAGTCAAGGCCATGTCCCGCCAGGCAAAGAAAACCATCATCCTCACGGAATCCGCCAAATTTACCCAGCATGGGGTGGTCATCAATTTCCACGCCGACGATATCTACGCCGTCTATACGGACACAAAAATCCCCCGCGAAGCGGAGGACTGCCTGAAGCAGCATAATGTCATCGTCCACAAGATCGACACCACCGGATCGTAAGGGGTTGTTTTGTTTGAAAAGTCACTATTTTTCTATCTGTTTTTTATTGAAAAATATATATTTTTATGTTATGTTTTATTTGAAAAGTCTCAAAGGAGTACTCTTATGTTATACCGCAAAATAGAATCGCTGATTGAATCGCACTTAAAATCCGGCTCAAAAAAAATCCTTCTGATTGACGGAGCCCGCCAGGTCGGCAAGACTTATATCATCCGTTATGTTGGCCGGAACCTTTTTGAAAATTTTATCGAAATCAATATGGTGGAAGATTCTTTAGGCGGCAGGTTTTTTTCAAACGTCAGGACAGTGGAGGATTTCTATCTGCAGGTGAGTATGAATGCCGGCAGCCGAATGAAGGACAAAAAAAACACCTTGATTTTCATCGACGAGATCCAGGCTTATCCGCATTTTCTCACCCTGCTTAAATTTTTATCCCAGGATGATAAGTTTACTTATATTGCCAGCGGCTCGCTTTTAGGCGTTACCTTGTCCCAGACATCCTCCATTCCCATGGGCAGCATCCGCAAAGTGAGAATGTTTCCCCTGGACTTCGAGGAATTCCTCTACGCAAACGGGGTGAACGAGACCGCCGTTTCCGCCATGCGCAAAAAGTTTGAATGTCTGGAAGCCCTGGATGAGCCTGTACATGACAAGATCATGGACCTGTTCCGCAAATTTTTACTTGTGGGCGGTTTGCCCGACGCGGTCAATTCCTATCTCGAAGAAAAGAATATCCAGTCTGTCCGGGACATTCAAAGTGAAATCCACGACTACTATGCCGCCGACGCTTCCAAGTACGGCGCCGAAAATAAGCTGAAAACCCGCCGGATTTACGACCTCATCCCCTCCAATATGGAAAACAAAAAAAAGCGCCTTGTGGCGCAGAGCATTGAAAATAAAAAGGGGAAGACCTTCAACGACTACAGCGATGAATTCGAGTACCTGGTCGGCGCGGGGATCGCCCTGAATGTCCAGGCAATTTCCACCCCTGTCTTCCCGCTGCTCCAATCCACCGGAAAAAACTTACTCAAGCTTTATTTAAACGACGTCGGTATCCTGACCGGTATCCTCTACGGCAACAATATCCGCGCAGTCTTGGACGATGAAAAAAGTATTAATTTGGGTGCGGTTTATGAAACCGTGGTCGCCAGCGAGCTGACTGCACACGGTTACAGGCTGTTCTATTATGACAACCGCAACAAGGGTGAAGTGGATTATCTCATCGACGATTACGACAGTCTCTCCGCTGTCCCCATTGAAGTGAAATCGGGAAAGAATTACACTGTCCACAGCGCGCTCAATACCTTTGTCCAAAATGAAGATTATCACATAGAGAAAGCATTTGTGGTTTCCAACGAACGCACTGTCTTCCGTAAGGGGAAAATCACCTACATTCCCATCTACTATATTATGTTCTTCCATGCCCACGCAGGCTTCCGGGACAGTTTGTGAAAGTGGCTGAGGGCAAAGTATCTGGATGACGCCCACCTGGAATTTGCCCTGTCCCTGCTGTCGTCCACGTTGATTTTTTGGTTTTGCTACGCCGCCTTTTGCCGTTTGCCATCGCTTCCATAAAAGCCCGTCAGCGAGGCAACCGGCGCTAGGCAAAGCACTAAAGCGCGAAAATACCTTGCTAAGTGCTTTGCATGTATCGCACATAAGCACCCAAACCACGGGTGCTAAGTGCTCATAACGAGCTCACAAAACCTGCAAAATCTGCCTATCGGACGACAGCAGGGACAGGGCAAATTCCGGGCATGTGTCATTCAGATATTTTATCCCCAGCCCTTTCTCCTTAAACTTCCGGTTCTTCGGCCTTGATCACATGTCCGCACTCACATTCCGCGTCCTCGACCACCCGGCCTTTTACCACAAAAACTTCAATGTCCTTCCCGCAGACAGGGCATGTCCTGTCTTCCGGTACCGGTGTTTTGTACTTGTCTTCACAGCTGATTGCCATCTCTCTGATACCTCCGTCTATATTTATTTGCGGCGCCTGAGCCGGCCCCGCTAAACTCATTATAGAAAATATCTCTCCATTTAGCAATCAATAGTTTAACCGTTTTTTGTCCGTTTCATCCCGGAACCGTTGCAACTTTTGAGAAAAGGGGGTATACTAAAATTCGAGATAATATACCGTTGTATATCTTAAACCCCATTCAAGGAGCATTTTTTCATGAAACTGTTATCAATCGTTGTTCCCTGCTACAATTCACAGGATTATATGGAGCATTGTGTGGAATCCCTGCTTCCCGGCGGGGAGGAGGTGGAAATCCTCATTGTCAATGACGGTTCCAGGGACAGAACCGCCGCCGTTGCAGACAGGCTGGAATCAGAGCATCCCGGCATCGTCCGCGCCATCCATCAGGAAAACGCGGGCCACGGAGGGGCTGTAAATACAGGGCTTAAACATGCCTCCGGGCTATTTTTTAAGGTGGTGGACAGCGACGACTGGGTCGATCTGGAAGCTTATAGAAAGATTCTCGATTTTCTGCGAAGCGCTGTGTCAGAAAACCGGCTGCCCGATCTTCTCCTCTCCAATTATGTATACGAAAAGCAGGGCGCAACCCACAAAAAGATAATGCACTACCGGAAGTATTTCCCTACGGATACGTATTTCACCTGGGATGACGTGAAGCCTTTGCCGCCTACCACTTATATCCTGATGCATTCCGTCATCTACCGTACAAACATCCTTCGGGCCTGCGGGCTGGAGCTTCCAAAGCATACGTTTTACGTGGACAATCTGTTTGTGTTCCAGCCGATGCCTTATGTAAACACGATTTATTATATTGATGTGGACTTTTACCGCTACCTCATCGGCAGGGAGGATCAGTCTGTCAATGAATCCGTTATGATCTCCAGGCTGGATCAGCAGTACCGGGTCAATTACCTGATGATTGACACCTTGCTTAAGTCCGGCGTCCGGTTTAAGAGCGACACCCAGTGCAAAAATATGTGCTCCTATTTGAATATTATCATGAGCGTTTCTTCCATTATGGCCATCAAGTCCGGCACCGCCCAACACCTGCGCTGGAAGAAAGAGCTGTGGCAGTATCTGAAAGATGCCAACCCGTCCCTTTACAAAAAATTCCGCTGCCGCACTCTCCTTGGCATCTTTATGAATCTGCCCGGGACACTGGGGCGGAAGATATCTATTATTGCCTACAATATCACCCAGAAAATTTATGGGTTCAACTAAAAAACAGGGGACGGCGGCAAAATATAAGAAATTCTGATATTTTGCCACCGTCCTTTAAATTTTTGTTTCCTGTTACATCTTCAACCGCAATCAAGATCAATATGTATTTGAAAATTACTATAATTAAGCTTTTCTATTTTCATATGAATTCTTTGTCTAATTGATACTTAACATCTTCTCCCACATCATCAACTCTATATCCATGGTAATCTATGTCTCTCTCGTTTTGAAAAGCATAATAATAACCATTCTTCTTCGCATATAATCTCCCTTTAATTTCAATCGCTTTATTCAATAAATCCTGCGCTTCTTCATCTTGTAGATCCATCCTGCTTCCAATTCTTCCTTTTCCATAAGGATTCTCCCTGTCAAATTTATGTTTTTTGTTATTTCTTATATATCTTCTAAGTCCCAGTTCTTTTCTATAATAGTTTATATGCTCCTCTTTAGAAAGGTTTTTCAGACTAACCTCCTCTCCGGCAACAACTCCCATTATTACTGGTGTTTCGAATAATTCATTTGATAGCAAACTTATCAATATGTTATCTATCGCATACGCGCATATTAATGACTCTTTTTCACCAATCTGGCAAAGAAACCCTTGTTCTGAACAATAAGTCCCCTGATTTGTCAGCAATCCCAACAGAAATGTTCTCTCTTCTCTTGTTTGAAAATTTTGCAGCAGTTGGATTAGTTTAAAGTCAGGGCTTATCTCTTTTTGTGTGTCAATAACTCCTGTTCTTATTTCGTGAACATTAGTCACCTCTTCTTTTTTAATTCGTTTACAAATGTCAAGAAATTTATGCATATATTCTATTGCAAGTTTCTTTGTTTTAAACATATATTGGAATGAAACATCATTAATCACAGCAATCATTTTTATCACCCGCCTTATAGTAACTCTAAAAGCGCATTATCCCATTCATCGAAAAAACCTTCCGGCCATTCGTTTAGCCGGCCATATTCATCCAACACCGGACATATCACCTTATGCCTATAGGAATCATTTATATCTTTATAGAAATAGAAAAATCGAGTATTTTGGGGTTCTATTTTTCCTTTCTTAACAGCAACACGGATTCCATTCATCACATGATCACTGTGAGTCTCAAGAATAACCTGAACTCCTCCTGCCCCGGCAGCCGCTAATAATTCTCCCAACATCCTCTGGCCTTTTGGATGAATATGGGCTTCTGGATTTTCGAGCAAAATAATGTCCCCTGGCTTTGCTGATATCAGAGTAACCACTACCGGAAGCACGTAGGTAATACCAAATCCAACATTGACACTTTTATATGAATTTGTTTTATCTCTTCCTTCAATATACTCATATTTTAATTCCGCTGTCCTGGAAGATGTATTAATAGTAATTATCGGAGATACACCTGGTGAGATTAAATCCATCCATGCCTTTACCTGATCTGCGATTGTCTTTTTATTATTTCCAATCAAAACTGTACTGTTTATTACATCATCCCCGCCATGCAATTTCAAATATTGAATAGCAAACTCTCCGTTTTTTGCAAAATACCTCTCGGAAACTTCTTCCTCGTTCTCAAGATGATAAAGGAACTGTGGCGCGATACGATATGCCGATAGGTAGGATAAACGGTTTTCCCATGCCGAATATACATTTGTATTCATATTTTTATCCATGCTTTTTAAGGGAAGAACATCCGTTTCCGGTTGATACCTAAAAAGATACTGCTCCTTTGTATTTTCCGTCCAAACGCCAATACCAATTTCATCTTTCTCTGCTTTTTCAAACAAAACATCCTGCCCAACGCCAAGATTTACATATTTGCCTTTTAATGACAATACCTGTTCAGACATAATACTATTTTGAGATTGTCCCAAAAGTAGAATCCCCTGCATAACCGTTGACTTTCCCATCCCGTTTAAGCCCGTCAAAACATTCAAGGTAGAAAAGCTTAATTTCATCTCATCAAAGCACTTAAAATTTTCCAGAACTAATCCTTTAAGCATAAGAACTCCTTTACAAACTTTTGACATATTTCAATTCTTTTTATAAGTGAATATTGATCTCCTGCCTTTAACGCAGTTGCAAAGTCAGTACGTGCGAGAATTTTTCCAAATTCAATCACAAATTTATCCTTTTTTCCCTTTATTTTTTCTAACTGTTCATTATTCAATCCACTAAAACATATTGCCCATATTTCAAAAATAGCTTTATTGATTGGACCACGGCGGAAATCTTTATTATATTTTCTAAAAGCATATTTCCCAAAAATGCCTTTACACGCATCCATTACCTGCACAAACCGTTCTATAACACGCGCGGCATCCTTCTCATTAAAATTATTCGCTTTTTTTAAACCTTTTATCAGGAAATTATCGATATTTCCTTTATATTCTTTTTTATAATCCAACTCGGTAAAAGAAAGAAAACGTAATGTATATTCGCGATCCAACATCCGTTCCGATTTTACCGCAAACTGAGTTGCCTCCTGGAACTCCTTTCTCTCTGCCATCTCTTTGATCAAGTCTGTTCCTTTTCCTGAATAAAGAGCCTGTCTGATTTCCTGGTCGTTTAATTGAACGCCTCCCGTATTAATTCTCTGGAAAATATTAAACACAACCTCATCTGGGGTTCCCTGTGTAACAGTATATGCAACAATCGAAGATTCCTTGATTCTTCTAATATATTGTCTTGGTAAATCATCAAAAGTTTTTCCATTAAAATCTGTCAGGTACTGCAGCCCTTTAAAGCTACTCTTTTCCCTTGAGCCATCCTCCTTTTTATTTCCCACCAGATAATTTTGGAAAGCGGTAAGACGTTGTAAACCGTCTATTACAATCCACTCATCTTCTTTAGATGCATCAAAATAAAATGCCGGAAGCGGTATTTTTAGCATCAACGATTCAACCAACTGACTCTGTTTTTCTTCATCCCATAGTCCACCATGCCTCTGAAACGCCGGGGTCAGATCAAATTCCCTATTCTCCAGCCTATCCATTATATTTGAAATACTGGTCGGAATTTGAGTAATATTTACGTCAGAAGGAATAAATTTATCAGGTTCATCTAAGTCTGCTTTATATCCTTCATCCATGTCCAGCGGCAGAATTCTTATGCCTTCTCTCTGTAGCTGATGAAGCGCCATGTTCAGCAAATCTTCATCTACCCCTGTTTTTTTATTCTTTATAATATCCTGAACAATAAATAAGCTGATTGTGTTATCATTCGCTTTCGCAAAATTTTTGATTTCTTCTATGCGATCTGATATATCTTGTAATTTTTTCATCATCCTTTTGCCTCTGCTTTCCATCTACATCTCTCTTACTTTTATTTAGGAATCCTTAAGCTATATCATCTTTTTCACAATCTTTAAAATAAATGTTTAATCCACTATACCACAAATTTCAAAATGTAGAAACAAAGAATTCCTGTATTTCCTATACAATCTTAACCCTACAATAATGCACTTGAAAATTTACGTTTTTGTTCTTCCCTTTTTCTAATAAATCTACACATAAAAAGGGCATTCATCTTCTAAAAAATAAAATGCCCTTTCATTATCTGCACACTATTCATCTTCATATCTAAGATCCGGTATCATCTATAAATTTCCTGAACTCCCAAGTACATTGTCGAACCCGTCTGCCAGCATCCGGGTAAGATTTTTCCGTTCATATTTTCTAATCACTTCTGCAGAACCCAAATCAGGCTCCCTCCCATTTCTCCAGGCAGCCATCCTCTTTTTCAGGAACGCCTCAATGCCCTTTAAATCGTACAAATCCATATTCACTCCCAGCCCCGTTTCTTTGAGGACATCCGCCTGAAAGCTCCTATCTGAAGAGAAACAGAGGATGGGCTTTCCGATTCTTAAATATTCATAAAATTTCCCCGGATAATTCAGATATCCCTTTTCTCCCGGTTCCCCGTACATGACCATCACATCAGAATCCATGGAAATTTGAAGGCTGTCCCTGTGGGGCAGCATCCCATTTTGAACCACAATATGATATTGATCGTTTGCAGCCATTTTCTTTGCATAATCCCCGGATATGGCCCCATTGAAAATCCACCGGATCTCATCTTTCTTAAGGACATTCCTCTCTATCATGGAATTCAGCACCTGCAACATCGGTATCGGATTCCTGTTGTACCCGACCGCTCCATTATAGCAAAGGGTAAACTTGCTGTTTTTCTCTGTTTTTACGTCCAGTTTTGCAAAATCCTCTTCATCGTAACCATTTGTAATTTCCCTGATTTTTGAAGAAGGGACGCCATAGCCTTCCACAAAATCGTCCGCCCATTTTCCCCCTGCCACAACAATCAAATCCATTGCCTTCACCAACTTTTTTTCCAACTGCCGGTCTAAAGCAACCTCTTTTTCTGTCATCCAGGGATAATATAGTTTTACATAATCCCTGTTTGACACCCACGGATCCCGATAATCCGCAACCCAGCAAATCCCGTATCTCTGCTTCAAAAAATATGCGGCCAGATGCGGACTCCAATAGGGCGCCGTGGAGTAAATCAGATCAATCTCCTTCATATCCACATATTCTTCCACATGACGCACACATTCATTGGCCCACAAAATCAGCTTATCCGGGAGGATATAGCGCGGCTGTGTTTTCTGCGCCTCCAAAAACAAACCCATCCACTCCTCTGAGCCTGCTATACTGTAGAGAAACTCTGTGATTTCCTGTGCTTTTCCTTTTGAAATAACATCCGGCCACGAAAAATCGTCTTTTACCCTGACCACCTGTATGTCTTCCGGGATTTCAGGCAGCAGAGAAGCATCCATGGAATATTTATCGAGGCCCGGATCCGGTTTTGTCGTCAATACGACAGGCTCGTAACCGTATTCACGTAAATATTTCACAAATTTCAAGGTCCTTTGAACTGCTGAGCCCCCAACCGGAGGAAAATAATAGGCAATCACCAATACCCTTTTCCTGTCCCCGCGATGAGCTATTCTCTGCATACCGCCGCCATGTTTGACATCCGGCTTTTTATAAATGCAGCCCGAGAAAGGATCCCCTTCATAAAGCTCCAGCAACGTATAACTGCCTGATTCTTCCGACGGCCAGAATAATTTCATATTTTTTAGGCCCATAGAATATAACTGTTTTGCAATTTCCACATGATAAACACTTGCAATGATAAGAAGCTCTACATTATATGAAGAAATTTCCTCCGGCGAAATGACAGGGAGGCCAAACAGCTTCTTTCCATAATTTCCGGAACCATTATCTGCAAAAGCGGCAATCTCATACTGTTTTCCCAGTGCATGAAACGCTTTCTTTCCTGTATCCCCTGCCCCAAATATGATAACCCGCTTCGCCATACTTCCCATCCTCCCGTCTTTTCCCGGCCATTCGCCTTTTGTCGGCCATAAAACAACAAAAAATCTTTATTCACAGATGATAGACACCTTTTAGTTCCACCACATTTCTGGTGTCAAAAATAACTTTGTCTTTGATCGCATCCTGATGTTCTTTGATCTGCTTATGGCCCACCATAATCACAATCAGGTCGACTGCCCTGACAAATTCCATGAAATCAAAAAATTGGTTCGCGGCGATTTTCTCTGTAATATATGGATCATACACTTTTGCTCCCATTGCCAGATGTTTTTTCATCATTGACAGAAGCTGCAGTGTCGGGCTTTCGCGGATATCATCAACATCCTCTTTATAAGTCAGCCCGTAAAACCCGACTTTTGACACATCCTGTATTCCCCTCTCCTCCATGATTTCGGAGGTCCGTTCCAGGACATATTCCGGCATGGAATCATTGATTTTCCTTGCCGCCAGAATAATGTTGGCAAGCCCCGGATAATCCCCCACCAAAAACCACGGATCAACCGAAATACAGTGGCCGCCCACCCCGGGTCCCGGCGACAGGATGTTCACCCGCGGATGCATGTTGGCAATCCGTATGATTTCATATACGTCCAGTTTTGCCGTCCTGCATATCTTCGTCAGTTCATTTGCAAAAGCTATGTTAATATCCCGGTATGTATTTTCCACCACTTTTGTCATCTCGGCAGTTCTGATGTCCGTGGTGATGATCGTCCCTTTACAAAAGCTCTGGTATATGGTTTTTATCTTCTCTCCTGTTTCCTCGTTGTCCGCCCCGATGATTCTGGAATTGTTCTGCAATTCAAAAATAATCCTTCCCGGGATAATCCGCTCCGGCGCATGGGCAAGCTGCACATCCTTTTCGCCACTGATCAGAGGCCTCACATATGCATCAATCGTTCCGGGAGAGACTGTGGATTCAATAACGATGGTACAATACTCCGGGCAAATTTTCAAAATTCTGTCCACTGCATTTATAACGTAGGAGGCATCCACCTTTTTTGTCGCTTTCCTGTAAGGTGTGGGGACAGCCACAATATAAATATCCGCAGCTTCATACTCTGTTGAAAAGCGGATGTCCCTGCCGTATGCTTCCGTAAACAATTCATCCATCCCATTTTCACTGAATGTTGCTTTTCCAGATGAAAGCTTTTTTACCACATGGGAATCCAAGTCTGTCCCTACGATTTCAAACTCTCCTCCCGACAACATTAAGGCCGTCGGAAGGCCGATATACCCCAGCCCGATCACATTGATTTTCCATTTATTTTTCTTCCGGTTTTCCATCCCATTCACCTGCCTTCATCTACAAAAATCGGTTTCTTTACAAACAATATCATAAGCCGTAATCAAGTCGCAAACATCCCCGTCATCATAGAGCTTATATACCTTTTTTGACTCGATTCCCGCCCTCGCCAAGTTTTCAGCCATCTGCTCCATATAAACAGAGCTGGACAAAATAATCCTGTCTACATCTTCAGGAACACTTTGATAGGAAACAGTCGGGCGCTCCCCATTTTCTGCCGGGAAGCCTTCATGCTCCCGGCCCACATCAGACACAATAAAAATGTATTGACATCTGACCTTTCCCACCAGCCGTTCATAGAGGGCAAGCATCGCCTCTGTGTGTTCCCCCTTTCCATAAATTCCGACCTTTGCATGGGGGTTGTCAAAACACATATTTCCCAATTTCTCCGACAATATTTTTATAAACCTGTCTCTCACTTCTTCATATTGCCGAAAATTTATCTTTTCACCAAGGCCTTTTAATTCTCCATAAACATACAGAAAAACACAACATGCGTCAAAATCCGGCGCGCTTTCCAGGAAATATGCCTCCCAGTATTCCAGAAACTTCCTCAGATACCATATTTTTTCTGCTTCCGTCTCCCGTGGGCTGCCATATTGCTTTTCAAGTCCCCTCATTTGCAGTACATCCCTTAAAATAAACTTCTTTTTAACCTCTTCCTTCCATTTATTTTGCGGGCTTTCCTTGAGATAATCCCATATTTTCAGCTGAATATGCCCTCTGTCTCTGTACTTTCTCCGGTCGGCGGGCGTCGTCGTAATAGAATCCGGACGGTATCTTCGGATATACAACTCCTCTGCAATACATTCCACCTGTTTTGCTTCACATACCGCCTGTATTTGAAAAAAATTGTCCTCAAAATAAAGCCCTTCCGGGAACCGGATTCCATGATTTTTTAAGAAAGAATTTTTGTAAGCTCCCAGACATGCGGACACCACATAATTTCCCGGAAATGCCTCATAAAAATACTCCATCCCCGTCATCAGGCGGCCACAGAGCTTTTCCTTCCTCCGGT
Source organism: Lachnospiraceae bacterium (assembly GCA_022793195.1). Taxonomy (GTDB): domain Bacteria; phylum Bacillota; class Clostridia; order Lachnospirales; family Lachnospiraceae; genus Lientehia. The sequence continues at coordinate 80,922 of JAAWCJ010000018.1, read as the reverse complement.
AAATATTGCGGTGCTTCCTTCCCTCCATATCCTCCCGTATGGCAGCCCCATAATATAAAACATCCTGGCCGGACAATCTCTGTTTCAGAATCCAGACAGTCTGCAAATCCAGATAATCGTCAGAATCCAGGAAAATCAGATACTCGCTTTTGGCATAAGCCATTCCCAGGTTTCTCGCTGCTGACAATCCCTTATTTTCCTGGTTAAGCAACTTAATCTGAGGATATTTCCGGCAGTATTCCCGGCAAATGGAAAGGCTGCCGTCTTCAGAACCGTCATTGACCACCACAATTTCATCAAAGGGAACTGCCTGCCCTGTGACGCTGTCCAGACATTCCCGCAAATAGTCTTCCACATTATAAACAGGGATAACGACTCCCAGCGAATGTGCCATTTCCGGCTCCCCCTTCCCTTTCGGCCTACAGTCCTCATCATCTATAAAAATACACTATACTCTTTCACTCCTGCCTTTTGAAGCTGCGCCATCATTTCATAAATGTGCTTTTTCGCTATCGCAATCATAAAGCAATAATCTTTGCACATACAGGCAGCCTCAGAAAAAGGCAGGATTTTGAGCCCGCATTTTGTCTGACCGGCTTTTTTCATGTCGTTATCTGCAAAAAAGGCGGCTTTTCCTCCAAGCTGCCTTGCCGCCCGCTCCCCATACGCACCGGCTCCAAAAATAATATACTTTTTGTTTTCCATGACAGGAAGCACAGTCCGAAGCTCAGGAATTTCTTTTTTAAATCTCTCTATAGCTTCCTGTGTCATGGCTCCTGATTTTTTCATGTCGCAATATATCCCACACAGTTCCTCCGGCCTTTCCCGGAGCACTTCAAAAATCCTGTCCAGGGAACGTGTGCGAAGTTTCGTCAGTTCTTCCGCCACCTGTTTTTTTCTGACTTCCGACAGGCTGCCTCCATGCCTCCGGTACTGATATAAAACCTGATCTATGGACAAGATTCTTCCGTATTTTTGCAAAACCCTTAACCAGTAATCATAATCTTCCACGCAGAAAGCATCCGCGTTGTAATCACCAATTTGGTCACGCACTTTTCTCCTGTACATAAAACAGGCCCCCACACAATTACAGATGTACATATTTTCATCACTGTAAGGTCCTGATTTCCCTGTAACCGTCCCATCCTGATCAATAATTTCCATATCAGAGCGGACCATATACACATCACTATGCTGTTCCAGCTGCCCGGCCATCACCTCCAGGGCATCCGGCTGATACAGGTTGTCGTCGGAAGTCCAGGTGAGATACTTTCCCCTGGCCACCTCAAAACCAATATTTAAAGACTTTGGCAATTTCTGGTTCTTTTTATTATGGATGGCGCGGATCCTGTCATCCATGGCAGCGTACATATCCACAATTTTATCTGTCCCATCTGTGGAACAGTCATCCACCAGAATCAGCTCCCAGTCCCTATAAGTCTGATTTAAAATACTGTCCACCGACTGCCTTAAATATGGTTCCCCATTATAAGTGGGAAGCACGATTGATACATCAGGCATGTGTCTGTCCCCTTCTTTCCTTCTGATACTTGAGGATTGCCTGGACAATCCGTTCTGAGGCGTGTCCGTCTCCATAGGGGTTTTGCGCCCTGCTCATCCTCCGGTACAGAGCATCATCCGTAAGCAGGCGTTTTGTTTCCTTGTAGACAAACTCCTCCGAAGTTCCCACCAGCCGCAGCGTACCAGCCGCAATCCCCTCCGGCCTTTCTGTCGTATCACGCATCACCAGTACCGGCTTTCCCAGAGAAGGCGCCTCCTCCTGGATGCCGCCGCTGTCTGTCAAAATAAAATAGCTCCTGGCCATAAAATTGTGAAAGTCTGTCACATCAAGGGGTTCAATCAGCCGGATTCTGTCTGCCCCCTCCAGTATTTTCCGGGCTGTTTTTCGGACCTTCGGATTTTTATGGACAGGATAGATAACTTTCACGTCAGGATGTTCTTCCACCACTCTCCTGATGGCCAAAAACATCTGCTCCATGGATTCCCCCAGGTTTTCCCGCCTGTGGGCTGTCAAAAGAATCAGCCTGGAATCTTTACTCCATTCCAGGGCTTCATGATAATAATCTTTCCGCACAGTAAGGGCCAATGCATCGATCACCGTATTGCCGGTGACATGGATACTGGATTCTCTTTTCCCTTCCTTCAGCAAATTCTCCCTTGCCTGCTCTGTAGGGGCAAAATAAAGCTCCGATACCAGGTCAACCGCCTGCCGGTTAAATTCTTCGGGATAAGGGGAATCCATGCGGAATGTCCTGAGCCCGGCCTCCACATGCCCTACGGGGATGTTCCGGTAAAATCCCGCCAGGGCCGCGGCAAAGGAAGTGGTCGTATCTCCATGCACCAGCATCAAATCCGGTTTCTCTGCCTCCAGTACACTTCCCAGTTTATTTAGCACGTCTGCCGTAATCGAAGAAAGCGTCTGCTCCTGCCGCATAATATCCAGATCATAATCTGCCCGGACGGCAAAAACCTCCATCACCTGGCGCAGCATCTCCCTGTGCTGCCCGGTGAGGCATACCACACATTCGATTTCTTCTGTCTTTTTCAGCTGTAAAACCAAGGGGCACATCTTGACCGCTTCCGGGCGTGTGCCAAAAACTGTAATCACCTTCATGCTATTCTTTCCCTGCTGCCATTTCCAAATATTTACCTGACGATCACAAGAGTCCCGCCTTCATCACTGATGGGCACCTTTTTCAGGCTCCCTCCCACTTCCGCTTCAAAACGCTCTACTGCACGTTTCACTCCAAAGAGGCAGTGATTATGATAATCATGAAGAAAGATATAACCACCCTCCACAAGTCTTGGATAGAAAAACCGAAGTCCCTCCAGCGTAAACTCTTCAAAATCCACATCCAGGGAAACAAACACAAATTTTTCTTCCTTATCCTCACTTTTTATGCTTTCAGGAAAATATCCCTTACGGATTCTGCATTTATCAGGATATTTCATGATTTTCAGCACATCAGCTTCACTTGTGTTTTTAAAGCCATTGAAAAATCCCCGCGGAGCATAGCCCAATGCAATCTCTTTTTCATATTCTTCCTGGTTAAAGCTCTCAAATGAGTCGTATAAATACAATTTTCTATCTGGAAATTTCTGATTGATCAATGCGGAAAACATTCCCCGGAATACACCTACTTCTGCACAGGCCCCCTCCAGCCGCGGCCATTGATTTCCTCTGCCACAAATTTAAATGTCCGGTAGCGGCTGTAATCCTCCAGATACAAAGGATCATTTGCCAATTTACCTGTTCCCATCACTTTATTGGCGTCCATAGGATCATACAGACAGGTGCTTATCTGTTTTTTTGAAGCCGCCACAGCAACTTCACTGTCATAAATCTGCATAGAAACATGGCGGAGCAGAAGATTGTCCTGTTTATGTACGTATTCTTCTTTAAAGCTGCGTTTGCAGTTGTATATAAATAAAACTTTCTCCATCGGATAATGGAAATTTTCCATCTCCCGGCATATTTCCACGTTCACTGCAAAGTCCGATATGGTTACCACCACAAAATCTACAGAGTCCATGAGATCTGCTGCTTCTTTTAATGTGTATACTTTCTGTCCATAAAACTCCTTTTTTTTCTCTGTCTATGAACCCCATAATGTCATCCATATCCAGATATTGATTCTCAATATAACGTCTGCAGTTTTTTCCGCAGCCATAAATCAATAGTCTCATTTTTCTCCTTCCGCTATCCCGCCTTCAGCACTATTAAGTTTTTTATTTTTCTGCTACTTTTTCCATAACCGTCCCTATCCATGCCAAAAACAAAGGATCCTGCTTCCCCTGTTCATAGCTGATCCGGTCTGACACTTCCACCGCTGAACATTCAGCAAGCATGAGGGTTTTCAGTTCCTCTTTGTCAAACCAGACTTCCCAGTCGGCGATCTCCATTCTTCCCAGTTCTGACTTGTTTTTATCAATGATCACTATTTTACCACCCGGTTTTGTGACACGTGCCATTTCCCTCACTGCGCTTTTTATGTCCACCGCATGTTCCAGCGCTTCGCAGGCATATACAAGGTCAAAGTAATCGTCAGGGTAATCAATGTCTGTCAGGGAACTCTGTTTCTTATGGATTTGCTCCCCTTCTATATATTCCATGACGCTTTCTGACAAATCAGATGCATAATATTCATTTTCCGGCTCATCCTTGAGCAGGTTTCTTAAATATCTGCCTTTACCGCAGCCAATATCCAGGACTTTCAGCGGGTGGAATTTGAGACGGGATTCCTCCGCCACGGTTTTTCGGATGATTTCATATCTCCCGTCTTCTCTGTCTATCTGATTCAAAAAAGAGCCGGACCAGCAGTCAAACTCCGCCACATTTTTATAATACAGGGCATCCAGAAAATATTTGACAGCCCAGCTGATCTCACTGAAGGGAAAATAATCATTTTTTTCCCCGGGATTTTCTTCCGACAGATAGCTTCCATACCAACCGCCTGATTCATTCTGCAGTTTACAGGCATACTCAAAGGCTTTATTTCCCCGTTCCAAATCTCCCAGGCGGAACCACACCAGAGCCAGCTGAAAAAGGCCTGTGGAGCAAACCCAGTCCACATCCCGGTAGGCGGGCACAGCGCCGCTCTCCTTTTGCAGCTTCGCCACCTGTAACATGGCTTCCCCGGCCATTTCCCTCTCCCCCATATCCAGTAACGCTTCCATCACATATGCATAAAAATGCGACAGGAGACAAAAGCCCATGATTTCTTCGTAATGGTTCTTCTTATAATAATCCAGAACCTTATATGCCGCTTCCTTGTAGCGGGGCCTGTCCAAAATATCCGCCGCCTGTACCAGAGGAGAAAGACAATATAAATGAACCAGCTCCGAACATCTATCTCCATCTCCCCATTCCGCTGTGGTAGGTGTTATTAACCGTCCCGACTCCTGTATTTGATTCAGTATCCAGTCACATCCTTTGATTATGTGACAGTCGGCCTGTGGATACATCTCCCGTATGGCAATTAACCCTTTCAGCACTTGTGCTGTATCAAATACATATGGCGCGACATCGTCCGTATCGTGCCAGGAGCCATCGCCCTTTTGAATCCTGCACAACCACTGTGCATAAGAAAGAGCCAAGTCGCGATAGCCCCAGCGGAGCAGTGTCGGGATATAATACCCAGTCACTTCAGGATAACCTTTGCGTTTCTCCGTATTACAGATGATGGCCTGTCCGCCTATGGTATTATGTTTTATCCATGCAACCGCCCTGGCATAAATTTGGATGTAATCTGTCCTGCTCTCTATTTTCTTTTTTATAATCTCAGTCTGAACTTCATGGACCGTCCGAATGTCCTTAATATCCATCTGGTGCAGTTGTTCGATAATCTGCTGCTGATATTTTTGTGAAACAGATACAATGACCTGTCCGGATTCCAAAAGCTGCCTTTTTGCCTCCGGGCTGCATACGGGGATCCCTTCCATCTGTGTTCCCCATTTCAACGGATCATTGTCAAAAATCGCTTCTATATTCTCTTTCCCCATTAAGCCAACCGCCCTGGCTGCATAGTCGCCAGCCCCAAACAGCACATACTTCTTCATCCCTGTCACGCTCCAACTTTTCCTTGTCGATACTCAACAGCTCTTTCCCACCGTTACCAATAAATATCCTTGCCCCCATTCACATAAATCAATTCCTTCGGCAATCGCCTTTTCAAAAGCCGCTCTTAAATAATGATCCGATGGAAGAAAATGAAGCGCCGCCTCAATCCCAATGGTGTACTCCTCCACTTCCCTGTACCCTGCCAGCTCAAAATCTTCCCTTAAAGAAAACTGCGGCATTTCCAAGCCATACGGCCACGTATGCCTATCCTCTGCCAGCTTCTTTCCCATCTGGTAGGGGATACTGTGGGAATTGGGAATGAAAGAAACCATCACTTCACTTATTCCGTTCCAATTTTTCAACATCTCTATCCGCTCTTTCTGGATAAAGTGTTCCAGCAATCCCGCCTGAAAAATACAATCAAATTCATTTTTACAAAAAGGCAATTTCTCTGTTGCATTTAAATGATAAATGTTTACCCCACACCCCATTTGTGAGCAAACATTCTTAACTAAATTCAAGGCTCCTTCTGAATAATCCAGTGCACTTACCTTTCGGCCATTCATTGCCAAACCTGCAGAGGTTTCCCCACTTCCACAGCCAATTTCAAGAACCTTATCACCTGCCGCCGTAAGTTTTAGCAATTCTCTTGTCTGTATGGAATACTCACGCCGCTCCAACTTGTTGGCAATCTTTTCAGCCAGAGAAGAATTATATAAATGTCCCCATTCATCTGCCGTTAATTTCTTTGATACATCACTATTCATCACTCTATCCGGCGTAAAATAAACAAAATTATCCAACCCATTTTGTTTTAACTGCTCTTCCATCTGAAGTCTATACTTTTTTGAGGTAATGAAAATCAGCTGTTCTGCCGAAAACCTGTCCTTATACTCTTCCACCGAATAGATGGGAATCCCTTCAATATTCCCTTTTCTTTTATTGTCAATAAAACAGGATATCCCCTCTTTTCCAATCTGAAAAAGCGCCCTGACTCCCATTTCCCCAGCTCCGAAAACTGCAAACTGCATCACATTTCCCCCTTTAAACACATGCAATTATTGAGATTGTGCTTTCTGTTCATTTAAAAGTCTGTACCAGCCGTCTTCCATATATTCGATTCCATCCCCCATAAGCTGCATCACCATTTCTTTTTTATCCATCGGTGTCACTACAATATTGTAATCTTTGTATATTTTTATCATCTCCGAATATGAAATTATTTTCACGCCGCACGTATACCCCCTCCCAGGTATTTTTGTTTTACGGTTATCGCAGAAATAGGCAACTTTATCTTTCCCTACATATTCCAATAATCGCCTTCCATTGGTTCCGGCGCCAAAAATAATTAATTTTTTCGTTAACCTTTCGCGTTCTTTTTCAACCTCAAAGAATTTCCGGTTATCTGTTCCCTGCTGCATAAACTTCTTATATAATTCCATCTCTTGCCGGTCTACATTTGATTTATCAAATTTTAGACTGATATTTCTCGCATTTTTTTTCATTTCCATTCTCTTTTTTCCACCGATACAGGCTCTCATAATCCCTTCTGCTAAGACTTTCGGATCTTCATATTGATCAATTAGTATAGCATCGGCCCCATCTGTCAAATATTCATTCATGGGCGCTATATTGGATGTTACAATCGCACATTCACACGCCGCCGCCTCAAGAAAGACGATTCCAAAACCTTCCCACCTGGAAGGTGTACACATACAGTCTCCCCACGAATAATAAATCGGCAATTTCTCATTTTTCACCCGGTCTACAAAGAAACAGCGCCCTGACACCTCATACTTTTCCGCCATCTTTTCATAAGGTTCTGTATCTCCTCTTCCAATAAAAACGGCGCTATATTCTTCCGGCAAATATGTTAAAGACCTAATTAATGTATCCAGGTTCTTTTGTTCCGCTTTTCTGCCAACATGGATGATATGTTTGCCATTCCCATATTTCTGATTAAGGGCTCTGAACGCTTCCTGATCCTCTCTTTTGCAAAACACCTTAGTGTCTATCCTGTTGGGCATGACAAAGATTCTGTCCTTTCCGATTTTAATTTGTTTTTGTACCTCTTTTTTGACCCCTTCCGACATACATATAATATAGTCTGCATATTTCAGAGACCCATATATTAAATTAGGATTTGTATCATGGACGGACACAACCAGGGGGATATCCTTTATACAGTTTGCCGCTGCCCAGTCGCTGCTTGAGTAACCGCCGTAGGCCCTCACAATATCCGGATTTACCCTGCGGATAATAGCTCCAAAGTCCTTCGGCTTCGCATTAACATAACAGACACTTCCTGTTTTCATATCTTTCTCTGCAGCGCCCAGGCAATATACCTGATCAAATCCTCCCCCTGGATTATAATAATTTTCCAGGAATTCATATGTATAACCCGCCTTAACAAGGGCTTCTGTTGAATCTGCAGGAATCACCACTAATCTTTTCATCTTTAAAGCCTTTCTAAATCCAGATTTTACCCTCTGGTCTCCGTCAGCTTTTTCACTTCTTCCAATATTCTTTTTCCGCAGTTGTCTCCCAATGATTTCCTCTCCGCCTTCATCTGCCTCATATCTCTGATCCATTTTTCCAGTGGATAGATATCATTTTCAACGGATTCCCCATTTTCCCCCTCAATAAAAGCAGTCAACTTTTGCAACTCCCCTACCTCCAGTTTTAGGGAAAACTGTTCAGTCTGCCCCCTTCCATAAAACCGGTGCATCGAATATGTTCTTCTGGAATAATAAAAGTATGGGGCATAGTCCCTCTGGTTACTGTCCTCAATACCACAATAATATTGGGAATGTAAACCGGAGTTCCAGATATTTTTTCCTTTTTCCCTTTGAAACACTATTTTTTTCTCTCCATCTAAAATGAGCATTTCATAATCCTCTATGGAATCCAGCAGCAGTAAATCAGGATAAACAGATAGCAGCCTCACATTTTTATGTGGCAGATCATAGAATTTTTCCGTTTCGGCATATCCCTTCCCCCAGAATTTCATAACAACATGGAGCTGTTCATCAAACAAATATAAATCTTTGCCCATATTGGCTATACTTGTAAATGAATAGCTTGTATCTCCAAGACTTTGACAAGACACCGCATCCGTCTCCATATTAAAAAACAGTACTTTATTGGAATTCACGTAAACGGCGGCAATCTCATCTCCCATTCTGGTGGCATCATTAAGATACATCCCCTCCATATCTCGGATGGAAATATATTCCACCTGATCCGTTTCCATATCAATCTTTAAGATACATTCATAGCAGCAAGGGATACAATAAAGTATTTTACCTTTGGCATAGGCCTTTGCAAACAAACTTTTTCCGCCATATCGCTGAATATGGAGGAGGGGTATTTTTTCAATGTTGTTATTTTCCATATTGTAAACCGCCAGTTCCCTTGCCCATGAGGGAATCAGGAAAATTTTATTTCCCCATTTATAGATTCCTGTGTAACCTGCATTTTGAAAGAGTCTTTCATTTGGTATCTGATCTATTATATAAGTATTGTTTTCTTTTATGTTGTACCGCATCAATACATTGATTTTCCCATGAGTAAACCAGATGTCTTCCCTATCATCATAAAAAGCCGACGGCCATACTGGAATATCTTCAGCCTCTATCTTTCTGTCCGTCCTCACGGACTCATTCTGGATCATAGCAGGCTTCCCCATTTCTTTATAAAGCTCCACCACAGAACTCCTATCCCCATAGTAAGCATCGGTCTCCGCTATGGCCCAGTCCAGGTCTGCTCCCTCATCGAAAATCCCCCAGGCTTCTTTTTTATACCGGGCCACTATTGCCTCATATTCTTCCAATAACTCACCACTGATGGACGCCAGGTTTGAAGCATACAGCGGGTGAGGCCGCCACCACAAAACCACATCCCGGTTTTCTTTAAAAAAGTTCAGAGTATCCTTAATCTTTGCAAACATCTCTTCCGTATTTAAAGAAACAGCGACGCTGATATTATACAAAATCACTTTCTTTCTTACATTTTCCTCTGTATAAATGATCTTTTTCCAGTTTTCCGGTAGTTTTTCATCATCCCGCTGCATGCCGTTTACAAAATCCAGTTTGGGGGAACCCAGCCCCCATATTTTCTGTTCCCAAAACTTACGTGGAAGCTTAGGCAGTTCCTTTTCCAGCACATTTACATACCCTTTTTTTGTATTTTCAGACTGTACCACCACCACATCCGAATGAATGGCGCCGCTGGTGACGATATGGCCCTTTCTTCCTTCCCACAGTTTGTGATTATCGGAGTCACATTCCGCCGATATATAATAAGGTATATAAACTAATTTCTCCGTATACTTTTTCAGCTTACTTGAATAAAAAAAAGGATGTACGCTTGTTGCACAATTATACTGGTCGTAGGGGTTATGAATAAAAACCGCGTCCGGATGCCTGTTTTCAAAATCATAATCGTTGTAATGGGTAATGGGCACATCTGCCGGAAACGCCCCTCCGTCATAATGTTCGTTTCTGAAACTGCCATCGGGATTTTTGTCATAATAGGGAATGGGAATCACATATGCATCACATTCCGGATCCTCCTCTGCCGCCTTCCAGACACTGGCTAAGGAATCCCACATGGAGGCCTTATAGGGCAAAAATACGATTTCATACTTGAGAGGAATATCATGCTTCGCGCTGTTTTCCGCTGCCAGAAGGCTTTTATTCAGCCACTTACAGATTTGCCCTGCCCTCAGGCCGCTCCCGTTCAGCTCTTCATAGGCGCTATAGAGCATCTCACAGTATTTTTCCAGGTACGATACCGTCACAGCTCCCTCGCCTTCCGCCTTTTCGATTGCCGTCCCCATACTGACAGCGCTCTCCTGGCACTGGCCCAGCACGTCTTTTGCAGCCTCGTACTGTTTTAACTCTATATGGTCTTTGATGATATGATGCGCCTGGTGAAGCGTTCCAAACATTTTCAGGATATTCCCCTTTAATACTGTCCTCATATTGATTCCCTTCGTCTTTTATGTCAAACACCCGATACACATACACTGATGCTTTTTGTGGTTTTTGGCTTCTTCTCAATCACCATCATACTGTCACAATATGTAATAAACTTAATCCGGTCAGAATACTGATTCCTGGCCAACTTGTCAGTCTCCGAATACTGTGCATGCAGGAAATCGATGAGATTTTTAGAATACTCAATGAAGGTATCTCCTTTATATGCCCCTCCATACTTTTTCATATAAGACGTATGGAGATCCTCACACAGATAAATCCCATCATCATCCACCAGATCAAACAATTCCTCAAAAGAAATGATCTGCTGGCTCATCGTATGGCCGCCGTCGTCAATTAAGATATCCACTTTTCCTATTTCCTGCTTTACCTTCCTCAAAAACTCCCGGTCTTCCTGAGAACCGATGTAAATCTCAATACCCTCCTCCTTAAGCCCTCTACATCCCGGATCCACATCTATCCCATAAATCCGGACTTTATGGCCGGGGCTGCTAAAATATTTTTTCCACATCTGCAGGGAACCGCCCCGGAAAACACCTATTTCCAGGATTGTCACATCCTTCCCACGGTACTTTGAAAAGAACCTGTCGTATGCCTCAAAATAATGCATCCACTTATTGACACACCTGTGGCTTTCTTTAAAATAAAACTGCTCCAAATCATTCAGGGAATCCGGTTTTAGCTTTGCGCCCAGTTCCCTTCCTGTCATAATGGCGCCGGTTTCAATGGTCCCCTCAAATGCCATTGTTCCAAAATTATAAATTTCATCTTCTGAAAAAATAACAGTCTCACGGTGGGATACGATTTTTTCGCGGGGCACCTGATACTCTGTCACCAGATAATCTACAACCTCCATCTGGATTTCATCGCTTACAGACGTCACAATCAGGTCATACCTGTCCCATAAAATTTCCGCAGGATTTGATATTTCCATTCCCTGATACTCTGTTCCCCACAAGCGGGAGTTGGCGTCAGCCAGGTCTAAACCAGTTACCCCCTGGCCGACACAATCATCAAGATACTCCCGCCCTATTTTTCCAATCCCGTAAATAAGAATTTTTTTCATGCCATATCCCTTCCTGCTTCAAAATACTTTACAAATCCACCTGGCCAAAACATGTGATATCCCGGCCAAACAGATCGGCCCGCGGCAAAACCCGCTCCCCCAAAATCCTCTTACATGCGTATTCCAGCTCACTGAGATAATCGATCTCCATCTGGCGGGCCTGCAGCACAATCTCCCGGAATGCCAGGTACAGCCGCTTTACATCTTCTATGGAATACCTGTCTTTCGGTATTTCCGTCACAACATCATTGATGGCCTGCAAATGCTCCTCGCCAATGCAAAATCCACTTTTATAAATGGATTCCCTTTGAAACTGTGCAAATAAATCTGCCCTCTCTTTTCCATGGAACTTCTTGCTTAAAACGGTCGCCTCTTCCTCATGAATCCGTTTCAGGTGAACCAGCCGGTCTATGGAAGAAATTGTACCCACCTTGGAACTGTCAATGTAAAATTTAAAATCCTGCATCCCCAGACAATGATCCTGATACCTTAAATGATTCTTTTCCATAAAGGCTTTGCGTATCATAACTGTACAATTTGCAAATTTCTTATTGTAAAAAAGCAGGTTGGCTTTTATGTATTTGGGATTATAGATCGGCTCTGCATCATACCTGAGGAATTTCCCGTCCCGGTCAATCAGAGCGCTGCGGGCCCCCAGGACATCAATCTCTCCATGCTCTTCCAAAAACGCCGTCTGCCACTCCAGACGTCTCCTTGTGGCAATGTCGTCGTCGTCAAGCAACGCAATATATTTTCCCCTGCTCTCATCAATTCCCCTGTTTGTAGAATACGAGATACCCTCATTCCGGCCATTAAAATATACCCGCAGCCTGGGGTCCTGATAACGCCGGATCACCTCCGGCGTCCTGTCTGTCGAGTGGTCCTCCACTATAATGAGTTCCAGATTTTCATGTGTCTGGTTCAAAATAGATTCGATAGCCTCTCCTATATACTTTTCCCCGTTATACGCCGGCATGATTACACTGACTAGCGGCTGCATCTGGCTTCATCCCCTGTCTTCACTTGTTCTCCGTCACAAACAGTAATCTGCGGCCTGATTCGTTCAAGCAATTCTTCCACCAGCCCGCCGTCCTTATATTCTCCGTCATCACAGAGCCGGTAAAGCGTGGCTGTACCGTCCTCATAAATCACCAACTTATACCCCTCCGCAAAAACAAACGCCTCAAAGGCCAGAAGATACTTCTCTTTCCCAATTTCCTGGTACAGATAGCGGAAGTCGGGGTTATAGAGCTTTGACCTTGCCATTTTAATAAAGAGGTTGTCAGGCACAGTGTATGCTTTCTTCTCCAGCAGGCTTACGGCAATATCGTTGAAAGACAAAAGGGACATCAGCGTCTCATCCTTTCCCGTCCCCATTTCCTTAGAGCATATCGCAAAGGGTATTCTGGTCCAGCCTTCCGAACATACATATTCCATGTCCCCAATGTCCGACAGCTTTGTATCATAATCCAGAATCAAGGTTCCATGGTCGGCATACACCGCCATCCTGCATTTCATGAGGCCAAGAAGTGGCTCTGCCACATCATCCAGATAATGTATAGCGTCTTTATGCTGTCTTTTATAGTCTGCCCTGAGACGCCCGCCTTTCATAGGAAGAAAGTCAAAAAGCATAGCCGTCCCCTCCGACATCAGGGGCGCTTCCGTATACGGGTTTGAAAAAGTAAAATGACTTTCGTACAGCTCATGGATATAGAACAGGCCCAGCTTCGTTTCGTGGGCGTCTAAAATAAACTGCCACAGTTTCTCTGTAACCGTAAGAAACTGCCCGCTGTAATGAATCCCTTCTCCCTCTATAAAGTGTTCCACATCTCCGTAGATATAGATTTCCCGGTTTTGTTTTTTTGCCAGGGAGGCGAAACGGCAATCTTCCAGGTTCACATAATTCCTTTCATAATACCTGGTCCTCAAATCACAATTTTCACTGTATGCCGGCACCAGGCTTTCAAAGGTGGAAGTGGAAAAAGAATAGGCGTTTGTAAACTGATATCCTGTTTCATCCAACATTTTTTTTAGCTTCGGCATGTCCGTTTCCGATAAATCCTGTCGCCGCAGCCCATCCATGCAAAAGAGCAGGACATGGTTTTCCGGCAAAGAAGCCGCAGCCTCTTTCTCCAACTCATAGAGGCTTTCCAGATCTGCTGACAACCCCCTGACCATCATCTGCTCTTCCTTTTTAATCCCCTCCAGGCTTCTCCATTCGTTAAGCTTCATAAGCGCCGTCCGAAAATCCTTAATATGGAGGTATTTGGTCACAAGATTTTTATACAATTCTTTTCTGCCCTGCTCCCCGCCTTCTTTCCGGATTTCCCGCTGCAGCTGGTTGATTCTCTTATAATGCTGATAAGGGTGGTTAGAATAATAATACTCAGCGTTCACTGCCACCCCATTTTTTTCAAATTCGTCATAGATATCCAAAACAGGAAGGCCGGGATGGTTTTCTCTCAGTTTCTCCTTCAAATCCCTGCGGAATTTATAGGAAGAAAGGATGATCCCGTCAATCCCTTCTGTTTCTATCTCTTCATCCCTGATCAGTGTAAAACCGCTGTCCTCTTCAGGCTTTGCATAATTATCCACAATATAGCGGACTTTTTTCAGTTCATAAATAAAATCAGCCATCAGCATTTTTGTATGTCCGCCGCCGCAGTAAAGGGCCGGTTTTTTACAGCTTTCCAAAAATTTGCATAATGACTGTTTGATAATCAAGCTTATATTTTTGGAATCCAGAGGCCGCTCCAGGCTGTATTTTACAAACAAATCCCCATAACGTTTTTCCAACTCTGCTTTTATTTCCCTCACACTTTCATACACCTTTCAACCATGCCGGCAATCTCCCTGTTTACGATTTCATTTAAATGGGAGGGAATTGCCCCATATTCATACTGCCTGTCTGTGAAATACAAACGCCCCTTTGACGCCTCCACCACCTTTACCGCCTTGCAGTTTCTTTCAAAATAGTCATAATATCCTTTTAAAATCCTGTTGACCCTGCGAATTTCTTCCAAGTTCGGATATTCCTCCTGGCTGTAAATATCCCCCATCTTCTCACTCAGGTAATTCTTCACCAGAATAATTCCCATGGACGGACACTGCTTCTCCAGCCTTCCAATAAACTGCTTACAGCTTTGTTCCCACAGCTGCCGACAGCCTTCTGTTTCCCGTCCGATTATCTCCCCATTGGCCGAAAGCCCTTCTGTCCCATCGAATGCATCGCTTATGGTCAGGTAGCCATTTCCGAAAACCGCTATATCAAACCGCTCTTCAATAAAGTCCAGGATCAGATAATGGGGAGCCATCTCCTCCAGAATATCCCAAAACTGATTCCGGATTTCCCTTCTCACCATAATTTCACGGTATCTGTTTTTATGCCTCCATGAAAATTCCCCTTCCACAGGATTCATCAGGCTGATCAGACTGGAAAAATTAAATCGTCCGTAAGGGTCATGCAAAAAATTCATATAGCTGACAATGCGGTTCAAATTATATCCGCCCCAGGTAATATACCGGTAATCCAAGGCATCTGGAAACATTTTTCTGATAAAAGAACGGTAGTTTCCCGCAAGCTTCAGATAATCCGATTTTTCTTTCCTATAAAAAAACATCGACAGCAAATCCGATAACTTTAATTTCACAATTTCCTGTAATGTTTTTTCATATGGTTCATACAGACCGGTATTTTTGAAATTTTGCAAAAGAATTGCCAGCGCCTGAATCCCTATGGTGTTCTCATCTTCCCCGGAAGAACGCGGCTTTGCCGTCAGGGAACCCTTCCGAAGAACCCTGTAATAATACAGGGCACGGGTGACACTCTCCACCCGGTTGCTCACAGCCACAAGCAGGGCATAGACCGCCCTGGCCTCGCTATGGCAGTCCGGGAAGACAATCCCATTTTTCACAAAAATTTCTTTTTTAAACATACATTTCCAAATGGAAGTATATCCATATTTCATACGTTCTTTTTTACTGTATTGACACCCCATATCCCCGGAACAAACCCGGTATGTCTTTGTCCCTGTTTCACTGTTCACCCTGTACACATCACATTCCGCCATGTCGGCATCCGTTTCTGTCACACTGCCATACAGAAGTTCCAGAAAACGGCTGTCAAGCCAGTCATCCCCATCCAAAAATACCAGATATGTCCCTTTTGCCTCCTGTATCCCAAGATTCCTGGCTTTAGAGGGGCCTTCATTCTCCTTATGAATCACCTTTATCCGCCGGTCTTTCTCCTCCCATCGCTCACATTTATCGCCGGAATCATCGGTGGATCCGTCGTCCACCAAAATAACCTCAAAATCGGAAAATGTCTGGTTCACCACAGATTCCATGCACTCATCAAGCCATGGGGAAACATTATAGACCGGAACAATGACACTGACTGCCGGGCTCTTTTTTTCTGTCTGCTGCTGGCACATCTTTATATACCTCCAGATACCTTCTTTGTATTTCTTCCAATTTTTGTATTTCCTGTACTGTAAAACCATTCTGCCGCAGCAGTTCTTCCGATTGCATAGTCTCATATCCATGAATCTCCTCAATGGACAAATCCGTGGGATAAATATTTCCACAGATTGTTTTCTGGCCGGCATATACTGCCATGGATAACCTGTGGTTACCGTCGATCACCCCAAAACTGCGGTTTAAAGACAGGGGATAATCTTTTTTGTAGCCATCTTCTTCCCACCCGGCAATTAATCTCCTAAACTGCTCCAGCCGCTCTTTAGCCGTCGCCTGGCCGCAATAGATCATCTGCGCCCTTATGTAAACATCAAATCCCCAGTCATTGAGTCCCCTTTGCTGCCCGATGGCCGCCAGCCGGATACCCAGGCGGAAGTCACCGGAAAACTTCTCCAAAAGCGCCTTGACCGGAATCTCCACCGCCTTTTGTTCCGGTTCCCCAAACATCATTTCATACAAATAAGGATAAACCCATAAATACTCCCTGGTCCTCTGTCTCACCGTATCTTCAATCTCACCCAGAATCGCTTCATGGACAGCCAGGCAGATAAATGTATTCTCTCCGATGGCAACATCACTGAAACGAAAGACGGGGATTCCTTCAAAAACTTCGCCTTCTTTCACATGGCCCGACCTCACAAAACAACAAATCTGCCTGCGAAGGCCCTTTTTCTCCATGGCTTTATAAAATTTTCGGGCCACATACCCTGTCCCATAGACGATAATCTCCTTGTCTCTCCATTTTCCCAACTCCATGGCCCTGCCTCCAACCTGCGCTTATTTCTTATATTATTGTCATCAGACGCTGCTTTCCCCTTCCGGCCATCCCTACCGGCCTTTTACTTCACACAGGCGAATGGCGCTCACAGGATGGGTTACACGTTCCTTTTTGGGCGGCAATTTCCCATAATCCCCGAATTTAAAGCTCAGATAGCTGTCATAATCCCTGATCCCCTGCAGTATAAGTCCTTCAAACAGGAATTCCGTACTGTTTTCATACCAGTCTCTGTAATATCCCCATTCTCTGTTTGGTGTGGGATACAATAAAATCCGCACCATCCGTGTTTTTTTCTTATTTGCCCTTTTTTCCATCTTATAATAATAGGAAAGGATCATCTGCTCCGGTATGCGGTTAAGCAGCTTATATACCTGCCGTTTCCAAAAACTCCTGTCCTCTTTTCTCCCCACCTTCGACCACAAAATCTTCCTGACACAGAAACACTCAAAATTCTTCAAACTACGCAGGAAATAATGATCCGGTACACTGTCCAGGGGGAACACATCAATAAAAATCCCCTGTTCATAAGGCATATCCTCCTGATATTCCCTTAAAAACAGGGTGTTTTTCCTTCTTATCTTTCCATAACCCCACCGGTAGCCTTTAGTGTTTCTGTAATCCTGATAATAAAACCTGCTTTTATCCAGCTCTGCCCGGCATACTTTCCGAAATTTTTCATAATCCTCACGGAGCAGAGCCACATCGGCGTCATCATCCCACGGAATATATCCTTTATGGCGCACGGCCCCCAGCAAAGTACCTGCTATAATATTATATTTTATCCCGCATTTTTTACAGATTCGGTCAACCTCCGCCAGCATTTCCAGCTGAATCAGCCGGACTTGCCTGAGCATTTTTTCATCTAGCCGTACCATATGCCATTCCTCTCCGTTCCTTCTCCGACTGTTTTTATATGAAATCCCATATCAGACAGTAGGGATTCTATATGCTTTCTCCGCCTCCAAAAAGCTTTCCATAATCCCCGCCAGGGCAATACTTTCCCGGGCCTTCACAAAATCCTCCCTGTGCCGGCCCTGTATTTTATCCAGAAAACAGCCCAATTCATAATGAAGCCCATTGCCTGTGTAAGTATAGTCATATCTGTCTCTTTTTAAAGAATCTTCATATCGTACTTCAAACCCTTTTGCCAGCCACCAGGGCGCTTCTGCCAGAATATAGCCCTTAGTCCCGGATACAATCAATTCTCCCTCTGACTTTACTCCCAGCCCTGATTTTACCAAACCCGTTTTCCCGCCTTCCCCGTATTCAAAAAAGACTTTTGTAAAAATGTCGATTCCACATCCATTTCGCTGCACGGCAAACCGCATATCACTATAATCACAGCCTAATATTTTCAATACCGCAAAACAGCCGTATGTCCCCAGCTCCGTCATACTGCCTCCCGAAGCCCTGTCGTTAAATTCCCGCAAGCCGGGTTCGGCCAGTTTGGTGAAACAAGCTTCCACATCCCTTACCTCACCGATGCGTCCTTCCTTTATAATTTCCAACAAAGCCCCAAATCCCGGGCAATAGGCAGTTTTAATCGCCTCCATGAGAATCAGCTCTTTTTCCCTGGCAAACCTAAAAAGTTCTTTGGCCTCCCCCTCTTTTAACACCATCGGTTTCTCACATAAAACATGCTTCCCCCCCTCCAAAAGCCTCCTGATATACTCCTCATGGGAAGGAGTAGGCGAAGCAATATAAGCAGCATCAATCTGCTTCACAAATGCGTCCCAGTCGTCAGTTCCAATGGGCAGGCCATATTTTGACGCATACAGCTTTGCACTTTTTAAATTAGGATTATATACTGCCGCCAGCCTGACGCCAAGGCCCTGCCAGCCATCAGACCCGAAACGGTTTGCAATCCTTCCCGTCCCAATAATGCCTAAACGAGTTTCCATACCGTTTTCCTTTTCCTCTTTATCGCTTTTTCAGCCCCATTTTCCTGTTCTCATTCTCTCTTCCATGAAAATCTCCGTGATCTCGGACATGGCCACAATTTCATTTTTCGTGAGGAGATATTTGTTTTTATTCCTTTTATTGATCTGGGCCACAAACTCACTCATCTCATACCGCAGGCCGTCCCCCTGGAATTTCGGCTCAAAGGTCTCCGTTTTGCCGGGATCCTCGTAACAAAGCTTGTATTTCCTGGTCAGCCACCAGGGCGATTCCGCCAGAATATACCCTTTATTCCCCGATATGACAAGCTGTCCCTCCGTCTTTACGCCCACGCCGCATTTTGCAGTCGCCATCCCCTGATCATACATCAGGTCGATTTTTGTATAAAGATCCAGGCCATCTTCCCTTTTAATACTGTGAATCTTTACATCTTTGTAATCAGTCCCATATAATTTAAAAATCGGTAACAGGGTATATACCGCAAACTCCAAAAACGCCCCGCCAAATCGGGCATCCGTACACTCCCTGGAACGCGGGTTGGCAAGCCTCGTAAAGCAGGCCTCGATGTCCCTGATCTCTCCGACCTGGCCGCCTCTGGCAGTGTTGATTAACTGCTGGAACCCCGGGCAATAGGCGGTTTTTATCCCCTCCATGACCACTACGCCGCCGGCCTCCGCCAGCATGAAAAGTTCTTCTGCTTCTCTTCCGTTAAAGGCAATGGGATTTTCACATAAAACGTGCTTGCCCGCTGACGCCGCCACCCTGGCATATTCATAATGTGTTTCATTGGGCGAGGCCACATACACTGCATCAACCTCATCCAAAAACCTTTCATAATTCTCCGAATAGGTCCTGATCCTATACCGTTTTTCAAACAACTTTCCACTTTCTGTCTCAGGGTTGAAGGTACAAACAATATTCATCCCGGACACATATTTTTCTTCTGCCACAAATCTGGCGGCAATCCTCCCTGTGCCGATGATCCCTACTTTTACGATCTGAAACTGGCTGGAACGAAGCAGGGTAGAAGAAATATTGGGGGTTCTCTCCAGATAGACCACTTTACAAAGCGCATTTAGATAATCAAAAGTACCGATCCAATCGCTGCCGACGGTAAAAATATCAATATTATATTTCTGGATATCTTCAATCTTCTGCCCGGCATGGTCTTCAATGATAATCTCGTCGGCCAGACCTGTCTTCCGCACATTTTCCACCCGCTCCAGGCAGGAATCCACCACGTTAATTTTTCCCCTGGACTCGTCGAAATGTTCCGTGGTGACACCTACAATCAGGTAATCTCCCAACTTTTTCGCCCGTTCCAACAATTTCACATGCCCCTGGTGAAATAAATCGAAGGTTCCGTATGTAATTACTTTTACCATGACATTTCCTTTCCCATGACATGTTCCTTTTCCGGCCTGCCATGGCTTTCTCTCCAGATATTATATATAAAGGGGCTATCGCAAAATATAAGCTATTCTGATATATTCTCTGCGCCCTGCTTGTTTTTTTGTTTGACCACGTTGATTTTTTGGTTTTGCTGCGCCGCCAATTGCCGTCATCCACCGCTTCCATAAAAGCTGGTCAGCGGGGCTGCCGCCGCTATGCTCACAAAACCTGCAAAATCTGCCTATCGGCCAAACGCAAAGACAAGCAGGGCGCAGGGCATGTATAATCTAAATATTTTGCGACAGCCCCTTTATTAATTATTTAATAAAATATATATACTAAACTTTTGTGTACAAGCGGTATATAGCTATATGTTCGCTTCCCTCACCGCGCTTTCTGCTCCGCCATCCATTTCTGAGCCGCTTTGGCGTCGGAAATATAGGGGACGAACTCCCCGCGGACCCGCTGCGTCACTTCCGCGCCCTTTCCTGCCAGAATCACCACATCACCGGGCTTTGCCGCCGAAAGTGCCGCGCGGACGGCCTCCTCCCTGTCCGGGATAATCCTGCAGGGTTTTGTAATATGGCGCTTTATATCCTCGCAAATGTCTTCTACCTTTTCATATCCGGGGTCATCCGCCGTCAGATAAACATAGTCCGCATATTTTTCCGCCAGAACCCCCACGTCTCTTCGCCGTACAGGAGAGCGCTCTCCCTGGCTTCCAAATAAAGAATGGATATGCTTAGGGGAAAATGTCTCTTTTACCGCCTGGTATACGTTGAGAAAGCTTAAATAATTGTGGGCATAATCCACCACAATCTGAATTCCATTATATTCCATCAACATCATTCTGCCTGGAATATGGATATAGCGGATTCCCTCCTGGATGGTTCCCGCGTCAATCCCCATGGCAAAAGCCGCCAGGATGGCCGCCGTCACGTTCTCCACATTGAACCGGCCCACGAGGCTTGTCTCAAAAGCGTACCACTGGCCTTTATACCCCAGTTCAAAACGGCTGCCTGATACATCCTGACGGATATTTCGTATCATACCGTCGCAGGATGCGTCGTGGCCGTAAAGGAGCACTTTCTTTCCGGCGCATCCGGCCATCACCTTTTCAAAAAAGCGGGTATTCTTATTTACAATGACAGTATCACACTGGGAAAGAAAAGCAATTTTGCAGTTTACATATTCCTCCAAAGAGGCATGCTCCCTGCCGCCGATATGGTCTTCGTCCACATTGAGAAAAATACCGATGGGAAACCTCTCCCCGTAAACCCGGGAAAGTTTCATGGCCTGGGAGGAAACTTCCATGACCACATGGCCACAACCATTTTCCTTCGCTTCCCGGAAATAGGACTGAAGCTCTGCCGGCTCCGGCGTCGTCAGATGGCTGACCCTGGATTCTCTTCCTGTATAAACCTCCATGGTGGAAAAAATTGCCGTTTTTCCCGGCCTTTTTGTATCCAAAATTGATTTTAAGATATATGCTGTCGTCGTTTTCCCCTTTGTCCCGGTGATTCCTGTGACAAACAAGTCCTCTCCCGGATTGTCATAAAACCATCTGGCAGCCAAAGATGCCGCCCGCCGGATATCATTCACCAGAATCCGCGGAAGGCAAATCCCATAATCCGTTTCCGCCATATAGAGGAGCGCCCCCTTTTCGGCCGCCATCTCCAAGTATTCTTTTTTAAAGGTAAAACCTTTGCAGACGAAAAAAGCCCCCTCCGGCACCTCTTTGGAATTTGTCGTAAATGCCGTCGGCGTAAGGCCACAGATTCCCTCCGATGCCTCCAAAAGAAGCCCTTCTCTTTCTAAAAGCTCCAAAAGCCCGGACATGCCGTCCCTCGTTCGCGTTTTCCTTACGCTGCCCATCTGCTCCTGCTCATCCCCTCTCGTACGCCCAATATTCGCCAATCTTAAAAATTTGCGGCACTGTCAAAGCCCCCTTCTTGAGAAAACTCCATAATTAAATGTGCCGTTGATTCTATAATTTCCTGGAATGAAACCTCTTTAACGATTTTGTTCCTCGTCCTCTTTATTATAACCGCATTTTAAAGATCATGCAAGCCGGGCCACCAGGCTGACCAAAAACGCACAAATCCAGGCAATGGCACACTGCCCCACAACCACGGCTGCCGCCCATTTTCCGCCCAGCTCCCGCTTGATGGCAGCCACGGCCGCCACACAGGGCGTATATAAAAGGCAGAAAACAAGGAGGGCCCCTGCTGCTGCCGGAGTGATGGCCCCGGTCAGGCCTGCCACAGTCCCAAAAAGCACCGACAAAGTAGACACCACGCTTTCCTTTGCCATAAATCCTGCAATCAGCGCAGTGCAGATTCTCCAATCGCCAAAACCAAGGGGCGCAAACAGGGGCGCAATGGCACCTGCCGCTGCCGCCAACATACTGTCTTTAGAATCCGCCACCACATTCAGACGAATGTCGAAGGTCTGCAGGAACCAGATAATAATCGTTGCCACAAAAATCACCGTAAAAGCCCTCTGCAGGAAGTCCTTCGCCTTCTCCCACAAGAGCCTTGCCACGTTTCTGGCTCCTGGCATACGGTAGTTGGGCAGCTCCATGACAAAAGGCACTGCCTCTCCCCGGAACACACTGTTTTTAAACAGAAGCGCCAGAAAAATCCCCACAAAAATCCCCAGGAAATACAGCCCCACCATGATAAACCCACTGTATTCAGGAAAAAATGCCGCCGTAAAAAAGCCATAAATAGGAAGTTTGGCCGTACAGCTCATAAACGGCGTCAGAAGAATCGTCATTTTCCTGTCACGTTCCGACGGCAGGGTGCGGCTGGCCATGACCCCCGGCACCGTACATCCAAATCCCACCAACATGGGGACAATGCTTCTGCCGGACAGTCCAATCTTCCGAAGCAGCTTATCCATCACAAATGCAACCCGCGCCATGTATCCCGTATCTTCCAGAAGGGACAGAAAGAAAAACAGGGTGACAATAATTGGCAGAAAACTTAAGACACTGCCGACCCCATTGAAAATCCCGTCAATGACCAGCGAATGGAGCACCTCATTTACATTCCAGGAGGTGAGCGCCCTGTCGGCTACCTCTGCCAGCCAGTCAATACCGGAGGCCATAAGCTCCTGGAACCAGGCGCCGATCACATTAAATGTCAGGAAAAACACCAGCCCCATAATGGCAGCAAAGGCTGGGATCGCCGTATATTTT
This sequence comes from Lachnospiraceae bacterium, assembly GCA_022793195.1. GTDB lineage: Bacteria > Bacillota > Clostridia > Lachnospirales > Lachnospiraceae > Lientehia. The sequence goes on along the minus strand of JAAWCJ010000018.1, from coordinate 57,528 downwards.
CCGGTCAGAAACTTGTCGGCCCTGCGGCTTCTTTCCCGCTCTTTGCTTTCTTTCGGCTTCGCCACAGTCCGTTGCACCAGCCGTTCAATAAAAGAAAACCGCATATCCGCAATGGCCGCCGCCCGGTCAAGTCCCCTCTCCTCTTCCATCTGGCAGATGATATGTTCGATCGTTTCCTGTTCATTCCGGGAAAGGTTCAGGGCCGCCATCACCCGTTCATCCCCCTCCACCAACTTTGTCGCCCCAAAACGGATCGGAATCCCCACCGCCTTCGCATGGTCTTCTATCAAATGGCTGATACTGTGGAGGCAGCGGTGTACCGCCCCTCCCTGCACATCCGGGCCGCAAAAATCCAGCCTGCCGGGCCGTTCCTGATACCTGGCCACATGGAGGGCATGGTTAATCAGCTCTTCCGTACCTTCATTCTTTGCCGCGGAAATGGGCACCACCGGGATTCCAAGCATGGCCTCCATCTCATTGATTCGGACAGCGCCCCCGTTTCCTTTTACCTCATCCATCATATTGAGAGCCAGCACCATGGGCACCTGCAGTTCCAAAAGCTGCATGGTCAGATACAAATTCCTCTCAATATTGGTGGCATCCACGATATTAATAATGCCCGTGGGTTTTTCCTCCAGGATAAACCGCCTGGACACAATCTCTTCACTGCTATAAGGGGACAAAGAATAAATACCCGGCAAGTCTGTCACCAGGGTATTCTCATGGCCTCTGATGGCCCCGCTTTTCCGGTCCACCGTCACACCGGGGAAATTCCCCACATGCTGGTTTGCGCCGGTCAACCTGTTAAATAACGTCGTTTTCCCACAGTTCTGGTTCCCTGCCAGCGCAAAAGTAAGGCAGGTATCCCTGGAAAGGGGGTTTTCCCCTGCCTTCACGTGATACCGGCCGCCTTCCCCAAAACCAGGATGTTCCCTGCTGCTGATCCTTGTAAATGAAGACTTGGGGCTTGCTTTGGCCCTGCTCTGGCCGTCTTCCTCCCTGACATCCTCCACCTCAATCTGTTTCGCATCGGCAACCCGCAGCGTCAGCTCATACCCGTGAATCCGAAGCTCCATAGGATCTCCCATAGGCGCATACTTCACAAGGGTAACTTCCGCTCCCGGAATCACTCCCATATCCAGGAAATGCTGTCTCAGGGAACCGGAGCCGCCCACTGTTTTCACCACAGCCGACTGCCCGATTTCCAGATCTCTGATTGTCATGGCTTTCTGCCTCCCCTTTTATCCTTCCTCTTTTACATAAAACAAAACACCAAGAGTTCCCGGCCCGCAGTGGCTGGAAATCACTCCTCCGGCCCTGGTTTCAATGACCCTCTCAAAAATCCCCAGACTTTCCAGATAAGCCCTCACCTGCTCCACCACAGCTTTGTCACATCCGGAATGGGTAATAAACACCCGGGCTGCCTCAGCATTTAAAAGCTCGTCTTCCATATCCTTCGTATACTTAAGAATTACCTTATCCAAAGCGCCTCTGTACTTTTTATCTACCCCCATTTTCCCATCTTTTACCACAATCCGCGGCTTTAGCTTCAGGGTATTTGCCAAAAGCGCCGTGACGGAAGAACACCGTCCTCCCCTGGCTAAATAAGTCAATGTATCCACCACAAAACTGGCCCGTACCCGGTCTCTTGCCCCCTCTATGGCAGTGACAATCTCTTTTGCGGTCCTTCCCGCCTCCGCCATTTCAGCCGCCTTAAGTACCTGAAGCCCAATCCCTGTGGAAAGACTTCTGGAATCAATGACAAAAACCCGGTCTGTTTCCAGTTCCTTAGCTGCCAGGCGCATCACATTACAGGTGGTGCTCATATCTTCGGATATTCCAAAAAATACCACATCCCGCCCTTCTTCCACATAAGGCTTTACTGTTTCCACCGCCATCTCCATGGAAATAGCCGCCGTCTTCGGAGTCGTTTTATTTTCATCCGCCCATTTAAAAATCTCATCCGGCATAATTTCTTTTCTGTCGTAATAGCTTTTTTCATCCATGACAATGCACAGAGGAATCATGTCCACATCATATTTCCGAAAAAGCTCATCCGTCAGGTCACAAGTACTGTCCGCAATAATTTTTACTTTTTTCTCCATAAAAATGCCTTTCTTTTCTTAGTACAACTAAAACCCCAATCTTCTCCTCTGATATTCCATGATTGCCATTCGTTTTTTGATGCGGTATACTGAATAAAAAAGGATATCTGTATTTATGAAAGAACAATACCAGGAAACCTACGAAAACCAACACTGCCCTCTGGATGGCCGCACAGCCTCCCACACCCTCTGGCTGGTTAAAAGCACCTGTACCAGGTGCTCCGACGAAGTTCTGGACTTTTCCTGTAGCCTGGATCCTGACTGCCGGGAATGTATCTCCGAATATCCTTAAGGACGAACTTTATCCGATTTTAAATTCCATGCCGGTATACAACGCCTCCACCGTATCCCCCAGCTCTGCTTTCAGCAGGTCAAAGGCAGCTGTCCCCGTACAGTGGCCTGTAATCACCTTCCGAATCCCCGTCTTCCGAATCCCTTCTGCCAAAGCCCGGATCTCTGCCTCCGTGGAACGGTAAAGATGCAGGCCGCCGATCAATGCGCAGATCTCCTTCCCCGGAAAAGCTTCTGAAACTTCTCTGATGATATTATCCGCCCCGCCATGGGAGCAGCTGTTGAAAATCACAAGGCCCTCCTCCGTGTCGATGACAAGGCTCTGCTCATGGACAAAAGAATCAGGATACCATCTCCGGCCCTTTTTTATATAAAGTCCGGCCCGCTTTCCGATTTTCTCCAATCCGGGCGTTGTGTGAGGCAAAAGGCTGACGCCGGGAAGCAGCGTAAAATTCCCCTCCACGTAAAGGATTCTGTCTTTGTATTTTTCCAGAAGCCCCTTGGCTATACCGTTATATTTATAAAAAATCCACCGCTTTCCATAACAGTTTTCCTCTGAGCCTTTTCTCAGATAAAATTTTGCTGTCTTGTTTTTCTCAAAAAAGGCGGACATCCCATCAGAATGGTCGTAGTGGGCATGAGAAAGAATCCCATATTCCACCTCTTCCAGACGAACCCCCATAGACTCTGCATTTTTCACAAAAACACCTGTGGTCCCTGTGTCCAGCAAAAGCTTATGTCCCTCATGTTCTATATAGACAGCCAGGCCCCATTCGCAGGCCAACTCATTCTTTGACCGGTTGTCAACCAGAATCTTTGCCAGCACGTTTTCTCCCCCTTAAGCCAAAAGCGCTAAAATGAAATCAGTAAAAAGTTGCCACCGCCTCCTCAGGTGGCTCTGTCTGTTCCATGGATAGAACCGTAAGCACCGGCCCTTTCCGGCCATACAGCCTGTGGAACTTAAAATCCATCTGGAACTTAAGTCTGTACCACGCTTTACTCTCCGGCGTATCTTCCGGCCCGCACTGGGCCAAAAAACTTGCAAACTGGATGTCTTCCACGCAACAAGTCATCACCTGGCGCCCGAAAGCAAATGTCCCGGGCTTAAACCGGGGATTTACCACTGCCATCCCTTTACATTCCACAATTTTCCCGTTGTATTTTTTCGGCTCTTCCGACACATCCCGATACCACAAAGCATAGTCCTCATCCTTCAACGCAATCACCGGGGCATCGATATCGTAAGGAAGCGGATCCTCGATATCGTCATATTCCACAACCCCTTCCGGTGACTCATAGATAATGGCCGTCCGGCGGCTTACCCCGCGTACCACCTTGTGAAACTCCATTTTATCCATATCTTTCTGGAACCGGTTAAATACCGCCAGCTCACAGGAGGACAGTTTATCCACCACAAGCCCCCTCATATTTGCATTATAATTTAAAAATGTGGAGGCATCCGCAAAAAAGAACTCCTGGTAGACGGCCCATGCGGCAGGCATATTGTCATAAAGGGAACTAAGCTGCCACATCCCATTGTATTCCACCATTACCCGCTCTGCCCTGTGCTTGTTTTCCAGATAATCAAGCACCCTGGGCGTCAAATCTGATTCATGCCCTATGGTTTCTATAAAAACATTTTTCATACAGGGAAGTTCCGTATCATACTCATTTTCCCCTTCCTCACACAGAAGAAGAAGGGTCCTCTCCCCGTCATTGAACCTTTTTTCCCCCAGAGTCTCCTGGATAAACCTGGTTTTTCCCGATTCCAGAAACCCGGTAAACAAATAAACAGGCAATTCTTCCATCTGCAGCCTCCTCACGCATGTCCTATACGGCAAACAGCTTTTTTAACGCTTCCTCCTTGAGATGGGAACCGATCACACAGAGCCTTCCCATAACAACAGACGAACCTGTGCGCACACTTTTTTCTTCCGGCACATAATCAAAGTGGAGGAATTCTCCATCCACCCCCTCTACAATTCCTTTCGCCCGGAGAACCATTCCATAAGTCTCACTGTCAGAAAGAGAGGCAAGGACACTCTCCAACTCTTCCTCCCTGAACTTCCGGGCTGTCTCTACTCCCCAGCTGGTAAATATCTCATCGGCATGGTGATGACCATGCTCTTCCCCATGGTGGCAACCGCAATCCTCGTGATGGTGGCCGTGCTCCTCTCCGTGGTGACAGCCGCAGTCCTCATGGTGGTGGCCGTGCTCCTCTCCATGGTGACAGCCGCAGTCCTCATGGTGGTGGCCGTGTTCCTCTCCATGATGGCAGCCACAGTCCTCATGGTGGTGGCCGTGTTCCTCTCCATGGTGGCAGCCACAGTCTCCGTCATGGTGATGATGGCCATGTTCTTCTGCTTCCAGGGCGCGAAGCTCCTGCTCCAGTGTATTCCTGTGCTCCATGGCTTCCAGGATCTGTGCCCCGGAAAGCTTATCCCAGGGAGTTGTAATAATAGCCGCCGCCTCATTGTGCCCCCTCAGCAGTTCGACACACTCCTCCAGTTTTTTCTCAGAAATACCATCTGTCCGGCTCAAAATAATGGCGCCTGCATGTTCCACCTGATCGTCATAAAATTCTCCAAAATTTTTCATATACATCTTGCATTTATTGGCATCAGCCACCGTAGTAAAACTGTTTAAGGAAACTTCTTCCATATGGAGATTCCGGACAGCCCGGATGACGTCGCTCAGTTTTCCGACACCGGAAGGCTCAATGAGAATTCGATCCGGATGAAACTGTGAAAGCACTCTCTTTAAGGCTTCTCCAAAATCTCCCACCAGGCTACAGCAAATACAGCCGGAATCCATCTCTGTGATTTCAATCCCGGCATCCTGTAGAAAACCGCCGTCAATGGCAATCTCCCCGAATTCATTTTCAATCAGTACCAGCTTTTCCCCCTGAAACGCCTCTTTAATCAGCTTCTTGATCAGTGTCGTCTTTCCTGCCCCTAAAAAACCGGAAAATATATCTATTTTAGTCATAAAAAAGCTTCCTTTCCTATATATATTAAATTCCCACAGCACATATTTTAATGCTTTTTTATCCAACATGCAAGCCCTTTGTCCTGAGACAGATTTTCTCATTGAAAAATTCCTTTTTATCGTATACAATAATAACAGGGAAAACAAAGCGCAGTAGAAGGGTTCCCTTATATATCTTCAGTTTTTGCCGATATTTTATAGTAGGGCTTTTTTTGAACACACAAAAAAAACGAATGAAGGCGGTGTTATGTAATGGATAATGGTATGGAAGCCATGCTCGAAACATACCTTTACGAGACCAACTCTTTATTGGATGCTTTAGATGAGCTGTTGGTAAATGATGAGAAAATCGGAGATTTCTCATCTGATGACGTAAATGAGATTTTCCGTAGTATGCATACTATCAAAGGCTCCTCTGCTATGATGGAGTTTAATTCTCTTTCCACGATTGCCCATCACATTGAAGATTTGTTCTTTTATATCCGTGATAAGGGTATTGAATCTCTGGATCCTGAGCACAAAAAAGAGCTTTTTGACCTGATGTTCCGTTCCGGCGATTACCTCAGAAGCGAAGTACAAAAGGTGGAGGAGGGTTCCCCTCTGTCAGAAGATGCCCAGATTGATTCTTTTGCCAATGAGATCAATGCATTTCTGAAAAAAATCAGCAATACCTCCGAGGAGGATTCCAGCGCAGCAGAACCAAAGGCTTCTGGCCAGGAAGAAACAACGGCTGTGCCTGGTATGCCTGAAGATTCCGCCGCCGCATTCTTCCTTCACATTTACCTCGATGAGGGAAGCGGCATGGAGAATCTCTATGCATTCATGATTATCAATGCTCTTCAGGATGCTTTTACTTTCCGTTGTTATCCTGAAGATGTTGAGACAAATCCTGATACCAGCGCAGAGATTGTTGAAAACGGATTTTATCTGGCCTTTGATTCCCAGGATGATGTAACCCAGGCAGAATCTATGCTTAAATCCCAGGCCCATATCCGTTCTTATGAGATATTAGAGAATCCTGGAAGAAAAGCTGCTGCTCCCGAACCGGCTGCGCCAAAAGCAGAAACGCAAAGCCCGGCTTCCGCGCCTTCTGTTCCCGTGGCCAATGATTCCAATGCCTCCGGCAATGCTCCGGCTGCTCCGGCTTCCCATGCCGCCGCCCCCGCAAATGCCACTCCGGCTAAGGCTCACGCCCCTGTCAAGCAGAATCTGATCAGTGTAAATGTAATGAAACTGGACAGTCTGTTGGACATCGTCGGAGAGCTTGTAATCACAGAATCCATGGTTACTTCTTCTCCTGAGCTGAATCAGCTCTCCAGAGACAGTTTTGATAATTTCATGAAATCTGCCAGACAGCTTCGTAAGCTGACAGATGATTTACAGGATATTGCCATGTCCTTGCGAATGGTTCCCATTTCCGGTGTATTCCAGAAAATGAACCGTATTGTCCGGGATATGAAGCAAAAGTTAAATAAAGACGTCCGCCTTATCATCGAAGGTGAAAACACGGAGATGGATAAAAACATTGTCGACAGTATTCAGGATCCCATCATGCATATTGTCCGAAACAGCATGGATCATGGCATCGAGGAAACAGAAGAAGAGAGAATCCGTGCCGGAAAAGATCCCCAAGGTGAATTGATCCTTGCTGCTGTACATACCAGCAGTGAAGTTGTGATAACTGTCACCGATGACGGTTACGGCATGGATCCCGACAAGCTTTTGGCAAAAGCCGCCGAAAAGGGGCTGCTCACTAAACCGGCCAGCGAATACACCAAGAAAGAAGCGCTGAATCTGATTATGCTTCCTGGTTTTTCCACCAATCAGACCGTTACCGAATATTCCGGCCGTGGCGTTGGTATGGACGTCGTAAAGAAAAATATCGAATCTGTGGGCGGTACTTTTGCCCTCGACAGCGAGCTGGGAAGCGGAACCACCGTCACCATGCGGATTCCTTTGACTCTCGCAATTATGGACGGTATGAAAGTGACAGTAGGGAAATCTATTTTTACAATCCCCATTGCTAATATCCTCCAGTCCTTCAAGATCACCATGGATCAGATCATTTATGATGATTATGGCAATGAAATGGTAGCACGTATGGACAGTTTCTATCCCATTGTCCGTCTGCACAGGTTCTACAACCTGGAATCCGAAATCACCAATCTGGAAGACGGAATCCTGCTCTGGGTAGAGGCCAATGACCGTTCTTACTGCATTTTTGTGGATCAGCTGATTGGAGAACAGCAGGTAGTGGTAAAACCGTTCCCTACCTATCTCAACGCTTTTGAGCTTAAAAACTTCGGCATCAATGGCTGCACGATTTTGGGTGATGGCAGTATCAGTATCATTCTCGATGTATTGGGATTGTACAGCGCTGCTGTCAATGAAAAATAGCAGGAGGAAGAAACCATGTCAGAACAAACGATTAATATGAATTACGAAGCGGACGAAACAGCCGCTTCCGAGGAACCGACTACCATTGAGCGGTGCCTTTCGTTTCAGGTAGACGACCTCATCCTGTTTCTCAGCACCAAATATATCGTCGAAATTGTCAATGACTATCCAATCACTCCCCTTCCTATGGTTCCTTCTTTTGTAAAGGGAATGATTAATCTGCGCGGCCAGATTCTTCCTGTTCTGGATATGCGTTTATGTATGGATAAACCGCCGGCAGAGTATACCGGAAAAACCTGCATTATCCGTTTGGACATTGATTCCACACCCTTATGTATCGTGATAGATTCCGTATGCCAGGTTTTGGATATTGATTTCCAGGAGGTTCGTCCCATTCCAGTGAAACGGCAGCAAAAGCTGCTCAATGGAATGATTGATTTAGGAGATGGAAAAGTAATGATGTCTTTCGACTGCAATGTTTTATTGGAAAAGCGGTATTAATCCGCTTTTTCCAGTTGTAGAATGTCCAGCAAAACGCGTCACAGGCGCGTTTTGCCGGATTTTAAGCTGAAGGATAAAAAGGAGTGTTTTATGATAACGTTAAGTTTAAGTGATGCCGATTTTCAGCGTCTGTATATGTACATACAAAAAAATTACGGGATTGACTTAAGCAAGAAAAAGCAGCTGATTGTCAGCCGCCTCTCAAATACCCTCCGCGCGGAGGGATATTCAAGTTTTACCGCTTATGTAGATGAAATTGTCTCCGGGAAAAACAAGGATCGAACCACGGTTTTGTTAAATAAGCTGACCACCAATTACACTTATTTCCTGCGGGAAGAGGAACATTTTCAATTCCTCCAAAATACCATACTTCCTGCCCTTGCCCGTAAGCATCAGACAGACCATAGTATTTCCATCTGGAGCGCAGGCTGCTCTTCCGGAGAGGAACCTTATACCATATCCATGTATCTGAGGGAGTATTTCGGTTCCATGGGTGGTTCCTGGGATACACGGATCCTGGCTACAGATATTTCACAGCAGATTCTCAATTCTGCCATGAATCCTTCTTATGAAGCAGAAGCTTTGTCCAAACTTCCGGCCACATGGCAGCGCAAATATTTCACCAAAAAGCCAGATGGTTCTTATACTGTTTCACCTGAAATCCGCAACAATGTGATCTTCAAAACTTTTAATCTGATGGATCCCATCCAGTTCCGCAGGCCCTTTGATTTAATTTTCTGCCGGAATGTTATGATTTATTTTGATCAGCCTACTAAAGAGGCTTTAGTTCGTCGCTTTTATAATGTTACTGTTCCAAATGGGTATCTCTTTATCGGACACTCTGAAGGCCTCAACAAAGCCACTTGTCCCTACAAATATCTGATGCCCGCCATTTATCAAAAAGTTTAACAGGATTAACACACAAGGGAGCACGGCTTTATGAAAAAAATTAAGGTAATGGTTGTAGATGACTCTGTGATGTTTCGGACGCTTATGATAAATACTCTGTCCAGTGATCCTCGCTTCGAAGTAGTGGGGTTTGCAGTAAACGCCATGGATGCGATGAAAAAGATTCCTTTATATAAACCTGAAGTCCTGACTCTGGATATTGAGATGCCGGGAATGACAGGCTTGGAATTTTTAAAAGAGCTTTTACCGAAATATCCGATTCCTGTGGTTCTTGTATCTTCTCTGAATGTCCGGGTATTTGATGCCCTGGCGGCCGGCGCCGTAGATTTTGTGCGCAAACCGGACGATCAAAATAATGTCCGCAAAGAGGCTTTCTTTGCAACTTTAATCAACAAAGTAGTCATTGCCTCCCATTCCCGCGTCCACCTTCCCACTGCGGAAGGCTTTACCATTGCTGACGGATCCGTGATACGAAAAAACACTGCCGGAAGTTTTGCAGGACATACCACTGCCGCTTTTCCATCCGACAATAAGCAGCCGGCTTTATCTTTATCAGGAGCTGCCATCAGTGATGATACGGTGCTTGCCATTGGCGCTTCCACGGGAGGTACAGAAGCTATCCTTGCCGTAATGACACAATTCCCCGCCAAAATGCCGGGAATCGTTATTACCCAGCATATGCCTCCGGGATTTACCGCCATGTATGCGGAACGGTTAAACCGTCTTTGTAAAATGGAGGTGCGGGAAGCAAAACACGGAGACCGTCTCCAGCCCGGGTTGGCTTTACTGGCTCCCGGCGGCATGCAGATGCGGCTGGTACGTATGGGAAGCGGTTATTCTGTGAGCTGTATGGGTACAGAAAAAGTAAGCGGGCATTGCCCTTCCGTTGATGTACTCTTTGATTCTGTCGCCAGCGTTGCCCGAAATAAGGCCATTGGTGTAATTCTCACAGGTATGGGGGCTGATGGCGCCGCCGGGTTGTTGCGCATGAGAAAAAATGGGGCTTATACCATTGGTCAGGATAAAGAAACCTGTGTTGTTTACGGAATGCCGATGGAGGCATATAAAATTGGAGCCGTATGTACACAAGTCCCCTTAAATGCTGTTGCCTCCACTGTCATAGCGCGCCTTCCCAGATAAATCACGATTCCTGCGCTTAATGAATTCTTTCCTATACGACAAAGCCACCCTTAAATGCACTATTATTGCTACTGGGCATATTTTAAAAGGTATGAAGAGAAAAGATATTTGGAACTATCCTCAAAAAGCAAAACAGACTCCTACCCTTTCTCCTGGGAGCCGTTTCGTTCATAGTTTGTTAATCGGCGGCTGCTTTATGGCAGCCGCAACTATACTTTTGAGCCTTTTTTTCTATTTTTTCCCTTCTCAGGCAGTTCACTCCGCTCATGCCATATATGATTTTGCCAACCAACTGATCAGGGGCGATGAGCCGCCTCCCGATCAGCCATCATTGCAAAACACTGGTTCCAATCAGGAGGTTCAGCAAACCTCTCCGTCTCCGGCCGAGTCCCTGGAAACCACAGATATTCCCATGATTTCCCTGTCATCCACCCAGGGCGACATCAGCTATATCGGCCAGTCTGACAGCCTCACAGCGACAGACGCTGATTATCTGGTTATGCTTGACACCGCCATGGGGGCAATGCTCTATTATAATCAAGGAGACAGCCGCTGGGGTGATTATCTCTATGGCGGAATGGATCCCATGCGGCAGTATGGGTGTGGTCCAACAGTTGCGGCCATGTTAATCAACGCTTTTACTCCATCGTCTGTCACACCTATAGATATCGCCGACTGGTCCGCTGCCAACGGCTGTTACTCCCCTCACGGAGGTTCCTATCATTCCATTATTACAAAAGCGCTCACAGCCCATGGACTTCATGTGGAAAGCGCTGCAAACGCAGACCGTGACACAGCAGCCGACTTGCTTCGTTCCGGCCATGTACTGGTCGCTTTGGTCGGTAAAGGGACATTTTCCAATGAAGGTCATTTCATCATCATAACAAATATCCTGGAAAATGGAAGTGTCCATATTGCAGACAGCTATAATTTTGAAAATACAAAGATGGAATGGGATCTGGGACTGGTTTTGGCAGAACTGAAAGGTTCCGGAGATGACGGCGGACCGTTGTGGGCCGTCAGTTATTAAAACTGTATCAGATATAGCTTCCCAAAATCCGTTTCTGTCCAGAGTGAAACGGATTTTTTTCTGGAAAGTTATAAATAAAATCCCCCCTTAGAAACAGTAGTAGTACCACTGTTTCTAAGGGGGTCATTCGTTTTTTGTTTCTGAAGCTCGGTTTCTCTACTTAGTAAGTACCATTTCCACTGTCTTTTAATTGGAATTTCTCCAACAGATTACGCAACACCTGTGCCTGGCTGGAAAGCTCTTCGCTGGCTGCCGCGCTCTCTTCAGAAGTGGCAGAATTGCTCTGAACCACACTGGAAATCTGAGAAATACCTTCGCTGACGCCGCCGATGGACTCTGCCTGTTCTGCTGAAGCCTGCGAAATCTCATGTACTCTCTGAATAACGGACTGAGTACCTTCCACCACGCCGCTCAGCGCTTCCTGTGTCGATTCTGTCAACTGAACACCATTGGAAACTGCACTCAATGTTTTGGCAATCAGCTCCGAAGTGCTCTTAGCTGCCTCATCACTCTTGGCTGCCAGGTTTCGTACCTCATCTGCAACTACTGCGAAACCCTTACCGGCAGTACCGGCCCTGGCTGCCTCCACAGCAGCATTTAAAGCAAGAATATTTGTCTGGAAGGCTACATCCTCAATGGTCTTAATAATATGGCCAATTTCACTGGAGCAGCTGCTGATCTCATCCATCGCCCGTGACATTTCATGCATTTGCTGGTTGCAAAGCCCCACCTGGCGCTCCACTTCATCCACCTTGTGGCTGGTTTCGCCTGCATTCTTCGCATTGTTGCTGATCTGCTCAGAAACACGGTTAACAGTCTCTACCAAGTTATCAACTTCATTGGCCTGTTCCGTCGCCCCCTGGGCCAAAGCCTGTGCGCCGCTGGATACATGTTCCGCACCACTTCCAACCTGAACAGCTACAAGCTGGATTTGGGACATCGTATCATTCAGCTGCTGCAAAATAACATCTGTTGAATTCTGAATCTCTACAAAATCCCCGATATAATTTAACTGAGGGTTTCTCCCTAAATTGCCTTGTGCAATCGCATTCAGATTTTCCGATATATCTGATATATACAGAGCCAAGGTCTTGGCCGCATCATTCAGGCTCCGTGCCAGTACGCCGATCTCATCCTGATTGGGCACCTTAATTTCAAAATCCAGTTTACCCTGGGATAACAGCTGGCTGTCTGCTGTGATTGTTTCAATGGGGCGAACGATCCTGGACATGACATACCGGATCAGCATCAAGCAAACAATAACGATAATCAAAAGCGTCCCCATTGCCATAAGTGTGGTGACAGTAATTGCAGAAGAAAGCTGATCCTGATATTTAGCCACTTCCTGATTGGTGCTTTCAACCACTTCTTCCAAAAGACCGATCAGTTTAGTGACATTTGGCTTTGTCGCATTCAGGTAAATGTTCTGTGCCTGCTCCTCATCTGCCCCGTTCAGAGAAATAATCTCGGTTGCCGAACTATGTATCTCCTGGTGAATCGGGATAATTTCATCCATCAGAGCCGTAATCTCTGAGCTGATGGCCGAACGGTCACTTTCATACAGCCAACGCCCTAAATCACAGGCCGTATAATCCGTACTTCCAGTAAACTCTGTGTCAAAACTAATAGAAGAACTTAAATTTTCAAGCCAGCTGTAATGTGCTTTCTCCGCAGCCAGCGCCACCGCATGGATATCCGTAGCTGTCACGGTTGACCTGCTGTAACGCCTGATCTGCGACAGGCCAACAGAGGTAGCCACTCCACAAACGATAATCGCGATAAAAATCACAGCCATCCGTACCCATACGGCTTTTTTAATTGAATTACCCATAGCTCCAACCCTCTTTTTCTTAGTTTTAGGGGTCGCCTTTATATTTGGCTAACCCCCTTTTTAACTGTTTATTGTTGTTTTCTATTATACCTGAAAACCTCTTTTCTTTCAACTATTTTTTCCGTTATCCATCATTTAACAAGAGCACATACAGATGGGCAAAAACACACTTTTTTGCGAATTGTGTTACCCTCAAAATATGTACATCTTTGTTCAACAGCAACATATTACCATAAATAGTATTATATATTTGTATTTTTTCTGAATTCTTTATTAATCTGTTAGTGATATAAGTGATAATCTTATTTTCTTCTTGATTTTCGCTATTATTCACTTATTTCTTTAATTATGGGGCAGTCAAAGCACAAAGGAGGAGTACTAAAATGAAAACCACTTTACAAACAATTTTTTATTCCACAGGTGTATACCAACATCAAATTGCCGGAAGGATTTTTATCGATGCCGTCATTATGGCCGCTGAAGATCCATTCCGTCTGACAAGTATCACCGCGAATATTTATGAACCTTTGGCGAAGCAGTATCATTCCAACGTCGCCTGTATCTCTAAAAACATCCGGGATGTACGGAACACCATCATGAAAAATGGAGGCGCCGGAATCCTTATGGCGATCACCGGAAGCAAACGCTGGTATGCCGCACCGCCGTATCCCAATGAAATCATCGAAATATTCGCACGTTACATCCGGGAAAACCATATTCCCTGCAACACGCTGTAATTAACACATAATTAAGTCTATAGTTCAAAACTGTAACAAAATTTAGAAGGACTGCCCCACAAAATAAAAAATCAACTATATATTTCTTGATATTTAGTACTATATATCCTTTTTAATAGTATAGGGCAGCTGCGTCACGAAAGGAGGAACGATAAAATGAAAACTACTTTATATACCATTTTCTATTCCACAGGTGTATATCAACATCGTATCGCAGGAAGGATTTTTATTGATGCCGTTGTCATGGCGGCAGAGGATCCATTCCGTTTGACCAGTATCACGGCAAACATTTATGAGCCTCTGGCCAGACGGTATCATTCCAATGTGGCCTGTATCTCTAAAAATGTCCGGGATGTGCGAAACACCATCATGAAAAATGACGGCGCCAAAATTCTCATGGAGATCACAGGCAGTAGGCGCTGGTATGCCGCACCTCCATATCCCAATGAAATCATTGATATATTTGCACGTTACATTCGGGAAAATCATATTCCTTATGACAGCCTGTAAATATAATAAAAGAGACGTCCATAAGTAACTCTGTAACTAAAACCACAATATAAGCTGCCCTGTAAAACCAACCGCCGGAAACAAAAGTTTCCGGCGGTTGGTTTGTCTGCTTTATGACCCGCTTCCGCATACATAAACAATCTGGCCCAAGTATGTCTCATCATAAATATCTTCGACCTGGTCTCCCCCTTCCAATTCGTTATTATATTTATAGGGCACCGGGCAGTTCCGCTGTTCCCCGCGCAAATACCACTCATATTCCAAATCCAAATGGCCGATATCCAGCGCCTGGAAACCGGCATGAAACAGATCATAAACCAGGACTTCTGCCGATGGGCCAAGGGCAACCAGGAACAGGCTGTCCTTTTGGGCGAAGCGCAAAGATGCTTCCAGAATTTCATCATAACGGTCAAAAGAATTGGTAGGCGGGGCTTCAATCCTCTGGATGGAAGCAGCATTATCAAACAAATCATTCCCCACTCCAAGCCTGCTCAGCGATCCTTCCACAAAAACCACGTCCCGCCCTTCCCAGATCCTTTTCAGGTTACGAAATCTTTTTCCCGGAGCGTCGGTGTCATTATCCGCATATAACACATAAGGGCGAGTAATAAATGCATCGTGGTATACACGTTCCAAATTTATAAACTGCCGGTGTTCTTTTCGGATTTCAGCCGTCAAATAAGTCCGGATGGCATAAACCCCCGTCCAGCTGAATTTTTTCAGGGAGCCGTACTGGTTCGATATTCCAATCAATAACCCCTCCTCCTCACAGGAGATCACTCCACGGAGCCGTCTGGCAAGTTTTTCATCTTCCCTCTGAAATTTGCAGCGCCCTCTTTCCAGCATCATAGCAAATTCCCCGTCTCCAAAACGGGCCAGGCTGCTTTTATCCCTTACAATATGCTCTATCGTTTCCTCTATCTCATAAAACTTGGGATAATAAAAACTACTTTTATCCTCCAGCGGATCATTCCACTCGTATTTCATATTATCCAGGCAGCGGATAAGATTAAACAGTCCCTCCTGGCTGCGAATCCATGCCGTCAGTTCTTTTCGTCTGTTTTCGTTCTCCTGCTGGAGATGAACGATTCCGGACCAACAGCTCTTGATGGCTTCCGCCAGTTGGTTCTCATCTATGTTTCCCATATTCCCTCCTCCTTTCAGGCCCATTTGTATTTTTACCGCCCATCACACATATCCTCCCAGGGCTTCCAGTTCCTCGGCGGAAAAAAGCCCCCTGACCGCTTCTACAAGCCCCAGATAGCCAACCTCCTTGGCTGAACGCAGTACAAATAACCGGTCTTTCAATGCTGCAAAATCATAAAGTTTCCCCAAAAAATCCAGAATATCCCCTGTTTCTCCGTTTCCCGCCTCAGCCCCGAAAACCATCAAAAGCACTTTCAGCACTCCCATGGAAAACCTGTTTTCCCTTAAATAACTGACACAGGCATTGACACACTTCTCCTTCTGCCCGGCATTATAGCCGGCAATCGCCAGATATTCCCTGGCCTTCATTAAATCAGCCGTTAAAATCCGGCCGAAATACAAATTTCCCCATTTTTCAAAAAGTGTTAAAGCCCGCTCCAAATGATGTACTGCCCCTTCCCAGTCTTTTTTCTCTAAAAAATAGCATCCCATCATATAGTCGAAATCACATTCCCTGGGAAGATACCATGTGGCCTGCCCATACAATTCCATGATCCGGCTTTCCGGCGCTCCTGTCACACAGGATATTTGAAGAAGGCTGAAAAAAGTCCAGCTCATTCTCTGATCCTGCAACTGCGGTTCGGCCCCTTCGGCAAAAAGCGTACAAATGGATTTTTCATACCATTCCATCGCCAGGTCATGTCTTCCTTCTGATTTATAAACATCAGCCAGATTCCCCATCATCTCCGAATTTCCTGGATCCTCTTCCAGTTCTTTCAGAATAATCCTTTTATACAGCTCCACTTTCCTGGTTGTTTCAAAGGCATGCTTTGTATATCCGGTATGGTAAATACTCAGTTCTTCACTTGCATCCAAAAGTTCTGAGGTATCCAACTCTTTTTCTCCCTTCATAAGCCGCTCATGGATGGCCCCCATATAGCAAATCCCCCGCCGGTTTCGGAAAATCCGCATCTGGTTCCCCCCTTCTGTTATCTTCCCGGCTTCATCCAGATTAAAAAGATTAGTCAGTATCGCAAGATAACCGGCTCCCTCCTTTTCAATCTCTGTCAGGAGACTCCGTGTCTTCTCCACATCCCCCGCCGTCATATATTCATCCGCATCCAGAAAAATAATCCAGTCTCCCGTTGCCTGGCCACAAGCATAATTTTTTGCCGCAGCAAAATCATCGATCCAGGAAAAATGATATACTTTTGCACCCAGCTTTTCCGCCAGCTCCACTGTACGGTCTGTGCTCCCGGTATCCACCACGATCTGTTCCCACATCATATTCCGGCCCCAGGAAAGAGCGCGCTCAATATTCTCTTCTTCATTTTTCACGATCATACACTGTGAAACACGAAAGTCTCTGCCCATTTGATTGCCTCCCCACTCTACTCCCTCAAGCTGAAGCGCCTTTAAACCAGCCCTGCCAGAGCCTCCTGCTCTGCCGGTGAAAACAAGTCCCAGACTGCTTCATATATACTCTGATATCCAGCCTCTTTCGCTGCCTTTAGTACAAAAAGACGCTCTTTCAACGACCCGAAATCATAAAGCTGCCTCAAAAAATCCAACACCTGTCCTGCCCCTCCATCCCCGGCTTCACCTCTAAAGGCTGTCAAAAGCACTTTCAGTACTCCCATAGCCAAAGGATTCTCTTTCAAATAGCTGACACAAGTCTGTACACTTTTTTCTTTCTGTCCTGCATTATAATAACTGATTGCCAAATCTTCATAAATCTTCATGAGTTTTGCCGCCACTATCTGTCCCACGCCCAGGCTGCCATATGCTTCAAACAGCTCAAGCGCCCGTCCTAAATGATGCGCCGCCTTTTCCCAGTGGTTTTTTGCTAAATAATGGATGCCCAGGATGTAATCAAAGTCGCTTTCCCTTGGAAGGTAATAAACCGCCTGGCCATATACCTCCAGTATTTCCTCTTCCTCCCTCTTCTTCCAGCGGAGCAAGTCAAGAAGATAGGAAAAGGTCCAGCTCATCCGCTGATTCCGGATCTGTGGGCCGGCAGTTCCCGTCTGGATTACATGGACGGCTTTTTTATACCATTCAATGGCCTGGTCATAGTCTTCCATTGCCTTATAAACATCCGCCAGGTTTCCCATAACATCCGCATCTTCAGGACGCTTTTCCAATTCCGATAAAAGAATCTCCTCATTCCGCTTTGTTTTTCCGGCGTCCGAAACCGCCTGAGCCGTATATCCGGTATGATAAATGATTAGTTCTTCACAAGCGTCTAAAACCTCTGAAGCAGCCAGCTCCCTGCCTCCATCCACCAAATACTCATGGATTCGGCCGGTATAGCGGATTTCCGGCCGGTTTCGGAAAAAACGCATCTGGATCCCTCCCATAAACACATGGCCCCCTGCATCCAGATGAAACCAGTTGGTAATAACCGCCTGATATGGCGCTTGGTTCTCCGCCAAATTTTCTATAAGCCTGTATACCTTTTCCGCATCTTTCTCTTCCATATACTCATCTGCATCCAAAAACGCAATCCAATCACCCGATGCTTGGTCACAAGCATAATTCTTGGCTGCCGCAAAATCATTAATCCATGGAAAATGGTACACCGCCGCCCCCAATTCCTTGGCCAGCTCCACTGTCCGATCCGTACTTCCAGTATCCACTACGATCTGTTCCCACATAATATTTTTACCCCAGGAAAGGGCCTTTTCGATATTTTTTTCCTCATTTTTTACAATCATACACTGCGATATGCGAAGTTTCCTGTTCATTCCTTTTTTCCTCCCTCCACCCATAACTTTAAGACATCCCAGCCGGCTTTCTCTGCCGCCTTTGCAATGAAAAAACGATCCTTCAAAGAAAATGAAACATAAATACGTTTCAAAAAGGAAAGGACATCCTCCATATATACTTCTGTATCCGCTTTTTCACCACCGTCCTCATAAAAGGCAGAAAGCAGGATATAAAGCCCTTTCATGTCATAAGGTTTCGCTTTCAGCAGCGCCACTGCCGTCTCCACCGCTTCTTTTCTCCTGCCGCTACGCAAAAAACATAAAGCCAGGTTTTCATATATCTGCTCCAAGGAAGCCCTGGTCTGCATACAGGAATTGCCTGTCTGGCTTTGCTCCGCCTTGGCGATCGCCCTGGACAGATAAACCGCCCCATCGGCCCACCTGCTGGCCGCGACGCAGAAAATCCCCATCTGATAATCAAAATCAGCCTCTCCCGGCTGCTTTTTCACAGCTGTCTCATAAATCTGCTCCGCCTCTAAATGGCTGCCCTCCATAGCATAGAGCAAAATCAAAGAAGAAAAGGTCCAGCTGCTGCGCGGGTCACTCCCGGGCAGCGTCTTTGGCATGTGGGCTACAGAACGCAGGTACCATTTTTTTGCCTGTTTTATATCCCCGAAGTTTCTATACTCATCTCCCAGATAACCCATAATTTCATAGTCTTTTGGGTGTTCGGAAAGTTCTTGTTCTAAAAGGCGGAGGTTCCGCCTGCTGCTTTTCTTTTTTTCATAAACTTCCCCTGCATAACCGTCATGAAAAAAAGCCAACTCTTTCTCCCCATTGGCCAACCGCATTTCCCTGCCGTCTGTAAAACCCAGCTGTTCATGAATTCTCCTGCGATATCGCAGCATCGGCGTATTGCGAAACAATAGGATCCTGGACGAGCAGGCATTGATTTCCCCCTTTTCATCCAACCCTAAAACACTGCAGAAAGCGCCGTCGAAACCGCTCATCTGTGCCAGAACCGGAAACAGCTTTTCCGGTATCCCCGGCGCAGGATATTCATCGGCGTCTAACATAAGGATCCAGTCTCCCGCCGCCTTCTCCAAAGCAAAATTTCTGGCCGCGGCAAAATCATCAATCCACGGAAAATGATAGACCTTGGCCCCCAGTTTTTCAGCCAGTTCCACTGTCTTGTCCGTACTTCCGGTGTCCACTACGATTTTCTCCCACAGAGTCCCTTCCCCCCAGGACAAAACCCTTTCCATATTTTTTTCTTCATTCTTTACAATCATACATAATGAAACCCTGGGATTTTCTTTCTGGCTCTCCATAACCATCCTCTTTTAAAAAAGAAAAGCCGCCATAAGTCTAAACCTTGGCGGCCTTTCCATTGATATTATGCAATTTCTTTTACACGGAACAAACCAAATTAGCCTAACAGGCTCAGGACGCTCTGAGGCACTGCATTGGACTGAGAAAGCATGGACTGAGAAGCCTGCAGAAGAATATTATTCTTCGTGAAGGATGTAATTTCAGTCGGCATATTTGTATCACGGATACGGCTCTCAGCATCCTGGATATTCTCAGAAGTTACCTTCAAGCTGTTTACTGTATGCTCCAGACGGTTCTGAGCAGCACCGAGGGAAGCACGATACTTGGAAACAGTATCAATAGCAGCATTAATGCTAGTAAGAGCAGCATTAGCTGTAACCTTGTTGTTGAAAGATTCAGAAGTTACAGCAGACATAATACCACCAGTTGTCATGGTCTGCGGAGCAACGGAAAGAGTCTCACCTGCAGTCGGTCCAATCTGGAATGTAAGAGTACCAGTTCCAGCCAACAGAGGCTTCGTGCCGTTGAAGTCCGTATAGTTTGCGATACGGTCGATCTCTTTCAGCAGAGAGTCAGCCTCAACTCTGATGTTGCTCAGGGAAGTAGTATTCATGGTAGCGTTTGCTGCCTGGGTTCCCAGAGTAACCAGACGCTGTAACATGGAATGAGTCTCAGTCAAAGCACCTTCAGCTGTCTGAATAAGGCCGATGGCATCTTCTGCGTTGGTAGCAGCCTGGTTCAGACCATTGATCTGGCTTCTCATCTGCTCGGAAATAGCAAGACCAGCAGCGTCATCACCGGCACGGTTGATTCTGTAACCGGAGGACAGCTTCTCTAAGTTCTTAGCCAAAGCTTTGTTGTTGATACCTAAGTTTCTACTGGAATTGATAGCCTGAATATTGTGTTGAATCTGCATAAATTTACCTCCTTGTTTCAGTCAGTCTTACAGCGACTTCCCTGTCCCTGACAATATATACGACGCGGGCCCTGCATCGACATATCGGTCTGACCTACATTATGTTTTTTTACTTCACAATTATATTATCGGCAGCCTTAAAGAAAGGATAAGGGTATTTTAAAAATTTTTCATACTTTTTCTCCGGATACGCCCCCTCTTTCCCTGTTCTGCCGCTCTACCCGAAAACGGCTTCCAGGATTTCTTTCATACGCACTTCATAGGTATGCTTTTCTTTTACTTTCCCACACCCATTGGCCGCCATCTGGCAGCGGAGCGCATCGTGTTTCAAATAGTAATCACATTTCCGGATCATGTCTTCCCCGGAATAAAAAATCTCCATATCTTCCCCGGGGGTAAAAAGCTCATAAAATTCCGATTGGTAATTGGACAGCAGAAAGCCGCCGGCCCCCATAATATCCATGGCCCTGAGAGGGATGCCGCTGCGGATACTGCGCAGTGTAATATTCAGATTGATCCTACTGCCTGCAAACACAAATGGCATATACCGGTAATAATCCACCGGCCCCCTGTTTCTCACCCTGGGAAGTTCCGGTGTAAAAGCCGGCGTGTACAGCCATGTCTCAAAATGCTCTGATACGGCGGCCAAAAGTTCCCGGCGCTCTGTGGCCGCAATCTTTCTGGCAAGAAATACATTGGCAAACAGCCAGGAAACCGTCTCCACCCCATCTGGATTGGGCGTAACCCTGGCCGGCGCCAAACCGTCCTGCATGGCCTTTATGACATCCGGTGTCAGCAATTCTTCAATAAACCACTGCCCCCAGACCTGTCTCTGCGCTGCCATAGCTGCATCCAGATATCCTTCTATATAGGGCGGCAGATTTTTTATCCTGTCAAAAAAGGCCGGTTTTTCGTTATACATGGAGCCTAAAAAAGAGATATCACAGGTATAGTTTTCCCTGATGGTCCTCCCTCCCCCGCCGTCTTCTTCCAGATCCAAATTTTTAAGCTGTCTTTCCATCCGCGCCGTATTAACCGCCAGAGGCGCATAATAGACGGTAGGTATCTGGGCCTGCTTAAACTCCTGATACAGGACTTTATCAAAAATAAAAATTCTGTTGCAGGGATTCACCAGCGAAACAGAATACAGTTGTACCAGAGGGCTGTCATAGACAAATGCAATATACGGTACATTCCGTTTATTACAGTTGTTGGACAGTACCGGGCTGAAATTCAATGTAAAAACGCCGTCATAAGGCTCCGCATCAAAAACACGCTCAAATAATTGGTCGAATTCCGGGCTGGATCTTTCCCGCAGATGCTCACTGGAAACACACTTATAAGTACAGCCTATCTTTTCCAGCGCTTCGCAAACATCCGGCACTCCCAGATCCTTCCATGTAAATATCAAAATATGCATAACTTTCCTCTCCTCAGAGCAGTTTTATCCTCTCTTTTGCCGGCTCATACCCGTCTCTCACAGCCCTCTGGTAATAGAGCCTGGCCTTCTTCGGCTGCCCTGAAAGCTCATACCAGAGTCCCAGGTTATATGCCGCCTTGAAAGAGCCTGTCCCAGCCACTGTTTCCATCTCTGGATGTTCCCCGATTTTGAGACACTCCAGATAGCTTTCTTCTATACGGGGCAGATATCCCATATAGCGCCCCACGTCGGAAAGCACCAGCTTTGTATAAAAAATCCCACAGGCGAAATGAAAATCAGCCCTCTTTAAAAAAACGCTCCCCGCTCCCTCTATGACCTCCATGGCCTCTATGAGGGAAGCTTCCGTTTCAATATCCATCAACGTATACAGATACCGTATGACCCCGTCCACCTGGTAGCTGCTGCCTGGTACTTCCTCTTTCCACAATCTGCGAAACCAGGGAAGGCTTTCTTCCAGCTTATGGCTCTCCCTCAGCGTAACTGCCATTTGGTACCAGTAATAAGGGTTTTCCGGTTCCTGCCGGACTGCCTTCTGCAAATATTCCAGATTCCTGTCGCTTTTCCCATCCAACAGATATCCGTCGTGGTCCACCTTAAGCGGAAGGAGGGTGCAGGGAATCTCTGTATCCGGCTGTTCGTGTATCATTCCCTTGTATCGTATTTCCTTTGGCAAAATGCGGGGCAACAAAGCTGAATGGACGCTGACCGACGACTTGTCTTTTGTTTCCCAGTAGGAATCAAATCGTAAAACAGCCCCCATCCACTTTCCTTCTCCGTACCGTTTATTACCCTTTAAAATTTCCTGCTCCAACTGTTTCCTGCTGGACTTCCGCAAATATTCATCCCCATCCAGCACCAGGTTCCAGTCGGCATCCGACTGATCCAGCGCATAATTTCGGGCGGCGGAAAAATCCCCCACCCATACAAAATCATATACCCTGGCCCCCGCCTCGCGCGCCAGCTCTTTCGTACGGTCTTCAGAACCGGTATCCACTACGATCATTTCATCCACAAAAGGGCGGGCCGCCAGAAGGCACCTTTCTAGGCTCCGCTCTTCGTTTTTGACAATCATCACTAAATTAATTTTCAAACCTTATTCCTCTCTGCAATAAATTGATTCCTGTATTTTTATTTTTGAAAAAACAACTAAAGAAACATGCTGCTTTAAATAACACTATTTTAGTCGGCCATTATGAAAAAGAATCCTGCTTGCAGGATTCTCCGCCTGCGCCAGACCGTTTCAGCGATATAATCCCTCTCCACCGCAGTGCGATCCCCGCGCGGGAGCGGGCCTGAAAGGCTAATTCCCTTTCCGCGAACTGCGCTTCCCCCGGAGGGTTTTTACTTTATAGGACGCAATTTCCTATAAAGGAAAAACAAGCCGTCACTGGGACAGTGGCAGCTGTTTCTTTTTTCTAAAAATCTGATAACACCAGGTTGCAAAAGTTACTTAAATGAATACACAGATACGCTTTATATTTATACACTAAAACCAGTTACTCACTGCGCCGTTTCTTGTCCCGCTCTTTCAATACTTTGTAGACATACTCCCGGATGACCGCCTCTGCATTCTCGTTCAAATCCACAAAACAGCAGCCATAACCATATTCATCTCCCATCCGTTTTCCCCGTATGACACTGGCCTGGAATGTCCGCATGGCTGTACGGAAAGTATACTGAAAAGAAATCTTTTCATTGCGGTCTAAAGGCTGTCTCGTGACCACATACAAGCCTCCCGCACTGATATTCTCAATCACCCCGTAAAAAGCGCCATGGCGCTCTGAGGCAAAACTGGTCTCAATATGTACTTTGGCACGGATATCCTTTTGTCTCTGTAAGCTGTCCTTCACTTCCTTAATCACACACTCCGCCATCCACGGCTGCGGCATACCAGGAAACGCCGGATTCCGGCGAACCACCAATTCACAGATGGCCCGCACCAGGCCCACCCGGTCATCATAAAAATCCACCGTCGTATACATCCGTATATCCCGCATACTTGAAAGGTCGAAATAAAGAGAGATGTAATCCCGGGTATGGGTGACCGACGCCTCACAGAGGGGCTTCCCCTGAGGCGTATACACCATACACCGGCTACAGTCCTTCAATACCATAGAAAACCATACTCCTTCCCCCGGCTTTACAGCAGTGAAACACCCACCGTCTCTTCAGCGCTCATCATCATCTGAATCCGCATAAGCTCTATCAGGCTGTTGAAACTCTCCCTGCTCATGACGACTGTGTCTTCGCCCTCTTCCCCCTGCTTTCTGGTTCCAGCTGAAAGAAGGGAAGAAAGCGCATAGGTAGATGCCAGGTTTGACGCGGATAACAGCCCCATACTGCTTCCACTGCTGCCAAGAAGGCCGTCGGAACTGTCCATGCTCCCTAAAAGGCCATAGCCGCTCCCCAGGTTGCCAAGACTGCTTAAAGCGCTATAACTGCTTCCCAGGCTCCCAAGGCCGTTTAGAAGGCTGTAACTACTGCCCAGGCTCCCGAGCATACCATAGCCCAGTCCTCCAAGAGCGCCATAAGAACTCCCCATTCCTCCATAATACGTTCCCAAGCCTCCCAAGGCGCTAT
The DNA here is from genome assembly GCA_022793195.1 of Lachnospiraceae bacterium. Lineage (GTDB taxonomy): Bacteria > Bacillota > Clostridia > Lachnospirales > Lachnospiraceae > Lientehia. The sequence continues at coordinate 32,966 of JAAWCJ010000018.1, read as the reverse complement.
TATAAGAACCCTGGACGCCAAGTACATCATAGGCAGCCCCCACGTTCCCGGTATTTACAGAAGCTTCGCCCATATAGGCCAGCACCTTATCCACGTACCGGTTACAGTAAGATGGCTCGCCGCCATATTTTCTCACATTGCCAGGGCCTGTATTGTAAGCCGCCAGCGCAGTTCTTAAATCCCCAAAATTATCCAGCTGCTTCCTTATATATTTGGAAGCTCCCATAATATTCTGCCAGGGATCGAAAGGGTCTGTCACCCCCACGTCCGCCGCCGTACTGGGCATCAGCTGCATGAGTCCCTTCGCGCCCTTAGAAGACACATCATAAGGATTAAAATCCGATTCCACCTTTGTAATCGCTTTAAGAAGCGCCACCGGCAGATTATAACAAGCCGATGCCTGCGCAAAAATGGCATCATACCGGCCGTCATCGGAATCAGAAATTTTATCACTGCTCACCTGCTGAAGAATTTTAGGAAAGTCTTCAGAAAGGCCGATCACGGCGCCAGTTACGTTTCCCTGATAATTGTTCTGGCCCACCTGCCCCACAGATGCAATCTTTGTCATATGCCTTTGCTCCTTCCACTGGCTGTCTGTTCTTATTTTCCATTATTATAACGTAAAAGGGCGAAACGGTCAAGCAAACACTGGAAAGGTTCGTTTTCCCTATTCTCTCATTTAGCCGCTTTTACAATATACTCATAAGTCTGAAGGGGTTCCCTGCAATCCTCTCCCATCAGCTCTGTTAATCTGTTAATTACTTCTTTTTCCCTTTCTTCCAGCGCCTCAGGCAGGGTCTGGCGGCTGAACATTTCCATTTCTTTATATCCGCTTTCTCTTATTATGCCGGCAATTTCTGTTCCGGTATAAAATTTCAGGTTTTCCCTGCTTAAGATACCCCATCCTTCATAAGAAAAACGGTCTTGCAAGAGCAAAGGAATCATTACGGGATAATGCACAACGTTAAACACATTGGCAATGAGATATCCGCCCTCTTTTAAATACCCCCTTATTTTTTTCAGCGCTGCTTCCGGATTCCTGCACTGTTCCAGGACATGCCCCATAAGCACATAATCAAAAAACCCTTTCTCCCACGGAAACTCCATCTTCTCCACATCGCCGCACACCACTATCCCCATATGGGAAGCCATTTGGGCTGCTTTGGGATCTTTTTCTATCCCATACAGCTTTGCATTGGGATACAGGCCCCCGCTATAGCCCAGTGTATCTCCCGCCCCGCATCCAATATGCAAAATACGCAACGGCTTCTCTGCCGCTTCCTGCGCATGTTCCATTAGCCTGTCTGTTTCCCGGGGAAGGACACGAAATCCCCATTTTTCGTTCAGCATCCGCTGTTTTTCCTTCAGCAGCGTCCAGTATGATTCATTCCGTCCAAAGGAGCCGCCCCCAAAATGAAGGATAAAACTATTTTTACAGAGTACATTCCTGTATCCTGCATTTAAGATACGCAACCCATAATCAATATCTTCACAGTTCCCGGGAGAAAACCTCTCGTCTAACAGTCCCACCTGCTCCAACGCCCGGCGCCTGATCAACAAAGCGAACCCCACCAGGGAAACCCTGGCTTCATAAGGATATTTGGCTGGTATATTGGTCCGTCTGCCAAAGTCAAGCAATTCTTCAACAGTATGGCTGCCGTCTATTACCGTCTGCTCGGAGGCGGCATTTGATACGCTTCCTACAGCGCCATTGTCTTCCCTGTCATACAACCCCATTCTCAGCCAAAAAAGTGCATTTTCCGGAAGGATTGTGTCATTATTCAAAAGAAAAATATCGGATTCCCCGGAAGCCGCCAAAATCCCCTGGTTGCACCCTGCCGGAAATCCCAGGTTTTTTTCATTTTCTATTAAAATAACATCTGCCTGTTCCCGCAGCCATTTGACGCTTTCATCTTCAGAAGCATTATCCACCACGATGATTTCCCGCGCGCTCTCCGGTATTGTCTGCCGGATACTCTCCACACAGCCTTTCGTATATTTCAACTGATTATATGACAGAATCACAATGGCCGCCTTGTTTACAAAAATCCCGTACTCTGTCTCCAGCTGGCCCATCAGCCCCTCAATCTCTTCCCTGTCTTCTGGATTATCACAGTAAAACAAAGCGTTTTCGTAGCAGAGCCAGGATTTTTGCATATTTTCACACAAATAATAATTTCCCAGCATCACATACAATTCATAATTTTTGAAATTAATGAAAAGGCCTCTCCGAATTGCCTCCCACATACTCTCACGGTTTCCACTGTGTTCTCCGATGGCTGCATGGAAAATCGCAATCTCATCATCATACCGGTCTGGTTCTGAAATATATTCCCGTAAAAGTTCCGCCGCCTTTTTGTAATCTCCCTCGTTTATTGCCGCCCGTATTTTATCTTTATCTGCCATCTGATATGCCCCTTCTTTTATTCATCGCCTCTCTTCAGACAGGCTTTTTCAGTCAAATCCCCTACATATATTCCCGTACAAATAATTTTCGCTCTCCATAATAATCTCTAAGGTCATTAATTCCCGAGTCATGGAGGCACCATGGTTCTTCCATCCGCGGGACAACAACCCGGTATCCCCTTTTTCGGAACTCAAAACTTTGGGATGCATCATAAAAATGCCATTTTTTAAAAAGATCCTCCCGCCATTCCAGGTCATACTGAGTCGCCATCAGAAACCCGTCAACGGCCTCCACCTCTGCATAGTCCCCTTCTATTTCATCAAACGCTTCTTCCCCATACTCGAAAACCGTATTGGACAACAGCTTCCCCACTGCCCTTCCATTCCACCAGACTCCATTGACCGCCATTTGGGGCGCTCCCGCCATCCCAAACATCCCAATCCCGGGATCTGCAAATATTTCCAGCAACTTCCAAATAAAATCCTGATGGAGAATCAGTACGTCCTGATGCAGGTAAATTTTGTATTTCGCATCAGAGGATTTCATTGCCGCATTGTATCCAGCCGCCATCCCCTCTGCCCCTTCCACGGTCACCACATGAGCGGAATATCCATCCGGTATGGAAAGCCTGTTGATATAATATACCGCTTCCTCCCTGTACTGCCGGTTGTTGGTGCACATAATAAAACAGATCTTTTTTCTATCCATATTTTTACTAAGCCTTTCCCCGCCGCCCTTCCGTTTTTTCCTTTATACTCTGTTCTCTTTAAGATTTTCCAGGACCTGTCTGTCTAAATATTCACGGATGCGTTCCACATAAGCTGTTTTCCGGGCTTCCATAAATATCTTTGCCAGCCACGGCAGAAGTTCCATTTTCCGATAGGAAACCCTCTTGGCAATCAATGCGATCATGGAAGGCGAGGCCCCTGTCTCCTCGATATAATTCAACAGGCCCTCCTGCGCCTGTCTGTCTTTTACAAACTCAATTCTCCACAAAAGAAATTTTATATGGCAAAAGAGGGCAGTCAGTTCTGAGGAAGAGCGCCCCAAATCCAAAATCGTAACAGGTTCGCCCGCCCCTTTCTCCTGCTCATAAATATCCATAATGATACACATATGGGCCAGACTGTCAAAATTCCGGCACATATCCATAAAAACCTTCTGGTGAAATATCTGTAGCAGCTCTTCTTTTTGTGATTCCTCCCCACTGGCAAGAATCGTATCAATCAGCTTCAACCATTTTTCCACATCGTTATTTTGATATGTCCAGAGGACTTTTTGTTCTTCCTGAAGCGCGTACTCCTCTAAAATATTTTCCATGGCAAGCTACTTTTCCTCCGTTTTTGTCCTAACCCCTTTTCCTCCACACTTCTTCAGGTATTTGCCGCCTCCCGCGCCTTTGCTGCTTTTATAATATATTGATACGCCAGCATTGAAGTTCCCGACGGCTCCCCGGTCACCTCCGCCAATTTCCTGATCACCCTGGCCTCCTCCCCTTTCGGCTCTCCAGCCGCCAGGGTATATTTCATCCACTCTACTGTATATCCGTTTCGAGACAGAAGTTCCGAAACCTCTTTCCCTGTATACAATTTCAAATGGGAGCTATTTAAAATACCCCCGTCACCATAAGAAAACCTGTCTTCCAAAAGCAGCGGCAGCAACACAGAATAATGTTTCATATTGGGTACGCTGGCAATGAGGTGTCCCCCTGTTTTCAAACACTTATTTATCTTTTTTAAAACAATTTCGGGATCTCGCAAGTGTTCCAGGATTTCCCCCATGAGCACATAGTCAAAAAACCCCTCTCCCCAGGGAAGATCCGTTTCCTCCACGTCGCCGCATACTACCGTCCCCATACAGGATGCCACCTTAGCTGCCTGTGGGTTCTTTTCCACTCCGTAAACCTCTGCATTGGGATATAAACTTCCCGCATAACCCAGGGAGGCGCCGCAGCCGCAGCCAATATCCAAAATGCGGATCGGCGCCTCCTCCGGTTCCTGTGCATATTGAATCAATTTAACAATGGGACTGTGAGAAAGCACCTCCAGTCCCCACTTTTCATTCAGTATTTTCTGGTTTCTTTCTATTAAAGCCTGACTCTTTTTTTCATTTTTCCCAAAAGACTGTCCGCCATAATGGAGAATAAAGCTATTCTTACAAAGCACATTCCGATATCCTGCCAGCACGATTCTCAGCCCGTAATCCACATCTTCCCATTGGCCCGGAGAAAACCGTTCATCCAGCAGGCCGACTTCATCCACCACAGGGCGCCTGATTAACAGTGCAAATCCAATGAGAAAAAGCCTGGACTCATAAGGATATTCTTCTGGAATATTCATCCGCCTTCCAAAGTCCAGCAGTCCCGGCACTGTGGCATCGTCGCCGCACACACTTTGGTCATAAGGTGCGTAATTGGACATACTTCCGGCCGCGCCATTCTTCTCCTTGTCGTATAACCCCATCCTCAGCCAGAAAAGTGCATTTTCTGCCAGAAGCGTATCGTTGTTCAAAAGGAAGATATCCGATACCTTGCCTGCTGCCCGGATTCCCTGATTGCATCCCGCCGGAAACCCCATGTTCTCTTTGTTGGCCACAAGGATAATATCCTTTTGCTTTTTCAGCCATTCTGCGCTTCCGTCCTCAGAAGCATTGTCCACCACAATGATCTCCCTGGCGCTTTCCGGCGTTGTCTTACGGATACTTTCGATACAAGACTTTGTATACTCCAGCAGGTTATAAGACAAAATAACCACTGCCACTTTATTTACAAAAATGCCATACTCCCTTTCAAGCTGATCCATCATGGCCCGGATGCCTGCCCTGTCTTCCATATCGTCACAGTAAAATAACGCGTTTTCATAACAAAGCCAGGACTTGTGCATATTCTCACACAGATAATAATTCCCCAGCATCACATACAGCTCATAATTTCTACAATTTTTCAACAGGCCGCTTCGGATAGCCTCCCACATCCGTTTCCGGTCGCCGCAGGCTTCTCCAATGGCCGCATCGTAAATCGCAATGGTGTCATCATATTGGCCGGGTTCTGAAATATATCCCTTTATAAGTTCTGCTGCCCCTTCATAATTGCCTTCCTCTATGGCAAGCCGTATTTTCTGTTTATCTGGCATGGCCCATCTATTCCTTTTCTGTCTTTATCCCTCAAACATTTTCTGTTTCCGGCGTCTTTACCGCTTTTCCAATATACTGATATGCCAAATAAGAAGCTTTGGCCGGGGTTTCCATCAATTCCGCTAAGCCGTCGATTATTCTTCTTTCCGTTTCCGGCAATTCCTCTGCCAGCTGCACATATTGTAATGTCTCAAATTGATATCCGCTCCGGGATACCAGCATCTGTATCTCCGTCCCCGTATACATTCTCACATGTGTCCTGTCCAAAATGCCTGCATCCTCATAAGAAAACCTGTCTTCTAAAAGCAAAGGCAGTAATACTGAGTAATGTTTCACATTGGGCATACTGATAATAATACGCCCTCCCGTTTTCACATGCTTTCTAAGCCTTTTTAGAACTGCTTCCGGATCCAGTAAGTGCTCCAGCACATCCCCCATCAGCACATAATCAAAATACTCTTCTTCCCAGGGGAAATCTAAGTTTTCCACATCCGCGCATATTACCTCTCCCACATAAGCTGCAATCTGGGCTGCTTTTGGGTTCAATTCAACGCCGTACAACTTCGCGTTTAAATACCCCCCTCCCGCATATTCCAGGGAAGCGCCGCAGCCACAGCCAATTTCTAAAATATGAAGGGGTTTTTCTTTCTCTTCTTCTATTAAATACAACAAATCTTTTCGGATATGACTGTAATAGGAAAATTCATCCCCCCATTTTGCTTTAAATTCTTCTTTTCCCCTTTTTAAAAACGCCTCATTCTCCTTGCTATTTCCCCCGGGCAACTGCTTTCCAAAACAAATGATAAAACTGTTTTTACAAATAAGGTTCTTATATCCTGACTTTAAAAGCCGCAGCCCATAATCCATCCCCATATGGGGGCTGAAGGAAAAACGCTCGTCCATGAGGCCGGCCCTGTTTAGCGCCTCCCGCCTGATTAACAGCGCGATACTGTCCAGGAATATTCTGTTTTCATAAAATTGCTTCTCTGGAAGGTTTGTCTGTCTGCCAAAATCCAAAAGGCCCGGAATCGTACAGATATTGCTCCCTGCTTCCATCCCATATACCGCGCAGTTGGACACGCAGCTTACGGCGCCGTTTCCCTCTTTGTCATACAGGCCCATCCTCAGCCAAAAAAGTGTATTCTCAGTCAAGATTGTATCATTATGCAGCAAAAAAATATCCGACGGCCCAGAAGCCGCCGTAATTCCCTGGTTGCAGCCTGCCGAAAATTTTATTTTTTCTCTGTTTTCCAACAGAATAATATCTGGCTGCAGCCTCAGCCATTCCACACTTCCGTCTTCTGAAGCATTGTCCACCACAATGATTTCCCTTGCCCCCTCCGGCGTTGTCATACGGATACTGTCGATACACAATTTCGTATATTCCAGCAGATTGTCCGATAAAATCACCGCTGACGCCCTGTTTACAACAATATCATATTCATTTTCCAGCTGATCCATCAGCCCCCGGATCAATTTCTGATCTTCCGGTTCATCACAGTAAAACAAAGCATTTTCATAGCAAAGCCAGGATTTCTGCATATTCTCCTGCAGGTAGTAATTCCCCAGCATCACGTACAATTCATAATTTCTGCCGTTGGCCAAAAGGCCGCTGCGAATCGCTTCCCACATTCTCTGCCTGTCACCGTAATATTCCCCGATGGCTGCATCATAAATGGCGATGGTATCGCTATACTTGGCTGGATCAGAAACATATTCTTTTAAAAGCCCTGCCGCCTTTTCATAATTTCCTTCCTCAATCGCAATCCGTATTTCTTCCCTGGTTATCATTTTCCAATGCCCCTTTTCCTTTTACTGTCCCTTGATCTGGCGGCATACTGTCTTTCCAGCCTGCCCTCCTGCAAACTTATTCTTCCGGCAGGCTCATCTCTTCCTCTTCTGGCTCTTCTTCTGGCACATATCCCAAAAAATAAATATAAATATCCACAATCGCCTGATAAAGCTCCACTGGAATGGCGGCCCCCAGTTTCAGCTGGGTCAGTATCGTGGCCAGTGAATCATCCTCATAAACCGGTACGCCGGCCTCCATGGCAGCTTCTGTGATTCGCTCAGCCAGATAGCCCATTCCCGAAGCTACCACCACTGGAGCTCCGTTTTTCTGGGGATCATATTTCAAGGCAACTGCCTTTTTTCTCATCAAATCATCAAATTCTGACATTGATCGTCCTCTCTTTTTCACGAATCTCCGGAAACACATCCATCACTTTCAGGTCGCTCTTTTTTTCACGGACTAAAAGCTGTCCCACACCAAAACCGCTTTTTTTCAGAATTCCCGTCACATCCCGGCTGATGTGTTCTGACCGTTCTTTTAAAGCCGGCGGCACATAAAGCTGCATCCCGACTTGACGGTTCTCCATCACAAGCACCAAATCAAAACGTCCCAGGCTTTGTATATCAAATTTAAGAAGCATTTTTACCCTGCGGCCCCCGTTGTCATCGTCTCCGGCGTCCGGGTCCACCCACATCTCCGACATCACCTGCTCTTCGCCAAATCGAAATGGAACCAGCAGATGCACAAGGGGCAAATAAACGCTCTCATTGACCAGCATACCGTTCATAATATTATAAAACTGCTGAATATTTTCCAGCCCGGCCTCCCCGTTGGCCCCTCTGGCCAGAATAGTGGAAAATGCGTCGGCAAACCCATTCCCCGGCTTCTGACTGCCGGACATCAGTTTCTCCAGCTGGCCGTATGCCTCTTCTTTGTCAAAAACCTGGTCAAAGCCCCGGACACGGAGCATTTTGTCGAAGAGCTGTAAAAGCCTGTCCCTGCCTCCTTCTTCATACTGAACCGCATGAAAAATAAAAAGCATGACCGCATTTCTGACAGGGCCATAATCATGGGTCCTGGATACATAAGAAGCCAGAAAAGGAATCAGCCTCTGGTTCAGCACAGACGCGTTACCCGCCGTTTCCCCGTCTGCCGCATCCCAATCCATATCCTGCAGGATATCTTCATATTCTCCGCGAAACTGCCTCAGCATTAACCGTCCGATGTCTTCTGTCAAAGCTTTCATCTGCCCCAAAGTATGCTGGCTGGAAGAATGGCTGTTGTAGCTGCGAAGGAACGCCAGCACTGCCTCTTTTGCCGCATCGCTGCGGTTTTCACTGAGAAGTTTTCTCAGCCCGTCAAAAAAAGTCCCAGAAAATTTGGCCTGCTGCTCTGCCTGGGCCTGTAAAAATGCCAAAAGCTCTTCCGGCGAATTCATCTGAATGGAAGAAAACAGCTGCTCCAAAAGGGGCGCCGCCGCATCCTGGTCTACAAAAAGCGCCGCCGCATCCTGTGACTGGAAAATCTGCTCCAAAAGCCTGGGAAGCTCCTGCCCTTCCCCCATCCGTTTTATAAATGCGCCATAATTACTTTCATAATCCATGATGCCATAAGCGCCTTCACTCATGGCGTCCCCGGCCTTATTCCCCGTCTGCCCGTCTGCCCGTACCACACGGGTAGGATCCACCGGATTATGGATCTGCTGGCTGTCGGAAACATTTCTGGGCTGTGTATTGATCGCATTCCGGCTACTGTCATTTACCGGTGTAGTTACTTGCAAAATGTTAGCCATACGACCTCCATAGAACGTAATCAAAGTATACCCTTCGGGTACCCCATTATGGCCATCCGGCCGTTATAAAGGTATAAATTACAATATCAATATATATATCGGCGGCTTTCTTTTTTTCATAAAGATAAAAACATTTTTGCTCCGCCTTATGAGATAGAAAAAAATGCCGATAAATTATGTATAAGTACAGCTATGCATTTTTAAGATAAGCTGCATTGAAAGGAGGGCAATTATATGGACGTAAAACTGTATGGAGCCAACATGATTGGACGTGACTATTCCTTCTACCGTACAGCCTCCTCCGTACCGGAGCCGGCAAAACAGCAGACGGCAGAAAGCGCCGGCAGTTATGATAAACTGATGCTTCACAAAGCCCAGTATCCCTCAGATACAAAACAGTTTGCCAGGCTTCTGGCCAAAGAGGCGGCCAATGATATGAAAACCCCTGCAGACAATACACGGGTAGAAGAGCTGCGCCGCCAGGTGATGGCGGGGACTTATACACCGGATGCCGGTGAGATCGCCAGACGTATGCTTTGCTATTCATAAGTCCCACAGATATACAGGAGGCATTACAGCATGGATTACAATAAGGAAGCGCGGGAAACGCTTTTCGGTTCTTTTGTCCGCATATTAGAGGAGTTGTCCGAGATCATTTCTCAACTTACCGAAGCAGAAACTGCAAAAGCCACAGCTGCTTCTGCCAGAGAAGATGAAAAAATGGATTCCTTTCTCAAGGAAGAGCAAGCCCTGCTTTTAAAATTACGGGGATTGGAGCAGCAGCGGGAACATATGGCAGACCGTCTTGGATGGAAAAATATGACCTTCCGTCAGATTTTGAAAACTGCAGATGAAAAAGAATCCTCTGCCCTTTCGCCTTTGTTTATGCGGATGGAAAAACAGCTTAAGGATCTGGCCGATGCAAAAGATTCGTCCAGCCGCATTATTACTGTCCGTCTGCGGGAGTTTGAACATATACTCGGCGCAGGCAGTCTGAGTGGTTTCCCGGAGGCAGACAGCTCTCCCCACTTTCATGACCGATACGTATAATATATGGAGGACTGACTATTATGATACGAGCTACTTTTTCCGGTTTTAATACAGCGCTTACGGCCTTACAGGCCAATCAGAAGCGTTTGGATATTACCGGCCAGAATCTTGCAAATATGAATACTGTGGGGTATACCCGTCAGACGCTGGATACCTCCAGCCTCAATTATAGCGGCCCCATCTCCCGCTATATGAACGGTTCTGAAATTTCAGTGGGTTTTGGTGTTGCCATGGATCGGGTATCCCAGATCCGCGACCCCTTTTTAGATGCCCAGTACCGTTCCCAGATGGAAAAATCCGGTTATACTGATTCCATGCAGACTGCCCTGGATTCCCTGTCCAAAGTTCTTGACGAAAGCAGCATCCTCGGAATCCGTGATGCCTTCGACGATATCCAGGCTACTCTTACCAATCTGTCGGATCCCGCCAAAGTAAATGATGCTGTTTTTGAAAGTGAACTGCGGGCCCGCATGGAAAAACTGACCAACCTTCTCAATGAGTCTGCCCAGAAAATTGACGAAGCAAAAAAACAGGAATTTGAACGGCTGGACGGCGAAGGAACCAACCAAAACGGGGCGGAGCAGACAGTCAATGATATTCTGAAGCGCATTGGCGAATTAAACCGCCAGATTAAACATAACCAGGTATTTGGCCAGCCCAGCTTGGAGCTTATGGATGAGCGGAATGTCCTATTAGACGAGTTATCCAGTTATGTGCCCATTGAGGTTCGTTATCAGAAAGACCCGGCCCACAAGGATGACAAAGACTGGCCGGATGATCTGTATGTGGATATGATATATTCCAAAACGGACGGCGGAGTGACGACCCGCGAGTCTTTGAGCCTGATCAAGGGTACGGAAGGCGCCGCCAACCAAAACTATGGAAGCCTGGAAATTTTGCCGGGGGCAAATTCTCCCTATTTAAATGTAACAGCAAAATTCACTGGGGCTTCCGGTACCGGAACGGCTGATTCCGTCACCATTTCTTCCACCAGCGATCCAAACAGTGTAAACGAATTTAAAGGCGGATCCATCCAGGCTGGCCTTGATATGCTGGGAGGTAAGGTTGACAGCAGCACCACAGCCGCCATTGAAGATGTAGATGTCCGTGGTTATCAGTATTACATCAATCATCTTGATAACCTGGCCAAAAGTTTTGCAACAGTTATGAATGAGTTAAATACTCTTGGCAATAAAAACATAACCGGAAAACCTGCCAACCTTATGGTAAACAAAGAAAATGCGACGGCTGATATCACCGCTTCCACCATTGGCATCAACACCGACTGGGTAAACGGCACCATAGGTTTAGGAAAAGGCATCGATGATGATGGAAACGATATGAATGACACCGCCCTTGCTATGTTGCGGGCCATGTCCGTTCACTATGCCGCCGGCAGCAGCGCAGACCGCCCTTATTACGGTATTGATCTGGGAAATAAAACTTTTGCCGGTTATATAAGCAATGTTTCTACTGTCCTGGCCAGCGATTCCTCCAATAATCAGGCTTCTCTGAAAACCAATGTGACAGTACTGAATGGTATTCAGAATTCCAGAGACGGCCTGTCCGGTATCAGTCTGGATGAGGAAGCCGCCAATATGATGGCTTATCTGTCAGCTTACAATGCAGCCTCCCGTCTGATGACTACTTTAGACGAGGCTCTCAATACTTTAATCAATAATACCGGCCTGGTCGGCAGATAACTTTTAAGAAATCTATCTGGATGGCACAGTAAATGTGCCAGGAGGAGGAAGCTATGGCAATGCGTGTTACAAATTCAGCGCTTTACAGACAGTATACAACGTCTGTCAATGATGTACACAGTCAGCTCAATAAGAGCATGAATAAAATTTCCAGCGGCAAAGCTTATGAATCTGCCGCTGAAAATCCGCTGGCATATTATTCCGGCCAGAGGATGGATACGGATTATCGGGATGTTTTAAGCAAGAAAACGCTTCTGACCGATATTGACAAACGGCTTAACCAGCAGGAAATGGGAGTCCGCTCCCTTCAAAGCACTTTGGCCACCGGTCAGGACAATGCTGCCAGCAGGATTTCTTATATCCTCAACAGCACCAACAATGAGACCTCCACTACTGTGGGTACAATCCGGGATGACTTAATTCAGAAGCAGCAGTCTATGGTAAACAATCTAAACTCCAAATATGAAAGTTTCTATGTATTTGGCGGTAATGATCTGACTACTACCCCCTTTTCGATCTCTTACGATTCGGATACAAATGATATGGTTCTCACCTATACCCATAAGTTTTCAGGGGATGACAAAGCTACTGAATTTAAATTTAAAATGGTTGAGGACGGCGGAGAGTACTGTTTCAAGTTGCAGCCGCCCGCTGCCGGCGGCACAGGAAAAGAAGATGAACAGCATCTTCTCCTTGCCATGAGCGAACAGGGCCGGGTAGATATCGGCTATGGTTCCATTCATGACACCAAGACTTTGATTGATACTTATAACGGCGGATTGAATGTGTTGACCGGCATCACTTCTGATGCCATAAGAACAGGAAATTACAAACTGGCTGACATTGAAAAAGCTATGACCAACAGTGCGCTTGGACTTACTGGCCAGGGCGTCATTACCATGAATAAGTACATGACTTATCTGGACAATGACCGTACTATTGATGCCACACCGGATGCCACCGGCGGGGCCATTTCCATTGACAAAGCGGAATTCCAGGAAAAGCTGGGTAAAATTTCCAGTGAAATCCAGATCACTTCCGACAAGCTTGGAAACATATACAGCAATATAGGAAATAAGACCAATCAGTTGGAAACTACCCTCTCTCGTCTGGAGGACGAAAAGCTGGCTTTGGAAACCCAATACGCCGATAAGCTGGGGGCTGATCCTTATGATTCCATCGTTGAAATGTTTGCTCATCAGCGTTCTTACTATGCTTCTTTGCAGGTAAGTTCCAATATTATGCGTATGTCCCTTTTTGACTTTATGGGCTAATGTGTTTATTATTTTAAGAAAGGAGGTATACTTATGACAGGACAAATTTTAAAGGTTACAACTACCCCTTACCAGTCTGTCCGTATTTCCCAGAGCGCACGTTTAGTTCCTTCTGATTCACTTGATCTGGAACGCCGAAAAGCCATCGCACGTATGAAGGCTTTTCAGTCGCAACATTCCTCTGGCGGAGCTGGTTCTGTAGATATCAACTATGTAAAGCAGATCAATCGTGCTTTTTCTGCCAAAACGTCACAGACTTCCACAGCGCCCTCTTCCAAGAATTCAAATACGGCTTCTGAAAGTGTTTCCAACAGTTCTGGACGTACACCTGCGATAAGCAATTCTTCTGCCAATGAAGCTACTGCTTCTCCTGAAACTGTTGCTGCACAGGCTGTTGCAGCAGATACTACTGTTTCACCTGAAGTTTCACAGGCAGCAGTCACTGCAGAGGCTGATTCCGCTTATACAGTGGATCGCGGAGCTTTTGAGTTTCGAGTTGCACAAGGGGAGTTATCTTTCCTTCCGCCTCTTGTCATGACAATTATGACTCAACGGCCAGAAGTACACTTTGAATACATTGGCGGGCATAATTATGTGCCCCCTGATAGCTTTGATGACAATGGCTTTATGAATTTATTAGTTTAGGAGCGTGTCTATTACTATGATACTTGAAACAGACGCTTATGGCGAAGTTGAATACGAAGAGGAAGATCTCATCACGTTTCCTGACGGTATTTTCGGTTTTCCAGACTTAAAACATTATTTGCTGTTATGCCTTACAGAGGGAGACGATACAATTCTTCTGATGTTGTCCACAGACCGTCCGGAAATTGTATTTGCTATTGTTAATCCAGTTATTTTTTGCAATGATTACGCTCCCTCTCTCTCAGATGCAGAATTGTCATTTTTGGATGTCCATGACATCGAGGAACTTTCCTATTACGCAATTTGTAATATACGGGGTCAGGAGAATTATCTTCAAAGTACTGTTAACCTGAAATGCCCCCTGGTCATTGACCCTGTCAGCCGCCGGGGAATGCAAGTAATCCTCTCAGACCCTGCTTATGGTTATCGTCACAGATTTGACTCTTTTCAGGCGGTAGCCACTGCCATAGATGAAGAGGCGGAGGAAGATTAGATGCTGATCATACGACGCAAAAAAAATGAAAGTTTTTTAATTGGAAATGATATTCGTGTGACAATTTTGGAATGTGCTTCTGATGGTGTGCGGGTTGCCGTCGATGCCCCCAGACATGTTTCTATTTTGAGAGAAGAATTATCGGAGGCAGAACAAATTAATCGGGGAGCCTTGGCGCCGTCTACAGATTCACTTTTGTCTCTGCAGAATACGCTTTCTCACATTATTTCCCCGGACAAATTAAGCCCAAAATAAAATTTAACTAAAAAACAAAGACCAATAATCTTAAATGACTATTGGTCTTTATTTTTTAACATTCCGATTAGAAGGCGTATTCCCCGAAACACCCAGTAAAAAGGCAAAAAAAACGGCATCTTTTCAAGAGTCGGATATAAAGAAGACATATATTTATAATCCGGAAATATCCAGTGAAAGAAACGGGATCTGGCCTTCTTTCGTTCTGCCCGTTTTTTTTGCAATGTTTCCTTCCTGGCTTTTCGGCTTTCTATCTCTTCTTCTTTATTCAAAAGTCTCATCAGCCCCAGAGCTTGCGGATCATTTTCTTTTTCCTTTCCGATTTCACCCCGGCTGAAAATCCTGTCTTCTAAAATATCAAAAGAACTCAAATCTTCTGGCTGATCGCCTGTATTAAGGTATTCTTTATCTTCCTTCTCTCCAAACCACATATAAGAGAGCCGCAAAATCTTATCTGCCAATACATCAATATGAAAATCATGAAGCCGTTTTTTTATGTATGTATGATTTATCTGTTCCCGCCATGCTCTGTGAAATAAGAACAAATCCAGCATATCGCGAATCAATAAACCATCTGTCACATACTGGTAGGCTACAGAAGCCAGCCTGAATACCATACGGTCTTCTGGATAAAGAGTCCGTACTGTGATTCCTCCATTTCTGATACGCGCTCTGGCTGAAAGATCCCGCATGGCCTTCTCATAATATTTTGTCTTAAATGGAAGTTTTTGATATATATCCACATTCATACCGGATATTCGATTCATACGTTCTCCGAATTCCGGATAACTCTGAATCGTCTCATATCCCAAATCCACTAAAAAACCTTTTACTATCGTATAGGCCTCTGGACTCAAATATAGCCGGAGAGGACTCATATCCGCAGTTTCCTGCAGTTCATACAATCCGCGTATTGTTGTGGAAGACAAAACCACGCAGGGAATCTTTTCCATATCCAAAAGCGTAAGAATTTCCCGTTCGGCAGCTTCACAGCCCCCCCCATTAATCAGAGATTCCTGATATCGTTCAAAAAAACGATTCATCCAACGCTCTGAAACCGCACCGCCATTTCCTAAAAGGCCAAGATAAATAATATTTGCAACTCTATGGTAATCAGACGTCCTGAACATACGCTCCCAGTTCATTCGGCCATATCTCACCTGAAGTGCACCTTTATGAATCAAAGTGCTTATCATATTGACCAGTAAACGCCCCTCAAACAGAACTTGATTCATTTCGCTTTCTCCTATAAGTTTCATAATCCTGTCCGACAAGAAAACGGGAGAGGGATTCCCTCTCCCGCCTTTTAGCAATGAAACTCTTTTTAACGCTGAATACTTTTCACTACCTTATGCCATCGTATTCAAAAGCATACCAACCGCATAGTAATTCATCAGATTATAAGCTCCGCTTGAGGCGAAGTTTGCAAACTGCGTATATGCGTTTCCTGCATTGCCCGAATTAACGGCGCCATTGGAACCAGAACTGGAAGTCTTTCCGCCAAGGTCATTGCTCACAATTCTCTGTACAGAATCGGACAAAGCCTGATCTGCCTTCTGAGCTGCTTTCTCCGCAAGTCCAAACTGTCCGCCTAAGGTGTCCATTACATAATCGTAATCCTTTTCCAGCGCTTCCGCCAACTTCTCCTTATCCAGCACAAGATCCCCTGCCTTATTGGTAGTGATTCCCAATGCTGCCAGAGTCTTTTCATGGGCCATCCCTCTCTGGAATGAAGCCAAATGTGCGGCAGTTCCTGCACCACGGCCAGAATTGCTTTCCAGCATATTGGTAACAGCATTATAACTGTCTACCAAATCCTGTACTGCATCTGTAATGTCATCAACGTCCACACCGGAATAAATATTTGTGGTTCCCTCTTTCTTCAGCTCCACATCCACACGTCCATATCCAATATTAATTTTATTGGTGTCAGAAGTATAGGTCTGTGTATAGCCATCCTGAGTAACCGTATATTTGGCGTCCGCCGCTGCAGTTTCAATATACTCTAAGCCTGCGGCTGCTCCTGTTTTTCCATTGACGCTGAAGCTGTTGGCTGTTCCCGTATCTTTTCCTGTAAGCACCAAAGATACTTTCCCATTTTCGCTTTGTACCGACGCCTTAACGCCTGTCTTGGTATTCCCATTGACAGCCTTAGCCGCCTCCTGATACATCTGATTATAGGTTTTCTTTGTACCGTTGGCATTGGTGCTGCTGATGGAAATCGTCTGATTTCCGCCAGGTCCGGCAATTTCAAACTCCATATCCTCATCTGCCAGGTCTGCTGCATAATTGGCAGCGCTGACATTCTTCTGAGCCTGCGCGATGGAATGTACTTCCAAATCAATATCCATCCCTGCTTCTAAGCTCCAGGATCTCTTGGCTGTCGCCACTGACTCATCAGAAGAACCTGCTTCCAGTTCTGTGAAAACATTTCCCTTCTGGTTGAGCTGCAGCTTAGCTGCTGCTGCTTCCAATCCGGTCAGCTCCGACTGATAATCTTTCAGAAAACTGGTCACACTGGCATAAGCCGAAGTGTTTTTGTTAGTAGAAGATACTTTATTGACTGCAGATATTGCACTATAGGAAGCTGTGGTTTTAAGCGACGATAACTGCAGCAGATTGTTGATCGATGATGTATAGCCATATCCATAGCCTCCACCTGATATACCATTAATTGACATATCTATTTCCTCCTTTCATCCATATTTGTTAATTCTGTTTATTTTTATAGTATGATTTCTCACCCCCCGCACTTAGATTCATGCGGCGGTCTTTGTCCTGCAGCTGTTCCAGAAGCCGAACCGTCTTTCGCCGCACTTCAAAGATTTTATTTTCTTCCCAGCTGCCTGTAGCGGAAACAGAAGCAGGATCTGTGTGAAGCAATCTTTTGATCTCTTGCAGATCCTCACCGCCAGTCCGGCCCAAATCCCAAATCCTGCCCAGACAGGCATCTACCTCTGCAATCTCTTCCGCTCTCATATCCAGGAGCAGTGAAGCGGAAACCTCATCATGTCTGATAAAGGCACTCTGAAGTTCATCCGTCAATTCGTCGACTTTCTTCAAAATATCGTAACGTTTCTGAAGAAGAAGCATCATTTGTTCCAAATCCACTGCCATGCACTCACCTACCCGGTCACACTTTTAGGAGATACTATACGCTGCTCTGTTACCAGTTTCCCCGCTTCCTCAAATCCATCTCTGAACTCTGTGAAAAGTCGGATAATTTCGTGAATGTCTTCTATTTTTCGGTCTCTGCCGGCTCTGATGACGCCAAGGTCATAAAATAAATATTCGTAGATCCGCCGGAAATCCTGGCTGATGGGCTGTTCCATATCGAGGATGGAGTTCAGATAGCGGACGATTCGGACTGTCCTGGTAATACATTCTTCAAAAACTCCGTAATCTTTATCCTCCAGAGCATACTCAGCCATTTTCATCCGTTTGATCGCCTCGTTATACAGAAGAAGCAGCAACTCTACGCCGGACATAGAATATATACTCTGTGTCTTATATTTCTGGTATCCACTATTCATTTTACACTCTCCTATACCGAGACCCTGTTCTTTTATCAGCCTGTAAGGCTTGACAAGTAGCTGGACTGGCTGTTCATACTGCTGATGGCTTTCTCCATGGTCGTAAACATCTGAATGTAACGATCCTGCTCTGTCTTCAGCTTACTCTGGAGGGTCTTTAAGTTTTCCTGCATATCCTTTAACTGATTATAAATCGTATTATCTTGCAAAGACAATACCAGCTTTTCAGAACCTGCTTCTTCCACCAGCCTGCCATAAGAACCTTCATTCTTATAGCTGTATCTGGTTGCATACTGTTGCGTCGTATCACTGATAATATTGCTCAGCCCTTTACTTACGCCGTTTCCTCCAGTGAAAATATTACCCACTTTTTCCGGATCCTGCTCCATAGCTGCTTTAAATTTGGCTTCGTCAAATTTTAATGTGCCGCCGTCATAAGGATCCTCCGACATGCTAATACCCATCTCCTGCAGATCATCATAAGAAACGCCGTCTCCTAAAATCTTATTTAAAACCCCCTGCACATCCATACTTAGATCCCGCATCACGCTATTGTTATACAGGAGTCCTTCCTTGGCTTTCTTTTCCCAGTTTTCAATGGACGTTTCCGTCATTTCATCTTTCTGTTCGTCTGTCAGAGGACCGTAATTTCCATTGGGTTTTGTAGTAATCTGATCATTAATGGCCTTTACCAGGGCATTATAATCTTCCAGGAATTTCTTTACCTTTTCCGTTGTTTTATCCACGTCTGCAGTCGCATGGAACGTCACCGACTCACTTCTGTCAAAAACAGGACCGCTTCCGTCCGCCGCTTCCTCCACGCCAAAGGTTCCTGAAGCCGTAATTTTCAGTCCATCCAAATCAAAGGTATTGGTGGAACTGACGATCTTTTCCGGGGTGCCGGTGCCGTAGTCCACATACATAACGGCATCTTTGCCGTCATTGCTCACAGAACCACTGCCGCCAAAAATTGTACTGGCGGCTCCACCTACACTGATTTCCCTGCCGGAACCAGTCTCCGTGTTCACTAAAGTGAATTTATTGCTGGTACTCAGATAAGTGGCTTTTACGCCTGCGTCGGAAGAATTAATCTTAGAAAGGAACTGGCTTACGGTCATATTCGCATTCACATCAATATGAACATCATTGATGGAGAAATCTTTCAATGCTTCCGTAAATTCTTCCTCTGTCATGTCTTTATCAAAGCCCAGGCGCTCTCTGTTATCAAACAGGCTGCTTCCCGTACTGATTTTATTGGAATTTATTTTATCCAGGCCCGTCTGTTTCATCACAGCCACATCACCGCTGTTGATCGTAATGACGCTTTCATCACTGCCTAAAGCATTGTTGAAGCTGATTTTACCGCCGTCGCCGACACCGACTGCGATTTTATCTGTACCAAAAGCTCTATTCAAGTGTGCCTGCATTTTTGCCGCAAATTCGGCATCCATATCTTTTCCGTCTGCCGCGGCCTGCTTAAGTTCCTCTATATCCTTCTCAGTGATCAGCTCTATGGTTTTACTCTGTCCGCCATAGGCAATAGTAAATTTCTTTCCCTTTAGGTACTGGGCCATATTGTCATAAGTATGGATAGCGCTACTACTGAAATCCGATGTATGTGCATTGTATTCATCCAGTGTATAAAGGCCCTCTTTTCCTGCGCCTGCGGCCTCAGCCTCATCCGCCTTAAATCCCATGGCGCTGAGGGCTGAAGAGTTCCCCCGGATTGTAAGGTCTGAATTGGCTGCCGTCACGTCAGCGCCGATCTCAAACTTATCTCCCAGTGTATCCACCTTCACATACTTCATATTCAATTTATCCGCTGCTTCATCATAATCAAACTGAATGGTGACATTGCGTTCTTTTGAAACAAGGAATTTGTTTGCCTTTATGGATTCATTGAGCTGATCCGCCACTTTAGCGAGATCTGCCGATTCTCCCAAGCCTCCCACATACTCGATAGTCTGTACCTTGCCGTCTGCATCTGTATAACTGGTGGGGAAAGTAAAGGTAGCATCCTCTTTAAAACGGCCGTCTGTGCCGTAGCTTCCGAAGGTCAGCTTCCTTCCTGCCAGGTTTGACTCCGTAGGATTACTGGAATAGCTCATGCCAGGTTCAATGGCCCCGCTCCCCTTTTTCCCGGACTGTACGTTGGCGGCTGTCGCCAGATTCGCCACACCGCGTACTGCCACAGACTCCAACAAACTGGAGGAACCGCTGGCGCTGATATATTTTGTGATTTTTTCATCGCCGTTGGCTGTGATCACATTCTTAGCAAATATACTGGAATCCATCACATTGGAGGATGCAGAATAGGAAAGATAATTGTCCTGCAAGTCCAGAATCTGGTTAATAATTCCCCTGAATGCCTCCTGCTTCCAAGTAAGATTGGTGATTGCATTTTTTTGATTCTGAATCTTTGTCGTGGTTCCAAGAGACATTTGCTCAATAATGGAATCACGGTCAATACCGGATGCCATACCGCCAAACCCGCGCAAAGTACTGTTTAAACTGCTTGTAGTTCCTGATATACTAGCCATCTATGTTCTCCTTTCCTTACCGACGTTCTTCTTCTGACATCATATTATCTATATAAAATATCGGCTGCTTCTCAATAATAATAAGGAAAGATGGGATGTTTGTGCTGATTTCCCAAGCAAAACTTCTCAAAAATATTGCCCCATGAATAAAAGAAAATCCATGTTTCTTATCCAAAAACCGCTTCAAGGCCGGGATAGGAAAACACCGATTTTCTTTTATTAAATATCACCTTAATCCACGCTGCCAAAGTCGCAGTGTTCGTTTAATGTCTGGGTTTTTCTTTTACTGTAACGCAAGCCTTCAGGATCTCTGTAAACATCGCAGTCTTATAACGCCCCTCGTAATATCCCACAATGGGCGAAGCATTGGTGCTGTCCACGATCACATACTTTGCGGGCATCTTGGTCAGAACCAGAGCCTGCACGTCAGCACGGCAGCGGTCACACATACAGACCCCATATTGGCGCATCTCATCTTCCATCTCAGGCTCCATATTGGCAAGAAGACGTTCCATGACATTCATCATACGGTAGGCCCGCTTTGGTGAATCCGTTTTTTCTTCTTCCGCAGGCTCCGCCTCTGCTTCGCTTTCCGCCGCTGTTTCCTCTTCCGCTTCTTCTATATCCGGCTCTGCCGCCTCTGTCTGCGGCGCTGCCTCAGCCACTTCAGCTTCAAGCTGTGCTTCCAGGCGGTTTTTAATTTCATTGGAAAGCTTTTCATTTTCACTGGTTTCGTTCACCACAATCACCTTATTATCCGCTGCCCCTTTGGGTGCCTCTGATGCCGCTCCCGCCTCTGTCTCCTGGACGTTCTGCGTTCCTTCCGCCTCTGTTCCATTTGTCAATAAATTCAAAACATGGGTTGTTTTATTGGTCTTTCTTGCCATCTTTTCTTACCTCCTTCAGATGGATCGTTCCGGCTATTTCCTCTAAAAAGCTCTGATAATCCATGACTGCCGCTGAGCGGGGGCTGTATTCAAAAATACTTTCCCCATGGGCCGGCGCCTCTGCAATGGCAACGCCATTTCGTATTTTTGTCTCAAAAACCACCGTCCCGATCTGACCCGCCAGCTGCCCCGCCATCTCTAAAACATCCCTGGCCAGAAGGGTGCGCCTGTTGAAACGGGTCAAAAGGATTCCCATTACCTTAAGTTCAGGATTTAAAGAACTGCGCACCGATTCGATGGTCTCCTTCAACTGGGATAATCCCACAAGGCTCATAATGTCTGTAGCCATTGGTATAATCAGAAAATCAGAAACTACATATGCATTTACAGTCAGCAGATTTAACGCCGGAGGCGTATCAATAATCACATAATCATAAAGGCCGATAATGGGGGCCAGTGCATTTTTCAGGATACATTCCCGATGCTCCGCCGCCACATGCTCTACGCCGTTGCTCAGCGAAATATCTGAAGGCAGAATATCGCAATAGGCTGTCCTGTTGACAGCCTCTGCCGTTGTCACTTTTCCCTGCAGCGCATCCAGTACAGTAGGTGAATCGGAAGGTTCCATCCCCAGGCAGAATCCCAGATTCCCCTGCGGATCCAGGTCGATCCCCAGAACCCGTTTACCGGTTCCCGCAATTCCTGCTGCCAATGCCGCTGAGGTTGTCGTCTTTCCAACCCCGCCTTTTTGATTTGAAACCGTAATGATAATAGCCAAAATCATATCCTCCGTATCATAATGGGGAAAGCCCGAATATATGTCATGGCATACATGAAACAAGGCCATTTCCCTTGTCTTGGCGGTTTCTCTCTGCCGCACACCGGCGGTTTACTCATCCAATTTCGGTCTCAGTTCATTGAACCGCTCCAGCAGTGTATCCAAAATTGCTACCAGATGCCCAATCTCCGGCTTCGCCATCTGCTCATCCGCACCCAATTCTTTTCCTTTAATACGCATCTGCTCATCAATCAGTGATGAGAAGATTACCACAGGAATATGTCTGAGGCGCGGATCATCTTTAATCAATTTTGTCAGACGATGTCCATCCATTTTAGGCATCTCAATGTCGGTAATCACCAGATTTACTTTATCATACAAATCAGAATCGTTTTTAATGGAATGGAGATAATCCCATGCTTCCTGTCCATTGGAGAAATTGATGAGATGAGTAAATCCTGCCCTCTCCAGGCAGTCGTCAATCATCTTCTGTAACAGCACAGAATCTTCAGCAATTACAATCGGGCTTTCGCAGATGGGCCTTACCCCCAGTTTCTCCACATCAGAAACCTGAATCGTCGTCTCCGGCGCGATTTCCGCCACAATTTTCTCAAAATCCAGAACTGTTACAAGCTGGCCTTCACACTGGGCAATTCCCGTCGCCACACCTTCGTCGCCATTGGCGATGGTTTTATCCGGTTTTTGGATATCCTGCCAGGAAATCCGGCTAATCCCCTCAATACTGTCCACGCGGAAAGCTACTGTCATCCTGTTAAAGTTGGTGATAATAAACAAATCTTTTTGTCCGTGCTCCCGCTCTTCTCCAAACAAATAATACACCAGATTAATGACTGTGATCAGTTCCTCCCGGGGCTTAAAAATCCCCTCCACTGCCGGATGGGAGTGGGGCATGGGCTTTACCTTCTCCGCCATGATAATTTCCTGTACTTTTGCCACATTGATACCGTAAAATTCACCGCTCACCGAAAAACGCATGACTTCGATCTCATTTGTCCCCGATTCAAGCAGAATACTGTTTTTCTTTTCCTCCATGTTCTCTCCTTTCTCCTCACAAGCATTTCTCCGGCTTTCCAAAGGTCTTGATGATTACTTTTCCAGTCCCCACCTCAAGTACCATGGTTCTGGCATAAGAACCGCCCGTGTCTTCTGCCATGAGCCGCAGCCCCTCCGCGCGTAATATCTGCTTTACCCTGGCCGTGTTCCGTTCTCCAATATTACCAAAACTTGCATTTCCTTTTATTGCAAACATCTTTGCCCCGCCGGCAATTTTCACGATTGTACGAGATTTCATCATGCCGAAGGCCCGAAGCTTCCTGAGTGTTTCCTGAATTCCCGTGTCCGCATACTTAAAAAGACTCGTATCCGTCGGACTCTGGCGCTCCGGCAACATAATATGCAGCAGCGCCCCCAGCTTAATCGCCGGGTCATAGAAGGTTATTCCGATACAGGAACCCAGAGCGTATGTGATGATACGTCCTTCCCCTCTGGTAAGCTTCATATCCCCTATACCTACTTTCAGTTCCTTTTCCATTCTCAGACACCTAGTTTCCCCAGAATTGCATTCAAAGACTTGATATCCGGAAGCATCAGCAGCCAATCAGACAGCTTGTTTCCATCCATAACAAAGTCTGCGTTAAAGTACATCAGTTTATCGGTTTCGTATCCATACTCTGCAATGGGCACAGTTAATATCCCGCCCAGCATATTGACCGTAGAGCTGGGTACTGAAAGTGAAATATCCACATCCACCAATTTTGAAAACGCATTAATATAAGAACAAATAATAATATTTCCCACTTCTTCCAGCGCAGAATATGCCAGATGATCCATCTCTTCAAAACAAGTATATTCCTGTCCCAAAAGGGTTTTTAATACCGTACTGGCAAAATTCATATCGAAGAGAAACAACATAAGCCCTTCCACATCCTGATCCATTTTCACAAGAGTAGCTGCTACAATCTCTTCTGCATTGCCAATACGTGATAACGCCTCATTATAGCCTAAAATGCTGACTGTGGGGATAGATATCCGAATTTCCTTCTGCAAAAGCTGCGATAATGCAGTGGCTGCATGGCTGGTGCCAATACTACTGATTTCACGCATTACGTCAAGTTCCTGAAGGTTCATATCCTCATAATGTTTGATTCTCATGTCCGCTTCTCCTTCCGCCGCCTTATTTTCTTACCGTATCATCAACCACGCAGACTATTGATTGTACCCATAATCTCATCTGAAGTAGTAACCATACGAAGAGCATAGCTGAAGGCCCTCTGAGCTTCGATCACATGGGAAAACTCCTCTGCCATATCGGTGTCTGAAGCCTCCAGGGTTCCGCTGAGCAATGATGTAGCCCTCTCTGCTTCTCCAAGCCGGATTGCGCCCGCCCCGGCATCGGAAGGGACATATTCATTGGCCTCTACACTCATGAGACGGCTGGGATACTGGAAAGTGACAAGACCGATCCTCTGTATGTTATCTTCTGTTCCAACTCCTTCCAGCGCATCCGTCCGGATGGGCTGGCCATTGGAATCAAGCACATATTTTTCAGAATCAGTCATCAGATAAAAGCCGTCTGCCATTTCCCCACGGTGGAAATGCCCGTCCCTGGTGTAACTGACGTCTCCTGATTCCGGATCCTGCACTGCAAAAAATGTATTTCTCCGGGCGATGGCATAGTCAAGCTCCGAGTTTGTCTGCTGGAATGCGCCCACTTCAAAGGAAGTGTAGGTACGCGCCAGCTTCGTACCGGCCCCTGCCTGCAGATCTGTTACTGCTTCTTCCGGTTCCTTGACGTTGTATTCAATCAGCTCCGAAAACGCCACCTTTTTGGGCTTAAAGCCATTATTATTCGTGTTTGCCAGGTTATTGGCGATTACACTGAACCGCTTGGTTGTCTGCGCCGCTCCTATGGCTCCCACATAAAAAGACTTGTTCATGGTACCCCTCCTTACAGTCTTCCAATCTCGACCGATGATTTTTCCATGATCCGGTCATACATTTTGAGCATCTGGGCAGCGCTTTGCAGCGCTCTTTGAGAACTCATCATTGCTGTCATTTCCTCTACCATATCCACATTTGAATTCTCCAGGCTCTGCCACACCACCGCTGTATCTGCCGGCATCTGAAGAGGCGCCTGATTGCTTGAGATAAGGCCGTTATCTTCCCGGTGGAGTTCATCATAATCTGCAAAATCCACCACCCGCAAAGTTCCGTACTCTTCTGTGATAATCTGTGCCTGGCCATTTGTGTAATCCACATTCCGGCTTACAATACGGCCTTTGGAATCCACAGCAAATTCTTCACTCTGAATCCGAATAGGCTGGCCGTTTTCCGACAGGACTCTGCCCTGATCATTTAGCACCAGATATCCGTCGCTGTCCACCGCAAAAGAACCATTTCTCGTATAACGGATTTCTCCGCCATCTGTTTGGATACAGAAAAACCCTCTGCCACTTAAGGCAAAATCATAAATCCCCCCTGTGGGGTCAAAACCTCCCTGCTCATAATCCACATAAGTCCGGTCTGCCGTGACAATCTTCGAGTTGACTATCAGCTCCTGCTCATTGTCATCACCCCATCTTCCAGTACGGTTCATCATCTCCTCCTGAAAGGTAGTCGCCACCATGGTGTCATTTTTATATCCGGGCGTCTGCAGGTTTACCATATTATTGCTGACTACATTCAAATTTCTACTCTGTGTCAGCATCCCGGATACGAGATTATAAAATCCCTGGTACATAAGCTGTCCTCCTCTTTCTTTATCGTCTTATATGGGGCTGTGCCCTGATTCTGTCTTATTTTACTGGTTACTCTCCATAAATGCCCGAAGTTTCCGGATGGCAGCGCTGTGAATCTGGGATATCCTGGGTTCACTGACCTGCATAACCTGGGCAATCTGCCCCATATTAAGTTCCTCCACATAATACAGGGAAATCACCATTTTCTCCTTTTCCTTCAAGCTTCCAACGGCCTCCGTCAAAAGCGTAAGCTGTTCTCCTTTTAAAAAAGAATGTTCCGGCTGGGAAGAAATATCCGTATTGGGAATCTGTACGGACTGGCGGTCCTCATCTCCGCTCATTACCATGTCCAGTGAAAGGACATTGGCCATGGTGCTGATCTGCTGGATTTTCCGGCATTTCTTCTCTTCCATTCCCAAGTGCTTCGCAATCTCAGCATGGGTCGGATTCCTTCCCAGGCTTTCCGACAGCTCCTGCCTGGCATTTTCAATGGCCTTATATTGTCTGCGGTAATCCCGGGGCATCCAGTCACTTTTTCTCATCAAATCAATGATCATTCCCCGGATACGCCGTGAGATAAAAGTCTCAAACTTATTATCCATCGCCGGGTCGTATCGGTCAATCCCTTTTATAATGGCAATTACACCTTCATTGATAATATCCTCCATATCCATAGACCCCTCGTAAACGCCCCGCATCTGAACTGCGATTGCTTTTACGATATAAAGATACCGCATGGTCAGTTCCTGCTTCACCTCTATGGAACGGGACTCCTGATACATCATCAGAAGCTCTTCATTTGTTTTTGCCTCCAGACCATCTATATGCTTCAACAATATAAACTCATCCTTTTCTGTTATCCCTGTCTTGTCTGCGGGCCCTCCAGCTGCAGACTCCCTACAGACTGAATCTGGATATTGCTGGCAATCTCATTGAAAGAAAGCACCCGTACATTGGGATAGAATGGTTCAACCAGGCGATAGAAATGCACTCTCATCACCTGTGAAGTCAACACCACCGGATTCTGTGTAAAACCATTGAATTTTCTCAGCTGTTCCGCAATCTGCCGGATCAGGCTCTGTATAATATCGGGACTTAAGGCCATATAATAACCGCCTTCTCCCTTCGATATGGAAGCAGCCATTGTGCGTTCCAGTTCACCATCCAGCGTAATCACCTTCATACTGCCGTCTTCACAGTACATACGGGTAATTGTACGCTTGAGGGCCACCCGGATCCGTTCTGTTACACTGTCCAGATCCTTAAGGGGAAGCCCTGTCTCCTGAATTGTATCAATCACTGTCTCAATAATGGTTTCCAGGTCTTTAATAGGCACTCCCTCTTTCAAAAGGCTGGTAAGGATTCTCTGGAAGAGGCCATAGGAAAGCAGGTTCGGAAACGCCTCATCCACCAGTTCAGGAGCCGCCTTCTTGGTATTCTCAACCAGATGAACCACTTCCTGACGTGTCAGAAGCTCATATGCATGCTGGCGGATTACTTCTGACAAATGAGTTACAACAACGGACAAAGGATCAATAACCGTATAACCATACAATTCGGCCCGTTCCCTGTCTTCCGGGCGAATCCATCGGCTTGGAATTCCATATGCCGGTTCCACTGTTTCGATACCGTCGATAATACGTTCCGGATTTTCCGGCTCCAGGGCAAGGAAGTAATCAATCAGAATTTCTCCGCGGGCTACCTCCTCACCTTTTATACGGATACAATACTCATTGGTACTGAGGGCTGAACTGTCCCGCAATTTAATGGAAGGAACCACCAGGCCCATGTCCTGTGCGTACTGCCGTCTGAAAATCACAATCCGGCTGATCATCCTTCCTCCCACAGACTCGTCAGCCAAGGGAATCAAGCTATAACCAAACTCCATTTCAATGGGTTCCACTGCAAGAAGGTTATAGACATTGTTGACATCTTTATAATATTCTTCTTCTGATACAGGTCCCGGCTCGGCTTCTTCCTGTTCAGGCGCCGCCAGCCCGGCCTGACCGGCCACATCCATCTGCATTGCCATCGTGGCTGCCGCAGGCATTTCCTTCAGGCGTCTGGCCAGATAGTAGCCGCTTACCACCAGGGCAACAGATACAAGGCCCATGGATATTTTCGGCATACCCGGCACAATGGAAATCACCGCCGTGGCAATTCCGGCGATCATAATCGCATAAGGCTGGGCCAGAAACTGCTTGGATACGTCTTCATTTAAACTGCCTTCAGAAACAGCACGGGTAACAATCATACCTGTAGCCGTAGAAATCAAAAGGGAAGGAATCTGTCCCACCAGGCCGTCGCCGACTGTAGCGATGGAATAAGTTGTCAAAACTTCGCCGATACTCTGCCCTGACTGAACCATACCGATAATACTTCCGCCAATCAGGTTAATGGCTGTGGTAATCAGCGACATAACAGAATCGCCTTTTACAATTTTTGTGGCACCGTCCATGGCGCCATAAAAATCAGCTTCTCTCTGTATCTTTTCACGGCGGACCTTCGCCTGTTGTTCCGTAATAAGACCTGAACTTAGGTCAGCGTCAATGGCCATCTGTTTGCCTGGCATCGCGTCCAAGGTAAAACGGGCCGCCACCTCAGCCACACGCTCTGCGCCTTTGGTAATGACCAAAAACTGCATAAGCACGATAATCAGGAAAATTACCAGGCCCACCACCACGTTTCCCTGAAGGATAAAATCACCAAACGCCTTGATGACCTGGCCGGAAGACCCGCCATTGCTGAGAATATTCCGCGTGGTAGAAACATTGATACCCAGACGATAAAGGGTTGTGATCAAAAGAATGGACGGAAAAACAGAGAACTCAAGTGGCTCTCTGATGGTCATGGTTGTCACCAGTATCATCATGGATAAAGATATATTCAAAATAATCGCCACATCTACCAATCCTGCCGGAAGTGGTATGATAAGCAGCAATACAATCACCAGTACAAACAGTACGATTGAATAATTAAGCAGTTTCTTCATGCCAAAACTCCATCCGTTGATATTTACCGCAGCATATCCTCACGGTTACTGGCTCTGTAAATATATACAAGAACCTCCGCCACTGCTCCATAGAACTCCGCCGGTATCTCCCGGTCCAGTTCGCAGGAAGCATATAATGCTCTGGCAAGAGGCCGGTTCTCAATCACATACACACCATGCTCTTCTCCTGTCCTCACAATACGCAAGGCCAGCTCATCCTGGCCTTTCGCCAGCACTACCGGTGCATTATGTTTATCCGGATCATATTTGATGGCCACCGCAAAATGAGTCGGGTTACGGATAATTACATCTGCTTCCGGAACTTTCTGTATCATACGGCTCATGGCCATCTGGCGCTGGATTCGCCTGATCCGGCCTTTAATTTCGGGATTCCCTTCGGTCTGTTTGAATTCGTCTTTGACCTCCTGTTTCGTCATTTTCAGGTCTTTCTCATATTGCCATCTCTGATAGAGAAAGTCAAAAAACGCAATCACTGCAAAAGCAAGGCAGACCTTCATAACCAAATCAAAAATCATGTTGAGCGTATAGACCGCAGAATTCATCACCGGCATACCGGGCATTCTTACGATCTGAGCTATATCCGCTCTCAGAATATTATACAAAAGAATCAACAATAAAGCTATCTTTATCATACTTTTCAGAAGCTCTACCAGATTCTTAAGGGAAAAAAGCTTTTTAAGGCCCTTTAGTGGATTCAATTTGCTGAATTTGGGCCTCAGGGCTTTAAAGGCCACATTAAAACGGGTCTGTGCCCCATGGGATACAATTCCCAGAAAAAGCGCCACTAAAATCAAGGGCAGGGCACATTTCAAAATCGTCAGCACAGTGGCAAGAAACAGCCGATAGGATATAAAGTCCTCAGCTTCTCCCGATACGCCATCCATAATCCAATACAAATACTGACGGACTTGAGTATATATAAAAGGAAGCATAAAGCGAATTGTCCAAAATACGCCAAAGAGGATGACTACGGTACAGATTTCCCGGCTTTGGAATACATTACCTTCTTTTCGGGCGTCTTTACGCCGCTTACTAGTTGGTTGTTCAGTCTTTTCCTGGCCGTTCTGCTCTGCCACCGCTCACCACTTCCTTTCTTTCGCAAACTTATGGCACCTATTGCATCAGCCTGAGCAAGTAATCAAAATTCTGGAATATCCCCTCAATCAATTCTTTAAACTTATCTGCAATAGGACTAAGAAGAAACAGGAGCATCAACATTCCCACGATGATTTTAATCTGAAAATTGATAGAAAACACATTAATCTGCGGAATCATACGCATCATGATTCCCACCGCTGCCTCTGTAACCAGCTCCATGGCAATCACCGGAAATGCGATCTGCACTCCCAGGATAACCGCCTCCCTGAATATACCGAGAATAGCTTCATAAAGCGCCGGCCCAAATGTAACCTGGCCGAAAGGAATAAGGGACGCTGAACCGAAAAAAATGGACACCATGCGTAAATGCCCGTCTACGGCCAAAAACAAAAGAATCAAAAAAGCATATAGCATTTCTGAGCTGACCGTAATCTGATTCCGCGTCTCCGGGTCATAGACCTGTGCCATACTGAGGCCCATGGTAAAATCAATAATCGCCGCAGCATAGCGCACTGCAAATACTGCCAAATCCATTGCAAATCCCAGGACAAACCCCATAAGCAGCTCCATAACCAGCATAACTCCGTATTCCAGAAGAGAAGCCGGTTCATGTAAAAGCTCTCCACCAATCCATGTATACAACATCAGGGAAAATACTAAAATAAGGGCTGCCTTTACTCTGGCAGGAATACTCCTGCTCCCGAAAATGGGATTCATAAGAATCATACCGCTCATGCGCATGACAATCAATGAAAATATAATCAGCATCCGCGGTTATCCTCCGACTATCAGGCCAATCACATAGACCAGGAAATCCTGTAATGTCTTCAACATACTGCTTCCCAAAAGTCCCAGAATTGCCAGCACTGCCAAAAGCTTTGGAACAAAAGTCATTGTCTGCTCATTGATCTGTGTCGCTGCCTGAAATATGGCAATGACAATTCCGATAATCATACTGACCAGCAGAAGGGGGAGAGCTAACTTTAACACTGTCCGAAACATCATGGATATAATATCAAGTACTTCAATTTCAGTCATAGTTTCCTCCCATCTTTATCCATTTTGCATGATCGGTATCCGGCATCATTATCTGAAACTTCTTACAATGTTGGCAAACAAAAGCTGCCAGCCGTCCACTGATACAAAAAGTAGCAGTTTAAACGGCATAGAAATCATTGTTGGCGGCAGCATCATCATACCCATGGACATCAGGGTCGTCGCCACTACAATATCTATCATAAGGAACGGAAGGTAAATCAGAAAACCTGCCGTAAAACTTCTTTTCAACTCACTGGTCATAAAAGCCGGTATAATAACGCTCAAAGGATATTCACGAATATCCTCTTCCCTCTCACGGCCAGACAAATCCACAAACAAATCCAATGTGTCGGTGTAAGTGTTTCGGAGCATAAACTCCTTTATGGGCGGCTCCATCTTCTCGAGAAGCTCCTGTTGCGAAATTTCCCCATTCACATAAGGCTGATATGCCTCCTCATTAATCTGGCTGAGTACAGGGTTCATAATGTAAAGCGTCAGAAAAAGAGAAACTCCCACCAACACCATACTGGGCGGATTCTGCTGTACGCCCATAGCATTTCTGGTAAAAGATAAAATAATGATCGTCCTGGTAAAGGACGTCATCATAATGGCAAGAGAAGGCAGGAGAGCAACCAGGGTAAGCAGAATGATCACGTCCATAGCCGGCACATTACCGCCGTTCAAGCCGCTTAAAAGCTCACTCATCTTTTTTCTCCTTCTCCTTTCTCCGCATTCCCGCATATTTTTTGAAAACCTCTCCGAAAGCCATCGGCACGGCCGGTTTATCTGAAGCGGATTCTTCTGCAAATTCTCCCTCCAGATGATCCAAAAGCTGGAAGCCGGCAGAGCTGACGCCAATCAGATAGGTTTTCTCTTTAATCTTAAGCAAAATGAGCTGTTCGCCTGTCCCACGTCCCAGTGGCCCGGATCTGAAACTAATCTGTTCGATCACTTTCATATTCCGGTCCGAAGACGTATTCGCATATTTCAGCCTTTTTCCTAAAAAGCGACTGAACCAGTATGCCAGCGCCAAAACACAGACAAACATTAAGAGGGCGCTCACTAAAGACAACAAATCCCCCCCCATTGCCGCCAGCAATACCTTAGATTTCATCATAGTTCCTCCGGATTCAGATTCCTGCTGACAATCTCCGTGATACGGATACCGAAATTATCCTCCACCACTACGATATCGCCTCTGGCAATACATTCCCCATTGACAAACACATCAGCACGCTCTCCGGCCATTTTGTCCAGCACCACCAGGGAACCCTGGGTAAATTCCAGAATATCTTTTACAAGCTTTTTGGTTCGCCCAATTTCCACGGAAATCTCCAGGGGAACCTTCATCAAAAGTTCCTGGTTTGCAGCTTCCTCCACACCGCTTCCTGTATCGCCCGCAAATTTGGGAGAGTTGACCGGATGAATCACAGTATTGGGCCGGGATTCCGCAGACTGCTTCGTCTGGGCTGCCTCTGTCCTGTCCTTTTGCATCTGGTTCATCATTTCCATCATCTGCATTTGAGACTGCTGCATCTGTGTCATCAGCTGCATCATCATCGGATCCATGGCAGGCTGCTGATAAACCGGCGCCGCCACAGGTTGCATAGGCGCTGTAGGCTGTACGGGCGGTGTCTGCTGCGCAGGCGCTGCAGGTTCCGGTATGCTGGCTGCTCCCGACATCATAGCCTGAATCTCCTCCTGGGAAAGTTTTGCATCTCCTCCCGCAGGTTCCGCTGTCCCGGCTGCTCCCGACATCATAGCCTGAATCTCCTCCT
>JAAWCJ010000017.1 GCA_022793195.1 Lachnospiraceae bacterium | reverse complement strand
CTTTGACTCCTGCACTCGCTGGTTCGAATCCAGCTAGCCCAGTGCAGTTACAACATTTCATGTTGTATATGAAAATTTTATATGGGGGCCACTAGCTCAGTCGGTAGAGCACTTGACTTTTAATCAAGTTGTCTGGGGTTCGAATCCCCAGTGGCTCAGGAAACAAAAAAGCCTGTAAAAGTCCTTGGAAACCCAGGGAAGTACAGGCTTTTTTGTGGTTTCAGGGAAGGCCGGGGAGGGAGTCCAGGTAAGACACACTTGATTTTAGTGACTTAATGTCTGGAAAAGCCCCTTTTACCGCTCCATATGGCTTCTGGGGGTCTCTTTCATAAAAGAAAGTACATGGGCTTCATCCTGAAGTACATGGTGGGCGCCGACGCCGGTGGCATTTAAGGAACCGGCAGCGCAAGCGAAATCTGTACATTCCCGGATGGGCCAGCCCTTTAAAAGAGCGTGGGTAAAAGCGCCAAGGAAGTTGTCGCCACAGCCGGTGGTGTCTACCGGCTTAATCTGATATGCATCGGTGAAGAAACGCTCGGAAGCATTTTTAAAGAAGCAGCCGTCACCTCCCAGTTTGATGATCACATTTTTTACGCCATGCTCCAGGAAAAAGTCAGCGATTTTATCCAGGTCGGTTTCCCCGGATGCATATATGGCTTCTTCCAGGCTGGGAACCATGTAATCAATATGGGGATAAGCACAGAGCATGGCATCTGCCCCGATATTATTGATATCATAAGTCATATCGCAGATTGTGATGGTGCCAAAGGATTGGGCGCGTTTCAGGACATCGGCGATTCCCGCTCCGTCCAGGCCGGGCAGACAGAATAAACTGCCCACAGTGATGGCACGGGTGTTTTTCAGGATCTCATCTGTAATGTCTGTGGGAACCAGCTGACAGGCGGAAGTCCCCTGCTTCACCAGGAAAGAACGCTCCCCGTCGGTTTTGATGACAACAATGGCCATCATCATTTCCGCGTTTTTGTCCCGGATGACAAGAGAAAGATCCAGGGGTTCGTTTTCCAAAATGGAATAAAGGCTGTTACCAATGGAATCATAACCGATCTTCACCAGAATGGCTGTTTTACTTCCCAGGCGGGCCAGTGTGATGGATTCATTGTTGGCGTCACCGCCGGAAGTGACAAGGGCAGAATCACCCACAGTGGTGTCACGGCTTAAAGCGTCCAGAGGGATACCGGTAATGATAATATCCTGGACAATACAGCCAATACAGACTACGTCATATTTTCGATTCATGGAATTTCCTCCTTCTTAAACTATCTGATAGAAAAACGGAATGTGGTACAGAGATCCTGTGGAGCATCTTTCGTTACCACACAGGAGGGGAAAGTCGGCTGGTTGATGGAATCCGGGAAAAACTGGGTCTCCATACACAGACCGCCTCGTTTTGAGTACTGGGCACTGTCTTTGCCGGCATTTCTCTCTTCCAGGCCGTTGGCTGTGTAGAACTGAAGCCCGGGGCTGTTGGTGAACACTTCCATGAGAATACCGCTTTTAGGTGACCAGGCAGAGGCATTTACCCCATCTGTTTTCTTTAAAACGTAATTGTGGTCGTAGCCACCTCCGAAAACAAGCTGCGGATGGCCGGACTCAATATCCTGTCCTATGGGCTTTGGATGGTTAAAGTCAAGAGCCGTACCGGAGATGGGAAGGAGGGCGCCGGTGGGAATGGACTCTGCATCTACTTCTGTAATGGCATCGGCGGCAATAAAAACTTCATGATCCAAAATATTTCCTGCTCCATGGCCGGAAAGGTTAAAATAACAATGGTTGGTCAGATTACAGAAAGCCTCTGTTTCCGTGGTGATATGATAGGAAATGGAAAGGCCGTTGTCTTCGGACAAGCTATAAGAAACACAGGATGTCAGATCTCCGGGATAGCCGCCGTCCCCGTCCGGGCTTTCCAGACGAAAAGTGAGCCGTTCTTCGGATTCTTCAGAGACTGGCCAGAACCGGCGGGCATAAGCGCCGGAGGCGCCGTGGAGATGGTTGTTCCCTTCGTTTTGTTCAAGCTGCCAGGTTTTTCCTCCAAAAGAGAACCGGCCACCTTTAATCCTATTGCCATAACGGCCTACTACACAGCCAAAACTGGCCGGATTCCTTTCATAATCACTGCTGGAGTTATAGGCTAAGGCCACATCGGTGGAAACACCGTTTTTGTCGGGGACGATGATGGACAATATGCTGCAGCCTAAATTGCAGATATCCACAGACATGCCATTTTTATTGGAGAGGGTGTAGCGGTATACGGTTTCTCCTGCCTTTGTGGTTCCCCAGACTTTTTTTGTAAGCTTCATAATTGTTATATTCCTTTCCTGTAAAATCCTCGTTAAAAACTTGCAGACACTGCTTTGGATCATGGCTTGAAAAAAGAACTGATGTGAAATATATGGATTTATATATGCCCGGCGCCCATCTACCGGATAGAGATAGCGGCAGGCGGGGACGCCGGGCAGACATAATATCAAAATCTCTTGTGACTTGCAGCAGCCCTTTTAAGTCTTGTAAATTAACGGAGCAGCGCCTGTACTTCTTCTAAAGAAGGTTCAGCCAAATCAGGCTCTAAGCCGGGGATATATTTGCATGCTTCGTAAAGAATGGGAGCGACATGCTGCTGAACGCCGGCCACATGGTGAATGTAAGGGCCGGTGACTACTTTGTGCTCAAGCTTCGGCCAATCCTTAAATTCAATCCAGCCATAAGTTCCCTTGGTGGCGGGGCCGGGTACGGTCTTTCCTTCGGCAACCAGCAGGCTGTAATGATCGCCGGAGCAGTCGAACCGCATCACAGTGACAGGCGTATCCTCCAACAGGAAGTTTCCAACAGTGGGACGTCCCTCGTCGAAATTCACACCAATCTGAGGTTTCTTTGTCTTGCTGGCTGTGGATTTAGGGAACACTCCGCAGTGCCAGAACAATTCCGCATTGTCATTTTCGGGATGACGAATGGTAATATCAGCGAAGAAGGAGGATTTGGTCCAGCGGGTAGCAGCCTGGGCAATCACGGAAGTGATGGCGCCATGGACATCTGTTTCACAGATAACCGGCAGCCCCATGTCCGTAAGCTCTGAGAAAGCGAAACAGGATGCGACACCGCCGATATCACGCATGGGTCCCCAGCAGCTTGATGCGATGGCGGAAACTTCATGGGCGTCAGCCCAGTCTTTGATGGCGGAAACAAGGGCCGCTGTGCGTCTGAGAGCATCATCGTCCACAGCCACATCAAAAGTTTCCTTATAATAAGCGACCATTTCATCCAGCCGTTTTGCTTCATTGGCCATAATGGCATCATAGCTTTGCTTCAGTTCGATCATGGTGACAGGAACCACTTCCACGCCGAAGGTTTCCAGAAGCTGAAGCTCATTACATTTTACAGACCAGAAAGGTTCGGGACGGACGCCGATCTGGCCAATGCGCAGATTTTTAAGGCTCTTGACGATCTGGGCAGCGCCGAGGAAATAATTCATGGTACGCTCAAAAACAGGATCATCAAAAGTGCAGTTTGTCATGTAAGTAAAAGGAACGCCAAATTGACGTAAAACTTTGCCGGTAGCCATGAGGCCGCACTGGCTGTCGGTGCAGCGGTTGCCCATAGCATCGGGAGCGGGATCTCTGGGGGCCCAGAGAAGCAGGGGCTTTCCAACCAGTTTGCCGATTTTGGCAATGGCATCTTCCGTACCGAAGTTACAGTGGGGGGCAAAGATTGCATCTACCTTCTGCTCCAACATGTAGTCTGCAACTTTTTTTGCATCCAGGCCGCTGTAAATTAAGCCTTCCTCGTTGAGAAAATCAATATTGACAAAATCAACGCCCATATCTGTCAGTTTCTTTTCAGTAGCCCGCTTATTGGCAAGAGCCACGTCAACATTACAGAAAAATTCTCCGGTCAAATCCCGGCGGGTGGGGACAACGCCCAGCTTAAGAGAGTGTTTGTTGCTCATAATAATCGCCTTTCTTCATAAAAGAAATACATAAATAGTTTCCTGTGAGAGCCCGAGGGTATCTCATGTTTCTTACCATTTGGTATTAAAAAACAAGGCTCCCCTGCCTGTTTTTATTTATCATTGTGCAATGTTTATTTTGACTGCCAGGATAGTAGCGCGTTGGAAAGAAAATTATCCAACAGCACATCGAGGGCAGAAAATGCGGCTCCCAGCATAGGAGCAGATAGATTCAAACTGGAATAGGTGATTTCCGTCTGGCAAAGAGGAAAAATATTTTCACGGAAACAAGATTCAAATAAATCCTTCCATAAAACACTGTCTGCCAACAAATCGCCGTATACAATCAGAACTTCCGGCTCCAAAATGGTACAGGCGGAGGCACATGCCTTCCCCATGAGCCTGCCTGCCTGCTGGAACAGGCGGAGGGATAAAGGATCTCCCTGCCTGGCATGGAGACGGATAGAGTTGAACAGGGCACTTTCGGGAAGGGTAATATCCACATCGGTGGAAGCGCCGTTTAAAACTGCTTCTTTAAACTGGCGGGTAATACCCAGCTTAGAAGCGTACATTTCCAGGCAGCCGCGCCTTCCGCAGTTACAGAGAGTACCACCGGGCTGCATGGTAATATGTCCGATTTCACACTGATGGGTGGCAAAACTGTAATAAGTTTTGGAATCATGCATGTAAGCCATGCCGATACCGTAGTTTAAGCTGATGAGTGCGGCATCGCGGTATTTTTTCTTTGCCATGATACCCAGATGCTTTTCGGCCGCCAGGACACATTCACAGTCTCCATATACATAAACGGGAAGATGAAACTGATTTTCCAAAATGCGGCGGATTTCCAGGTTGTTCCATTTATCGGAAAAGATAGAACGCCGGAGGCGCCCGTTTTCCATGTCCACATCACCGGGAACGGCGATACTGATGGCAAGGAAAGACTTTTTTCCCTTATATAAACTGAGAAATTCATCTATAATAATTTCAAAACAGGCAATGATAAGCCCGGGCTCACGAACCGGTATCACCTGGGTCTCCAGTTCATCGCCGCGCAAATTTGTGAGGGTGCCGCGGATATAATTGAGGGTCAGATCCAGGCCGATTATGTAATAATCATGGGGATTCAGCTGGATTTCTGTGGGCGATTTCCCGGCGCCGCCATTTTTGATATCTCCTTCTGTGGCAATTCCGTTGGCCAGGAGAATATTACAAAACTGGGACACGGCGCCCCAGCTTAATCCGGTTTCTTCCTGAATCCGGCGGCGGGTGGTGGAGCCGTTTGCCTGAATGGACCGGAACACCTTCCGCAGGTTTTTTGTTTTTAAATTGGAATGTCCCGGGAACATTTTTTCTTTCTTCATGTCTTTTTCCATATCGGCCGTATCTCTAAAGGTGACAACTCAACGTAATAAAGCACGTAGAGCCATATTCTTTACCATAATATCATGGAGCAACGTGAAAATCAACAATTATTTTTGTGGAATAATCGGGAAAAATGCGTATCATTGGCAAAAAATATACAAAACCGGAAAAAATATATTGGATAAATATACAAAAAGACCGAAAAACGAGTAAAAAACATTGACAAAATATTGCATAAGTGATAATGTAATTCTAACATATGTCACGTCGTGATATAACACGTTGTGACATAAGCCGGTTATGGCTATATAGCTGCTCCCCCGTTGTCTATGGATGACGTAGCCGGCTGTAACCCGTAGTGAAACTTATTTTATCAGGAGGAAAGCATTTTATGAAGAAAGTATTGGCACTTGTATTGTCAGTCCTTATGGTTTTGTCGCTGGCAGCCTGTGGCGGCGACGACAAAGCAAAAGAGACAAAAGCACCTGAAACAAAGAAGGAAGAGACGAAACCGGCCGAAACAAAGGCCCCTGAAACAAAAGCTGAAAGCCAGGCGGCTGAGACGAAAGCGCCTGAAGGCGGAGCTGCTGTAGGCGGCGGAGAGATGATCAAGGGCGAAGGCAAGAAGATCGGCGTCCTGATTCGTACCTTCAGTGATACTTATACCAGCACTGTCCGTTCCTTTATGGAGCAGTATCTGACAGAAGCCGGTTGTGAATTTGAAGTAGTTGATGCCAATGATTCCCAGGCTACCCAGAATGAGCAGCTGGAGTCCTTCTTATCCAAGGGTGTGGACGGCATTATCTGCCAGACCGTAAACGTATCTGCATCTGCTGATATCCTGTCAAAATGTAAAGATGCAGGCGTTCCGATTCTGTTCTTCAACCATCAGCCCGATGATCTTTCCATCATTGCTGCTGAAGACACCACAATCTTTATCGGAACTGACTCTCCGGAAGCAGGCTATATGCAGGCTGACCTGTTTATGAAGTTCTGGGATGAAGAGAAGTATGACAGAAACAAAGACGGCGTAGTACAGTGTGTCGTATTCCAGGGTTCCCCTGAGTCTCAGGAAGCTTTTGACCGTTCTCAGTTCTGTATCGAAGGAGCCGAGGATGAAGGCTACAAGTTTGAGAAGCTGGAAGACAACTATCTGTGTAACTGGGATTCCACTCTGGCTCAGGAAGCCATGACTGCATTCTTAGGAACCCATGAAGATGAGATCGAAGTTGTATTCTGCAACAATGACTCCATGGCAGAAGGCGTTGTGGCTGCTCTCAATGCAGTTGGCTACAACACTGGTGTGGAAGGTGATCCTGAAGTTCTGGTATTCGGCGTAGACGCCACCGACGCAGGTGTGGCTCTGATCGACGCTGGTAAGATGCAGGGTACTGTAAAGCAGGATGGCGATGCGATGGCGAAGACCAATGTACAGATCATGCTTCGTCTTTGCAACGGCATGACCAAGGCAGAGGCAGCTGCCGACTACGGAATGGAAATTTTCGCAGGCGACCAGGCCTCCATCCGTATCCCTTACGCAGCATACACAAAGTAACCGGGAGATGACGGGAAAGGGCGGCTTATGCCAGGCCGCCCTTTCGTGCTGAATATTGAAAAGAAGGAAGTGATAGACGTATGGCAGAATATCTCCTGGAGATGGAAAATATAGAAAAAACATTTCCCGGTGTCAAGGCCCTCAATCAGGTAACACTGAAAGTTCGGCCAGGTACGGTGCATGCCCTGATGGGGGAGAACGGCGCCGGAAAAAGTACGCTGATGAAATGTCTGTTCGGTTTATATAATAAAGATGCAGGAACCATCAAGATTGAGGGGGAGGAAGTTAATTATACCGATCCTAAGGATGCCCTGGTGCACGGTGTGTCCATGGTGCATCAGGAACTGAACCAGGTGCTCAGGCGGAATGTGATGGAAAATATCTGGCTGGGACGCTTCCCGAAAAAGCACGGTTTCATTGACCATAAGAAAATGTTTGCAGATACAAAGGCGTTGATGGAAGAACTTGGGATTGACGTATCTCCTACGGAAGAGCTTTCCACCATTTCCGTATCCACTCGCCAGATGATTGAAATTGCCAAAGCTGTTTCCTATAATGTCAAGGTACTGGTTTTGGATGAGCCGACTTCTTCCCTGGCCACAGAGGAATGTGAGAAGCTTTTCAAGGTTATGGACATGTTGAAAGGCCGCGGCGTAGGCATTATTTATATTTCCCACAAGATTGATGAGATCTTGCGGATTTCTGATGAAGTGACCATCATGCGGGATGGACAGAATGTGATCACGAAATCCAAGGAAGACTTGACAACAGACGAAATTATTAAAAACATGGTAGGCAGAGATTTGACCAACCGGTATCCTCCCAAGGACTATACAGTTTCCGATGAAGTGATCCTCAAGGTGGAAAACCTGACGGGTATGTATGAACCCACCTGCCATAATGTTTCCTTTGAGCTTCATAAAGGCGAGATTCTGGGCGTCTCCGGTCTGGTAGGTTCCAGGCGGACGGAGCTTCTGGAGACCATTTTCGGCCTGGCCCACCATAAAGAAGGGCAGCTTTATAAAAACGGTCAGCCCATCGAGAATAAAAATTCAAGGGAAGCCTTTAAAAACGGCTTTGCTTTTGTGACTGAGGAGCGCCGTGCCACAGGTATTTTCCCGCAGGCGGATATCCGCTTCAATACGATTATCGCCAATATTAAGCACTATAAGAAGGGGCCGCTTCTTTCTGATAAGGAAATGGGGGCGGATACCCAGAGGATGATAGATGCCCTGGCTACCAAGACACCCAGCCAGAAAGCAAAGATCCAAAACCTGTCCGGCGGCAATCAGCAGAAAGTCATCATTGCCAGATGGCTGCTGGCAGATCCGGACATCCTTCTCCTGGATGAACCTACCCGCGGCATCGACGTAGGCGCCAAATATGAGATTTATCAGTTGCTGATTAATTTGGCAAAGCAGGGTAAGGCGGTTGTTTTTGTCTCTTCGGAAATGCCGGAGCTTCTTGGCGTCTGTGACCGGATTCTGGTCATGAGTAATGGACAGCTTTCAGGCATTGTGGAGAAAGAAGATTTGAACGAAGAGGTGATCATGCGCCTTTCCGTGAAATACGTATAAGGAGGAGAGTAAGTAAATGGAAAAATCAAAGCAAAATTTAAAAGACAGGCTGCTCAGCTATTCCTTATATTTCATATTGCTGGCAATCCTGATCGTTACCGTAGTACTGGAGCCGAAGTTTGTATCTTTTCGTAACCTGACCAATATCCTGCAGATGGCTTCCACCCGTTCCATCATTGCCATGGGTATTGCCGGTCTGATTATTATTAATGGTACTGACCTTTCGGCAGGCCGTGTGGTAGGCTGTTGCTGTGCCATCTCCGCGGCTCTTTTACAGAATCCGGAATATCCTTCCAAGATGTTTGCCAACCTGGGAGGCGTACCCCTGGTGGTAGGCTGGCTGGCCAGCGTGGCCGTGGCCGTTCTCTTTGCGGCTTTGATTGGTTTTTGCGTGGCGTATCTGCATATGCATGCGTTTATTGCTTCTCTTGGTATGCAGCTTGCCGCATACGGTGTCCTCTGTCTGTTCATGGATTCCAACGGAAACAACGGACAGCCTCTTTCCAATCTGGCGGCTTCCTATGATACTTTTGTAAAAGGCGCCCTCAATATTGGCGGAGTCAGGATTCCGTATCTGATCTTCTATATGATCATTGTGGCAGTGATTATGTGGATTGTCTGGAACAAAACCATCCTGGGCAAAAACATGTATGCCATCGGCGGAAATATTGAAGCGGCACGTGTATCCGGTATCAATGTGGAGAAATGGACCCTTTTGATCTTTATCCTTTCCGGTATTTGTGTCGGCACGGGCTCCTTCCTGGAGTGCTCACGAATCGGTAGTGTGACGGCCAACACAGGACTTCAGTATGAGTTTGACGCCATTTCAGGAGCCGTTATCGGCGGTGTGTCCTTTGCCGGCGGCGTTGGTACGATTCCTGGCGTTATCATGGGTGTTATTATCCTGCAGACCATCAACTACTGTCTGTATTTCCTGGGCGTAAGCTCTTACTATCAGTACATTGCCAGAGGCCTGATCATCATTATCGCCGTGGCCATCGACGTACGGAAATACATTAAGAAGAAATAAAAAGTAAAAAGCTATAAAAATGTTTTTTGCAGCAGAAAAATCGTCCTCCATATTGTTGTGTGGAGGACGATTTTTAGATTATCGCAAAAGCATTTGACAAACGTAATCCGGCGGGTTATACTATTTAAGCATACCTTATTGGGACGGCCGAATGGCCATAGTGGGGTAGCCGAAGGGTATACCTTTTAGGCGTATCGACTGCTCCGGGGTATTATAGAAAAAGGTGATTATGCCATAAAATTTCCGCACAGCTGGGGAGTTAGCGGTGTCCTGTACCTGCAATCCGCTATAGCAGGGGTGATATCCTGCCGAGGATTACAAGCTGCGAAGCTGCCCTTTATAAGTGGCGTTGAAGTCTGGGTCTTACGCAACAAGGCCCTGTGAACCGTGTCAGGCCAGGAATGGAGCAGCACTAAGCAGGATACTTTGTGTGCCGTGAGGCTACCTGGGCCGAGCTGGCTGTAAAGGTAACGTTTGCGGCGCGTTTTTCGACGCAGGATGTGCGGATTTATTATATGTAAACTGGATGAAAAAGGGGCTGTTGCAAAATATAAATATGAGAGTATTTTATATTTTGCAGTATCCCCTTTAATTTGTTTGACGTAAGATGGGGCCTGGAGTATACTATTATGTAAAAGCGGAAAAGCGGCCGCGCAGAGGGGGAAGGAGCCGGTATGTATTGTAGTAATTGTGGAAAGCAACTGAAAGATGATGATAAATTTTGT
The DNA here is from genome assembly GCA_022793195.1 of Lachnospiraceae bacterium. Lineage (GTDB taxonomy): Bacteria > Bacillota > Clostridia > Lachnospirales > Lachnospiraceae > Lientehia. The sequence continues at coordinate 3,578 of JAAWCJ010000017.1, read as the reverse complement.
GATAATTGTGGGACTCCGGCAAATGTAGGGGCGCCGGAAAGTAGCATCCAGGAACCGGAAGCCGCTGCAGAAACAAGCGCGGATATCCAGGAGCCAGCTTCAGAGGAAGGAATCCGGGAGCCGGAGGGAGGCAGTCCGGTTGCACAGGAAAACGAGATGTCTGTTGCCAATGGGGAAATACCGGAGGCAGGCGCTGTAATTCCTGAATTGGAAAAAAAGATTATGAAGAATATGGAGGATGAGCTGATTCTGGAAATGCCGGAGGCGGCGCAGAATGGTTCTTTCCAGGGGGAAGGCAGGCCCTTTGGCGGCGAAAGTCAAGTTTATGGCGCTGCGAATATGCACGAAGGGCAGCCTCCCTTATATGAGCAGGTACAAGGGGGAGGGCCGCCAAAGAAAAAAAAGAAAACAGCGCTGATCGTTACATTGTCAAGCATTGTGGCAGTGCTTCTGATTGCGGTAGTGGTTCTTCTGTTTTTGATTTTGAGTCCGGAGAATAAGCTGAAAAAGCATATTGAAAACAGGGACTGGACGGCAGCGGCCACTTTATATGAAGAGAGTTTTAAGGGGAAAAAAGAAGAGAAGGCTGACGAAATTCTCAGAGAAACGGTGGAAGAGTTCAAAGAAGAGTTTGTTTCCGGGACAATGGACTATTCTACGGTAAAGCGTTATCTGAAAGCCATAGAGGGATTCTGGGATGACAAATGTGTGAAAGAAGCTCTGGATTTTATCCGGGCGCTGAATGATTCCAGAACGGCCTTTGAGGATGCGGACAAACATATGCAAAGGGAGGAGTATGAAGACGCCATCCGGCTTTACGGGGAAGTCCTGGAAACAGATGACAATTATAAGACGGCCCAGGAACAGCTGGAAATCGCGAAGGGCAGATATAAAGAAAAACTTTTGGAAGAGGCAAGGGCATATGAAGAGGTCAAGGATTATGACTCGGCCATTGAGATTGTGGAAGGCGGCCTGAAAATCCTGGAAGGGGATGCAGAGCTTAACAGCCGTTTGACGGAACTCACCGCTGCCAGAGAAGAGTATGGAATTGACTCTGTTCTTGCTGAGGCGCAAAATTACGCGGGACAGAATAATTATTTCGAGGCAATGGAAACCGTAAAAAAAGGCCTCGAAGAAAAAAGTGGAAATGACAAGCTGGAAAAGGCCTTACAGGATTATTGTGACAAATACGAAAAAGATATTTTGATGAAGGCAGAAGAGGCCCTCGGGAGTGATGAGAACTATGAGGCCGCCATTCTGATTTTTGACAGCGCTTTACGGACTCTTGACGGGGATTATGCAGACATTGAGCAGACGATTCGGGAAAAAAGGGAAGAGTATGTACAGGCCCAGCTGGAAAAAAGTGAGAGAGAGAACAAGGATTCAGCGATTGTCGGCGTGTGGCAGGCGTCCCATGTGACAGCGGAGGGCATAGACCTTTCCATAGAACAATTTTTGGACTATGGGGGTATGGCAGGTACTTCTTCTGTACTGACTTGTTATCCATCTGGAGATTTTCATATGGAACTGGTGGGGCAGTCCGGTGACGGAACCTGGAGGAAAGAGGAGTCGGGAAATGGAATTTATTATTTAACAGACAGCGCGGGAGATAGTGTGAAAACGGAAATCGATGCGTCGGGAAAGCTTCATATGGATATTGATGAAGTTGTTTTTACGTTTGAAAAGGTTGGAGAGGCGTAAAGCCGGGAAAGGAAGAGTGATTATGGCAAAGGAAAAGAAGCTGGTGGAATCCATCACTTCCATGAGTGAGGATTTTGCGCAGTGGTATACAGATGTGGTGAAAAAAGCGGAACTTGTGGAGTATTCCAATGTGAAAGGCTGTATGATTATCCGTCCGGGCGGATATGCCATTTGGGAGAACATCCAGAAAGAACTGGACAGGCGTTTTAAGGAGACAGGCGTGGAAAATGTATATATGCCCATGTTTATTCCTGAAAGCCTGCTTCAAAAGGAGAAAGATCATGTGGAAGGGTTTGCGCCGGAGGTGGCATGGGTGACACAGGGCGGCCTGGAAACACTTCAGGAAAGATTATGTGTACGCCCCACTTCGGAAACACTTTTTTGTGATTTTTATTCCAGGATTATACAGTCCCACAGGGATTTGCCGAAGCTTTATAATCAGTGGTGCTCAGTGGTCCGCTGGGAAAAAACCACCCGCCCTTTCCTGCGTTCTGCTGAATTTTTGTGGCAGGAAGGCCACACAGCCCATGCCACGGCTGAAGAGGCGGAAGAGCGTACCATCCAGATGTTGAACGTTTATGCGGATTTTTGTGAGGAAGTACTGGCCATCCCGGTGGTGAAGGGGAAGAAAACCGACAGGGAAAAATTTGCCGGGGCTCATTCTACTTATACCATTGAGGCGCTGATGCATGACGGCAAGGCGTTACAGTCAGGCACCAGCCACAATTTTGGGGATGGTTTTGCAAGAGCGTTTGACATTCAGTATTCTGACAAGGAAAATAAACTTCAGTATGTACATCAGACGTCCTGGGGCTTGTCCACCCGTATTATTGGTGCACTGATTATGGTTCATGGCGATGACAGCGGACTGAAACTGCCGCCCAGGATTGCGCCCATTCAGGCTATGGTGATTCCCATTTCCCAGAGGAAGGAAGGGGTCATGGAGAAGGCAGCCGAACTTTGTGAAACACTGAAAGCAGCCGGAGTCCGGGCCAGGCTGGATGATTCTGACAAGAGCCCCGGCTGGAAGTTCAGTGAGCAGGAAATGCGGGGGATTCCTGTCCGTGTGGAGATCGGACCCAAGGATATGGAACAGAATCAGGCAGTTATTGTGCGCCGGGATACCCGTGAAAAACTGGTGGTGTCTTTAGATGAGCTGGGAGAAAGAACCCTTCAGATATTGGACAACATTCAAAACGACATGTTGGCAAGGGCGAAGGAGCATTTAAGGACCCATACCTATGAGGCACGTACGTATGAAGAATTTAAGGAAATTGTGTCTGAAAAGCCGGGTTTTGTAAAAATGATGTGGTGTGGCGATGAGGCGTGTGAGCTGAAAGTAAAGGAAGACACCACGGCGACTTCACGGTGTATGCCTTTTACGGAGGAATCCCTGGGAGATGTCTGTCCCATTTGCGGGAAACCGGCGAAGAAGCTGGTTTATTGGGGGAAAGCATATTAAAATTTACGATTGACAAACGGATTATAACGCGCTATGATAATTCTATCAACTAAAAGTTCCGAGGACTGACGGATAATTGTGGAGTACCACAGTGGAATCGGAACCATAAAGAAGCCGACCGTCTGGGCAGCATTTCATTTTATGGATGCTGCCTTTTTTCTTACCGGAGACAGGAGGCCGGTCCCAAAGCATGGCATTGGCCCAGGCAGGCGACAGGATGGAAACAGAAGGGAGAAAAGGGGCAGGACACTTACAATTTTAAGGAGGGTAATACTATGGGATTCAAAAGCGACATCGAAATTGCACAGGAATGTACGATGTCTCCGATCACGGAGATTGCCGCAAAAGCCGGTATCGACGAGAAGTATCTGGAGCAGTATGGAAAGTACAAGGCAAAGATTGACTACAGCCTGTT
>JAAWCJ010000016.1 GCA_022793195.1 Lachnospiraceae bacterium | reverse complement strand
GGATCGGAGGAAGCTGCTTTCCATGGCAGGATTCTAACCGATACCAGGAAAAGCGGAACAATCCATAGCCAGTGGAATGTGCCTTTCGGAACAGGAAAAATCTGTATGAAAAAATTTGCCAACGTTTACTTGACAGTAACAGAATAAATATACCTGTTGAATTTTCCCCTCTGGCGTGTTATGATTAATACATGAAAAGGAACAACCGCCCACAAGGTGGGTTGGCCTTAATACATGGATAGAAATTCCACCCTGTACCTTGGTCAAAGTTTGAGGGTGGTTTTTCTATGTTCAGCTTAGTGACATATCAAGTAAATGAATGTCAGCAATCCCAGTATAAACATTCCTAAGGACATTGAATGGCGATGTTTCTCCCCAGCAGTACTCAGATGTCAAAGGACAGAACGGAGGTGGTCATAAATGCTGCAATTTAGTGACCGCTCAGTTTTTGTGTCACAGTAAAGAACCAGCCAACACCCTATTTTCCCTGGGTTTTGGCTGGTTCTTTTTTTTAAGCTCCCGGCCGGACTTGAACCGGCGACCTATTGATTACGAATCAATCGCTCTACCGACTGAGCCACGGAAGCATAATCATAAACAATTTTTGTCAACGTGGCTATTGTACTATAGAATATTCATCCTGTCAACCACTTCATTCTTGAGTTTCCGTATTTTATTTTTGGTAGGATGACAGGAAGAAGCCGGCTTCTTCCTGCCATCTTTTCTAAAACAATACCATGGGACTTCTCACTTCTTTCCCCTTTGTTCCATACAATAATGTATACCCGAACGGCAATTTTTATCCTGCCCTCGGGCGGGCACACTTCGTGCAACCATGTTGAACTCAATCGGAGGAATTTTATGGAACCAATCCTTGAATTTATAGACGTATGCTTTTCCTACCATTCTACAAATGGTGAGACGCCTGCTCTGTCCGGCATTTCCCTGTCGGTAAAGCCGGGAGAATTCATCGCCATCGTAGGGCCGTCCGGCTGTGGAAAAACCACGCTCCTCTCACTGATCAGCGGGCTTCTTCTTCCGGAATCCGGGGAAATACGGCTGCTTGGAAAAGCCCAGGGGACATCCGGGGCAAATATCGGATATATGCTCCAGAAGGATCATTTATTTGAATGGCGCACCGTTTATGATAATGTCCTTCTCGGCCTGGAGATACGCCATGGACTGAATCAGCAGACAAAGGCACAGGTAAGTTCCATGTTGGATACTTACGGCCTTTCTGCATTTAAAAATTCTCCGCCTTCAGCACTGTCCGGCGGAATGAGGCAGCGGGCGGCTTTGATCCGCACCCTGGCCCTGGAACCGGACATTCTGCTCCTTGACGAACCTTTTTCAGCCCTGGATTACCAGACCCGCCTGGAAGTGGGAGACGATATCGGAAGTATTCTCAGAAAAGAGGGTAAAACAGCCATCCTAGTGACTCATGATCTGGCGGAAGCCATTACCCTGGCAGACCGGGTAGTTATCCTTTCCAACCGTCCCGCCCGCATCAAGAAAATCCTTCCCCTTCATTTTGACGAGGCCTTTGATTCTCCTTTAAAACGCCGGAGCGCGCCCTGTTTCAGCGAGTATTTTGATGAAATCTGGAAGGAGCTTAAATCCAATGGATAAATCCCTTTCCGCGGCCCAGGCCCGTTTCCTGAAGGCCCGTTCCCGCCACCATCATCTGATCCTGGCGGGACAAATTCTTTTATTTTTTCTTTTTGTCGGTATCTGGGAATTTACCGCCCGTGTCGGGATTCTCAATGATTTTATTTTCAGCAGCCCCTCACGTATGGCGGTATGCTTTATTCAAATGACAAAAGATTTCAGTATCTTCACCCACATAGGCATTACTTTGGCAGAAACAGTGGGAAGCTTTTTTCTGGTGATGGGCCTCAGCCTGGCAACGGCCATGCTTCTTTGGGCCATCCCCTCTCTGGCTGAACTTTTAGAGCCCTATCTGGTCATGCTCAACAGCCTGCCCAAATCAGCCCTCGCCCCGGTACTCATCGTATGGCTGGGGAATAATGTAAAAACCATCGTAGTGGCAGCCGTTTCCGTGGCCGTCTTTGGTTCGATGATGACGCTTCACACCGGATTTAAAAATTCGGATCCTGATAAAGCCAAACTGATTTATACTCTGGGGGGGAATAAGCGGAATGTCCTTTTTAAAGTCCTCATTCCCAGCTCCATCCCACTCATTATCAACAATATGAAAGTAAACATCGGACTCTGCCTGGTGGGTGTCATCATCGGAGAGTTTCTGGCCGCTGACAAAGGCCTTGGATATTTGATCATTTATGGAAGCCAGGTTTTTAAAATGGATCTGGTCATGATGAGCATTGTCATCCTCTGTATCCTTTCCATGGGGCTTTACCGGCTGATCTCCATGCTGGAAAAACGCGTCAACCGGCAATAAATCTATATTTAAATTTATAATACCCGGCGCCCCGCCTGTTCCTGCAAAATCTGACACCTGCAGGGACAGGCGGGGCGCCGGGTATTATAAATTCAGGATATCTTACACCACTTCTCCCGACTTTCTTTACAGTGCGATAATCACTCCTCCGTCGCCGGCATAAGTTGTGCTGACACCGGCAGTATTGACAATATAAACATCTTTGACTTTAATCAGGCGGCAAATCTGCTCCTTCACCTTTTTCGCCCGTTCCGGGCAGTTGGTATGCGCAATGGCAAGGATTTTATTTTCTGCCTCCTTTGCCTCTTTTGCTACCCATTGGGACATCTTCGCGAGGGCTTTGTCAATCCCCCGGGCCTGATCCAGCTTGATAATCACGCCTTTATCTGCCCCCATCACTGGCTTAATATTCAAAACCGTGGCAAAAAGCGCCTGAAGCCCTGTCAACCTGCCGTTCTTCTTTAAATAATCCAGGGTTTCCAAAACAAAATACGTATTCATATGGTCCCGGAAATCAGAAACTATCTTTACAATTTCCTCAAAACTTTTTCCTTCCTCTGCCAGTTCCCGAATTTTTAAAGCGATCTTCACCTCGCCTACTGCCGCAGAATCAGAACTAAACACTGCGATCTGCTTCGGCCCTTTCTCCTCCAGGTACAGGCTCCTTCCCAAAACAGCACTGTTATAAGTGCCGCTCAAGTGCTGGGACAAGGTTACCACAAAAATAGCTTCCGCCTCACAGTCATAGGCTTCCTTAAAGGCTTCCGGTGAAGGACATGCTGTTTTGGGACATTCCGGTGTTGTACGGACCAGTTCCAAATATTCTGCCTGGTTGAAGCTGTCATCATCCGAAATCATTGTATCTCCAACTTGCAGTGTCAGAGGAATAACCTGAAAATGGCTGTCCGCCTTCAGTTCTTCCGTCAAATCACAACAGCTGTCTACCACGATCTTGTAATTCATAATTCTCCTCCTGCACTTCCCCACTACTTTTGTTTGAACCTTTAACTGTTCTATGTAGTTTTCATTACCATATATGATAGCACAGGATATATCATTTGAAAAGGGGTATTATAAAAAGTTCTTCTTTATATTTTCACTTTTTTGGTTTAAGCACAAGGTTTTTATCAATTTTCCCTCCAGTATTGGGTCAACAGCCTGGTCAAAGCTTCCTGGTCTCCAATTCCCATGGTTTCCCTGGCCGAATGCATGGCCAAAAGGGGAATCCCAATGTCCACTGTATTCATCACTGCAAAAGAAGACGCAATGGATCCCAGGGTACTGCCGCTCCCCGTATCGGAACGGTTGGCAAACATCTGATATGGAATTTTATGCTTTTCGCAAATGCTGCGAATCACGCCGACCGCTCCCCCGTCTGTCGCATATTTTTGTCCGCTCTCCGTCTTAAGCGCTATCCCGTCCCCCAGATACACATGATTTGTCACGTCGCCTTTATCCGGCCGGTTTGGATGTATTCCATGGGCCACATCCACCGACAATAAAAAACTGCGCAGACGGCTGTTTAACCAGTCCTCATCACTGTAATCGAAACAACGGCAGATTTTTTCCATAATAATAGAAAGAAGCGCAGAACCTGCACCTTGCTTTGTCCTGCTGCCAATCTCCTCATGGTCAAAAAAGACAGCCATATCCACCCCTTTCCTGCGCTCAGTCCCGGAAAGGAGCCCATCCACGCAGGCCCTTACAGATGTCAGGTTATCAAGCCGGGGAGAGGAAAGGAATTCTTCCCTTATTCCAAAACGAACCGGCCTGTCACAGTTATAAAGAGAAAGCTCAAAAAACAAAATATCCTCCGGCGCTACCCCCGCTTCTTCCGCCAGCACCCGGATAAAATAATTTTTCTCACTCCAATCCTTCTCCGAACCCAGCCCAATGAGAGGCGCCATGTCTGTCTGCTTATTTAATTCCAGGCCTTTATTGACCTCTCTGTTCATATGGATTGCCAGATTGGGAATAGAGGCGATGGGACGCTTAAAATCCACCAGCTTTGTCACAGGAGAAAAACACCCTTCCCCTTTCACCGTCACCCTGCCTGCCAAAGACAAGGGACGATCCAGCCAGGTATTCAAAATCATTCCTCCATAAGTCTCCACATTAAGCTTTGCATACTTCCCCTGGTTCATATCCGGTGACATCTTCACCCTCATACAGGGCCAGTCGGTGTGGGCTGCCGCAATCCGAAACTCCTGAAGCCTTCCAAAGCCTTCATTCACCCGGAAAGCAAACAGGGAAGAATCATATGCTTTCACATAATATCCCCTACCCTTATCCAGCTGCCAGCTGTCTGAAATCCTCAGTTGCTGATATCCGGCCTCCTCAAAATCCTCAGCCGCCAGCTTCACCGCGTGGAACGGAGACACTCCTCCTTCCAGATAGCGGAACAATCCTTCATAATGATTTTCTTTTTTATCCATCCCCCGATTCCTTCCTCAACACAAATGATAATCTTTTTCTCAAGTCTTCCTGATAAATTCTTTACTACACTTTGGACAGGTAATACAGATTTTTCCCTTTCCTCTTGGAACACGCACCTTCTGCCTGCAGGACGGGCATTTGTAATAACGATGAGTCTTATCCCGGCTCCTGTTCCTGAATCCTGCAAATTTTCTCCGAATCTTTGCCGTAGCCCTCAAGTACCGGCTGTTTTCCAGAGAACGCTTCCTGATATTTTTAGACAGCATCCGAAAATAAGCAAGGGCAATCCCCAGGATCGTCAACCAATAGAAAAATCGGTAACGAAAAACAAGAGAAACCACCAGAAGAACCATAACAATCCCCATTAAACACCTGTTCAGCTGGTCTGCCCCATACCGTCCGTACATAAACCGCGCCATTTTGTCCCGAAATCTTCCCATTATTTTCTCTCCTGTCTGTGGGCCTTTCGCTACCGGCGGTAACGTATTCTAAAACATTTTGTGCCCAAATCTCTTTTTCCATCATATTCCCTTTCCATAAGACCGTCAAGAAATCCTTCGGAAACATTTCTGAATTTTTTATAAATCCCTGCCCCGGGATTTTTCCCCCCGACAATAAGTTTCCACCACAGAATAATCATCTTCAAGAACCACCAGATCGGCATCATATCCGGCCGCCAGCTTTCCTTTTCTTCTGTCTATCCCTATACAACGGGCCGGATTTACAGTACAGGAATTGACTGCCACATCAAAAGGCACCATGGCTTCCTCCACTAGAATCCGAAGCCCCTCATTGATCTTTAAAGTACTCCCCGCAATGGTTTCTGCACCTGCAATCCTTGCAGTTCCCTGCGCGTCCAGTTCCACCTGCTGCCCTCCCAGGCTATAGGACCCTCCCGGAGGACAGCCTTTGGCCTCCAGAGAATCACTGACCATGATTCCATAATTCCGCCCTTTTGCCTGAAAAAAATTATTTAAGGCGGCCGGATGGGAATGAATTCCATCACAGATCACCTCTCCATAGAGATCCCGAAGGCGAAAAGCTGCTCCCACCATTCCTGGTTTCCGGTGGTGATACCCCGTCATCCCATTATACACATGAGTCATACTGACCGCCCCATTGGCGACAGCCATAACCGCCTGTTCATAAGACGCGCCGGAATGTCCCATGCTGACCGCCACTCCCGTTTTCGTACAATACTTTGTCAGGGCAAACCCCTCATCACACTCCGGCGCCAGGGTGACATACCGGATCATCCCCTTTGACACAGACTGATATTCTTTAAATTCCTCCACAGAAGCTTTTACAATGGCCCCCTCCGGCTGGGCCCCCCGGTAAGCGGAGGCCAGATAAGGGCCTTCCAGGTGAATACCAAGGATTTCTGCCCCCGCACATCCTTCTTCCGCCACCGCCGCTACATTCTTAAGGGCCTTTACCAATACTTCTTTCTCCCCAGTTACTGTGGTGGGAAGAAACGCCGTCACCCCCTCCTCCGGGAGCCTTTTTATCCAATTTCTAAGTCCCTCCGGCTCTCCGTCATTGGTATCAAAACCGTATGCCCCGTGAGTGTGAATATCAAGAAAGCCAGGAAGAACCCTTTTGTTCCCCCAGTCCTTTTCTGCCGGATGTGTGTTATAGGGAAGAACCGATTCAATTTTCCCGTCCCTTATCACAAGCTGCGCTTCCATAAACTGCCCTGCCAGCCAGATACGCCTTCCCTGTATAACCATATACGTTCCCTCCTTCGTCCCTTCGCCCTTTGGCTTTCTCTTTTTTGTCTGAACTATTTTTATTTAAACCATCTTTTTCATTTCTTCCGCCACAAAGGGAACCTTCATGCCGACCACCACCTGAACAGAATATTTTTTCGGGCGTATAATCCCTGCCACTCCCGCCAGGCGAATTTTTTTCTCATTAATCAGCGTATAATCTTTAAGCTCCAACCGCAGCCTTGTGACACAGTAATCCAACTGTTTCACATTGCCTTTCCCTCCTACACCGTCGAGAATCGTCCGGGCAGCAGCGGCGAAATCATTGTTTTTCAACAGCTCCCGCTTTTTTTCCACCCCTGTTTCCCTTTCCCGTCCTGGTGTCTTTAAATCAAAACGGACAATGGCAAAGCGGAACAACAGATAATAAATAACCGCCGTACCGGCAGAAACCGGAATTAAAAGCCATGGATTACGGGCAAGCGGCATAAAAGAGCTGAGTGTCAGGTCAATGAGCCCCCCGGAAAGAGAAAATCCTGCCCGGACAGGAAGGGCGGCCGTAATCCCTGCCGTAATCCCCGCCAAAAGTGTATGGATAAAATAAAGGCCCGGGGCAAAGAACAAAATAATAAATTCCGCAGGAGCTGTCACGCCCGTAAAAAAAGAACAAAACGCTACTGACAAAAACAAACCACAAACCATCGTTTTTTTATCCGAATCTGCCGTATGGTACATGGCCAGACAAGCGGCCGGAATACCGAGAAGCATAAAAGGGAAAAAACCTGTCATGTACATTCCTGTCTGCCCATAAAGCCCGCCGCCGTTCCAAAAATTTGTCAAATCGGCAATCCCGGACGCATCAGACAAAAATACGGAATTTAAAGCTCGGTCCAGTCCAAAGGGTAGTAAAAGGCGATTGAAAAAAACATAAATCCCGGCGCTCACCGCCCCAAACCCGGAAAACACTTTTCCAAAAGCCGCTGTCCATCTATATACAGCAGGCCATATAAACAGTAAGAGACCGGCTACCGGAACAGAAAGCAATGCTGCCATCACAGGCACCGCCCTCTTTCCGTTAAAAAAGGACAATCTTTCAGGAAACGCCAATCCTCGGAAACGATTATAAGATCCCGCTCCAATCAACCCGGATAAAATACCAATCAAGGCATTTCCCCCTTTTTCAAAAGCCCCGGCCGCCACCCCTGTAAATGTTCCCGCCGTTTCTAAGCTCCAAACTCCGGTAATGACCAGACAGGAAACAAGGCCTGCCAGACCTGCTGTCCCATCACCGTCTTTTGACATACCAACAGAAATACCCACTGCAAAAAGAACCGGCATGTTGTCAATGAGAGCCTTGCCGACATTAACGAAAAATGTACCGGCCACATAAAGAATCCCTTCTGCATCAAAACCCGATTCCTTTCCTGCCACAGCCACAGGAGCCATAATATAACCGATTCCCAGTAAAACACCGGATATGGAAAGCACCACCGCCGGAATCAGAAGGGATTTTCCCAATCGTTTAAAAAAGTTCGCCATAACCATTGCTCTCCTCTCTGCCTTTTTCATTCAGAATCCGGCAGTTTCACATTTTATTAGTATTCTTTATCACCACCCCCAAAAAAATTCACCACTTTGTACGACTGGTCTTCTTTTTGTCTGTTTTTATGGCTCCCTTTTTGAAAAAACACAGCCGCAGTAGTTCTGCCTGTAAAGGCCAAACTCTGCCGAAAGCTCCACGGAGCGTTTATATCCATCCTTCTTTTTAAAATCAGAAGGCAGATACAAAACGCCATATTCTTTGGAAAGCCGTTCCCCGATTTCCATTAAAATATCCGCTTTTTTTAAGGGGCTGATGGAAAGGGTTGTACAAAAGTACTCATATCCTCCGGCTTTTGCAAGCTCTGCTGTCCGGCGAAGGCGAAGCTCGTAACACCGAAAGCATCGTTCACCACCCTCCGGGGCTTTTTCAAGCCCCCTGGCCGCCCCATAAAAAATCTCCGGTTCATACGCCCCTTTAATAAAGGAAATCGGATATATACGCCGGTCCGCCCCGTCACTCTGAAGCTTTTCCGAAAGCGCCCCAATTAATCTCTCCTGCTCCTTTGCCCGCTTCTCATATTCCTCCTGCGGCCCGATATTGGGATTATAATAAAAAACTGTCACTGAAAAAAAGCCAGACAGATACTCTAAAACATAACTGGAACAAGGCGCACAGCAGCTATGGAGAAGCAGCCTGGGAATGACCCCCTTCTCTTTTGCCGTCTGCTCTGTCCTCTGCAAAAGAGCTTCCAACTCCTTTTGAAAATTTCTCATAGAACCTCCTCAAACACTTATCTGCAAATCCAGGGGCTTTCCGCACTCCCAAGGCATGACAAAAACGCTGCCCGGCCTCCATGCCGAACAGCGTCTTCTCTTTCGTATCCCACGCTTACAGAAAATCCCTGATCCGTTTACTTCGAACCGGATTCCGCAGCTTTCGGAGAGCCTTTGCCTCAATCTGGCGAATCCTCTCCCTGGTGACGTTGAATTCTTTCCCCACTTCCTCCAGAGTCCGGGGATGGCCGTCTTCCAGGCCGAACCGCAGGACAATCACCTGCCGTTCCCTCTCCTTTAAATCCTCCAGAAGCGTATCAATATGCTCCCTGAGCATCACCGATTCCACATTTCCTTCAGGCGTCACAGCATTGCTGTCTGCCACGAAATCCCCTAAATTGGAATCGTCTTCCTCACCAATAGGCGTCTCCAGGGACGCCGGTTCACGGGCGATCTGCATGATCTCCATGACTTTTTCTTCCGTAATATCCAATGCACTTGCAAGCTCCGGCACGGAAGGTTCATATCCCAGCTCCAGCGTCAGCTTTCTCTGCATTTTCGACATTTTGTTGATGGTTTCCACCATATGTACCGGAACACGGATAGTCCTGGCCTGGTCGGCCAACGCCCGCGTCACCGACTGGCGAATCCACCAGGTGGCATAGGTACTGAGCTTGTACCCCTTTGTATAGTCAAACTTTTCCACGCCTTTGATGAGTCCCAGGTTCCCTTCCTGAACCAGATCCAGAAAACTCATACCCCGGCCTGTATAACGCTTCGCAATGCTTACCACCAGCCGCAGATTGGCCTCAATCAGCCGCTCCTTCGCCGTCTGGTCTCCTTCTGCCTTTTTTCTGGCTAGGCGAAGCTCTTCCTCCGCTGTCAAAAGCGGAACCGTACCGATTTCCTTCAGGTACATTCGCACCGGATCCTCCGTACCGATGCCGTCAAGAAAGTCAATGGCGTCCAGGTCAATGTCCTCTTCCTCTTCTTCCTCCAATGAAAAAGCGTCATCATCCGCGTCCAGGACCAGATCTTCATCAATGGCCAGTTCATCATTCATCACGCGCAGGACGTCAATCCCATTGTTTTCAAGATATGTAATAATATCTTCAATCTGCTCCACCGTAAGTTCCGTTCCGGCAAAGGCATCGTTGATATCATTCATATCGAGGGTGGACTTTTTGCTTTTCCCCAGTTCTACAAGCTTTTGTAAATCCTCACTAAACTTTCCTTTTTCCACTTGTTAACTTCCTTTCGCACACACTTATCCACGCTAATTTTATATTATACAAGCATTTTCAACAAAAGTAAAGTTCAGATTTCATTTTTCCTGAAATTTCCTCCCAAACCTCCAGATTATGACTTTTTCGGCAGGGAATGTGTCATTTTCATGATTTGTACCGCCCTGTACCGGTTTTCGATCACCACTTCTTTCCGTTTTCCGCCAAATTCTCCGTCCAGAACCCATTCCGCCGGCTCTTCAAAGCGAAATTTCACGCGGGAAGCCGTAAAATGACGAACCAGCTTGGATTTATGCCCATTTTGCAGAAGGCTGGTGACCACTTCGGGAAGCTGAAGGATATTTTGAGGATTTTCCACCAAAAGCACTTCAAAAAGCCCGTCGTCCATGCGGACATTTTTTCCGTTTAATCCTTTAAACCCTGCAATCTGATTGGCATTGCTGACCATTCCCACCAGCACATCCCCCTCATATCGCTCCTTTTCTGTCTCCATCACAATATGGCGCGCCTTGATTCCGCCCAGGCTTTTTGCCGCTTCCAGAATATACGCCGGATGTCCAAGGACGGCCTTGATCTCCCTGGGTGTCTTGTAAGGAACATCCGTAAAAGCGCCAAATGCTGCCACATACGTAAAAAAACGTTCATTAAAAGTTCCAATATCCACCGGGCAGGGAGTCCCCATAACAATATTTTCTGCCGCCCTGAGCATATTCCTGGGAATCTTATGGCTGGCAGCAAAATCATTGGTGGTTCCTGCCGGAATGTAGCCAACCCGCGGCTTCCTTTCCATGCCCATGATACCGGAAACAATTTCATTGAGAGTACCGTCTCCCCCACTTCCAACGATCAAATCCACGTCAAACCCACGCTCCTCCACCACTTTTCTGGCATCTAACGTCCGTTGAGTCACATGAATCTCCACCTGGTATCCCGCTTTAATGAAAACATCTAAAATATCCATCAGCTTTGTACGGATCTGCGCCTTCCCGGAAAGGGGATTGAAAATAAACAGCATCCTCTTGCTCATTCCAAAAACCTGCCCTTCTGTGCCCTGTGCGCTATTTTGCGTACTGCACAAATATATGCATAGATAGATTCTACTCTTTTCCTCTTTTCCAGTCAATATTTTTTATTTTATGTTCCTTAAGTTTCTCCGGGAAGCCAAAAACACTCACTGGATATCTGCGAGGGGAATCTGGGTAAGATCCCAGCTGCCGTCAGGATGGAGGGTAATCAGCTCCGCTCCCCTCTGTCCCGTGTCGCGCTCAATCCCGGGCATGGCCAGGTAATCAATGCTCATCCCGTAGGTGAGGCGGATTCCCTCATATTCCAGGGACATGTTGTTGTAATGGTCATGGCCGCAAAAAACGGCTTTGGTACTGCCCAGGGATACCATGGTGTCAAACAGCTTGCTGGGATAGTCGGAACAGCATACTTTATCGGTCATCTTCTCCCCATTTTCCCCGAAAAAATATGTAACTTCATCGCTGCCTGCCTCATAAAGCTCATAGGCAGTCCTGTACTGCTGCAAAGGGATATGGAAAAACACCATGGAAGAAATCCTGTGGCCCTCCTCCTCACTCAGCCGCCTGACTTCATTTTCATACCATTCCACCTGATCGTCATGGATATAATCATAAGCGTTGAGGCCTTCCCCGGTATAAGCGTTGGAATCAATGAGAAACAATGCCTGGTTGAGGGTTCCGTCCTGGTTCCTCACTTCAATGAGCTGATTATTCCTCCCTGTCACCTCCGGCTGGACATATGGATAAAGTAAATTCCCGGAAGTTTTATAGGATAGTGCTTTATAAAGCTCATTTAAATCGCCCTCTGACAAAGTGGCAAGCCCTTCTGTGTCATGGTTTCCATAAGTGAAGGCCCATGGAATATCCACATTTCTCATAAAAGCGGCAAACTGCCCCACAGGAGCGGAATTATTAAAAGAAAGTGACATGACGCCAAGGGGAAATGCCATATCACCTGTGACCACCACAAAATCCGGACGTGTGTATTCGATTTCGGCATACACAGCTTTAAGGGCCTTTAAATCTTTTCTGTAAGAATAAAGGCTCCCCCCAAGATGGATATCCGTCAAATGAAGAATTTTAAAGTCCTCCGTTTCTGCAGTAATCGTATAGATCCCCGTTTCTTCATTATAAGAAATCTTATGTTCATTATGCCGGACCACCGGAATGGAATTGATATATGGCTGCGTATACCAGGTATCCCTCTGTAAAAAACCATAACCAAAAATCAGGATGGACGCGCAGATACCGGCCGCCGCCCGCCTTCTGTTGACCACAAAATTTTTATGGGCGATTTTCTTTCTCAGGGCCAGATTATAAAAAAGAATCAATGCTGCAAATAAAACCACTTCGATCAGAAAAACATTGACGGAATACGACGACATCTTCCTTGCAATCACCGTAACTGCCACGGAAATAATCCAGTATGCCACGGAAAAAATAATCATTCCAATCCGGTGTTTTTTATAAGTATCCCTGTCCGGCAGATGAATCCTCTCCTGTATCAGCCGGAAACATAGATAATTTTTTATAGCGAGATACACGGGAACCTCAAACAGAATCAAGTTGGAAAAAAGATTTTCCAAAACTTCCGCAGATTTGGAATTTCCAAAGAAGAAAAAACTCAATTCCAACACCAGAAAGATGGTGAGCAGCGCGGAAAACAGGGCGATTCCGTTGAGCCGCCTCTTTCCGTACCGGTCGGCCAGTGTACGGAAATACAGATAAGACTTTGTATCATAAGCTGCCGTCTGATACTCTTTCTCCAGACGGTTAAAACGTTTGCCCAGGAAAACCATGCCGCCGAAAAGTAATATCATATAAATCAGGACAAAAAACGCCTGGAGCGGCGCGGTAAATAAATCGTAAACCAGCCAGAAAAATTCCGCAAGAACCGCCACCGATAAAAAAGCGATTCCATAAATTCTTCTCCTCTGTTTTTTCATTTCTTTTCGGACTGTGGAAAAATCCTTTGCGCTTTCTCCTGTCCGCCACCTTGCGGCATCCTCCTTCGTATATCCCGCAAGCCTTGCCATGTCGGACAGTTTCCCATACCTGCCCGCGATTTCCTCAAAAGCAGGCTGTCCGGGCTTTTCTTTCTCCAGCTTTCTGTATTCTCTCTCCAGGGCAGCCGCAATATCTTCCCTGGCTTTTATAATTTCCAGCGAATAGGGGATATCCTCAAAATAAAGCTCCACCAGATTCCTGAGCCGTCTGTTCATCCGCTCATCCTCCATACTGCATCCACCTTGCACCCACCGCCCTGCCAATCTCTTTATATTACCAGTTATTCCACTCGAATCGAAAACTCTTTATATATCCCAACTGGTATCTCTTCGCCGAAAGAATACTGTTCCATCATTTCATTTTCAAATCTGTACGCCAAAATCTGGCTCTTTGCGGGATCCACAACCCAATATTCTCTCACTCCCGCCATACGGTACTTAAACAATTTTATCATATAGTCCCTTGATTTGCTGGTTTGCGAGACAATCTCAATAATCCAGTCAGGTGCGCCGTGGCAGCCTTTTTCATCTAGTTTTGACAGATCGCAGATAACAGAAATATCCGGCTCTACATAATTGGTACCGTCCTCGTTTAGAAACACCGCAAACGGGGCGGCATAAACCTCACATCCTCCCTCGTTCCCGTCAATATAATTTGCTATCGCCTGATGCAGTTTCCAGCTGATCTTCTGATGTGTCCGTCCCGGCGGCGTCATATAATAGATTTTTCCGTCAACCAATTCTGCCCGTTGGCCATCCGGCAACCTGTAAATATCGTCTATTGTATAAACGTTTTCTTTTCTCAGCGCTTCCATCATATCCACCTCCGCTTCTATTTCCATTATAACCAATAACAACCGGGATTACAATGGTTATACACGTTACGATAAAGGTATACCTTTTCGGGAAAAACCCGGCTCTGTCCGGTCAAAACACGTTTCCACTCACAAAAACTCGCAGCAGTACTAAGAAATTTTCTGCGTTATCACTTGAAAATTCCAAGTACTGGCGGTTTTTGAACGGTTTTTCCCTGGACAGAGCCGGGTTTTTCCTAAAAAGGTATAACATTTACAGTAGTTCAGCGTTTACAGCCAGTTTTTCTCCGTGATCACTGCATCATAGCCGTGGATTTTTATTTTATCCCCCACGTGGAGTTTATCCTTCTTTGCCAGGATATAGCCGTTGTTGACCTCTTTCACGTAGGAATAGACCAGTTTGGAGACGCGCCCCACTTCTTCCTCCTCCCCGTCGATGAAGACAGGCTCCCCGGGGCCGCCATACTGTTTGGAGCGGATATAGATGTCCGCCTCCGGCACTTCAAACCCCACCATTTCCCTGGCAGGGCCTTCTTCTTTTACTTTCAGAAGGGCTGCTTTCCCGATGAAATCTTTTTCCCAGTCAATGCCTCCGGCAAGTCCCACTTCAAAGGGATTTGTATGGGCCAGATCTCTCATATAATAGAAATTTGCCTCCGTCGGAAGGGTCCATGCCATCACCTGGAATTCCGTCACTTCCCTCCCGCCGGCCTTTGTCACGGCAGGAGCCAGGACTGCCTCCAGGGCTTCCCCGTCCTCTTTATCCACATAGATTTCATATCCGAGCTTCTCTCCCGTAAAACCGCCCCTGTTAATCTTGCAGGCGATCCCATCAATTTCCGTATCCATATGGGCAAAAAATTTGAGGTCGGCCACAGAATCTTTCACAAGGCTTTCCATAACCTCTTTGGACTTAGGCCCCTGGACGGCGTACATGGCCCAGTCGTCGGTCACTTCCGTCCAGTCCACGTCATAGTCCCCCTGGTGGTAATACCACCAGTCGTCGGTCTTTGACGCAAACAAGGTGGACACCCAGTATTTATCCTCCGCCATCCTCATGATGACCACATCATCAATGATTTCCCCCTGCTCATCCAACATGGTGGTATAGCGGTCCCTGCCCACAGCCAGGTTCCCGATCTTGTTGGGATACATATATTCCAGGAAAGCCGTCACATCCGGCCCTGTAATCTCCAGAATCTGATGGGTCCAGAAATACCAGCCCACGCATGTGCGCACCGCCATATGTTCCGCCCGTTTCATCTCATCATATTTAAAAATATTCTTATACATTTCGCACCCTCCTCCCTACATGAATTTGTCGATCTTTTTGGCGATCTTCACCCGCATTTTTCCGGCAGGGGAATCCTCCTCCCACACGGACCACTGCGTATTCACCAGGGTCTTCACCATGCCCTGCCACATCCACAGATGGGCTTCCGGCACATCTTTGGTGGCTGTGATCTCCAGCCCTGCCCTGTCGATCACCAGAATCACTTCTTCCTTATTGAAAGCTTCCACTTCATACTTACATACAAGGGACTGAAGGAGCATTTCCATAAGGCCGCCCATGACCCGTCCGTCCTCCCCGATGGAATCAGGGACGCCAAGCCATTCCCTGCAGGCCCTGATGGCATAACGCTCTCCGAACATGGCTTTTCCGGCTGCCTCCAGAACACATTTCAGGATATGGTCAGCCTGCTCCCTCGTCACGTAGCCCCTCTTCACCGTCTCCGCAACGGCAGGGAGAATGTATAAAGATGCTGCCGTGGACATGTTGATCATCTGGTTGCTGGAATCTGTCTCATTGTTGGTTCCGTTGACGAAATGGTAATTGCACTCCTCTCTGAACATCATGGATTCGGAAACGCAGTCCTCCTCCTTGGTGTCCTTTTTATACTCATCTGTCACCGCCGGGCCGAAGCTCTCCCAGAGGGCGTGGGGCGGCGCCGGATATTTTTCCCTGGACTCGGCAATGATACGGCAATGCCTGTCGCCGCAGCCCTTGGCTTCCACCATCAGGTAATCCATGGTGGGGCCTTTTCTCCTGCGCTCCGCCGAGGCGTTGGCCTGTCCCTGTAAAGACATGGTCGTCGTCCTGCAAAGCTCGGAGCCGCAGATGTCCCAGTCACAGACGTCCAGTTCCTTCTCCGCCCGGTAAGTGCCGAAGTCCTGGCAGCGTCCGCACATTAAGAGGGCGTCGTCTCCCTTGTCGCCGATCAGCGCCCCTGCGAACTGGCCGCAGAAAAAGGGATGGATTCCAAAACCGTCGTCATCGCCGTAATATTTTCCCGTGGCGTAAAGCCTGGCATAAGCCTCCTCGCACATTAACTGGGCCCGCTCCGCATAGTCGGGGACAATGATCCGAAGGGCCTGGGTCGTGGCCGCGCTTAAAACCGACTCAAACCGGCTGGCATAATGGAGAGCGTCCTGATAGGAATAAATTTTATTCCAGGGGGACTGTATCCCGTAATAATTTTTAAAATAAGCGCCTTCCCCGCTTGTCCGCGGAATTCTTTCATCAATTTTTTTACTCATAGTCTCACCTCATCCCTTTCAGTCGTCAAGTTCTTCCGGGTACTGGTCGATGGCTGGCTGGAACTTCACAATATTGTGGGACATTCCCCAGTCGGCCGTCACGATCTCCCCTGTGATACCGTCGGACATGGGAGTACTCATGGCGTACGCCACAATGGCCACCGTATCCACCGGCTGCTGGGCGTCGCTCTGCCACACCATCAGCTCCTCATAAAATTCATCCTGCTTCTCCTCCGGAAGCTCTTTGGCACACATGTTGGTGGAAGCCCCCGCCGTCACCATGCCTCCCGGTGCCACCACGTTCACCATGATTCCAAACCGTTTCAGTTCCTTCGCCGCCTCGATGGCCAGGGAATTGACGCCGCCTTTAGAGGAAGCGTAGTGGGGATAGCCGCCGAAGACCGGATAGGGAAGCCACGCCGCATTGGAAGAGATCAGCGTGATCTTCCCCTCGATTTTGTGGTCGATCATATATTTGCTGATCTGTTTGATCCCTAAAAATGCGCCGCTCACATTGACGTCCAGCACTCTTCTGAATTCTGCCGCCGGAAGATCGTAAATATGCGCATAGCTCCAGATGGCGGCGCTGTTGACAAAGATGTCGATGGAACCGAATTTCTCATCCGCCGTTTTCACCAGGTTTTCCATGTCCGCTTCCTCCGTCACATTGGTCTGGCAGAAAACTACCCGGTCGGGACCAAACCCCGCCTCCTCCAAAATCGGCAGCGCGTAATCTCCTTTTGTCTGGGAGCTTCCGGCGATCACCACGTTGGCGCCGCCCTGCAAAAGCCTGAGCGCAATATTAAATCCCAGGCCGGAAGTGGCCCCTGTCACCACGGCCACCTTCCCTTTCACGGAAAACATCTCCTCCATCGGCCTGGCAGCGTTCACATAACCTTTTAACATGGCAATATTTGCCGCATTTGCATCAAAACCCATATGAAATACCCTCCTGATCTTATTTGTCTATATTCCCGGGAACGAATACCTCTCTTTATTATGGGGGGACGGCGCCGATTTTGAAATCCTGCCGTTTATAGGTTTTTATGAACTTCCACCCATCAAAAATGTGGGGAGGCATTTGACTTTTTTCTCCTTTTTCTTTACAATAAAATTCAAAGGGGGGAAGGAATATGGAACTGAATTCATACATTCTTTTTGAACGCCTGAAGCGCAGATATGCCGTCACAATGTATGGGGAGGCCGGTAAAAAGCTGAACCTTCTGCCACCGGAGCTCTACATCGACAACACTCTGCGTTTTCATTCCAACCATGTGTATCTCGCCACGGCAGAACACCTGCCCCAGAGGCCCGTTATCGAAAAAAACGTGGTTCTCATCTGCATCGGGGAAAATTCCCGCCTTTCTTATTATAAGGAACACGCCACCGTCATCCTGTTGAAAAAAAAGGTGGATTTTTTTGAAGTCTATAAAAGCCTCCGGGAAATCTATGATTCCTTTTACGTCTGGGAAAGCAGGCTTTTGGCGCTGTTTTTAAAATCTCCCACCATCCAGGATATCCTTCAGTGTTCCTACCCCGTGTTTGAGCGTCCCATCCTGGTGTTAAATTCCTCATTTCAGTACGTCGCCTCCGTCCTCACAGAAGAGAAGCGCTGGAAAAATGACCGCTGGAATCACCCTTATACAAAGCTGGAGCCGGAAGCCTTCCTGACTTTTTTAAAACAAGAAGAGCCCAGTATGGATACCCATGGCCCTTTCCCCATGGAACTGGACGAGGGAACTGTACTCTGTGTGAACTTGTTTGATTCCAGCGATGAATACATTGGCTGCCTCTATATCGAGGAAGCAGGCCGTCCCTTTGTCTCCGGTGAAGAAAAGCTGGCGGAACAGCTGGCCGGAATGATTGAAAAGGCGGTGGAACTTTCCCCCAGCCTGTTGAACAATGAACGCGGTTCCCTGAAAAAAATCCTACAGAACCTCATGGATGAAATGCCCCTCGGCCCAAATCAAAAATTGCTGTTAAAGTCTTCCAGGTACAGGCAAAATTATCTGTGCCTTTCCATCCATTGCCTGAAACAGTTTTCCGCCCTTCCGGTCAGCTATATCTGTTCCGTCATGGAATCCCTCTTCCCGGACAGTACCTTTTTCGAGCAAAACACCACCATCCTGGGCCTCATCCCGGCCGGCCATCTGAACGGGGATTCCCCCCTTTCCCCGGAAACTGCGGGGAAGCTTTCTTCCCTGATGGAGGAAATGCAGCTGTGCGCCGGGGTCAGCAACCCTTTTCCCGACTTGTACATGCTGCGTACTTATTATTTCCAGGCGGAAGCCGCCATCGAAAACGGCCAACTCTACGCGCCCGGACAGAACGTCTACGTGTTTTCCGACTACGCCCTTTCCGAAATGGTGGTCAACTCTTTCGGAGGTTTCCCGGTGGAAGCTTATTTCCCTACAGGTTTCAGAAAGCTTCTGGAGCACGACCGGGAATCGGAAGTTTCCTACCTGGAAACCCTTTCCTTATTCCTGGACGAAAATATGTCCTATGCCAAAGCTTCCAGGCGCCTGTTCATCCACCGGAGCACCCTCATCGAGCGGATGAACCGAATCCAACAGGAGCTTTCCCTCAACCTGGAGGACCCCGACAAGAGGCTGCAGCTGCTGATCATCCTGAAAGCGCTGCAGATCGAGTCGAAAGTACACCAGCAGTAAAACTTTGAGTGTTGCATTTTACGTTAAAATCAAAAGAGTCCGGTCGTTTCCACCCACAGACACGTCGATTTTGCGAATTTCACTGCGCCGCCTGTAGCCGCCAGCCACCGCTTCCATAGAAGCCGGTCAGCGGGACTGGCGACGCTATGCTCATGAAATCCGTAAAATCTTCCTACCATCTGTGGGCGGAAACGACCGGACACTTTTTAAGTAAAATACAACGTTCAAAGTTTTATCTGGAGCAGGCTTTCAGATCCGCATCAATCTCATCTGCGTGTACGGCCACTTCGGCAGACTCCGGATAGCTCAACAGCTTGCGGTAGGTAAGAGCCCCCACCAGTTTCATGCTGGGATTGGAGGTGGAACCGGGCGCCCATTTTTCCATGACTGCCCTTCCCTCTTCCGACCTCATGATTTCTTTGATCTTGGAATCCAGTGATAATGCCATAATAAAACCCTCCTTATACATTTTATAAATTCTTTCCCGAGAATTCACTGTACTCATTATAAAGGGGCTTCTCTCCTTTTACCACCCGGCAGATCAATCCTTTTTTCATGCCAATATCCCTTCTTTTGTAGGGGACGCCTCCGGTTGACGGCATATGATGAATATGACTTGAGTTTTTTTCCAATACTTGCTAGAATATACATAGATTTGGAGGAGGCACGACAAAACAGATACGACTCTTGCCAGACACTGTCATCTCCTCCCGATTCCTGAATTTATAACAGAAAAGAGGTAATTCTCATGATGAATGGTATCTCAGGACTAAACTCTTACTATTATATGTCGCGTTATGGTTCTGTCTATGGAAACAGGCCGTATGCACAGGCAGGAAAAGCCCCTGCCGCTTCTCCTTCTGTAGCAGCGGACGAAAACCCGGCCAAAGCTGCGGCCACGGCGCGTCCAGTGGCCCAGTCAATCCCCTCCGCCGCGGATACGCAAAAAGAGTCCGGTTCCGGAATCTGGTTTCGCCAGGGGATTGACCCTGTAGAGCTGGAGGTGCGTATGCGTATCCGATACGAGAACCCAAGTGCCCCTGAACTTTCCAATCAAAAGGAAGCTGTCTCAGACGCGGAAAGCGCCCAGGACGCTTCAGAAGAAGGAAAATGCAAGACCTGTGAAGAGCGCAAATATAAAGATGGTTCCAACGATATGGGGGTATCATTCAAAACAGCCGCCCACATCGCCCCGGAACAGGCTGCTGCAACTGTACGTGGTCATGAAATGGAGCACGTATTCCGCGAACAGGCCAAAGCAGAGCGGGAAGACCGCCAGGTAGTCAGCCAGAGCGTATCCCTGCACACTTCCATCTGCCCTGAGTGCGGAAAGCCTTATGTTTCCGGCGGCACCACCCGCACCACCACGGCAGCTAAACCAGAAGCACCTGTGGCAGAACAAGATACACGGCAGCCTTTCCTGGCTATTGCATAAGTATCCCCACGGCGGAGCGCCCTTTGATTCTGACACAGACGATAGGCAGATTTTGCAGATTTTATTGCGGCTAGTGTTCTGTCTGGATTATATTCGGCCAAACCTCCTTGTCTTTTCGCTCATCTGCTGCGTTGAATTTTCTATCCGTAGCCACCGCTACGCCGTCGAAAATCCGCCTTGCCGATGAGCGAATATTCTGCGGAGTTTCGTCAGATATAATCCAGACAGAACACTAGCGTGGTCGGCCTTGCTGACCAGTTTTTATGGAAGCAACGGCCGGCCACAATAAGCGGCGCAGTAAAATCAAAAAATCAACGTGTCTGTGTCGGACTCAAAGGGCGCTCCGCCGTGGGATACTTCTTCAATATCCTTCGTTGACGACTTCCCATCCCGCGTCATTTTTCTCTAAGACAATACTCCTGTTTGGTTCCTGTATGACTCCGTCTTTACTCACACATACTGAAAAAACAATTTCTTCTTCCCCGTTTTTCAAAACCTCCATGGAGATCACTTCAAACACTGTTCCCCCATAATATTCTTCTGCCGCTTTTCGCGCCGCAAAATCCACCTGTTTTTCCGGCTCAAATGCAGGATTTTTTTCCGTGCCGTTTTCCAGTGTTTCTAAAGCCATTTCTTTCTCTGTCTTCATCCGGGAAAGCTCTGCCTGGGAACGTTCCCGCAACGTCATGGCATCGGCGTGGTTTACAAAGGTATCGGAAGGACTGATCTCATAATCATCAAAAGCGGCAAAGAAGGTTCCATCCTCCAGGAGCGATACACGGATGGCCTTCACGGCCTTTTTCCCGCCTGCGAATGTAATTTCCATCACAATCAGGTCTTCCTTAAGATCTTCTGGAAGTTCCGCGATGGCGCTGCCTTCATGAAGCCTTTTTATTGTTCCTTCGGGCACCCAATCCACAGTCAGATAATCATATTCCCCCTCATCCTCCCCATAGGGGATTGTAAAGTTTCCGGCCAGACCATATTCCTCCCTTTCTTCCGTCCAGTCCGTAAAAGAAAGTTTCTGGTTTTTACAGGAAAACCGCACACTTTCAATGTTCTTCCCTGAAAGATAAAACATCAGGGGATGCCCTTTTTGCTCTCCCCCATCGTCAATGGTTCCCGTATGAATCACAGCTCCTGCCTTTGTAAGTTTTTCTTCTGTCCCGTAAGTATACGCATACACCACCATACCGGAAGAGAAAAAGAAGGTGCGGATGCTCCAGATAGCGATAAAAAGAAGAGCTGATGCCGCCATGGCTGTCAGAAAAACCGGTTTTCGGAGGAATAAGAGAAAGGTTCTCTTTTCCGCATAGTTACCGTTTCCCGCCTCCTCAATATAATGGGCGCTGATACCGCTCACCGCTTTGGATATGTCCTCTCTCTTCATATTATATACCCTTCTTTCTGCAAAAACTTTCTCAGCCTGTTCCGAATCCTGGATAACCGTACGGAGGCATTATTTTCGCTGATTCCAAACTTCCCGGCAATCTCCAGGACAGAATCCGAATACCAGTAACGGCGCACAAACATGATTCTGTTTTCCCTGCTCTCCCTTTTCAGGAATAAATCCAACAATCGCGACAGTTCCCGGACAGAAATTTCCTCCTCCACCGTCGCGGAAGATTCCAGGCACCCCTCCAGCTCCTCCAGAGCCACATCGTAAAAACTATTCCTCTTCTTCGCTGTATTGGCATGATACCTGGCAATCGAAAGGTTCCGCACAATCTTAAAAAGATACGCGGACAGGGGCTTGGGATTCTCCGGCGGTATCCTTTTCCATACTCCCAGATAGGCATCATTCACACATTCTTCGGCGTCCCGGCTGTTCCCCAGGATATTTCCTGCTATCTTCCTGCAAAATGGCCCGTATTTTTCCGAAAGCTCTGCGATGGCCTGTTCCGAGCGGGCATTAAAAAGTTCTATAATCTCTTCATCTTCCAAAAACTTCCCCCCTTTCCGCCTCACCTATATACTATGGATTCCGGAAGAAACCTTACGCTTAAGGTGTCGCAAAAATCCTGAAATTTATTCCTACCCGGCACCGCCTCCTGTCTTTGCTTTTTGTCCGATAGGCAGATTTTGCAGGTTTTGTGAGCATAGTGGCAGCAGTCCCGCTGACCAGCTTTTATGGAAGCGGCGACTGGTGGCAATAAGCGGCGCAACAAAACCTAAAAATCAACGTGGACGAAAGCAAAGACAGGAGGCGGCGCCGGGCATATAATAAATTTCAGGATTTTGCAACACCTTTACCTTCAGTTGAAGCTTCCGTCCCATGCCGGCATATCGGAGATATACTTTCCTTCAATGGCCGGCACGTAATACGCGCCGTAATCTTTCAGCCCGTGCTCCCGTTTTTCTTCGGGAAGTTCCAGGTAAAATTTGTAGTAAGGGATATGATACTGGGAATAAGTGTCATCCCGGTACACCAGCTCCACCTTTGCGATGTATTTCTCATCGGACACCTCATAAGGCACTGTGGTGATGTAATTTCCATTGAGCAGAAGCTCCCTCGCCTCCTTCACCGAAATGACCGGATAATCTCCGGCCTTTTCCGACAGATCCGGCCGGTAAACGCTGATACCACCCAGCTTCCCCTCTTCATCATACCAAAAAATAGTTTTATTGAAGTTATAATTAATGATCTGATCCTCAATGCTCCCGGATGCGTCAAAAAACTCCAGTCTATAATGCATCCGCTTCCCGCTATAGCTATAATCTCCTCCCTCTATATTGGCCCGCGGTTCTGCCATCTGGAGGAAATCCCGATACTGGCCTTTCAGATACTCCGCCGCCGCCGCTATCTCTTCATAAGAAGAATCGTAAGTGAAATGGTATTCATCCGGAAGGGAAACGGCAGGATAAATACCGACGTCCACCACCATCCTCTGATCTACCTGCAGTTCAATGTCGCCTTGTTTTGCCGTGATTGTCGTAGGTTTCAGATAGGCCTCCACAAACTCTTCATCTTCATCGGACAGTTTTTCCCTGATCTGCGCCTCCGCTTCCGCATCCGGGGCATTATCCCCCATCTCCAGATTTCCCGTATCCAACCCTAAGCTCTCGGCCACATTCAACAACCGCGCTGTCATCCCGTCGGTGTCAGGATTGGTGACGAAAAAATGTTCATCATAGATCCGTGGATTTTTGTAGACAGGAAGGGTGTCCAGTTCCACCTCTTCGTTCCAGGGATTTGCGTTTACAAGCTCTGATATATCATGCACCTGATACCCCTCAAATCCCATTCCTTCATTCAGGATATCTCCCATGGCAATCATCGGGAGGTCCTGCGTCTCAGGATCCGGTTTGGAATTTTCCGGTGCGTTTTCACCTGGCTCTGCGCTTCCTGAACCGCTCTCTTCCTGTGTGGCTTCCTGTGTACCTTCCACTTGCGCCGCATGATTACCAGACCCATCTCCTCCCATCCCGTTTTCCTCCGCTACCTGGCTGCCTTCCGGCCCTCCTTCGCCAGACGTCTCTTTCAGAAGGAAGTAGGTTCCGATTATGACGGCTGCCGCCAGGCAGGCCGCCAATGCCCCCCACATTTTCCAGCGGTATTTCTTCTTATTTTCCATATTTGCCTCTCTGCTGCGGCCGGCGCCATCCACCAGCTCTTCATCAATTTTTCCAATGGCATCCAAAAGTTTTTCACTTTTCATAGAGTAACGCCCTCCTCTTCAAGATACTTTTTCAGTTCTCTCCGCATGCGGAAAAGCAGGGAAGTAATCTTGCTCTCACTCATCCCGTACATGGACGCAATTTTTTTGACAGGGTCCATGTACCAGTAGCGGCGGATAAAGATATTCCGTTTTTGCGGTGGCGCTGCGTAAAGGAAGTCTTCGATTATTTTCACCAAAGTTTTCTCTTCCACTTCTTCCTCCACACTTTTTGCAGAAGGGATACATTCTTCCAGCTCCGACAGAGCAAGCGCAGCCTGTCCCAGTCCGCGCTTTTCCGCCGTGTACCGTTTGAACCGGTTCAGAGAGAGGTTGCGTGTAATTCTCCCCAGATAAGCGGACAGCCTGTCGGGATACTGGGGCGGTATGGATTTCCACGCCCCCAGGTACGTGTCGTTCACACATTCCTCCGCATCTTCATGGTTGTGCAGAATATTATAAGAAATGGTATGGCAGAAGTTCCCATATTTTTCCGCAGTGGCAGTGATCGCATACTCGGAACGCTCCCAATACAACGCAATAATTTTGTTGTCGTTCACTTTTCTCTTCCCCCTTTGTTATGTAAAGGCCTTTCATCTATATAGACAACAAAAATTCTCATTCCTTGCATAAAAAATAAATTTCCCCTAGGATTTATTCCTAATTTTTTTCTCTATTTTATCATAAATTAGAGAAAAACGCCCAAAAACAGCAACAGGGATTGCCTTATTCTGAAAATCCTGATAAAGTATAAATAATGATTTTCAATGAAGGAGGTTTTTTTCTATGTTCGATACTGAAAAAACAAACCCTGCCGACTCTGCCTTTGATGCCCGTCTGGATCAGTTGGTGGAATATTGTAAAAATTCCAATCGCATAGATTTGAATCTCTACACAGAATACGATGTGAAACGGGGGTTACGTGAATCCAACGGAAAAGGTGTCCTGACCGGCCTCACTGAAATTTCCGATGTGATTGCCTTCGACTCTGTCAATGGAAAGAAAGTGCCTGTGGATGGGCGGCTTTATTACCAGGGGTACAATGTCAAAGACCTGGTTCAGGATGTCCGCGGACGGAAATTTGCATTTGAGGAGATTACTTACCTCCTCCTTTTCGGTTCCCTTCCCTCCCGCGCGCAGCTGGATGAATTCCTGGATTTGATGGGCCACTACCGGAACCTGCCCGACACCTTTGTCCGGGATATTATCATGAAAGCGCCCAGCCGGGATATCATGAATTCCCTGCAAAAAAGTGTGCTGACCCTTTACACTTACGATAAAAATCCCGATGATATTTCCATACCCAACGTACTGCGCCAGTCGCTCCATTTAATTGCCCAGTTCCCTTTGATTTCCGTATATGCTTATCAGGCTTACCGTCATTACCATCTGGATGAAAGCCTTGTGATCCGCAATCCCAAGCCCCAGCTTTCCACTGCGGAAAATATCCTGAGGCTCCTTAGGCCCGACGGAAAATACACGGAGCTGGAGGCGCGTGTTCTCGATGTTGCCCTGGTCATCCATGCGGAGCACGGCGGCGGAAACAATTCTTCCTTCACCACCCATGTGGTATCTTCCACCGGGACAGACACTTATTCGGCAGTCACCGCCTCTTTGGGATCCTTAAAGGGATTCAAGCACGGCGGCGCCAATTTAAAAGTCCAAAACATGTTTGCCGACCTGAAAAGCCATATATCTGATTGGTCCGATGAAGACGCCATCAGCGAATATTTGCAGAAACTTATGCGCAAGGAGGCATTTGACCAGAGCGGCCTGATTTACGGCATCGGGCATGCCGTCTATACAAAATCCGACCCCAGATGCGTGATCCTGAAAAAATACGCAGAAGCCCTTTCGGTGGAGAAAGACCGCGTTGATGAGTTTAAGCTTTATACAAATGTAGAGCGTCTTGCCTGCAAGCTGCTTTCTGAGCAGAAGAACCTCCACAAGGCCATCTGTGCCAACGTGGACTTCTACAGCGGCTTTGTCTACAATATGCTGGGGTTGCCCAATGAGCTGTTCACCCCCATTTTTGCCATCTCCAGGATTTCCGGCTGGTGCGCCCACCGCATCGAGGAACTGGTGAATTCCAGCAAAATCATCCGTCCCGCCTACAAATACGTGGGACGCCACAAGGAATATATCAGGTTGGATGACAGGGAATAAACATTTGAGGGAATGGCCGCCAATGAAACGGATAACCGATTTATTTTTAACATTTTTCAGAATAGGGGCATTTACTTTCGGCGGCGGCTATGCCATGATTGCTCTGCTCGACCACGAATGTGTTGAAAAGAAAAAATGGCTGACATCCGACGAGCTTATGGATATCACCGTAATTGCGGAATCTACTCCGGGGCCCATTGCGATAAACTGTGCAACATATACGGGATATAAAGTCGCTGGCATGAGGGGCGCTGTCTTGGCAACAGCCGGAATGATGCTTCCGTCTTTTCTTTTACTTTTTGTCATCTCAAATTTTTTTGAGAGTATTTTGACAATTCCAATTATTTCAAAAGCTTTCCGGGGGGTACGGATAGCGGTTGCTGTTTTGATCATACAGGCCGCCATAAAGATGATTAAAAAGATTATTTTAAAATCTACCTGCAAAAAAATCCAGATACCGATTATTGTTTTCTTTTTCTTCCTTGTTTTGGCATTGAATATTGCCGGTATCCACATTTCTACCATATATTTTGTTATGTGTAGCGGACTTGCAGGGTTCGCCCTTTTGGGGTTCCCAAAAAAATCAAAAGATAGAAGGGGCGGACAATGATATATATCGAATTACTACTTTCCTTTTTAAAAATAGGGCTGTTCTCCTTCGGCGGCGCATATGGAGCTATTCCCCTCATTCAAGATGTGGTCATTGCAAACAACTGGGCAGATGCAGAAATGTTTGCCAATCTGGTTGCCCTCAGTGAATCTACGCCCGGGCCCATTATGGTGAATATGGCCACTTATATAGGAAGCAGGCAAGCGGGGGGTTTGGGGGCTGTCCTGGCCACTGTCGGCGTTGTCTTTCCATCTTTTGTCGTCATACTGATTATTACAATTCTGTTTCAGAATATCCTGAAAAGGACTTATGTGCAGGCCGTACTGAAGGGGGTCAAGCCCTGCTTGATGGGGGTTATCCTTGCCACTGGCACCTATATGGCATTCTCAATATGTATAAACTCTTCTTCCATAGACCTGGCGGCATGTGCGATTTTTCTGCTTTTGGCCGCCGCCATCTTCCTGTATCGAAAGTTCAGGAAAAAGGAGTTGTCTCCCATTTCCCTGATCATATTTGCCGCCGTTTGCGGCTGTCTTTTTTATTGAAGGACTGTGGGTGAGGGGCGAATCTCCAGAAATATAAGGGATGTTGCAAAAGTAGATGAATAATCTGCTGAGCAACACCCCTCTTTTTTGTACTTAAACTGCCTGCAAACAAGATATACCCTTTTTTCTATACATATGCAGCGCTGTAAACCCGGCCGCCAGAAGACCTCCAGATAAAAGTAACGACACGGTAACGCTGAAGCTCATACAGGAGATGTGAAATCCATAAATTCTGTATAACTCATTTTCCACATAAAAATGCCAGAAATCCGTCATTCTCGCAGGCATAAAATTCGTGAACCAGTGGTTTACCGGGTAAAGGTCCATCTGGTTAAAAATCACAAGCATCACCATAAACATCGCTATGACCGACCCGCTGGCCAAAATACCCTTTAAAAAGATCGTGATAACCAGCGCCAGGCTGACCATGAAGAGCAGTGCCACATACCCAAGAAACAGATTCCACAAAAACTGCTGTATATAGGTCAGGTTGCAGAGGGAGTAAAATGTCCTTACATTGCTCTGGATGGGCTGTCCCGCCCCGTCAAATCCAAAGGGCCACATGACAATGACAGCATAGACCGCCATGCCGCACACATAGAGAGCTGTCGCCGTCAAATAAGCCGCCCGGACCCTGGCCCTGTCAAGCTGCCGCTTTCCGTATCTGCTGGAGCGCACCATCTCCTCCATCTGTACCGACGGGTCACGCCCAAACAACTGCAGTACCAGAGCCGATATGACGATGACAAGCAGAAAGACAAACTTCCCCATCGTTTCTCCCAGCGCTTTCCACCCTTCCGCATATCCCATGGATAAAACAGGCAATGCTTCCGCTTTATCCATGAAATTTTCTATTTCCTCATCTGTGTATCCCTTTTCTGCATCCTGCATGAGATTTTCATGGATTGTCCGGATCCTTGTCTGGAAAAAGCGCCCCAATTCCTCATCCGACAATTCCTCCAAAGTTTTTCCTTCGTAGTTGCTACGCACCAGTTCCATGATATTTTCTCTGTTCAGACAGCCATACCAGTTTGCATCCTCCCGCAGGTTTTCCAGACACTCCCTGTCGAGATAAAGCCCTTCAGAAACTTTTCGGGCCTCCGCCAGATGCTCCTTCCACCTCATCCCCAGTTCAACAGAATACCTGGTCAGATTTCTACGGCAGTCGTAAAAGGAAGCAATAAGGACAAACGCCAGAAATCCCAGAAGAACCATCCTGCCCGTCATCCGTTTACACTCTAATAATGTAATCCTCATTCCAGCATCTCCATTAATTGACATGATATTTTTTGTAAGACAGTCTCACGCCGGTGTAGAGGACTGCCACATAAAACACGGCCACGACAGAAACCACAACAAAACAGGGAACCGCCATATTCCCGACAAACCGGTACATCCAGATCAGGCTGCTTTTCCCGAAATGCATCGGGCTGAGCACCTCTATGGTGCCATACAGACCCTCCATACTTCCCGTCCTCCTGATCAACAATACCGCTATGACGGCGAGGACGGCGGCAAGCTTTCCGTTTTTGAGTCTGACCGAGAACAGCATGACGACATTCCCGATGACAAGCGCGCCCAAAAGACCGCCAAAGAACATGATGAGAAGCCCCTCCCCCAGCGTCATATCATACAGGCAGCTACACCATAACATCTGCGCAGACAAATTCCATCCGGCCAGGGTGCCGACGGCTCCGTTTACCAAAATCTGGACGGCAAGGTAGATTAGATACACGCTGGCCGAAAATAAATTTCCCGCAATCCATCTCGCGTTCAGGTTCCTGCCCCTTCCATATTTGGAGGAGAGCGTAAGCTCCGTAACGCCTCCGGTATTGTCTTTTGAAAACAGGCCGGCCAGCGCAAATGCCAGCACAAAGAACACCAGGCTGTAATCCCAGTTAAACCAGGTCATGAGATTAAACAGTCCCTGGGCATATCCGGTGGTAAAAGGCGTCCTCATGTTGTCCGCCTTTTCATTCAGGACCACCAGCTGTTCCTCCGAATACAGGCCGTCCTCCGCCAGGCTCTCCTTGACCGCTTCCTTATATGCCCTATAGAAGCTCTCCTCCGATTCCAGGAATTCGTAATCCAGCCCCACCTTATCATTTCCGTTTGTCATATACGGCCCAAAATAAGCGTAATTGACACAGTAATTCGGGACATCATACTTCGTCATGCCGGCTGTCCCCAAAAATCCCCTGTGTTCAGCCAGATATTCCTTTTCAAAGCTGTTGTCGTAACTGTCTTTCAGCTTCCGGAGATACTCCCCGTCCATGACTCCCTCCAGATCCTCCGATGCCTCCTTAAGGGCCCGGTAAGACGCAAGGCCTTCCATAATTTTCCCATTTTTGTCTATGGACCGGTACTGCAGGTTCAGATACACGAGAACGTGGAGTATTGCCGTGACGCACATGAAAACGACCGCCACGGCGGAAACCTTGTTCCACAGCTTCCGGTATTCCATCCATATCTGCCTCTTCATTTTTATCGCCTCCGTCACGTTAATCCGTCTTATAGGTGTCGCCGTGATACAGCACCTTCCAGTCAGCTCCCTTTTTCTCCCTGACGATGATCAGATAATGCCACTTTCCGTCTTTCTCATATTCGCAGAGAAATATGTTCTCCGCGTCATACCCATCCGCAACCCCTTTATCTTCATCCTCATAAATGGCCATCATCCGCGGATCCGCACAGTTCCACACTTCGCCATCCAAACCAAGCGTCTCTTCCACATACTTCGACGCCGTCTCCCATACCAGATTCAATTCCCTGCTGTCAAGTCCTGTGTCATGGAACATACCAACCCCATACTTATAGTTCTCTTCATTCGGAAGGCATGCAAAAACATAATCTCCCTTGACGATCTCCCCGTTTTTCCTCTCCTCCCGGTATGCCGCCAATTCTTTCTCGAGATCATCCTCCGATGCCGCCGCCTGCGGCCGGCTGTTTTTGTTCTCCCCCGGCTGCTCCGGTTTTGTGTCATTCCGGCTTTTCTGTCCCCCCGCATTGTATCCGCTGCCGTCATCATATCCGCCGTTGTCTGCAATTTCAGAAACCTTCCCTCTATCTGCCACATTGCCATTTTGGCCGCAGCCTGCCAGAAATACCAGAAGCAACATCCCTGCCGCCATTCGCTTTCCATGATTTCTTCTCATCTCATCACTCCTTTTTATTTTCATTGACATATATATAATAGTCTTCCAGCGTGGGAATCACAGGCTTGCACAGCGTGTCTGAAAAAGGTTCCCCCACAAAACGGACCTGAATACCCTTACCGGCCTGTTTGATATGGATGACCGCCCGCTCTGCATTTACGTAATTCATCATATCCTGCGTGACGGTTGCCTCCCATACTTTACCCGCCACTCTCTGTACCAGATCGTCAACATTGCCGGTTTCTGTGATCTCTCCTCTGTTGATCATGATCAGCTGGTTTGCGATGGCCTCTATATCCGACACGATATGCGTGGAAAGCAGTATGATTTTCTCCTTTGCCATGTTGCTGAGTATATTGGAGAATCTGATTCTCTCCTTGGGATCGAGCCCCGCTGTCGGTTCATCCAGTATCAGGATCTCAGGATCATTTAAGATGGCCTGTGCAATTCCGATCCGCCTTTTCATTCCCCCGGAAAAAGTCCGAACTTTCTTGTTCGCGACATCCGACAGATTGACAAATTCCAGTACTTCCGGTATCTTTGCTTTTAACCTATCTGCCGGAATTCCCTTCAACGTACCCATATAATTCAGAAAATCCGTCGCCGTGAAACCGGGATATACGCTGTAGTCCTGCGGCATATATCCGATTAAGCCACGGTAATACTCATCCATCTGGAATATGTTTTTTCCACCGCAAAAGACGCTTCCTCCGCTTGGAAAATCTACCGTGGTGAGAATTCTCATGAGCGTACTTTTCCCTGCGCCGTTTTCACCCAAAAGACCATACACCCCCTGCTCCAGCTTAAAATTCACATCTCTTAACGCTTCTTTTTTTCCATAAGACTTACACAGGTGTTCTGCCTGCAATTCCATCCCTGACTCCATTCCTTTACCTCCGTATTCTACTCTCCGCGAACTGCGCTTCCCCCGGAGGGATTTTTGTCGTATAGGATTCGGGTGTGGGAAGCCCATACGACAAAAAAACACCCAGACGGAATACTTATATTCTATCTGGATGTTGCGACTTACTTTCGGTAAAGTTGTGTCAAAATTGTAATATAGTTTCGTTATAGTTGTAATTTTTACTTCTACTTTACCAATAATTGATAAGCAATGTATTCATAACCATTTTCAAATTGGATTGCCATAGCATACGACCATTCCTGTGCATACAACTGGCTTCCTTTTATTGTAATTGTGGATTCGGTTTCTTTGGAATCAATTATGGATGGAACATCATCCGCTGCCTGCAAACCAGCCAGTTTCACAAAACGCTGCAATCCATCATCAGATGATTCCTTTGACTGTTCTTCATATTGTTTGATTTCCGCCCCCCATACGTTCCCCGTGACAGCATTCAAATATAGCACTGCATTCATAGATTGGTTGGAATATGTCACAGTCCAAAAGCTAAAATATGCCTCCCGCTCTCCGGTATCCTCCTTTTGCCTGCCTACACCCAGCTTTGCGCTTACCCCGAAAGAAACCCCCTCTTTTGCACCTACTATTTCCATCTCGTACAACCACTTTTTTCCATTTTCGATTGCTTCCTCCATTGAAATCTGGCCAGCCACCTGTTCATGCAATATTACCCCAATACGATTATTCCAACTCTTTACAGCCTCCTCTATCTGCTTCATGGAAAGGGGATTCTTTTTATCATTGATATGATCGCCGACGCCTTCCTCACTATTTTCCCTACCTTCCCATTCCCGGACAGGTGATTCCACTTTTATACCTCCCCTTTGTGTCAACAGCTTTGTTTCCCTGAGCTTAAGTATATAATTCATGGCTATCATACTTCCAATGATAAATAGAATAGCAAGTATCAGGGAGATAAACGTATATTTATACCCTTCGTGTACCCCACTATGGCCATGCGGCCTTTCCAAAAAGGTATCTTTTTTCATCTTTCATTTTCTCCCTTCTGCATAAAACTTAAGGTGATTTTCGTTCCGTTCTTTCCGTCACTCTCTATTTTCATCCTGGCTCCATGAATATCAATGACTTTAGACACAAGCGCCATCCCCAATCCTGCTCCATGCAGTTTTCTTGCCCTTGACTTATCAACCATATAGAAAGCCTCCGTAATCCGTCCTAATTCTTCCGGAGGAATCCCCTTTCCATTATCTTCCAAACAAATTCGGTAAATACCGCCTTTTGCATCTCCTGCAATCCATATGTCTTTACAATCTGCTTTTATGGAATTGTCTACCAAATTTAATATAATGGATTTGAATAAGTCATAATCCACTTTAATCCTTCCATCCTCCACTTTCATATGAAATTGCACTCCGCAGCTCGCGCAGATAGGCTCGATCCCCTGCTTTAGATTCTCAAAAATTTCCCTAACAGACATTTCTTCCAGAGAAAAAACCTGTTTGTCCATCACAAATAAATCCATCAATTTCAAAGACAATGCTTCCAACCTCATACCTTCATTTAAAATATACTCCGCCGCTTTTTTTACCTGAGCTCTTGGCAGGTTTTTCTGATACAGCATATCGGCATATCCGATTACTGAAGTCAGAGGTGTCTTCAGTTCGTGGGCAAAATTTGCCGCAAATTCTTCTTTCTGCTGCGCCTGATTAGATAACTCCGCCATATTTTCTTCGATGTTTTCAGCCATATGGTTAAAGTTGGCGGCCAGCTCTCCGATTTCATCCTTTGAGGATGTCTCAATCCTCTCAGTATATCTTCCTTCTGCAATCCTCTTTGCAGCTTTACTTACCTTATTAATAGAATGTACCAACAAGTTTGACAGTAATAAGATAACAGGAAACCCAAAACATATAATCAATAAATAAATTTTCTGAAAATAAGAAATCATGCTATTCTCGCTGTTTACTACACTACTTACGTCGCGCTCTGTCACCAGATACATTTCTGCTTCATTCTGGCTAACAAGACCAGATACCAAAATATAACTCTCTGTCGCTGTACGGTTGATTTGATATGCGACATAACTATCTTCTATTTCATCCAATCCCACTGGCTCAAATGGCACTGACAAATTCGAATAGATGCAGCTTCCGTCTGTTCCATAAATAGCCACCGGAACTGAAAAATTGTCTGCATAACCATTAAAATCAATTTTATTATCTACAGCCATCCCCGAATCTGAATATAAGACAGACAACATAATATACTTGTTATGTTGGAATTCCTGTACAGCGAACCTCTTTTCTTGTTCAACCACCTTTTCATAGGAGAAACTAATCAGCAAATAGCCCGCCACCTGAAAAGCAATTCCAAACAAAACCACAAAGCAAATGAATATCTTATGAAACAGTTTCATTCCCCATCCTCCAGCCGATACCCTACTCGGAATACGGTCTTTATATAATTGTCCCAACCTAATTTTTTCCTAAGCCGTTGGATGTGGGAATCCAGAGTACGGGTATCGCCCACATATGCTTCCCCCCATACCTTTTCATAAAGTCTGTCTCTGTATAATGCGACATTTTTATTTTGCATTAATTCCACCAGAAGATCAAATTCCTTGACGGTCAACTCCACCGGTACGCCTGCTTTATATACCACTCTGGATTTAATTTCAACCTCCACATCGCCAAGAAACAGATTCTTTTCCACATTTCCGTACCTTCTGAGTACTGCTTCCACTCTAGCGAGCAATTCTCCTATTTGAAAAGGTTTAGAAATATAATCGTCCGCCCCCAATTTCAAGCCTTTTATTAGATCGTCTACTTTATTTTTTGCTGTCAGAAAAATCACCGGTACTCCCAGGGGTTTAATATACTCCAACAATTCATATCCATTAATCTCCGGCAGCATGATATCAAGCAGAATCAAGTCAAATTTTTCTTTTTCAATAAGATCTGCCGCTGCTTTCCCGTCAAAGGCGCAAATACAATGGTACCCTTCTGTCACAAGATACGTTTCTATTAAATTGGCGATATGTTCTTCGTCCTCAACAATCAGTATTCTCTTCATCCGGTATCACCTCCCGTAAAAAATCCATTGCAAAAATATCTGAAACGTAAGACAACCCTCCTTTTTCCACTCAGATACGTTGAATTCTGTCTGAAAAAAGGAGGGCTGTCGTCAAATTGCACAATCAGATTCGTTCCCTATACAACAAACGCCTTCTGGAGGAACGCAGATTGCGGAGAACCCTGTTTCGCAGGAGTCCTTTTTATTGATACATCTTCGCCAGCTTCTCAAAAGCCGCCAAGGATCTCTCGATCATTTCCGTCTTTACGCAGTAGGCGATCCTCACATGGCCGGGACAGTCGAAATCGTCGCCGGGCACCAAAAGCAGGTCCAGTGTTTTTGCCCTCTCACAGAAGGCGTAGGCATCCGACTCCAGAGCCCGGGGAAACAGGTAGAAGGCCCCCTGGGGCTTTACACAGCTGTAGCCCATGGAGGTCAGGCCGCTATAAAGCAAATCCCGGTTTTTCTGGTAGACTTCGACGTCGGAAGTCTGTCCGGCACACTCAGAAACCACCTTTTGGAACAAAGCCGGAGCGCAGACATAGCCCAGTACCCGCCCAGCGCCGCAGACTGCCGCGTAAGCGCTCTTCGCATCCTCCATCTCGTCCGGAACCACAATATAACCAATCCGTTCCCCCGGCAGGGACAGAGACTTGCTGTAAGAATAACACACAAAAGTGTTGTCATAATATTTTGTGAGATACGGCACTTTTACACCGTCAAAAACGATCTCCCTGTATGGCTCGTCGGCGATCAGGTAAATGGGATGGCCGTACGCTTTGGACCTCTCCTTCAAAATGGCCGTCAGCCGAAGAATCGTCTCCTCCGAATAGACGACACCGGAGGGGTTATTGGGGGAATTGACAATCACTGCCTTTGTCTTCGGGTTCAACAATTTCTCAAAAGCGTCAAAATGAATCTGGAAACGGTCCGTATCCGCCGGAACCACCTTGAATTTTGCGCCGGTTCCCTCTGCAAACACCTTGTATTCCGGGAAATAGGGCGCAAACCCGATAAACTCGTCCCCCTCTTCTGCAAGGGCCTTAAAGCAGACACATAAAGAGGCGGCAGCCCCCACTGTCATATACAGGTTGTCCCCGGTGAAATGGGTGCCATGGGTTTCGTTGATGGAAGCAGCCAGACGGCTTCGCACTGCCGCGTCACCCTGGGCACTGGTGTAGCCGTGGAGCGCCGCCGCATCCTCATTCATCACCATCCTCACAATGGTATCGCTGACGGACCGGGGCGCCGGCACGTTGGGGTTTCCAAGGCTGAAATCAAAAATATTTTCCCTGCCGATCTCAGCCGCACGTTTATTTCCAAATTCAAAAATCTCACGGATTGTGGAGCGCTTGCTTCCAAGTTCCACCATTTTCTCTGCAAACATTGCTGTCTCGTCCTCCCTTTATAGCCGCTTTTGCTGCTATCTTTATTTCTCCGCCAGGAGCTTCCTCACACCTGCCACCTTCACGCACAGACAGAACAAATGGATTGCCTTGTCCAGCTCCTCCAGGGTCGGATATGAAGGTGCAATACGGATATTGCTGTCTTTCGGATCCTTTCCATAAGGCCAGGTGGCGCCGGCTCCCGTCATGGTGACCCCAGCTTCCTTTGCCAGGGCTACCGTCTCTTTTGCGCATCCCGGAAGCGTATCCAAGGCCACAAAATAACCGCCCTTCGGAGTCACCCAGGAAGCAAGCCCCGTGTCTCCCAGCTCTTCTTTCAGGGTATTGAGCACCATATCGAATTTTGGCCTCAAAGCCTCCCCCAGTTTTTTCATGTGGGCACGGATATTGTCGGCATTTTTAAAATACTTCACATGGCGCAGCTGGTTCAGCTTGTCGTGGCCGATGGTCTGGATGGTCATATGCTTTTTGATCTCCGCGATATTATCCAGGCTGGATGCCACGATGGAAACTCCCGCGCCGGGGAAAGTGATTTTTGAAGTGGAGAAGAAATAAAGAATCCTGTCTTCATTCCCATGGGCTGCTGCAGCCTTTAAAATATCCTTGAGGGCGACATCTTCATAAATATGGTGGACGCCATAAGCATTGTCCCAGAAAATACGGAAATCTTTTGCCGCCGTTTTCATGGAAGCAAGGCGTTCCACCGTCTCGTCGGAACAACATGCGCCCATAGGGTTGGAATGGAGGGGAACACACCACATTCCTTTGATGGTTTCATCCTCCGCCACCAGTTTTTCCACCACATCCATATCCGGGCCGTCCGGCTTCATGGGTACAGGAATCATTTCCAGTCCCAGTTCTCTCGTCACAGCAAAATGACGGTCATACCCGGGGCTTGGACAGAGCCACTTAATCCCTTCCACATCTTTCCAGGGCTTTCCCCCCTGGGTTCCAAACAACATGAGCCTTACCATCGCGTCATACATCAGGTTCAGGCTGGAACTTCCCCCCACGATGATCTTTTCTGCCGGGATTCCCAACAAGTCGGAAAACAGCTTTTTGGCTTCAGGTATCCCATCCAATACTCCATAATTTCTCGCATCGACACCTGCTTCCGTGTGATAATCGTCCAGGGCCCCAAGAAGCCCATTGGTCAGATCCAGCTGGGAGGAACCCGGCTTTCCTCTGGACATATCCAGCTTTAACCCCTGCGCCTTAAACTCTTCATATTGCTTTTCCAGTCCGTCCTTAAGCTCCAAAAGCTCTTCTTTCGTCATTTCTGTTACTTTTTTCATACTGACTCCTTCCTGGCTTCCCGCCCTGCACTTTTTATTCCGGTTACATCCCCCGCGCCTTGTCGGCACAGGCTGTCATTGCCTCTATCACACTGCTGCGCAGCCCCCGCTCCTCCAGGACGCGCACCGCCTGGATGGTTGTCCCCCCGGGGGAGCACACCATATCTTTGAGCTCCCCGGGATGGAGCCCTGTCTCCTGTACCATCTTTGCCGCCCCCAAAACTGCCTGGGAGGCAAATTCATAAGCCTGCTTCCTTGGCATCCCCAAGGACACCGCTCCGTCAGCCATAGCTTCTATAAATAAAAACACATAAGCGGGAGCGCTTCCGCTGACGGCAATCACCGCCTCACTCATGGTTTCCGGCACCACCGAGGCACGTCCAAAGCTTCTCAGGATTTCCATGACCTGAGAAAGCTCCTCTTCCGTCACCAGATCTCCCGGCGACACGGAAGTGATTCCCTCACCCACCAACGCAGGCGTATTGGGGTTACAGCGGATCAATTTGAGAGGCCGTTCAAACTGTTCTTCCAGCCATTTTAAAGTTTTTCCGGGAGCTATGCTTATGATGATCTGGCCATCTGTCACTTCTTCTTTAATTTCCCGGATGACCTGGCTGTAAAACTGGGGTTTTACGGCCAAAACCACCATTTCCGACTCCCGCACCACCTGGCGGTTGTCCTCCGCCGTCAAAATACCCCAGGTCTTTTCCGCATAGTCCAGGGCGCCCCTGCTTCTGTTTGAGGCGATCACCTGCTCCGGAAATAAAATCCTTTTTTCTATCATACCGCCGATCATGGCCTTTGCCATATTTCCACAGCCGATAAAGCCAATTTTTTTCATGGGCTTCCTCCTGTCTCTCTATTTTATCTGATCTTCCCCTTATATATCCAGCTTAAGCTGCGCTTCCTCTTCCGCTTCCGCCTTAAACTCCTCCACCTGTTCCGGCGATGTGGCGGGAAGCTCCTCCAGAGAGGAAACACCAAAGCTGCGTAAAAAATCCTCTGTGGTCCCGAACAGCAACGGGCGGCCGGGCACATTGAGGCGCCCCACCTCCTCCACCAGCCCATATTCGATTAATTTATTTACTGCATGGTCCGACTTTACGCCACGGATTTTCTCAATTTCCTGCCTGGTGACCGGCTGCTTGTAAGCAACAATGGACAATGTCTCCAAAAGTACTTCTGTCAGGACGTATTTCTTCGGCTGGGCTGTGACCCGGATCAGGTTTTCATAATATTCCGGCCTGGTACACATCTGAAACGCCTGTTCCAACTCGATGATTTTCATACCCCTGCCCTGGGTTTCGTAATCGTCGGCCAGGCTCCGCACCAGCTTTCCTGTTGTTTCCACATCCTGGCCAATGGACTCCGCCAGGGACTTTAAATCCACAGAGCCCCCCATGGCAAAAAGCACTGCCTCCAGAATTGTTTTCGCTTCTCTGATTTCCATACACTCCTGCTTTCTCTATGCATCAATGCTGACGGCAATCTCCTCTGCCAGCCGTCCCGTATCATGAATCAGCTCCTCCGAAGCCTCCAGGATAAAATCTTCCCCTGCATCCGTCAAAGTCACACTTCCCATTTTCATAAGCTCAAGCACTGCCAGGAATGTAACCACCAGTTCCACTTTTCCTGTCTGGGCCTGCAAAAGCCCATAAAAACTCAAGGTACGCTCCCTCGCTGCCACATCCAGAATCTGAATGATTTTATCCGACACCCGGAACGGCTCCCGCTCAATACGTCCGAACCTGGAACGGACAGGATCTATTTTATCCTCCTGGCGCTTTAATACCGCCTGGAAGACGCGGTTTAATTTTACGAGGGTCACATCGGAGAGCAGTTCATCCAAATCAACCGGCGGACGGTACTTCGCCACCTCCTCCGGTATGGTTTCCGGCTTAAAGAAAAGCCTTTCTGCATCCACCTGGCGGTCCTTCAACTCTCCCGCCATATATTTATACATTTTATATTCCAGCAGCCGCTCCACCAGCTCCTGCCTGGGATCCTCTTCTTCCCCGTCCTCATTCACCTCCGCAGGGAGGAGCATCCTGGACTTGATATCCAGAAGGGTCGCCGCCATCACAAGAAAATCACTGACAAGATCCAGATCCGCCTTGTCCATGGCTTTCACATACTCCATATACTGGTTGGTGATCTCCACAATGGGAATATCATAAATGTTCACCTTGTTTTTATCAATCAGGTGCAGGAGCAGATCCAAAGGCCCCTCAAACACCTGAAGCTTTACCGACAGCACCGGCTGCATCTCAAATCCTCATTTCCCTTTTGTTATGATACCCGTCTTAATCTCACCACTAAAAGCTCAGACATATTTCCCAGGCGGAAATTGACAGAATGTGTCCCCAGGCCGCCGCTGACAATCATGGTCTTTCCGTCCTGGTCATACCTGCCTCTACTCCACTTTGGAAACAATTCAAAGTCAGGGGCAATAACACCTCCCAAAAACGGCAGCCGCACCGTGCCGCCATGGTAATGGCCGCTTAATGTAAGATCCGCTCCCCAGGCCGCGTACTCATCAAAATACGCCGGGGTATGGGCCAGCAAAATATGATACTCATCCCTTCTGGCCACCCCCAGGACCTGCTCCAGATATCCCGTCTCCATGGGTACTTTTTTCACTTTCCGGTAATAGGCCCTGTCCAGATTTAACCCGGTGATGGTGAGCGCTTCTTTCCCTTCCCTGATGGTTAAAGACAAATTGTCAAGGACCGTCACCCCGGCCCGCATCATTTCCCCATACCACTTCCGGTAAGCGGAAGCATAGTTTTCCTTTTCCCAGTCCATCCTGGCTTCATGGTTCCCAAGCCCATAATACACCGGATACCGGAATGACAGGCGCCGCAGCAGACGCACACACTCCTCATACCTGCAGACACCCTTCCTGGCCATCACCATATCGCCTGCCACCATAACTGCATCCGGATGAATCCGCCGGATAGCAGCCATCATCCTGTTGTTCCGCTTTCCGGCCCCGTTATCGTGAAGGTCGGCCATCACCACCATGGTATAGCCGTCAAATGCTTCCCCCACGGCGCCGGATGCCACCTCATATTCCCTTATTGCCACATGATTCCTTTCATACCAGGAAACAAACAATATGGCAGATACAAAAACTGCCAGGACGACT
The DNA here is from genome assembly GCA_022793195.1 of Lachnospiraceae bacterium. GTDB lineage: Bacteria > Bacillota > Clostridia > Lachnospirales > Lachnospiraceae > Lientehia. The sequence continues at coordinate 160,609 of JAAWCJ010000016.1, read as the reverse complement.
CCCGCAATCCAAAAAAACATATCCGATTCCCCACTGCCTTCTCCGCTTTAACCGAAAGCCGGAGACATTATTATCCAGTATAACACGCCTTTTATTTACAGTCAAATTCGCAGAAGAAACTTACGCCGTCTTCTTCATTTTTCACTCCATAGCCACACCCGTGGGATTCCATCACTGCCTTTACGATGGACAGGCCGATGCCGCTCCCGCCATATTCCCTGGTCCGCGCTTTATCCACCTTATAAAACTTATCCCAGATTCTTTCAATATCTTCCTCCGGTATGGGCTGTCCCGTATTCCTCACCTGAATATATGCTTTGTCCCCCCGTTTCTCCACCAAAATAAAAATCTTTCTTTCTCCCTCCAGATGGTTCAAGGCGTTTCCCACATAATTGCGGATGACTTCTTCCGTCATATATTCGTCTGCCCAGATATACAGGCTTTCCGGGCTTTTCAAAAACAAATCCGCCTGTTTTTGTTCAATCAAAAGCTGATAGGAATTTAAAATCCCTTTGATGACCGGGATCAGGTTAAAATGCTCCATGGAAAGTTGTTCTCTTCCCGCCTCAATCTGGTTCAGGGCCAAAAGCTTCTTTACCATGGAGTTCATCTTGGAAGCCTCATCAATGATCACATCACAGTACCATTCCGTCGTCTCCGGGTCGTCGCTGATTCCCTCTTTCAGCCCTTCCGCATATCCCTGTACCAGAGCTATGGGGGTTTTCAGCTCATGGGAAACGTTGGAAAGAAACTCCTTGCGCATCTCATCAATCTTTACCTTCTGTTCGATATCACGTTTCAGTTCCAGGTTGGCCGCCTTAAGCTCCAGGATGGTCTGTTCCAGCTGTTCGGACATATGGTTCATGCTTTGTCCCAACATTCCGATCTCCCTGTTTTCATCCCCTTCGTATCTGGCGGTGAAATCCAGGTTGGCCATCCGCTCCGCCAGGGAGGAAAGACGCAGAATCGGCGCCGTCATATTCTTGGTCAGGAACCATGCCACTAAAATTCCGGAAGCCGCCACCCCAAAAGCCACATAGAGGTGGAACTGATTTACCATCCGCACCGTTTCCTGGATACTTTGGAGGGGGACGCGCATGAGGCAGAAACTTCCTCCCAGATAAGCGGAAAACATCTCCATATAATCGGCCCCCAAATCCCTATCATATATTTTATTGATTTGGTATTCCTCTGTTTCCGCAATCCTTTTAATGGCCTGATTCTCTCCCAGAATATAGGCCAGCAGGTTATTTCCCCCTTTCAGAACATCTCCCGATGTGGAAGAATAAATAACATTCCGCGCCGAATCCCATAAGAAAATTTCAATATTATAGTTTTCCTTGACTCTCCGCAGATACATTTTTGTGTCGGAAGTCACAGAACCGTCCACCGCCAGACGCTCTCCCAGCTCTTCATGTACCTGAATCAACGTCCTCTGCTTGCGCTGCAGGTAATAAGGCTCCAGGCACAGGTTGATGGCAATCCAGCTGGCTGCAATCACAATGCCCACGACACTGGCCAAAATCATGGTATATTTAAAGCGAATGGTGTGTTTCATTTATTTTTCCACCTCAAATTTGTAGCCCATTCCCCAGATGGTTTTTATATATTCCCCCTGCTTTCCCAATTTGCTCCGCAGCTTTTTCACATGGGTATCAATGGTCCTGGCATCCCCGAAATAATCATAGTTCCACACATGGTTCAAGATATTCTCACGGGAAAGGGCTAACCCCTGGTTCTCCACGAAATAAGACAAAAGCTCAAATTCCTTAAAACTTAATTCCACCTGTTTCCCATCCACACTGACCTGATGGGCCGCCTTGTCTAAAAGGATTCCACCCACCTCGATGCTGTCTGTCTTCACAGCCAGGCTCCTCCTCAGGATAGCCTCTACCCGCGCCACCAGGATTTTAGGGCTGAAGGGTTTTGAAATATACTCATCGACACCCAGCTCAAAGCCAAGAAGCTCATCCCTCTCTTCTGCCCTGGCCGTCAACATAATAATCGGCACCTGGGAATACTGGCGGATGGTCCGCACTGCCTCATAACCGTCCATTTTAGGCATCATCACATCCATAATAATCAAACTGATGCCTTTATCCGAAAAAAACAGCTCCAGCGCTTCTTCCCCATCTGCCGCTTCTGAAACTGAAAAATCTTTTTTTACAAGGAAATCTTTCACCAACTTTCTCATCCTGCTCTCATCATCCACCACAAGGATTTTCAGTTTTTCCATTCCAACCTCGCCTTCCGCCGCCTTCCCATGCGGCTTTCCCTTTTCCTGATTGTCATTTTAACAGACACAAGCTTTAATTTCCATAGTTTCCCCCAGGAATTCACGTAAGTTTCACATCTTTCCTCCATTGATTTCCTCTCTATATTCTGATTGTGAATCGGAAGATTTTGTGTTACACTTTTATAGAAAGAGACGGCGGCGGCAGGATATGAAAACTGCCTTATCCGGGAGGATTGTTTGATGAATTTTATGAAAAAGAAAAAGTCACTGCAGGAAATCATATACGTTTTATTTCTTTTGGCAGCCATTGTAATCCTGTTTTTCTGGTATACACTGCAAAACAGCAAACGCATGACAGAACGAAATAAAAATTACGCAGCAGATGCCGCCAGGCAAACTGCATCCCAGATCAATGACAAGTTGAATAACGCCCTTGACCTGATCCAGACTTATGCTTCCCTTGTGGGAGAAAGCCTGACTGAGCCGGCGCTCACCGCTCAAATGCTGGAAGAAATAGAGAAAAATTCCTTATTTGATGCTTTACTCTTTGTGGATGCCTCCGGCATCGACCATGCTTCCGACGGGCGGACCGCCGATGTCACCGACCGTGATTTCTATACCAGGGGTATGGCCGGAGAAAACGGTATCTCCATTATTTTTAACGGCCACTTTTTTGATGAAACCATGGCTTGCTTTTTTGCACCCGTCTATTATGACGGCGAAATTATCGGTGTATTGCGGGGAGCCTACCTGGCGGAAGAATACCTGAAAAACATGCTTGCCGCCACTTATTTCGGTGAAGAGGCCGACGTCTTCCTCTGTACGCCCGATGGTTTTGTGATAGCCTCTTCCAGTTCTGAAATGAATGAATCCTTGCTACTGGACACACTGATGGAAGAAGGGGTTATTGATAAAAGGACAGCTGCCGACGCAGAAAGCGTCTTTAAAAATGGCGGGGAAGGAGCCTTTGTCTGCGATTCCGGCAGTAAAACAGATAATATCTGTGTCATACATCTTTCCGAAAACAACGTTGTCCTCGTACAGACATTCCCGAAAAATGTGACCCAGGCCATGATAAAAGATGAAAATCTTGTGGGAATCCAGCTGGAAATCTTGCTGATTGCACTTTTCGTCATCTATATCATCATGCTTTTAATCCGGGCCAGCCGGAATAAAAAGCTTCTGGAACAGAAAAACCGCGAAATGGGTTATATTATTGACGGCGTCAATACCTTATTTTCCCGTTTCGCCGTTGTTGATTTTGAAACGGACACTTATCAATACCTGGCCGGAACCAGCCCGAAGGACAGTACCCTCCCCATCTGCGGCAGGTATCAGGATTTATCAGAATATCTTTGTTCCATCATGACAGAGGAAAGTGACCGCCAGGAATTTGCCATATTGATTGATAAAAACTCTGTCATCACCGCATTGACGGAACATAATGATTTACGTTTTGAACGCCATGTCACCCATCACGACCATACGGAATGGGTCCACCTCAATATCATCTGCCTGGAGCGAAAAGAGGGGCAGGCTGTTAAAGTCTTGTTTACCCGCCAGAATATCACCGAAATCAAGGAAAAAGAGCTCTCCATCCAGGCTGAGATATCCCTTGCCGACCGGAAAGAGCGTCAATACCGGATTGCCGTCGCTTCCAATGCTTTTTCCACTTTCGATTTTAATTTGACTCAGGATTTGATTGAACATGATGTGGTCCGTACCGTCGACGGAAAACCGGTTTCTCTTCTCAATCGGGTAGGACTGGAAGCTCCCTGCCCTGCTTCAGAATGTTTTAAACGGTGGGAACAGTTTGTCCTGCCAGAATCCATAGAAGATTACCGCACTATAGTAAATATCAATTATCTGAAAGAGCGTTTTGAACAAGGGGAGGCAGAAGTCATCATTGAATACTGGGGACAGGATTCCCCTGACAATCAGATGTGTGTCCGTCAGTCCTTTGTCATGACACAGGATTATGATACCAATGATATTATGGTGATGGTTGTATCGAAGGAAATCACAGAACAGGTACAAAAACAGCGGGAGCAGACACAGGCTTTGCAGGATGCCCTTTTGCAGGCACAGCATGCCAACCGTGCCAAGACCACATTTCTTTCCAATATGTCCCACGATATCCGCACACCCATGAATGCCATCATCGGGTTTACCACCATCGCAGTCAGCCATATTGACAATAAAGACCAGGTCCGCGACTGCCTCCAGAAGGTTCTCTCTTCCAGCAACCATCTTCTCAGCCTCATCAATGATATCCTGGACATGAGTAGAATCGAAAGCGGAAAGGTACAGATTAAAGAACAGGAATGTAATATTTCCGAACTGATGCACAATCTGGTAAATATTATTCAGCCGCAGGTGAAAGCAAAGCAGCTGGAATTGTTCATCGATACTTTTGAAGTTGTCAACGAAGACGTCGTCGCGGACGCCTTGAAAATGAACCAGGTATTTATTAATCTGCTCAGTAACGCCGTAAAATACACGCCTGCCGGCGGAACCATTTCCTTCCGTATTATACAAAAAACCACATTCCGCCATGGATACGGCGACTATATCTTTGTCATTAAAGATAATGGTATCGGTATGTCCCCGGATTTTGTGGAGCATATTTTTGAACCCTTTGAACGGGAAGCCAGCGCCACCCAATCCGGCATCCAGGGAACGGGGCTTGGTATGGCAATCACCAAAAATATTGTCGAGATGATGAATGGCGCCATCTCTGTGGAAAGCGAAATAGGAAAAGGAAGTACCTTTACAGTAGAATTTACGCTGAAACTTCAGGATATCAAAAAGAACGCAGAACAGCTGAAAGAGCTGCACGGCCTGCGGGCTATGGTGGTGGATGATGATTTTAATATCTGCAGCAGCGTAAGTAAAATGCTGAAGCAAATCGGGATGCGCGCGGAATGGACCACGTCGGGAAGAGAGGCGGCATACCGCGCAAAAATGGCATATGAGGAGGGGGATTCCTACCACACCTATATCATCGACTGGCAGATGCCGGAACTGAGCGGAGTGGAAACGGCAAGAAAAATCCGAAGCGCTGTGGGAGAAGATGCACCCATCATCATCCTGACGGCCTATGACTGGTCCGATATTGAAGAAGAAGCAAAGGCTGCCGGTGTGACGGCTTTCTGTGCAAAACCGCTCTTTATGTCCGACTTAAAGTCCGCCCTGCTGGCTGCCAATAACCTCTTAGATAAAGAGGAAAAAACTGCCTCCTGGACTTTGGCTGATTTTAGTGGAAAACGTATCCTGCTGGTGGAAGATATTGAACTGAACCGTGAAATTGCAGAAGTGATACTGACAGAGGCCGGTTTCCTGGTGGAATCGGCGCCCGATGGGACAGATGCCGTGGCGATGATGGAAAAAGCGGAAGAAAATTACTATGATGCAATTTTGATGGATGTCCAGATGCCCATCATGAATGGCTATGAAGCCACCAGGACTATCCGAAATATGCCGAGGAAAGACGTCCGTGACCTGCCTATCATTGCCATGACGGCCAACGCCCTGGAAGAAGACAAAGAAGCTGCCATAAAGAATGGGATGAACGCCCATATTTCAAAGCCCCTCGATATGGATATCTTTATATCTGTACTTCAGGAATTAATCCGATAATTAAAAAGGCTCTGCCAAATATTCTTTCGGTGTCATCTGGTATTTGTTTTTAAAAATTTTGTAAAAGTAATTCAGGTTATTATAACCTGCCATGTCGGCGGCCTTTTTGATGGGATATCCGGCTTTCAGAAATTCCCTGGCATACCGCATGCGTACCTCGTTCAGATAAGCAGTAAAACTGGTATCCAGATATTTTTTAAAAAAACGAGCCACGTTACTTTGGCTCATGGAAAGAACGGCTGCACAGGAGGCCAGGCTCAGCTCTTCTTTATAATGGATGTCGATATATTCCAGAAGCTGATTAAAGGATGGATTGTCAAAATAGCGGTATCCGATCACCCGTTTCATGGTTTCACAGAACTGTTCATACATCACCGGTTTCAAAAGGAAATCTTTCGCCCCCATCCGAAGGGCTTGTTGCGCATATGCAAAAGAATCAAATGCTGTGATAATGATAAAGTTTATGTTTCCCGTATACTCCCTTCCGATCTGCTCCATCACCTGGAGGCCGTTCATCCCTGGCATCTCAATGTCCAAAAACACAATATCCGGCCGGAGCCTTTTGATGGCCTGTATGGTGCCGACGCCATCGCTGCTCTCCCCCACCACCTGAAGGGGAAGCTCATGGGTACGGATAAAATACTTGATAATCTCACCAGGTGCGCTCTCGTCATCTGCCAGTAAAACCTTCTTCATCCTGTCCCCTCCTCTCCATGGGAATACAAACGGATACCACAGTTCCCTTCTCCGAGGACTCCACGGCCAAAAAAGCGCTGTCCCCATAAAGGGATTTTAGCTTCTGCACCACCATGCCCGTACCATGGGAGCCATCTCCTTTTTGCATTTTTTCCCTGAGTCTTTCCAAACTGGAACTATCCATGCCCTCTCCATTATCGGCAATCCGGAATCTGATGGTTTCCCCCATCTGTTCTGCCTGGACCGACACAGCCATGATTCCTGTTTTGTTTTTAAAACCGTGAGTAAAACAATTCTCCACAATGGGTTGCAGGAAATTGAAGGGGACTTTTTCGGAAAGAAGGCAAGCAAGAACCGTATATTCCACTTCCAGCCGTTTCCGAAACCGCAGTTTCTGAAGATTCGTATAGTTTTTCAGGTACTCCAATTCCTCCCCAAGGGTCACAAAATAGCTGTCTGTCCGCAGCGTATACCGCAGAAGCTGAGCCAGATCCCCCACTGCCTCATAAGTGGAAATGGCTTCCTCCCTGACGGCCAGCCCGGCAATGGTATTTAAGGTATTAAAAAGGAAATGCTGGTTAATCTGCAGATTAAAAGCCTGATCTTTGGTGGTCCGGAGGGTCTCCTGCAAAAGTTCTTCTTCTCTCTTCCTGTCGGAGAGAATTCTCACATTATGCTGCAGCGCCACCTGCATACGGCAGACTTCATAATGGTTGCAGACCGCTTCGGAAAGCTTGTGGATCACCTGGACAATCCCCCTTACGGTACTGTCCGGCACATTATAGGGAAGCTCTTCCTGTGGCTCATCCCCTTTTCCTGTCCGTACATGCCCTGCTTCGATATACCCCAAAAGCTCTCCACCTGCCATAATCGGAAGCGTATAGACCCAAAGGCCGTGCTCACAGACACAGGCAGAAGCCCCCTCATAATAAGGAGGCACCCACACACCTTTTCTTTTAATCAGCCGGCAGTTTTCCAACTCTTCATCAATATGGCAAATCCGGCGGCAGTATTCCGGGTATTCTCTGCTTTTATAAACCAGGCGTTCCTCCGAATCAAAAATGGCAAGAGGTATCCTGAGGGGCGCCAGCATGGAACGGAACAGCTCTTTCACCGTATCCTTTAAGAATTCCGGTTTATTGATGGATTCCTGTTTCTTGACCCGTTCCGCTTCATTCATTCGGACCTTTGGAGCCATAGTAAGGGCCGGTATGGAAATCAAAAGCTTCACGATGGGTTCGTCCCCGTCGTTGAAAGACTCGTGGGCCATTCCGGTGGAGACATGGTAAATATTCCCTTTTTCCAGGATACTCTCCTCACCGCCGATACGCTGGCGTCCTCTCCCGCTTAATACATACATCAGCTGTTCATCCCCGCAGTGGATATGGAGGGGCTGCACCGTTCCCGGAAGCATCGTGCTGATTCCCACCCGCATATTGTCCATGGACCCTTCTGCAGGTTCATAAATCCATTCAATACTTCCCCAGTCCAAAAGCTGTATTTCTCCCATAATGCATCCCCTCCTTTTATGATTTCTTATTTTAGCAGATTTCATTCTGAAATCCTACCGCCAAATATGTTTAACTGCGGGGAATCCATTTTTCGGCAAACATCGGGTAATGAGAAGCCTTTTCTTTCACAGCGCTCCTCACTTCATCCAGCACTGCTTCCTCTTTATGGTGCTTCAGGGCTTTTGCCAGCAGCCTGGCCACTTCCCGTATATCTTCTTCTTTAAATCCTCTCGTTGTCAGTGCGGGACTTCCGATACGGATGCCGCTGGCCAGATTTGCACTTTGGGGGTCGTAAGGAATCATATTCTTGTTTACCACAATTCCGACGCTTCCCAGTACGTCTTCCGCCTCTCTTCCCGTCGGAATCAATTCCCGGATATCCACCAGTACCAAATGTGTTTCCGTTCCCCCGGACACCAGGCGCAGCCCACAATCTTTCAGCCCGTCAGCCAGGGCCTCCGCATTTTTCTTTACCTGTTTTTGGTACTCTTTATATTCTTCTGTCATACATTCTTTAAACAGGACAGCTCTGGAAGCAATCATATCCATTTTGGGCGCTCCCTGGAGCCCCGGGAATATCTGCTGGTCAATTTTTTTTCCCAGTTCCTCTCTGCACATGATAATCCCGCAGCCTCTGGGTCCGCGGAAAGTCTTATGGGTGGAGGTAGTCACCACATCCGCATACGGCACAGGAGAAGGAATCACTCCGGCAGCAATGAGTCCCACCGGGTGTGCGATATCCGCCATCAGGTAAGCCCCCACCTCTTTCGCAATTTCCCCAAACCTTTTATAATCCACCATCCTGGGATAGGAGGACGTTCCACAGATAATCAACTGTGGTTTATGCTCCCTGGCAAGGTTAGCCACCTGCTCCATATCAATGGTTTCTGTTTCTTTATTCAGTCCATACTGTACAATATTATACATTTTTCCGCTATAATGGAACCTGGCCCCATGGCTCAAATGCCCTCCCTGGTTCAATTCCATGGAAAGAATGGTATCACCCGGCTTTAAGAGCGCCCGCAGCACGGCCACGTTGGAAAGGGTAGAGCTCATACTCTGGACATTCACATACTCACATCCAAATAACTCTTTGCACCGCTCCTTTGCCAGATTTTCCACTTTATCCGCCAATTCACATCCTCCGGCAAACCGGTGTCCCGGATATCCCTCGGCATTTTTATTGGCCCATACTGTCCCTTCCATTCCAACGGTAATGGGGGAGGCATAATTTTCAGAAGCAATCAGGCACAGTGTTTCCAGCTGCCTTTTCTCCTCTTTCAAAGTATATTCCGCCATCTCCTGGTCAAACTTTTGAATCAGCGCAAAACTGCCGTCCATATACATGATTTCGTTCCTCCTTATCTGATTGGGCAAATTTCACTTGGCGTAAGGCATTATCCCATGAAATCCGGCTGCTTTCTAGGAACCAGCCCACCGTTTTATTGAACAAATCACGCAGACCGCCTTTTATAACTGCCCGTCCCCATCTCCCTGTTCTGCCTCTGCCGCTTCCATATCCAGTTCTCCCTCTGTCCGTGCCACAAATGCGGAACACATAAGGTCGCCTATGATATTAATGGAAGTCCTGGGCATATCAATCAGTTTATCCACACCTGCCACAATGGCAATCCCCTCCAGGGGAAGCCCCACGGAGCTCAATACGGTTCCCAGCATAATAATACTGGCGCCCGCCACACCTGCTGTTCCCACAGAAGCCAATACTGCCGTGGCCACAATCATAATCTGCTGGCTGATGGTCAGATGGATTCCAAAAAGATTTGCCACAAACACCGCCGTAATCCCCTGGTAAATGGCTCCACCGTCCATATTGACGGTCGCCCCCAGCGGCAGTGTAAAACTTCTCACCGGCAGGGAGATTCCAAGCTTCCTACCACATTCCATGGTGACAGGAAGGGTGGCGGAGCTGGAGCAGGTGGTAAAAGAGACAACGATTGCTTCCCAGGCTGCTTTAATGAATTTCATGGGCCCCATTTTGACCAACACCTTGATACCTGTAAAATATACGAAAATAAGATGAATCAAAAAACCGAACCATACCACCAGTACAAAACTCAGGAGCGGAAGAAGCACATCCATCCCATTGGAAGCAATCGTCGGGCAGATCAGTGCAAACACCGCATAAGGAGTAAACTTCATAATGACATCTGTGATTTTATACATAATATCTGCGAATCCGTCAAAAAAGTCCATAACCGGCTGTGCTTTTTTTCCTACCATGACAATCCCGGCCCCGATAAACAGGGCGAATGCGATGATCTGCAGCATATTTCCATCTGCCATGGCTTTAATGGGATTCCCGGGGATAATATTGATAATGGTATCAATAATGTTGGGCGCTTCAGAAACCTCCACCGCCTGCCCTGTGGCCAGTTCCAGGCCATGGCCGATGTTTGCAAGATTTGCAAGAATAACGCCGATGGCCGCCGCAAAGAATGTTGTAACCATATAAACCGCCATGGTTTTCAATCCAATCCGCCCAAATTTCTTTACGTCCCCCAGGCCGCAGGCTCCCATAACGATGGAGCTGAATACCAGTGGCACAATTAACATTTTTATGGCATTCAGATAGAGATTCCCAAAAGGTTTAATATAAGTATTTGCAATGTCCGGCTTCCACTGGAAAGCAATTCCGGCTATGATACCAAGTAAAAGACCAATCATCACCTTTACTGAAAAATGAAGCCGCCGTTTCTCTTTTCTTGTTTCCATACTCATTCTCCTTTCCTCGCCCATGGCAGATTTTAAAATTTCCTCTTCAATAAAAAAATCGCCATATTATAAGATATGATTCACTACTGTGACCATTTTCTCACTCTATGGCGATTATTTCTATGAACTATTCTATTATTTCTTTCTACTTTTTCTTCATCCTTCTGTCGGGGAAGCCTTTATGACAAATACCGCTTTCTTAAGTCCAGCACCATCTCTTTGTACCTCGCTTCGCAAAGCTCCGCCCTTCCTGACTCCATATCGGAAAGACAGGGAGACAGCCACCGGTTCCATATGGATTTATAAACACTGGCCGAATCCGCTTCCATATCAATACAGGTGACAATGGCAGGGGCTACGTCATAGTATTCTTCCACTAAGGCCTCCCCCTCCTTTGTCTTAAGCATATACGTATCCCGGAATTTCCGAAAGCTGGTAAGCTCATAGCAATTATCCGGCTTTCCAAAAGACCCGCAGACAGCTGTTGTGATAAAACACAGCTTTCCTTTGCGGAAACCTGTCACCATTTCCTCATAATTCCCCTTCACAAGCTTTGATTTGGGATGGGAGGCTATCCATTCTTCCACCAGGATATCTGCCAGGCGGCCCCCGATGGAAAGCTTCAGCTCCTGTACCATGGGCACCGTATAGACAGCGAGAATCGTCTTATAATGATCCTGCTTTATGGAGCGGGCGCTCTTTGTCCGAAGGGAAGCATCCGCCGCCACCATATCATCAATGGCTTTCATCAAAGCTGCCGCCAGCTCATGCATAAGCCCATCTCCCCTGTCTTCTGCCGCCATCGCGTACCGGTCCACCGTTTCCAACACCGGACGGCACTGGTTTTTATATCTGTCAAAATAAGCCGGATACTCTGAACGGCTGAAATGGCTCATGGAATCCAGGTGTTCCAACAAAATCTCATTAAAATGGAGCCTTGCGTAAATCTCATTGGCCTTCGGGCTGTATTGGTCCAGCTCCAACATCTGTTCAATCAAGTCCTCCGCTTTTGGGTCTCCATTCTCATACAGCTTCTCCAGTACATCGTCAAGAGGGTTCTCTTCCTTTTTCTCCCGCAGGACCACCAGCTCCTCCTGCGCAAGGACTGCGCCGCAGTACATGCAGGAAAATTTTTCAAGTTCTTCGGGAATACTCAATTCCCCTCCGCATTTAGGGCACTTGCCATTTCTGTTTGCCATATTTGTCTCTCTTTCTTCGTTTCTTTATCCAAATTTCTGTAAATCTTTCAATCCGTGGATGGTGATATCGCAGAATTCTTCATTGCGAAGCTCCACATCCAGGGACAAAATCCTCTTTATCTTTTCTTCCCTGGGGCAATCCCGCTCCAAAATAGCGGCAATCAGCTCCTCTTTCGGCCTCTCCGTAAAAGCAAGGAGCGCCTGCTTTTTAAACGCCCGCTTCAGGGCAATCCCTCCGCAGATATCCACCGCCATCACCGCATCTTTTCCTGTCTCCAGAATCCCACGGATGTCCTTTATCATACTGCCATAGCTGTTTCTTGCATAGCGGGTGGTCTCAAAAAACTGCCCTGCCTGTTCCAATCGGTCAAATTCCTCCGGGGTGACAAAATGATACGCTTCCTCCTCCTCGCCGTTTTTCCGCCTTCTGGTGGTATAAGATCTGGCGCGGAGGGCTTTTCCTCCTTTGACCAGCTCCTCCATGATTTCTGTTTTTCCAGAACCGGACGGACCTACGAGGGCTATGACACGGCCTTCTTCCCGCTCTTCCCACTGATAAGCAGCCTGGTTCATCAAAATATCTGTAAATGTCAGAAATTCTTCATAATTATTTACGGAAATACAGCCGGTCATATGACGGTTCCATGGTTTTCGCATCAGCACCGGATATGCGGAACTGGAAGCGGAAATATTGTGGCCGCCGTCATCCAGAAGCATGTCCATATTTACAAGCTCTTTGCGAAAACCCATCATAATATTCTCTCCCGGCACCATGGGAAATGCTTCCATGAGCCTGGCCGCCCGAATTCCCATCAGTTTCGGCGGAAGGGCTGTCACGAAAAACACTTCCGCCCGCTTAGAAAGCTCCTTCACAAACTCTTTTGCCCCCGGAAGAAGCGGCTGGTTTTTCACAAACTCTTCTCTCTGATAATAATCCAAAAGCACATCTGTCCGCTTTCCTGTCTTTCCCCAGGACTGGACCTCCTCCAAGGTCATGGGCGGCACAAAACCATATTCTTCATTTGCCAACGCCACAGCGTATTCATTGCAGGAGAACAGGATATCATCCACATCCAGGCCAATTTTAAAATACTTTTTCATGATCCTTCTCCTTAAAGAAAAGCAGGCTGAACCAGGTTACCACGTTTCCGCCATACATAAACTCTATGCCATACTTCTCCGCCAGGTCTGTCACCAGGATGCCATAGCTTTCCACACAGGGAAACATTTTCTCCGGATGACGGCAGGGAGCTTTCGGATAAGCGCATGTCTCGCAGATGGCGCAGGACTCTGTGGAAAGGGCCATGACTTCAAAGCCTTGCTCTCTGAAAATCCCACAAATCTGCCTCGTCATCTCTTCATGGGCCGCCCGGAAAGCCAAAGTCCCCTCCAGATCTTCAATATCCAGCACTTCGGAAAAACTGGTGAACAAAAAACCCTCCTCATAGGGACGGCACTTTTCCCGACATTCCTCCACAGTCCCCACCGCCGGAGGGCAGGCCCAGGAAGTACCATACCTTGGACATTCTGTCTCGCAAATATGGCGTACTTGTTCTGAAAACACAAGCTCTTCCCAACGGATATATGTATACTGGGCAAGTGGAAATTCCAAAAGCTGTTTTTCGATTTGTATTTTCTTCTTCTCTGTCATATTTTATATTCTAACACGGTTTTCTGTTTCTGTCACCAGGTTCTCTCTGGAACCTGGCATCTTCAAAATTCTCTGTTATTTCTCTTTCAATAATTTGGACAGCTTTGAACAGGCTTCTATTTTTAATTGATCGGCCCGATCAAACATATTCCAGGCCTCTCCAACCTGTTCATATGGAAATTCTATTTTTTCAGGAATTATTATTTGCTCCATATCTTCTGCATATACAGCGTCTACTACGGAGCCACATGCAATCGAAGATATTTGTGCCTGAACCGCGGGATGCAGCATTGCCATATATAAATACCCCGGAGCAATACCTTCACGTGCTTTTATTCTGCCGATATGCCCACTGGCATACCACCCTTTCCTGCTTTTAGAGATATAAACTGGAGTTCCAAGCCGCCCTTCTACTCTTCCATCAGCAGGATATGCGATATCGTTTTCTTTCAACTGGAATTTTTTATAACTTGAAGTAGAACTAAATGGCAGATATTTCATCCCGACAATCTGGTTTTGTAATAACTGCCTGCCAGAAAGAAGTGGCTTTCCATATTCTTTTCCAACATAATTCGTTTTATATCTCCCGCTTGGCTTTATCACTTCAGCCACATCTGATAATCTTACACCGCCATGATTCTTAATTTTTTCCACTGCTCTTTCAATCGCCGGCTCATAATAAGCCGCATCAATTCTCTTTTTCCCACGAATATTCCTGAAACTGCAGCTCCATCCTTCTGCTAAAGAAACCTTTTCCCTGTACACACCGACTGCTTCAATATACTTCTTTTTCAAACCATATAACTTATCTCGTGCTGCAGAAAATATAAAAACTGAATCTTTTATCTTTTCCACAATTTCATCAATATCTTTCTCGGCTACTAAAGGAATTCTTATTTTTTCTATATCTTTTATACTTAAATGGTCAATTACAGAACCAGTCTTGCTGGAATGAAGTAATGCCTGACCAATTCCCGTATTCAAAAAAGCATATACATAATATCTTGTACGTGCATTTTCAATATTGATCCTGATTAAATCACTGCCCAATACAAATCTCTCTATGTATTTATCGGCAATCGCAAGGGGCCCTAAATTTCTGCCAGAACAAGTCTGTAAAATAGTCCCCTCTGTTACCCGCAATGAATTTATATCATTTTTATGTATTGACAATCTGGAACGCTCTTCCGGCAGATATTCTAAAATATCATACGGCTGTATATAGGGGACATACTCCTCCCCCTCTCCCGCATATGCAATGATATTACGATTGGGCTGCCAGATCGTGGCGATTTTTTTATCTCCTAATTGGATATATTTCCCCTGTTTTAAAAAAGAATTTACTAATCGCTCTGCCGCCGCTCCATCAGATAAGTAATAGGAGGAGTCCAGCCGACTGTTTTTGGTAAAGTCCTTTTTCGACACTGTCCCTACTCTCATAAATATTCAACCTGCCATTTTTTATAGGCTTCCACAACTGTTGGCATATCATCGTCAATCAAACGTTCTTTTACACCAGATGAATATATTACAGTTTCCCCCGTTATGGGATCAATGGATTCCTCCTGATTCGCCTGATCAGATAAAATCTCATTTCCCTGGGAATCTTTCTTATATATTGCAACACCTCTCTTATCATGTCCAATCTTTTCAGCCACTGCCATAAAAATCGGATAATCAATTTTTTCTTCTTCTGCAAGTTTTTTTTCCTCCTGACTGAATTTACGCATCAATACCATTGATGTCTGAGTATCATTACCAGGCTGAAATAAATCTCTTTGCATATCAACTACTGCTAAAATCTGTACATTATGTAGCAGCCAGCATCTGACATATTCTAAAGATGGATTATTTAATATTCCGTTTGGAATGACCATCGCCATTCTTCCGGTTTCCGGTTTCAATAATTGAACGCAGCGTTCAATAAACAAAATCTCCGGCGGCATATTTATTTGAAGTACCGGCTCTTTTAGCCTGTCTTTCCGTATTTCCAGCCTTTCCTTTTCCTGTTTGTCCCATACTGCTGCCAGATCATATTGCGATAAAATATTTACATCATCTATCAGAATATTGGCTCCAAAAGGAGGATTTGTAAATATAAGATCAAAGCTATTTAATTTAATTTTATGATTTGTCTCATCTGCCCACGTATGAGGATTCGCCAAACTATTCTCTCTGTATAATCCTCCAGAACCGTCGTTATTCATAACCATATTCATTTTCGCGGCACGCACAAGTGACGGATTTATATCCATCCCGTAAACACAAGTGGACAAATACTCTGTTCTTTTTCTAAATAATTCCTCCATTTCATAAGAAGTAGGATTTTTACTGTCACTCCATAAACCTTCTTCTTTTTTCCGCAATTTCTTTAATGCATGGTTCATCGCCGTAATCAAAAATCCACCTGTACCGCACGCCGGATCAATAACCTTTTCTCCCGGCTGAGGATCCAGCATTTCCACTGCCATGCGACATGCATTTCTTGGCGTAAAGAATTCGCCACGGTCACCGCGCAGATTAGAACCGACAATCTCTTCATATGCAATTCCCTTCACGTCCACCGGTGAAGCAAGTAAGGAATACCCCTGTAACTGAGAAACAACATAGGTAAGCACTTCCGGCGACAATTCAATCGTCTTGGTCTCGTCTACGTTAAAAATCGTAGGGTATTTATTAATCACTTTTTCTGTAAATAATTTCTGCAAGCGTTTTTTTGCCGCCGCCGCAAAGGAAGAATTTTTTAATTCATTGGGGGTAACATAAAAATTCATATCCCCCAGCCTCTCATCTTCTATTTTAATAAATATTACTTTCAAAAGCTCCCAGAACGCATCTGTTTTGTGCAGCCCAGAATTTCCGGCAATGTAATTATGGCACCTTCTAAAAGCAAACATCAAATTGTCCGCTGTAGCAATTTGAAGATCCTTTCTTTGAGGACGGTATAATTTTTCTTCCGTTTGTCCAAAAGATGGGATTTCCGGGATTTCTTCAAAATAAAGACTTCTATTTTTTTCTCTTTTTGCGAAACAATACCGCTCATCCCCATTGGTCCATAACCCATATTTGGCATTAAGACATGCTGCCATATATGATTTTAACTGTTCGATTCCATCTTTCTTCCCATGGGGATTTGTCTTTGCCTTTTTTGTCTCAATTAAAATAAATGCATTTTCCTGTTTGTGGCAGGAGCCAGCCTCAAACACAACGACATCTGCCCGTTTATTTGCAGAACCTACCTTAATGGAAAATTCCGATTCACAATCTAAAATTGAATATTTATACTGTCTGATTAAAGCCTTCTCTATATTCTGCCGCACATACTCTTCAGGGTTGTCATTTACAAGTCTTTTTGTTATAAAGTCTAAAATCTTCCCTTCCGGTACTGCCGCAATAGGGCTGCTGGATGTTCCCATACTCAATCTCCTTATTTTAAGGCATGTTTCCCTCTGATACGCTCCCTAATATACTGGAAAGACTTCTCCTCCCCGTCCCTTGCCAACATGCGAAGAAGGATTTCCAGCTGGCGCCTGGTTTTCGGATGGATCACCATGACGTCCTTTGTCCGGTTATAATATTCCAGCGGGCTTCTGTCCGTATAAGCATCCCGCAAATACGTTTTGGAAGCGGCGATCCGGTCCATAAACATCTCAAGGACATACTTCACCGGCATCTTCATCCCGGCAATCTGATACCCCCTGTCCAAATCCACATCCATCCAATATTCAAAATGATGCTTATTGCGCCCTTTGTGGTGAAGCCAGGCAGAAGAATATCCCCGTTCCTCCCTCTCTGCCGCATTGGGGCTTCTATTCCCCTGGTAATACCTGCAGCCCGTGAGAAACTCCTGGGGGCTGTATTTGGACAAGTCATGGAAAAGCCCCTGTTTATACATCCCCACTTTAAAACAATTTTTCATAACTTCACCTTTATGGTGAGTAATGGTTTTCAAATGTTCCCAGGCTTTCATTCTTCTTTCCCTCCGTGAGACTCTTCCTCCTCCTCAAGAACCTGAATTCCCCTGGGTCCCACCGGAGTGGAAAATACAATCTGTGTGCTGGTCCTCCCGTAATCCTGAAGCCTTCCGATAAACTGATCTAACTCCATGGTACTTTTAAAGGCCACCTTGATCAGCATAGAAAACTGTCCTGTAACACAGCTACATTCCAATACATTGGGACAGGATTCGATAAACGGGTAAAACTGATGCTTTTGCTTTGGCTGCACTTCCAGATTTATAAATGCCATAATATGATACCCCAGCCGCTCCACATTGACCCGTGCAGAATAGCCGGTAATAATCCCCGCCTTCTCCAGCCTCTCTATCCTGGCCGATACTGCCGGAGAAGAAAGATACGCTTTCTCCGCAATGACCTTTAACGGCGTCCTGGCGTTTTTCTGTAAAATGCTGACAATCTGTCTGTCTATATGGTCCATCATCCAACTTGTACCCCCTGTTTGATTCCTCCTTAATTATACGTCTTTGGCTTATTTTTTTCAAGTATTTCTCTGAGTACACTTAACAAAATTAATCAAAAGGATTTTTACTTCAGATGAGGAAACAAAGGCAAGCCCCTCCACATATCTTATAGTGTAAACAAACTTTGGAGGATTACCCCATGAGTGATTTGGCTGCAACAAACTGTGGATGCTCAAACGGCTGTGGAACCGGCTTCGGCGGAAACAACATCTTATTCCTGTTACTGATCCTGTGTGCCTGTGGCAACGGCTTCGGCGGCGGTGACGGATGTGGATGTGGTCTCGGAAACCTTGGCTTCGGTAGCGGTGACGGATGTGGATGCCTGCTTTGGATTCTCCTTCTGTCCTGCATCTGCGGCGGCTGCTAATGACGCAGTAAAGTGGAAGAATTTCGCTGTACGGGGGATAATATCCCCTGTACGGCAAAAAGGGATGCCCTGCGCATCCCTTTTCTTCTTTTTCCACACAAGAAACACCCACCTTTATGCACCTATTAGTGTAAAAGACGGGATTTTCTCAGGCAGGAAAAAACTGGCTGTAAACCGTATAGAAGTCCTGCTCCTGCTGTTCGTAACTTTCCCGGTAATCAATGGCATCCCATGCATTTGGATTATATTCTGCCGTAACTCCCCTCACAAAAGCATCGTAGTATTCATAAAAGCAATCTTCTTTATGCTTTTTCCCAAGGGCCTCTTTATTCTGGGCTGTTTTAATCTCATCATAATGATTGACACACCGGATGAGATAAAAACCTTTTTCTGTCTCCACTAACGGCGCCATTTCCCCGTTTCCAAGGGCAAAAGCGGCGGTCTCCAAAGCCTGTTCTACATCCCCCCTGGATAATTCCCGTTCAAAAACTTCCGACTCGTTTACGTTTTTGGCAAGAAGAGAAAAATCCTGGCCGGCCTGGGCCTGGTTCAAAATCTCCTGGGCATCCGTACGCTTTTTTTCCTTCGTAGCAGCATCCACGTTCTCCGTACTCAGAAAAATCTGCTGTACCGTAATCACACGTGCCTCGTCTTCGCTGATCTCCGTGGAAACATTGGCCGTCAGTTTATCCACCAGGAGGCTTGCCGTATAATAATCCCGGAAAGCTTCTTCCGCTGTTTCCTTATCAATTCCCGTTGTTTTTTTTACAGAATCCGAAAGACCATTGATATAAGTCTCCGCCGCATGGGAAACCCTCAGCTTTTCTTCATCACTCAACTCCACGTCATACTGGTCTGCCATTAAGGTCATGCACTTCATCTTCACAAGAAAATCCAGAAGGTTTTTCTTCATATAGGAATCAAATGTCTCGTCCCCTACTTTCACATCCCAGATTCCTGCCCCGTAGCCGTCCTCATACCTGCTCTTCTGACTTAAGACAAATACAAGCGCTTCCTGCTTTGTACAGGCCCTTCCTTCCAAACGGAACAGTTCCCCCTCCTTAAGCTTTGAGGTGGAAGCGCCCCCTTCTTTTTTCTGGCAGCCGGAGAGAGCCGCCAAACAGAACAACATTATCAACGCCAGCGCCCTCTTGATCGTCCTTTTCACTGAATTCCCTCCGAATCGACATTATTCTTCCCGATTATCATACCACAGAAACAGAAATTGTGCTACCTCCCATTTGCTCCTTTCGCACCACAATTTGCCTGTCAATCCGTCTTTTGAGTTCTGATACATGGGAAATAATCCCCACCAGTCGGTTTCCGCCTGATAATCCCGCCAAAGTATCCACTGCCTCCCGGACAGCTTAAGCCGCAGGATATTTATTCCACCGGCGTTTTTATTTCATGGATTATAACAGTGTACGAAACACCTTCAACGCCCCTCCGTTTTCGCAGGTGTCAGCCACATAACGGGCCGTCTCTTTCACTTCCGGAATCGCATTCCCCACCGCATAGCTGTGATATGCCGCTTTTAACATCTCCACGTCATTCTGCTGATCCCCCAATGTCAGTGTTTCCTCCGGCGTTACCCCGAAAAATTTCTGATACCAGCGAACAGCCGTCCCCTTATTGACCCCCAGCTTATAGACATCCAGCCACATGGCCCCTGCCGTACTGGTGGATACGACGCCCTTCCACTTTTCGCAGAAAGAACGGAACGTTTCTCCCGACCTGTGTTTTTTGTCATACACACTCAGCTTCACAAACTCCTCCGGCATGGCGCCCATATCCGCCACCCTGGTGACGTCTTCCTGATAGCCTTCCACCAGCCAGCGGATCACTTCTTCCTCATCGGAGTCGGCATACATGACACCGGCCCCTGTCAGAAAAGGCACCGTATCCTTGATGGTCCGCACGTCAGCCAAAAGTTCATTCAAAAGCTTCCGGTCCAGCCCCTCCGCAAAAAGCAGCTCCCCGGAGCGCCCCATAAGGGTTCCATTGCAGGTGGCATAATAAATCCTGTCCCGAAAAGAAGCGAAGAGACGCTCCGTACTGATCTGGGAGCGGCCGCTGGCCGCCACAAAATGAATCCCTTTATCCAAAAGCGCCCCTATGGTATTTGCCAGCTCTCCCGGCAGGGTCCTGGAACCATCTTTCACCAGTGTTCCGTCAATATCCGTTACAATCAGCTTAATCATAAAAGCTCCTCCCTGTACTTTTTCAAGTATCCATACAGCTTTGACACCGGAAGGCCCACCACATTCTGATAATCTCCCTCAATCCCCTGTACGTATACGGCAAACCGGCCCTGGATTCCATAAGCGCCGGCCTTATCCATCGGTTCCCCTGTTTTTATATATTCCCGGATTTCCTCATCACTCATGGGCAGTACATAAACCACCGTCCTCTGGGAAAAGGTATCCGCTTCCAAACTGCCTTTTTTTAAAACCGTAACCCCCGTGTAAACTTCATGGCTCCTGCCCTGAAGGCGTTTCAGCATGGAAAATGCCTCTTCTTCGTCCCCGGGCTTCCCCATAATAACCCCGTCTAAAGCCACCACCGTATCTGCTCCAATGATCACATCTCCATCAACGCTCTCCAACAGGGCATTTTCCGCTTTGACGACCGAAAGCTCTTCCACAATCTTGTCCGGCTCCTTCTCATGGATGATTTCCTCGCCGTTTCCCGGCCTTACCTCAAAAGGAAGCCCTGTCAGCGCCAGCAGTTCTGAGCGCCTGGGGGACGCGGAAGCCAGAATTAATTTTCCCATCTCTCTCCTCTTTCCTGAAAACGCTCTCTGGTTTTCCCTTTATTTTAATGTCATCAGATATTCCTCAAAACACACTCCATCCTGCCTGGGTATTTCCAGTTCTTCTGACCGGAGGATACATTTTTTTATAAAACTTCCCGCTTTTTTAACGGAGCGGGCAAAGGGAACGCCGTTGACTGCGTCTGCGGCAATGATGGAAGAAAATACGTCTCCTGTCCCTGCCCGTTCTTTTCCCACACGGTGGCTCCTTAAAATCCGCGGTTCTTCCCCTGCCTCATAGACAAGGTTGGCCACAAAATCCCCCTGGGGAATTCCCGTTATCACGATCTTTTCCGGCCCCGTCTTCCTGATTGCCTCTGCCATGGCAGTCAACTCCTTCATGGTCCAGTGCCTGTCCGAATAAAGCGTATCTGTCAAAATACAGGCTTCCGTCAGGTTGGGCGTCAAAATATCCGCACACTCTGCCAGCCTCTTCATTTCCCGGCACATATCTTCCGTATAAGTAGTATATGCCTTTCCATGATCTCCCATAATCGGGTCCACAATCACAGTAGTCCGCTCTGTTTTAAAGTCCCGGATAAAATCCCAGACAATATCAATCTGTTCCCTGGAACCCAGAAAACCAGAATAAATCCCCTCAAATTCCAGGTTAAGCTTTTTCCAGTTTTTAATATATTCCGGCATCTTCGCCGTATAATCATCAAAAAAATAATGGGGATACCCTGTATGATTGGAGAAAATCGACGTGGGCACCGGGCAGCACTGAAGCCCCATGACCGATATAATGGGCATAGCCACGGTAATCGAACAGCGTCCAAAACCGGAAATATCATTGATGACCGCAATCTTTTTCTGATTATTGTGCGTCATTGCCATCTTTTGTCCCTCCCGTAAATGTTTCAGTCCCGTGATTCGATATAAACAAGGATACCCTCCTCAACCTCAATCCGTCCCCGCTCTTCCAAAAGCTCATTACTGATGCCTAAACTGTTTCCAGACATAAGAACCGCCTTTGTCAAAGGATATTTAAACCCGGTCAAAGTGACACCCTTCACCTGCTCTGTAAAAGGAATCAGCGAGATATAACGCCCCCATGTTTTCGATCTCTCAATTTCTGCAGTACCTTCCAACAAAGAAATACGGTTATAAGAATCCACCATACAGCAGGGAACCTTTTGTTTTAAAGCATGAAAAAGAATCTGCACATTTCCCATGGCATGGTCAAAGCGCCTGCCAAGGCCCCCCAGAATCACAATCTGCGAAACCTCAGGAAGCGACAGGGCATAAAGAAGAGCAAGCTCCGTATCCGTACAGTCTTTTTCCGGCTTATGTACTTCAATGTGTATCCCCATTTTTTTGTAACAATCCAAGGCCTCTATACTTACCGTATCAAAATCCCCCACCACAGCATCCGGCATGAGGCCCAGCCCCTCTGCCGCCTTAAGGCCGCCATCCACAGCGATCACATGAAAAGCGCCGTATGTCTTTAAAAATCCGGCAGCAAACGCAGGCTCCACGTCACCGCCGGTCACAATCAAAATCTTCATCTGGATTCCATCTCCGCAAACACATCCATAAAGGCCTTTGTATTGGCAGCCACATCGCCGGAAAAGACAGCAGAACCGCCCACCAGCACATTGGCTCCCGCTTCAATGACCTCTTTCGCATTGGAGGCTTTGATACCGCCGTCCACCTGAATGTCAATGTCAAGGCCACGGGATTCCATTTTCTTCCGCAAATCCCTCACCTTCTGCAGACAATAAGGAATCAGCTTCTGCCCACCAAAACCGGGATTTACCGTCATCACGAGAACCATGTCCAGTTCATCCAGCACATAATCCAGGGCAGAAAGAGGGGTCGCCGGGTTCAGGGCAACTCCAGCTTTTTTTCCTGCCGCCTTGATCTGCTGGATTACCCTGTCAAGATGGGTGCAGGCCTCCGCATGCACCGTAATGATATCGGCCCCGGCTTTTGCAAAAGCCTCGATATAACGGCCCGGATCCTCTATCATCAAATGCACGTCAAACACCTGATCCGTACATTTCCGTATGGTCTCTATCACCGGCATACCAAAAGAAATCTGTGGCACAAACATTCCATCCATCACATCCAAGTGAATATAACGGGCGCCGGCCTCTGCCGTTTCCATCATCTGTTCTCCCAGCTTTGTAAAATCCGCTGCCAGGATTGAAGGGGATAAGATCAACATATTATTCTCCTTTTCATCTTCCATAGCGTTTTCTTGTTTTCAGCTCCTCATATAAAACAAGATAATTTTCATATCGCTCTTTGCCAATGACACCCTTCTCCAGGGCCTCCTTCACCGCACAACCTGGCTCTTTTCCGTGAACACAGCCCTGAAAACGGCACCCGCCTTCAAATGGCAAAAATTCCGGGTAATAAAACCGCAGCTCCCCGCAGGAAATCTGCTCCAGTTCCAGAGAAGAAAACCCCGGCGTATCCAGCAAAAAAGTATCCTCTCCCACACAAAAAAGTTCCGTATGCCTGGTGGTATGACGTCCCCTCTTAAGCTTCTCACTGATCTGTCCTGTCTCCATGGCAGCCTCAGGATAAATAAGATTCATGACGGAAGATTTTCCCACACCGGAAGGCCCGGCCATCACCGTAGTCTTCCCCTGAATCAATTCCTGAACTTTAAAAAGGCCCTCTTCTGTGTAAGTACTCACCAGATGGACCGGATAACCGGCCTTTTCATAAAGGGCTGCCAGGCGCGTCCCGCAGGCCGTCCCCAAATCCATCTTGTTAAAACAAATCTGACATGGAACTTCCTGAAATTCCATCATAACAAGAAACCGGTCCAACAAATTTAAATTGGGTTCCGGTTCCTTTACCGCAAAAATCACAAGGGCCTGATCCACATTGGCGCAGGCCGGACGAATCAGGCTGTTTTTCCTGGGGAATATCTCTGTGATATTCCCCAGGCCCTCTTCTTCGCTCAAAACCTCTAAAGCCACATAATCTCCCACCATGGGCTTTAGATTCCTGTTTCGGAAAATTCCCTTTGCCTTACATTCATAAACTTGATTATGGCCGTCATGGACATAATAAAAACCTGCAATTCCTTTAATGATCTTTCCTGTTTTCATATCCAACTGCCGCAGCCCGCCATTAAGGAGTCGCTCCGCCGTTTTCTGCCCCCGCCGGATTCTCTTCCGGTCCTGGAGCAGCAGGCGTCTCCGGCGGCGCCTGTGTTTCCGGCGGCGCCTGTGTTGTCGGCGGCGCAGTGGTTTCCGGTTCAGGCCCCGCACTCACGTAAATCTCCACAGTGGTTCCTGCCTCCACTTTTGTTCCCGGCGTCACATCGGCGTCAAAGATAAGGCCCGCATCCATATTGCTGTGAAGCCGTTCCGGATACACTGCAGGCACCAGGCCTGCATTTTGAATCATCGCCACTGCATCCGATTCACTGCGCCCGATTACATCCGGCATCCTGACTGTCGTATCTTTTTTGCCCCGGCTGACCACAAAATTGATGGAGGTTCCTATTTCCACCGTGCTTCCGCTTCGGATGGACTGGCTCATGATCTCCCCTTCATCATAATCATCGCTGTAGTCTTTGGTAATGCTTCCCACTTCGAGGTTTGCGTCTTTCAAATCCTGTTTCGCCCTGTTCTCTGTCTTTCCCAGAAGCTGCGGAACCTCTGTTGTCTTCGTCTCCTCGCCCTTAGACAAGTATACCTTTACCTTATCACCGATGGTGGCAGGGGTTCCCAGGCCGGGGCTTACTTTTGCAACCAGGCCCTCTTTTACCGTATCGCTGTAAATTTCATCAAATTCCACATCCAACCCTGCATCCCGGAGCGCTTTTAAAGCCTGCTCCCTGGTCATGCCGATCAAATCGTCGGGGACTTCTGTCTTCGTGGATCCTTTACTGACTGTCACCTTAATCACTGTATGACGTTTCACGGACGTCCCCTCCGGGTATTCCTGTTCCATGATCTCGCCATCCTCATAGTCTCCCGATTCACTGTAGGAAAGCTTCATCTCCAAATCCAGCGGCTCCAATTCTTTCTCAGCCTCATCTAAAGTCTTCCCCAGAAGGTTTGGCATCAGCACCTCTGTTCCCACAGATTCCTCTGTCGAGCCTGTTTCCGTCTTTCCACCTCCGGAAAAATCAAACCACCCAAAAGTTTTTCCCATGATGAACAGGGCAAGGAGCACAATGACAACAGCCACGGCAATCCCAATGATGGTATAAACCTTTTCCGACCTGCGGCCTTCCTCATCCTCTTCATCGTCGTCGTCCGGAAGCATATCATCCTCATCGTCGTAATCCAGCTGATAACGCGCTTCCTCTTCTTCATCGTCATAATATCTGTCGTAATCACTGTCCAGGGCCTCTGTTTTATCCATATCCCGCCCCATGGCAGCCCCGTTTCGTATCTGGTTCACTTCATCTTTACTTATCACCCTGGTGGGGCCGTTGCTGCTTATGGAATTCATATGGACAAAGTCTTCATTGGGAGTCATAAGGGCCTGTTTTAAATTCCCAATCAGCTCTGTCACCGTCCGGTAACGCATCTCCGGCTTTTTCTGGGTACATTTAAGCACAATCTTCTCCAGGCTGACCGGAATCATCGGCTCATACTTTCTGGGCGAAACCATTTCCGCCTGAATATGAAGAAGAGCTACGGATACCGTAGAGTCCCCTTCAAAAGGCACCCGGCCGGTAAGCATTTCATACATGGTAATACCCAGGGAATAAATATCACTTCTCTCATCACAATATCCGCCCCTGGCCTGTTCCGGGGATATATAATGGACAGACCCCATGGTACTGGACGTGATGGTTTCACTGGTGGCTGCTTTGGCGATACCAAAATCCGTAACCTTTACTTTTCCATCCCTGGAAATCATGATATTCTGCGGTTTGATATCCCGGTGGACAATATGCTGCGCATGGGCGGCCTCGATTCCCTGGGCCACCTGCATGGCAATACCGATGGTTTCCCGAATCTCCAGCTTCCCCTTTTTAGACACATAAGTCTTCAAAGTAATGCCTTCCACCAGCTCCATCACAATATAATGGATATCGCCATCATCGCCCACATCAAATACATGAACAATATTGGGGTGGGACAGACAGGCGGCCGCATGGGCCTCTGTCCTGAATTTTCCGATAAAGGACCGGTCTGAATTAAACTCCTGCTTAAGGACCTTGATTGCCACATCTCTGTTGAGCCTGTGGTCCCTGGCCCGATACACCTCCGACATCCCGCCGGAACCGATCTTTTCCAGGATCTCATATCTCTCTCCCAGAAACATTCCTAATCTTACCATTCTCTCACCTCATCGTCAGACAGCCGGAACAGTACAACTGCAATATTATCCCTGCCGCCGTTTTTATTTGCCTCTTCGATCAAATCCCCGCAAACCTCTTTCAGGTTTTCCCTGTCTGCCACAAGTTCTCTGATGATGTCGTCGGAAACCATATTACTTAACCCATCCGAACACATAAGCACCGTATCGCCCTTTTCCAGATTCACCTCGAAAAAGTCGGCAAATACATCTTTTTTGGCTCCGATAGCCCTCGTAATAATGTTTTTATGCTCATGATAAGCATCGCTTCCCCGCTCCATCTCTCCCTTTTGTATCAATTCCTCCACAAGCGAATGATCCCTTGTAATCTGCCGGATTTCCTCTTTTCCGATCACATACAAACGGCTGTCCCCCACATTTGCCACACAGAGGACCCTTCCCATGGTGCAGGCCGCCACCAGAGTCGTACCCATACCCGCCAGGGCTGCCTCCTCCGATGCCTTCGCAAGGAGCAGGCTGTTCACCTGCCGGATGCTTTCATTTAAAATTGTGATCGGGTTGTTTCCCTCAGCTTCTTCCACCAGCCTCACCAGATTATCTATGGTATACTTTGATGCAAAATCACCTGCCTGATGGCCTCCCATTCCATCTGCCACGAGAAACAGATTGGGAATATTTCCAACCGGATAGGTTGAATAGTACACTGCATCCTGATTAATCTGTCTTTTCCTCCCCCGGTCGGTTGTTGCGTAGGCCTTCATGGTCTATCCTCCTTCTGCCTGAACAGATGCCTTTATGGACGTTTTTCCCTGTAACTACGCCTCAGCTGGCCACAGGCCCCGCTGATATCACGTCCCATTTCTCTTCTTATAGTAGCATTAATCTCATTTTTTTCAAGTACATTTTTGAAATCAGCGATGGCCTGCCGCCCGGAACGCGCGTATTTCCGCTCTTTTATGGGGTTTACGGGAATCAGGTTCACATGGCAGCTTCTTCCCTTCAAAAGGGCCGCCAGAGCTTTTGCTTCCTCTTTTGTATCATTGACGCCGGCCACCAGACTATACTCGAAACTGACCCGGCGCCCTGTTTTTTCAAAGTAAGCGTCACAGGCGGGAAGCACTTCTTTTAAACTGTATTTTCTGGCAATGGGCATAAGCTCCTGCCGTTTTTCATCATCCGGCGCATGGAGGGAAAGGGCCAGTGTCACAGGAAGTTTTTCTTCTGCAAGGCGGTAAATCCCATCCGGCAGACCACAGGTGGAGACTGTAATATTCCTGGCACTTAATCCCAAACCGCGTTTGTCTGTCACCAGCCTCAGGAATTTCACCACATTTTCGTAATTATCCATAGGTTCTCCCGAACCCATGAGCACCACGTTGGAAACCCTCTTTCCCATCAGCTTCTGCATCCGGTATACCTGCTCCAGCATCTCCGCCGGTGTAAGCCCCCGCACCAGTCCGTCCAGGGTGGATGCGCAGAAACGGCATCCCATCCGGCACCCCACCTGGGAAGAAATACATACACTATTCCCGTGATGGTATTCCATCCAGACACTTTCAATGACATTGCCGTCGGCCAGACGAAACAAATACTTTCTGGTTGCATCAAACCTGGAAACAAGAACCTCCACCGGTTCCAGAACGGTAATGGCAAATTGCCGGGAAAGGCTCTCCCTCAGTCCCAGTGGCAGATTGGTCATTTCTGAAAAATCCGCCGCCTGCTTTTCATGGAGCCAGGAAAACACCTGGCGGGCCCGGAATCCTTTCTCACCCATGTCCAGAAAGACGGTTTCCAACTCTTCAAAACTCAGCGATTTGATATCCCCCTTATGTACTGCGGGGTTCTCTTTACAAGATTTCGTTTCTTCTGAACACTGCAATAAAGAATCCATCGGTCTCCCTTTCTCCCGGTAAAAGCTGAAGCCACTCCCCGGCGGTTTCTTCCGTCTGCTCCCCTTCCCCCCAAAACCGTTTCGGGAGAATCTCCTTTAAGTTCACCGGCGTAAAGGGAAATTGCTCTGTAAACCATCGGGCATTCTCCCTGTTTTCCGAAGGGAACACCGTACAGGTGGAAAACACCAACCGGCCTCCCGGCTTTACATACTGCCATACCACACTTAAAATTTTTCGCTGAAGGGCAGAAAGCTCTCTCTGTTGCTCTTTCGTCATTTTATACTTGATATCGCTCTTTCGTCCGATAATCCCCATGCCGGAACAAGGCAAGTCCGCCAAAACCACGTCCGCCTTCTGAATCATCGATACATCCAAAACCAGCGCATCCCATACTTTTACTGAAATATTGGAAAGGCCGCTGCGTCTTATATTCTCTTTCATAAGGGCTGTCTTTTCCTGCGTCAGGTCTCTGGCCTCCACATGGCCTGTTCCCATAAGAAGATCTGCCGCATGGAGGCTTTTCCCTCCCGGCGCCCCGCAGACATCCAGCACAAAATCTCCCCGTTTAATCCCTGCCGAAAGCCCTGCCAGCACAGAACTGATATCCTGTACCTGCAAAAACCCTTCCCGGAAAGCTTCTGTTTCCGAAAGACGGTCATATCCTTCCAGGATAAGGACACTGGGAATATCTTTTACACTTTTTACACCAATCCCCTGTCCTTCAAGGCTTTTCACAATTTCTTCTATAGAAGCCCTGCTTAAATTGCACCGCACTGAAAGAGGCCTGGCCGAAAGGCTGGTGGCAAGTATCCGCTCCGTACGCTCTTCCCCATACTCTTTCAAAAGTTCTTCCGTAATCCAGACCGGCATGGAATAAACCACTTTGGCCCACCGGGAAAAGCCTTCTTCTCTTTTCGGGTAAGAAACAGAACCATACTCCCTCGCCACATTCCGAAGTACGCCGTTCACAAAGCCTTTTAAAGAACCAAACCCCCGCTTTCCGGCCAGCCGCAGCGCTTCGCTTACGGCAGCCCTGTCAGGAACAGAGTCCATATATTTGATCTGATATACGCTCATCCGCAAAAGTTCCCTGATCAAAGGCTTCATCTTTGCAGTCTTCAATTTGGAAAAGCAGTCGATCACATAATCCAGCTCATAAAGCCGCTCCACACAGCCTTCTGTGAGACAGGTGAGAAAAGCCCGGTCCCTTTTAGAAAGCTCCCCATGGGCATCTAAAGCCTTCTTCAAGACCACATGGCTGTACTTTCCCTTTTCCAAAATATCCATCAGACAGTCCAGGCTCAGCTCCCGTACATCAGTCACGTCTTCTTCCCCCGAAAAGGATAATCAGCCGGGCAAGCTGCAACATGGCGGAAAGGGCGCCCGCCACATAGGTCAAAGCCGCCGCTGAAAGCACTTTTCTTGTTTTCGCTGCCTCATCCCCGTAAAGGATTCCTGTATCCTGAAGAAGCGTAAGGGCACGGCTCGATGCGTTAAACTCCACCGGAAGGGTAATCAGCTGGAATAACACAGCCAGCGAAAAGCAAAAAATCCCAATATTCACCAAAATCGAATAACTTCCTCCCCTGGCGCCAAAAATCAATCCGGCAATAATCAATATCATGCTGATGCTGGAACCGAAATTGGCCACAGGCACAAAAGCGGTCCGAAGCCTTAAAGGAGAATACCCCACTTCATCCTGAATGGCATGACCGCACTCATGGGCCGCCACCCCGATGGCTGCCACGGAACGGCTTCCATACACAGACTGGGAAAGCTTTAAGGTTTTATCTCTGGGATCGTAATGATCTGTCAGATTTCCGGATACGGGAAGTACCTGTACTCCGTATATGCCCTGGCTGTCCAATAAACGCCTGGCAGCTTCTGCCCCCGTCATACCGGTGCGGCTCATCACTTTTGAATATTTGGAAAAAGTGGTCCTCACCCTTGCCGATGCAATCATACAGATCACCATCCCCACCAACACTAAAATCCATGTGGGGTCAAAATAGTAACCGTATCCATAGTAATAAGGCATATCTTATCCCTCCATTCTGTCCCCTGCTTTCAGGGGATATCCCCGCAGGAATGATCCTGCATCCATCCGTTTCTTCCCTTCCAGCTGCAACTCCTTCACCGCCAGGAACCCTTTCCCTGTCTGAATCAAAATACGGCCTTTTGTAACGGCAGCCACCGTGCCGGGCCGGCCGCCTTTTATCGGTTCCATACCTTCACCGTCACAGACTTCCGCTTTCCAGAACTTCACCGTCTTTTTTCCAAGATATCCATAAGCGCTGGGCCACGGGGAAAGTCCCCTAATCAGCCGTTCAATGGAAACAGCGTCCATGGACCAGTCAATTTTTCCGAGAGATTTTGTCAGTATTTTTGCATAACATGTTTCTCCCGTCTGAGGTGTCCGTTTTAAGGTTCCTGCTTCAAGGCCCCGCAGAGTTTCCAGAATCAGGGGACCGCCGGCTGCTGCCAGTTTATCATGAAGGCTGCCTCCCGTTTCATCCTCTGCAATGGGTACTGCGGTTTTTAAAAGCATGTCTCCTGTATCCAGCCCTTCCTCCATATACATCGTAGTAATCCCTGTCTCTGTTTCCCCGTCAATGATCACCCACTGAATCGGGGCCGCTCCCCGGTATTTAGGAAGCAGGGAGGCATGAATATTGATACAGCCGTATCGGGGTAGCTCAAGGACTTCTTTGGGAAGAATCTGTCCAAAAGCGATCACCACAATGACATCCGGATTTATTTTTCTTAACTGTTCTAAAAATTCTTCATTGCCCCTGACCCGTTCCGGCTGAAGCACCGGGATTTTATGGGCCAGTGCCGCCTGTTTCACCGGCGTCTCCTGCATTTCTTTTCCCCTTCCCCTGGGCTTGTCAGGCTGGGTGACAACTGCTTCCACCGTATGTCCGCCGGAAAGAAGCGCCTCAAAGGCCGGGACCGAAAACTCCGGAGTTCCCATAAACACCAGTTTCATAAGCCTTTCCTCCATCTTCCAGTATACTCTGTTTTTCTGCAAAAGCTGCACTTTTCACACATTTTTAAGAATTTTTTAAGGGCCTCCCCATATGAGAGGCGCCTGGCTGCCTCTTTTCCACGTTATTCCTCTTCATCTGTCACGTCGGTCAGCTCCCCTTCCACCAGTTCCACATAAAGCTTCCCATCCAGATGGTCACATTCATGGCAGATGGCCCTGGCCAAAAGTTCCGTCCCTGTAATGACCTGCTCCTCCATATTTTCATCCAGGGCTTTTACCGTCACTTCATTTGGCCTGGTGACAATCCCCTGCTTCCCCGGAACGCTCAGGCACCCTTCCGGCCCTGTCTGTTCCCCTCCTGTCTCCTGAATCACCGGATTGATCAGGACAATGGGCCCATCCCCCACATCAATGGTGACAATCCTCTTGAGAATCCCCACCTGAGGGGCTGCCAAACCTACCCCCTCCGCTTCATACATGGTATCCAGCATGTCCGCGATCAGTTTTTTCGTCCGCGGTGTCATCCCTTCCACTTCTTTTGCCGTCTTCGTCAGTACTTCGTCTCCGATTTCCCGGATTGTTCTAAGCGCCATACCGCCACGTCCTTTCCACTAAAATTATATAATTACTGTTTTTATTCTAAATCAAACTGATATAAGACACCCTTGTCCCACGAAAGCGCCTCCAACTGCCCCATAAGCTCCAAAAGAGGCTCCTTCGCTTCACATTTGGCGTAAAACGTATATCGGTACATATCATTAATCTTTGACACAGAAGCTTTTGCCGGTCCCACCAGCTCAAAGGTTCCTTCCTCATTTGCTGCCTCCGCCTGCTTCTTTACCACCTCAGCCATATGAATGGCCGTTTCCTCTTCCCTGGAAGTAATAAGCAGCGAAAGCATCCTGTAAACAGGAGGATAACAAAGCAACTTCCGATACAAAATTTCATGCCAGTAAAACCCCTCATAATCCTGACTGGCGGCAGCTTCCACACTATAATGATCCGGTGAATAGCTCTGAATCACCACATGGCCGGGAAGACTGTCTCTGCCGGCCCGGCCTGCCGCCTGGGTTAAAAGGGAAAATGTCCGCTCCCCCGCCTCATAGCCGCCGGAATACAGGGAAAGATCGGCTGCCAGAATTCCCACCAATGTCACTTTGGGGAAATCATGTCCCTTCACAATCATCTGGGTTCCAATCAGGATGTCCGCTTTTCCGTCGGCAAACGCAGACAAAATGGCATCGTGGCTCCCTTTTTTTGCAGTCGTATCCATATCCATCCGAAGGATTCCCGCTTTCGGAAACATGGCTCTCACCAGGGCCTCCACTTTCTGCGTCCCTGTCCCGAAGCCGGCAATATATTCGGAACCACAGGAAGGGCACCTCTTTGGGATGGGAACTTCATAGCCGCAATAATGGCATTTGAGTGTTCCGTCCCGGTGGGCTTTCAGGCTCACGTCACAGTGGGGACATTTGACAGCCTTTCCACAGGAACGGCAGGAGACAAAACCGGCATATCCTCTCCGGTTTAAAAACAATAAAATCTGTTCTCCCCGCTCCAGGGTTTTTTCCATCAGTTCCATAAGTCTCCGGCTGAAAATCCCTCTGTTTCCGGCTTTAAGCTCCTCCCTTAAGTCAACGATCTCCACTGCCGGAAGCGCACTGGCCTCCCTGGCCCGGTTTTTTATCTGGAAAAAATGATAAACCCCGCTTTGCGCCCTGTAATAAGACGCCGCCGAAGGTGTCGCCGACCCAAGGACTGCCACGGCCCCCGCCAGACGGCACCGTTCAATGGCAGTATCCACAGCATGATACCTGGGAACGGTTTCACTTTTATAAGCTGTCTCATGTTCCTCATCAATCACCACAAGGCCCAGGTTCGGGAACGGCGTAAAAAGGGCGGAACGCGGACCAATCATAATGTCCAGTTCTCCCCGTCTTGCCCGCTCCATCTGGTCGGATTTTTCCCCTGCAGAAAGCCTTGAATGGACGATAGAGACCCTGTCCCCAAACTGACGGTAAAACCGCATCACCGTTTGCCAGGTCAAAGCAATCTCCGGGATCAGTACGATGGCCTGTTTCCCTTTTTTAATCACATGGCGGATCAATTCCATATAAACTTCTGTCTTCCCGCTTCCTGTAATCCCATGGAGGAGGCATGGATTCCTGTCTCCCTCCCAGACCGACAGGATACCGGAAACCGCCATCCTCTGCTCCTGGTTCAGGCAGACGCCCCCCTCCCCCGGCGAATGGTCCTTCACCGGATTCCGGTAACTGCTCTCCGTCTCCAGCCTGCATATTCCTTCTGTGAGGAAGGGTTTAAAAGAGGCCGGTGATACCCGAAGTTTCTGCACTACCATTTCATAAGGCAGGACACAGTCCTCCAAAAGGGCCTCCAAAAACCGTACTCTCGCTTTCTGGTTCTTTTTCCGGCAGAGAGAGAGAAGTTCCATACACTCCTCTTCTCCTGCATTTCTCACCAAATACCGTTTTTGGACAGTCTTCACCTTCCGCTTTACAGGCAGCACTGTCTTTAACGCCTGTATCATGGTGGAACCGTAATGCTCCTTCATCCACGCGGCCAGGCAGATCAACTGGCCCTCAATGGGCATACTGTCCTCACAGATGGATGCTATTTTTTTTATTTTAAGGGGATCATAATCCGCTTTCTCCGAAAAACCAACGATATAGCCGTCCTGCAGGCGGTTCCCCTGTCCAAATGGCGCCCGGATTTTCATACCTAAGGAAACCTGCCCTGACAATTCTTCCGGTATTTCATACTGAAAAATCCGATCCACCGCCGTATGGGTAATGTCAATAATGACATCCGCATATGGTTTTAACATATAGTTTTATTCTCTTTCCGTAAAAAATATCCTGACTGTCCCAGGAATCTTATTGTTCCTTTAAAGCTCCCACAAGCTCTCCCAGCTTCATACTGTTGGAGCCTTTAAAAAGCAGGAGATTGCCCTCGCCGGCCAGTGTTTTCAAAAATGGAAGGGCTTCCCCATTGGTGGTAAAAAAACGGACCTTTGCACTTTTTATTCCTTGAGCGGCCTGTTCTTCCAGGAATCCGTTTCCGATTTCCTCTGCCAGTTCCCCTATACAGAGGAGGCAGTCTATGGAAAGCCCTGCCGCAAACTGCCCCACCTGGCGGTGGAATGTGCGGCTGTCTTCCCCCAGCTCCAGCATATTTGCCAAAACCGCAATCTTTTTTCCCTGGGCTTCCATTCCGTCAAGCACCTCCAGGGCTGCCCTCATGGAATCCGGGCTTGCATTATAAGTGTCATCAATAACCGTGAAATCTGAAAAATGGTAAATCTGCTGACGGTTTTTAAACCCTTCAAAATTCTCCAGGGCCTTTGCCGCCTGTTCCATGGAAATCCCATAGAGGGAGGCAGCCGCCAAAGCAGCCAGCGCATCCATAACCATGTGTTTTCCCATGACCGGAAGCCGCAGCGTAACCCGTTCTTTATCACTGAGGGCTGTAAACTCCGTACCGGCGCCGTTCAGTTTCACCTGCCTGGCCCTGTACTGGCAGTCGTCGCCAAAGCCATAAAAAATCCTCTGAAAACCACAGTCTGCCGGCACCGTTTTCAAATACTCATCATCTCCATTGAGAATCAGTGTGCCTCCCGGCTTCATGGAGGAAGCGATTTTAAGTTTTTCTTTAAATATATTCTCCCTCGTCCCCAGCTGCTCAATATGGGCTACGCCAATATTTGTGATGACAGCCGCCAAAGGCTGTGCCAGGGAAGAAAGAAGCTCCATTTCCCCAAAATCACTCATACCCATTTCCAAAACCGCCAGCTCATCCTTTTTCCCCATCTCCGTCATGGTAACGGGAAGGCCAATATCGCTGTTGAAATTTTTTGACGTCTTAAAGACACGAAACCCTGCCCCAAGGGCCGTCGCTACCATTTCCCTGGTGGTGGTCTTGCCCACGCTTCCCGTGACGCCGATCACCGGGATGCCCATCCGCTCCCTGTAATCCTTTCCCACCGCCTGCAACCCTTTCAGCGTATCTTCCACTTGAATCCAGGCTGCCCCGGGAAGAGGCTTCATGTCCCTGGAACAAAGTACGGCCTCTGCCCCGTTTTCTATGGCCTGCGCCAGGTAATCATGTGCATCGGAGCGCTCCCCGATCAAAGGCACAAATAAATCCTTCCCTTTCATTTCCCTGGAATCAATACTTACATTCTCAATCCGTGTGTCAGGATCTCCAGCCAAAAGCCTGCCTCCTGAAGCCCTTACAATATCTTTTACCGTTGTCTGCTCCATCTTTATCCTCTCACTTATAAATAAGCAGCGCCGCTTTTGCTTCCCCTCTGTCTGAAAAAGGGACGCGCTGCCCTTTTGTCTCCTGGTATTCCTCATGGCCTTTTCCAATGATGGCTATGATATCACCCAGCTTTCCATGGCGGATGGCATATCCAATGGCTTCCCGCCTGTCGGGGATTACCACATAATTTCCACCGCTTTCCTTAATCCCCTCTTCAATGGCCGAAATAATATCCGCCAGCGGTTCATACCTGGAATTATCTGCCGTCACAACAGAAATATCCGCCCATTTTCCCGCTGCCCTGCCCATCCCAATCCGGCGGATGGGAGAACGGTTTCCCCCGCAGCCAAATACACAGATCAGTCGGCGCGGCTCATACTCTTTCAGTGTCCCCAAAAGATTCTCCATACTGCTTTCATTGTGTGCATAATCCACGATCACCCACAAATGGCCACTCCCGGAAACCACCTCCATACGGCCGGGCACCTGAACCTTTTCAAGGGCTTTTGCCGCCGTCCGGGCAGGTACTCCCAGTTCCGAAGCGGCAGCAATGGCCGCAAGGCTGTTTCGGATATTGTATTCTCCCGGCAGGGGCAAAAAAACGGTCTCCGAAGCCTTTCCTTCCAGCCGGTATTCACACCCCAGCATCCGGCTGTCTTTATAACGGACCGGCTCCGCTGCCTTATAATCCCCTGTCGAAATCCCATAAGTCACCAGGCGACAGGAAGCCCTGACCGTCATATCCCCGGCCCATTTATCATCCTGGTTAATGACACCTGTATCGCAGTTTAAAAACAAGCGGCTTTTCTGGTACAGGTAATCCTCAAAATTTTCATGCTCGCCCGGGCCAATATGATCCGGTGAAAGATTGGTGAAAATCCCGCAATTAAAATGAAGGTCCGCCACCCGCTCCATTTTTATCCCCTGGGAAGATACTTCCATCACCACATGGGTACAGCCGGAATCTTTCATTTTCCGGAGAATCCACTGCAGCTCATGGGCTTCCGGCGTCGTATGGGAAAGCGGAAATTTCCTTGTTCCGATAAACGCCCCATTGGTGCCGATCAGGCCTGTTTTATGGCCCGCCTCCTCTAAAATCCCCCGGAGCATATAGGCTGTTGTAGTCTTTCCCTTTGTTCCTGTCACTGCCACCGATACCATGGAGCGGAGAGGGTATCCGTAAAAAGCTGCCGCCAGTGGTGAAAATGCTTTTCTTGTGGAGGCTGCCAGCACAAGAACCGGTTTCTTTTCAGACTTTCCTGAAAGTTTCTTTTCCAGTCTCTCTGCCTCTTTGTTCCCTTCCTCCATCACCACTGCCGAAGCCCCCCTCTCTATGGCTTCCCCGGCAAATTCGTGGCCGTCCCGCCCAAAACCGGCCATACAGACAAACATATCTCCAGGTTTTACTTCCCTGGAATCACAGGTAATCCCTGTCACCTCTGTCTGAGCGCTTCCCCTGATCCGCACATATCCCACATGGGACAGCAAACCACTTAATATCATGAATATCTCCGCATAAAATCTTCTTCCTTTATCCTATGCGGAGGTTTCCTTCCTTGACAGGAGCCTGAAATCTGCCTGCTACTTTTCAAGCAGCTCTTCAAATTCCTCCATTGTCATCAAAACCTTTCTGGGTTTCGTTCCCTCCTCGTCGCCGACCACACCTGCCTCGGCAAGCTGATCCATTATCCTGGCAGCCCGGTTAAAGCCCACTTTAAAGGCCCTTTGAATCATGCCAATGGAACCTTTCTCCTTTTCAATTAAAAAGCGGCCCGCATCCGCAAAATAAGCATCCCTATCCCCTCCTCCTGCACTGTCTGGGGCAGATGCTATACTCAGGCGGTTTTCCACTTCCTGGCTATACTGTGTATCTGTATTCTCCGTCAAAAATTTCACCACCTCCGACACCTCGCCGTCAGAAATAAAAGCGCCCTGGACGCGGACTGGTTTCTGGTAACCGGAAGGGTAAAACAGCATATCGCCTTTCCCTAAAAGCTTTTCCGCCCCATTCATATCAATAATGGTTCTGGAATCCACTCCTGACGATACGGAAAAAGCAATTCTGGAGGGTACATTTGCCTTAATCAACCCGGTAATGACATTGACCGACGGCCGCTGTGTCGCCAATACCAGATGAATCCCTGCCGCCCTGGCCATCTGGGCCAGGCGGCAGATGGCGTCTTCCACTTCGCCCGGTGCCACCATCATCAAATCTGAAAGCTCATCCACAATAATCACCAGATGAGGCAGGGGGGATGCTGTTTCCCCCTCCTCTTCTTTTAACTTCGCATTGTACCCTTTCAGGTCGCGGACATTAAATTCCGCAAATTTTTTATACCGGTCTGTCATTTCGGCCACAGCCCAGTTCAAAGCCCCTGCCGCCTTTTTGGGATCCGTCACCACAGGAATCATCAGATGGGGAATCCCATTATAAACACTTAACTCCACCACCTTAGGGTCAATCATGATCAATTTCACTTCCGACGGCTCCGCTTTGTAAAGAATACTCATAATCAACGTATTGATACAGACAGATTTCCCCGAACCGGTGGCACCCGCAATCAAAAGATGGGGCATCCGCGCCATATCGGCCACCACCGTCTGTCCCGCGATATCCCGTCCCACGGCAAAAGCCAGTTTTGACGGAAACGTCCGAAACTCCTCCGACTCAATCACATCACGGAAGGCCACTGTCATATTCTCTCTGTTTGGCACCTCAATCCCCACCGCCGCTTTTCCCGGAATCGGCGCTTCAATACGAATATCCGCCGCCGCCAGGTTTAACTTGATGTCATCTGTCAGCGATACAATCCTGCTGACTTTGACCCCCTGCTCCGGTGTCAGCTCATATCGGGTCACTGAAGGTCCGCAACTGATATTGGTCACAGTCACTCCCACGCCAAAATTCCGAAGGGTCTGCTGAAGCTTGACTGCTGTTTCTTTCAGCTCCGAATCCCTGTTTTTTATCTTGCGGTCTCCCTGTTTTAAAAGGGTAACAGGAGGCTTCCGGTAAGGGCGGGGCGGCCTCTTTGGTTCAGGTCGTCTTTCCGGTTGATTCTTTCTTTCCACCTCCGCCGTCTCCCTTTGTGTGCGCCCGGCCAGAGAGATATCCGTAAAACGGACACTTCCGGAATTTCCCCGTCCGCTCCCTTCCTCACGGAATATGGAGCCGTGTTCCCCCTGTTCCTTCCCGGCCATCATCCTCTTTTCCGTGATGGGATCCGGCTCCGTGGGGTCTTCCTCCACCTCAATCACTTTGCCCCCTGCCGTCACAATCCGGCGCACCTCGCCCGACGTGACGGGCAAAGTCTCCTCCTCCGGGAAAAAAGCCGCTTCTGAAAAACCATCTGCCTCCACACTTTCTGTTTCCGAAACTTCTGCCTCTTCCCAGGCCGGTATCTCGTCCTCCACCGGAGGAATGTGATACAGCTTAATCCCGGGATCTTCTTTTTCTGTTTTTCCCCCGGTTTTT
Organism: Lachnospiraceae bacterium; assembly: GCA_022793195.1. Lineage (GTDB taxonomy): Bacteria > Bacillota > Clostridia > Lachnospirales > Lachnospiraceae > Lientehia. The sequence continues at coordinate 121,410 of JAAWCJ010000016.1, read as the reverse complement.
TCAATCATTGCATCCAACTCCGACAAGGTATGTTCTACTTTACTTGCCTGAAGCGGTTTTGTATTCTCCCCGGACATAAAGTCTTCCTCTTCCGTCTCGTAAGCATCCACCATTCCGTGAATCTCACCCCTGAAAATATCTTCCTCTTTCTCCGGCTCCTCCTCTCCTGCGTCCTGAGAAAATTCCTGTATATCTTCCTCTATAATATCCGTATTCAGGGATACCCCTCTGACCTTTTTATCCGTCCTGTATTTTTTCCTCTCTTCCGCTTTCTCAGCCCAAATCTCATGGCGCCTGATCATGTCCTCTTTTGCAGTGTCATATACCTTTTTCCCGCCTTTTTGCAGAGGGCCAAGAAGAGATTTCTGAGTCGTCACCACAATCCCCGCCATTGCTAAAAGAATCAACACCACATAAGCGCCCACCATCCCCAAGGAAGGATAGAGCAGTTTCAGGCAGAGTCCTCCAAAAAATCCTCCGCTTAAGGACTCTGTAGCCTGGGTGTAATAATCTTTCAAAGTCACAGCGCTGTCAAATTCACTGATCGCCAGGAGAGATGCAAGGCCGCAAAATACCATCAGCACGAGGGCAGATACCAACACCCGTATTACTGCCCTAGTACTCCCCTCATTGGATAAGAGAAAACAAACCGCCAAAAACAGATAAATAGGCATAAGATATCCAAAGATTCCAAAAAGGCCCCGCAGTCCATGATAAATTGCCTCTCCAAAACTGCCGCACCAGTGGAGATTACTACAAAACAGCAAAATACAAACAGCCAGGCTCACAAGAATCACCAATTCTTTCTTCAGAGCCGGCTCCATTTTTTCTTCTCTGGCATTTTGGGCAGAAGTACTCCGTTTCGCTTTAGACTTTGCAGATGTTTTTCGCGCGGTGGTTTTTCTTGTACGCGCCTGAGTTTTCTTTTTTGCCTGTGCCACCTTTTCTTTCCTCCAGTCCTGTCCCTTTCGGGCATTTCACATTGCCCTTTGGCATACAGATCATCATTTCAAGTTTATCAAACATACCCTCCCGCCAAAAGGCATACATGATTTAGTATATCATTTTGGAGAAAAGGAAACAAGCTCAAAGAAAAAATTCTTATTGACGCTTTCTTGTATTTATAATAGTATAGTTTCATAGTTATGCTGTTTTTACAGTAGAAAATCTAAGTAGAAAAATTCAAAAGAAATGAGGAAAAATCCGTGGACATTTTTTCAGTTCTGACACTTCTTGGCGGCATCGGCCTGTTTCTCTATGGCATGAGCCTCCTTGGCACCTCTCTGGAGAAAATTGCAGGCGCCGGCCTGGAAAAGACTTTGGAAAAGCTGACCAATAACCGCTTAAAGGGATTGGCCCTGGGCGCCGTAGTCACAGGCATTATTCAAAGCTCCGCCGCCACCACAGTCATGCTGGTGGGTTTCGTAAATGCCGGTATTATGAAATTCGCCCAGACCATTCCTGTGATTATGGGCGCCAACATCGGTACTACTGTCACCGGGCAAATTTTACGTCTCGGTGATTTATCCGGCTCACAGCTTTTTTTTGAACTGATCAAGCCCACCTCCTTTGCCCCCATTGTGATTGCCATCGGCTCTTTTATGATTCTCATAAGCAAGCGCAGGAAAACCCGCGACATCGCCCATCTGCTGATTGGTTTCGGGATTCTTTTCTTTGGTATGACCACCATGGAATCAGCCCTCTCTCCTTTAAAGGATTCACCTGCTTTTCAGGAAATTTTCTTTATGTTTAAAAATCCCCTGCTTGGTGTGCTCCTTGGAGCTGTAGTTACGGCCATCCTGCAGAGTTCCTCTGCTTCCGTCGGTATTTTACAGGCCATCGCTTCCACTGGCACAGTGACATTCTCCATGGCGGCCCCCATCATCATTGGCCAGAATATCGGCAAATGTATCACTGTATTAATTGCCAGTATTGGCACCAATAAAAATGCCAAACGCGTTGTTGTCTGCCACCTGATGATCAATATTATCGGAGCAATCATGTTCCTGATTGGGATTTACGGTTTCCAGGCTCTCGTTGGTTTCTCTTTCTGGGAAAGCGCCATGACCCGTGGTAATATTGCTGATTTCCATACATTGTTTAATATTGCAACCAGTGTGATTTTATTACCTTTCTGCAGTGTCCTGGTATCCATTTCCAAAAAACTGCTCCACGACGACGCTCCTTCCCGCGCAGATTCCAGCCTGGCGCTTCTGGACGATATCTTCTTAAACAGGCCCACTGTCGCCCTGGAACAGTGTCGCAAGGTAACGCTTCAGATGGGTGAAACCATCCAGGAAAATTATGATATGGCTGTGTCCCTTCTTTATGATTTCGATGAGAAGACCTTTGAAAAGCTCAATGAAAACGAAACCTTCCTGGATAAATGTGAGACTGCCCTTGGAGAATATCTGGTGCGAATCACCGCCCAGAATATCCGGCGGGAAGACCAGAGGGAAGTTGCTATGCTGCTTCACTGTATCGGCGATTTTGAACGGATTGGCGACCACTGCGTAAACATTGCCGAAGTGGGACAGTTCAACAAAGAGCAGGGCATCTCCTTCTCTAAAAAAGGCTTAAAAGAGATCAAAATGACCGTTTCTGCCGTCAAGCACGTACTTACCATTACCTTGGACGCTTATCAAAACGACAATCTGACCATTGCTTACCGGGTGGAACCCCTGGAGGAAGTCATTGATGTCCTCAGGGAAACCATAAAAGTACATCATATTGAACGGCTCAGCAAAGGGAACTGCAGCGTCCAGGCTGGTATTTCCCTCACGGAATTTTTAACCAGCGCCGAACGTATTTCCGACCACTGTTCCAATGTGGCCTTACATATTATTGAAAAGCTCAGCAATGCCAAAAATTTTGATTCCCACGAATACCAGAAACTTATGCATCGCGGCACGACGGAAGAATATAAAGCCCTCTATAAGTACTATGAATCCCAGTATTATGACCCGATCAAATAAAAACCTGCTTTCTATACAACAAAAAAGGTACGGCCTTCGGGCCGTACCTTTTTTATCGCAATTTTTTATTCAGCCATAAATTCCGCGGAATATATCTCATTTCCTTTTGTATCCAGGTATTTAACTACCACCACCGGGTTTTCCACATCCACAGCCTCTTTAATGTAATTGGCCAACTGGACAAGAGTATCCCGCTCTGCCTCCAGTGTCTCCTTAAGCACCTCAGCCATCCCCTCCGCCGATTTTAATTGGCGGTAAGCAAATGTATAAATTAGTTTATTATCCTCTCCCGCGACAGAAACATCCAAATTGGCATCGCCCATGCTCTGTTTCTGGGCCTCCAGCTGCTTTTGCATTGTTTCAGAATTTACAAAATCGGCAACTGTGGCATATTTCTCTTTTTCAGGCTCAGTGCTCTCCTGAGGTACTTTTGACTCTGTCACCTGTGCCTGCGCCGCCGTCGTTCCCTGTTCTGTGGCGCCTTCTTTGCCGCCGCATGCCGTCAATACTATCGACATGAGAACCGGAACCATATACACCGTCAACCTGAATTTTCCTTTTGTCATCTCCTGCAACTCCTTTTTGAACCTTACTTTCCCGGTATTACGTTATCATTATAATCGCTTTCCCGGAAAAGTCAATATGGTTCTCCCTCCTTCCAATCACATGTTTTCAGAATAGTTTCTAAAGATTTTCTGAAGGCCCTTGCCATCTACAAAAAACCGTGCTATAGTGGCAGACAGAACCGTTGGTTGACCGGGCCACATGTGTTCTTGTCAACCGGCGGTAAACATAATATATTATAATTTTAATCCCCTTTGAGGGAAGGAAGGCGATTTACTGTGAACACAATAAAACGTTTTTTTGGCAAATATCGTCAGGCCTGGGTTCTTTGTTACGTGTTTATCTACTTCCCCTGGTTTTTCTGGCTTGAAAAACATATAACCATTGGAACACGGTTTACCAACATCCATATTGCATTTGATGATTTCATTCCTTTTTGTGAATATTTCATCGTGCCTTATTTGTTCTGGTTCTTTTTTGTGGCCGGTTCCGTGGCCTTTTTCCTGTTTTGGCGTCCCAAAAAGGAATTTTACCGGATGACAGCATTTTTATTCATCGGAATGACCGTCTGCCTGGCCATCTGTACCTTGTTTCCCAACGGCCAGACCATGAGGCCCCCGGTGAACCCGGAAAAAAATATTTTTTCCAAATTGATTGTGATGTTATACAAAACGGATACTTCCACCAATGTATTCCCCAGTATCCATGTGTTTGCTTCCCTGGGCGTAAACCTTGCCTGGTGGAACAGTGATATATCGAGAAACCATCGATGGATTCGTCCTTTATCCACATTGATTACAGTTTCCATTTGTCTGTCCACAGTGTTCTTAAAACAACATTCCGTACTGGACGGACTGGGAGCCATCGTACTGGCCATTGTCCTCTATTTCTTTATTTATCAGCATGAAATGTTAAAGGAATCTTCCAAAGCAGCAAAAACGAGGAGCCGCAGATTACTATACGGTTACAGACATAAAATGTGATTTCACCTCAAAAAAACAAAGGCTGTTGCAAAATCCTGAGATTTTGCAACAGCCTTCCTATTCATTTTCCTGTCCTGAAACAGGCTCTTCCAGGATTTCTTCCGAATAGACAAACCGTTCAATCAGATACACCATTCCAATTAAGACTCCGCAGGCCACAATCGTGCTGCCCCAGAATGATACCGCCGAACGGTGAATCCCGTCCAAAAGGTCCATCTCTGATACCACCACCGACAACAGGTTGGCCGCCACATGAAACAATATGGGGGCCACCATACTATGGAACCGCTCATACACATATATGAACAGAAGGCTCAGGCAAAAAGCGTAGACACCTTGCACCAGGTTCCCATGATAAAAGCCGAAAATCATGGAGCATACCACAGACGCCATGGAAACATTCATGTATTCCCTCATTCTCCGGTACATAAGCCCCCGGAAAATAATTTCCTCCACCACAGGTACGATGATTCCCAGGCCCACAAGCTCCAGCGCCAGTTTCCCGCCATAAAGCAGCTCAGAAATGGCATCGTATGCATCCGATACCTGATAAAGCCCGCTGGCAAAAACCAGATTGTTCCCTGCCAGGCAGGCCGCCATGCCAAGTACTGCAACCAGCACATACTGCCAGGCAGGCACCGGTGTAAATCGATGGACAAGCTTTTGTCTCTCCTCCCGCTTTCTGTCCATCCGGTAGTACAAGATCAAAATCGGAAGAGTCAGGAATGCCGCCAGCACCTGAAGCTCCAAAGCAATGGAAAGGGTTCTGTCTACCATTCCATTGATAATGTTATTCATTTCGCTATTCAAAGTGTTGATATCATATTGGGAAACTGTTGAAAAAGCAATCCACACTGCTGCTATCACTTCTATAATAAAACAGATTCCCAGGTAAGTCAGGCCCGGATAAATCAGCCTCCAGATCCTTCTTCCCCATCTCTCCTGATTCATCATTTCCCTCCTTCTGCCGTAATCCCTCTGTTTCTCACTGTGGCAATATCAATCAGGTGCAATTTTTCCTTCCGGTTTTCCAGACTTGTCACAAGGGCCCTGGCCGTATCAATGGCTGTCAGCACATTCACACCTGTCTCAATGGCATTCCGGCGGATGATGAAACCGTCATGGCTTTTCGTCGCGCCCTGGTTGGGTGTGTCGATAACCAGGTCGATCTCATGCTCCAAGATCAAGTCCAAAAGATTGGGGGATTCCTGCTCCAGCTTATTGATTTTGACTGCTTTCACACCATTTTCATTGAGAATCTTTGCCGTACTCCTGGTGGCATAAATCTTGTAGCCCAGCGCCTCAAACCGGCGGCCAATATCCACTGCCTCCAGTTTATCCGCATCCTTGACGGTAATGATCATTTTTTTCGTCCTGGGAAGACGGATGCCTGCTCCCAAAAACGCTTTGTAGAGGGCCTCATTAAAGTTCTTTGCAATACCCAGACATTCACCTGTGGACTTCATTTCCGGTCCCAGGCCAATATCGGCCCCCCTGATCTTTTCAAAGGAAAATACCGGCATTTTCACAGCCACATAATCGGCCTCCGGCTGAATCCCCGGCTCAAAGCCCAGTTCCCGTATGGTCTTTCCAATGATCACTTCCGTGGCCAGCTTCACAATGGGGATTCCCGTCACCTTACTGATATAGGGGACAGTCCTGCTGGAGCGGGGATTCACCTCAATCACATACACTTCATCATTGCTGACAATAAACTGGATATTGATTAATCCCCGCACATGCAAGGCCCTGGCCAGTCTCTTCGTATATTCCCCGATCACCCTCTTTGTCTTCTCGGTGAGGCTGGCCGCCGGATAAACAGAAATGCTGTCTCCTGAATGGATTCCCGCCCGCTCAATATGCTCCATGATACCGGGTATCAGCACATCCTCCCCGTCGCAGACCGCATCCACCTCAATTTCTTTTCCACGGAGATACTTATCCACCAGAATCGGATGGTCCTGTGCAATCCTGTTGATGACCCCGATAAATTCCCTGATATCCTGGTCATTGATGGCAATCTGCATCCCCTGGCCGCCCAGCACATAAGAAGGGCGCACCAGCACCGGATAACCCAGGTCATCGGCAGCCTCTATGGCCTCTTCACATGTATATACCGTATGGCCCGCCGGCCTTGGAATACAACATTCTTCCAGAATCCGGTCAAAAAGCTCCCTGTCTTCCGCCGCATCCACATCCTTTGCGGAAGTCCCGAGAATAGGGACGCCCATCCTCATCAACGCTTCCGTCAGCTTGATGGCCGTCTGGCCCCCAAACTGTACCACAGCCCCGTCCGGCCGCTCCAATTCCACCACATTCTCCACATCTTCCGGTGTCAGCGGTTCAAAATACAGTTTATCGGCAATATCAAAGTCCGTGCTGACCGTTTCAGGATTGTTATTGATGATAACGGTCTCATATCCTGCGTCCCGGAAAGCCCATGTACTGTGGACGCTGCAGAAGTCAAACTCAATACCCTGGCCAATCCGAATGGGGCCGGAACCTAAAACCAGAACTTTCTTTCCTGTCTTTTCCCCCACCGCTTCATTCTCACTTCCGAAACAGGAATAATAGTAAGGAGTTTCCGCGGCAAACTCTGCGGCGCAAGTGTCCACCATCTTAAAGGCAACGTGGATACCGTATTTATCCCTCAGATATTTAATCTCCCGCTCTGCCCTCCCTGTCAGGCGGCCAATGACCCCGTCCGGAAATTCCATCCGTTTGGCCTCAGCCAAAAGTTCCCCTGTCAAGGGCTCTGTTTTAAGCCTTTTTTCCATCTCGGTAAGAATGGAAATCTTATCAATAAACCATTTGTCAATTCCCGTAATCTCATGAATCGTATCATAAGGAATTCCCCGGCGCAGCGCTTCCGCAATGACATAAATCCGCCTGTCATCCACTTTGTGGAGCCTGGCTGTAAGCTCCTCCTTTGTCTCACCGGAAAAATCCACGGAAAGCAGACTGTCCACATGCTGTTCCAGGGAACGGATCGCCTTCATAAGTGCGCCCTCAAAACTGGTACAGATGCTCATGACCTCTCCTGTGGCCTTCATCTGGGTGGTCAGAGTCCGTTTGGCGCTGATAAATTTGTCAAAAGGCAAACGCGGAAGTTTTACCACGCAGTAATCCAGCATAGGCTCAAAGCTGGCATAAGTCTTCCCGGTGATGGCATTGGGAATTTCATCCAGGGTATAGCCTAAAGCGATTTTCGCCGCCACCTTTGCGATTGGATAGCCGGTAGCCTTGGAAGCCAGGGCGGAAGACCGGCTTACACGGGGATTGACCTCAATGACACAATACTCAAAACTCTCCGGGTGAAGGGCAAACTGGACGTTACACCCTCCAGTGATTTGGAGCTCGTCAATAATATTTAAAGCAGCGCTTCTGAGCATCTGGTATTCTTTATCCCCCAGGGTCTGGGAGGGAGCCACCACAATACTGTCTCCCGTATGGACTCCCACCGGATCGACATTTTCCATATTACACACAGTGATGACATTTCCATTTCCGTCCCGCATCACCTCATATTCGATCTCTTTCCAGCCGGCAATGCACCGCTCCACCAAAACCTCTCCCACTCGTGACAGGCGCAGGCCATTTTTCAGGATTTCCACCAGTTCTTCTTCATTGGACGCAATACCTCCTCCGCTTCCGCCCAGTGTATATGCCGGCCGAAGGACCACCGGATAGCCGATTTCATCTGCAAAAGCAATACCCGATTCCACGTCGTGGACCACCAGGGAGGCGGCACAGGGTTCCCCGATCTTTTCCATGGTATCTTTAAATTCCTGGCGATCCTCCGCCTTTCTGATGGTCTCCGGCGTGGTGCCAATGAGCTTTACCCCATGGCTTTTTAAAAAACCGGAATCTGCCAGCTCCATGGCCAGGTTTAATCCAGCCTGGCCTCCCAGGGTGGGCAGGATGCTGTCAGGCTTTTCTTTCTCAATGAGCTGTTCCAGCACTTCCACCGCCAAAGGCTCAATATAAACCTGGTCGGCAATATCTTTATCTGTCATAATGGTGGCAGGATTGGAATTTAACAATACCACCTCAACGCCTTCTTCTTTTAAGGAACGGCAGGCCTGGGTGCCTGCATAATCAAACTCCGCCGCCTGTCCGATGACAATGGGGCCCGAACCGATGACCAGCACTTTTTTGATCTCAGGATTTTTAGGCATCTTTTTTCACCTCCATCATCTTTACAAACCGGTCAAACAGGTAAGCCAAATCCCTTGGCCCGGGACATGCCTCCGGGTGGAACTGGACGGTAAAAATATTCTTTCCCACATAGGAAAGCCCCTCATTTGTCCCGTCATTGACATTCACAAAAGCCGGACGCGCCACTTTTTCATCAATAGACTTTGTATCCACCACATAACCGTGGTTCTGGCAAGAAATGTATACCCGTCCTGTCTGTAAATCTTTCACCGGGTGGTTGCCGCCCCTGTGGCCGTATTTTAATTTATACGTATCGCCCCCCATGGCTAAAGCCATCAGCTGATGGCCCAGGCAGATGGCAAAAATGGGAACATCCGTATGATATAACTTCTTCACCTCTTCAATAATCTCCGTACACTCTTTGGGATCGCCGGGGCCATTGGAAAGCATAATACCGTCGGGACAGCCGGCAAGGATTTCCTCTGCCGACGTAAATGCCGGATAAACTGTCACCTGGCAGCCTCTTTGATTTAAAGAACGGGCAATATTTTCTTTTGCCCCGAAATCCAGGAGGGCCACCTTGAAACCATCTCCCGCCAACGTATATTTTTCCTTGCAAGTCGTTCTTTCCACCACTCCCCGCGGTGCATATGCCCGGATTTTCGGAAGAATTTCCTCCAGGTTATAGGCGGCATTTGTAGTAATCATGCCGTTCATGGTTCCCTTTTCCCTGAGAAGCTTTGTGAGGGCCCTGGTGTCAATCCCCGCGATTCCCGGAATCCCATGTTCCTCTAAAAAATGCTGGATTGTATCGTCACATCTGAAATTATTTGGCATCCGGGAAAGTTCCCGCACAATATAGCCGTCCGGCCAAGGCTTTCCTGATTCCATATCTTCCCGGCAAATGCCGTAATTTCCAATGAGAGGGTATGTCATTACAACTGCCTGTCCGGCATAAGAAGGGTCTGTGAGAACTTCAAGATAACCTGTCATAGAAGTGTTAAAAACAATTTCGCTGATAATTTCCTTTGGCGAACCGATACCGGTCCCAGGAAAAACGGTTCCGTCTTCCAGTATGAGAAAAGCCTTCATGTATCCACCGTATCCTTTCGTGTGCCCTGCAGGTATTCTCCTGCTGCCATCCGGCATGTCCGGGGCCTTACCTGCAAAAAGCGCGGAAGCCCGCGCATGTCATTTAACTTTTTCTTAAATTGTAAAAATTCTACCATAATATATTTTGCATTTCAACCCTTTTCCCGCAGGAATTTTAAATACGTCCATGAAGGTACACGCACAAAAAACATCTTTCTGTCATATACTATTGACAACAAACCAAACTGCGGAGATTTCCATTGATTCTAAAGGCTTTGCAAACCGATACCACTGATACCGGGAAACTTTCCATAAGTGTCAATTCTTCCCTGAATAATTTTCCCATAAGCGATGCCACCGTTTCCATTTCCATTACAGGTGGGGACGGCCAGACTCTGGAACAGCTCACCACCGACACCTCCGGACGGACGGAAGAAATCACCCTGGGGACTCCTCCACTGGAATACAGTATGGAACCGGGAGAACCCCGCCCCTACATGGAATACACCATCACAGTTTCCGCTCCCGGTTATGAACCCCAGACCACCCTCGGCACGGAAGTACTCCCCGACGCGACAGCCATCCAGAATGTAAGACTCCGTCCTTTGTCAGAAGAAGAGGGCGCTCCCGCCGATATCGTCATCCCCGACCATACCCTGTATGGAGAATACCCTCCCAAAATCGCCGAACCGGAGGTCAAGCCCATTTCTGAAACCGGAAATATTGTTTTAAGCCGTGTGGTTGTACCGGAAACCATTGTAGTCCACGACGGCACTTTGAGCAACACTTCCGCCCCCAATTATTATGTCGCTTACAAAGATTACATCAAAAATGTGGCATCCAGTGAAATCTACGCCAACTGGCCGGAAAACACCATTATCGCCAACGTCCTGGCTATTATGTCCTTTACCATGAACCGGGTTTATACGGAATGGTATCGAAACAGAGGGTATGATTTCACCATCACCTCCTCAACTGCTTATGATCACAAATGGATTTACGGACGCAATATTTTTGAAAGTATCTCTGTGGTTGTGGACGACATTTTTTCTGATTACCTGTCCCGGCCTGATGTAAAACAACCCATCCTCACCCAGTATTGCGACGGGAAAAGAGTATCCTGCCCCGACTGGATGACTCAGTGGGGTTCCAAAAGCCTGGGAGACCAGGGCTATTCCCCCATAGAAATTCTGCGTTATTATTATGGCCAGGATATGTACATCAATACGGCGGAACAAATTTCCGGTATCCCCTCCTCCTGGCCCGGTTATAATCTGTCCATCGGTTCCAGCGGTTCCAAAGTAAGGCAGCTTCAGGAACAGCTAAGCAGCATCGCCAGTGTCTACTCCTCTATCCCGTCCCTGGTTCCAGACGGCATTTACGGGGAAAACACAAAAAATACCGTGGAAAAATTCCAGTCTGTTTTCGGCCTTCCGCAGACAGGAATCGTGGACTTCAGAACCTGGTATAAAATATCTGAAATCTACGTAGCCGTCACCAGGATTGCCGAGTTAAACTAATAATAAAAATAGAAGGAAATCCCTTTTAAGCCTTCCGGCGGGGATTTCCTTTTTATCGTATAGGAAACTTCGTTCCCTATACGATAAAAGCCCTCCGGGGGATCGCACTGCGGCGGAGAGGAATGACCGTGCCGACGCGAGCCGCCGCAGGCGGAGAATCCTGCCGGAGCAGGATTCTTTTTTATCATACATTCTTCGTATAAATTCTTTATACGGATAAATAGTCTTTACTGACCCATCCCACGTGTTCCCCGGCTATTCTCACCTGATAAAAGCCGCCGCTTTCTCCTATGACGTCCACCAGATTTCCCTCTCCCAGCTTTGGCCAGGCAGAAAGCAGCCCGTAGGAAGTCCCGGGACCGGTTCGGACGTTGAGCCTGGCGCCCCCAAGTCCTGACACCTTGCCCACCCATACCTGATAATTGTCTTCTCCCGACCCGGCCTCAGTGATTTTCAGATACCACGAATTCACATACCCTTTTGCTTTTTGAATATTGATCTTCACCCATTGGTTTTCGTAGAGTTCCAGGACATCCACTTCGTTTCCTTTGTCCAGTTTCGGCCAGGCAGAAAGCAAGCTATAAGACATACCGGGGCCGGTCCGGACATTGAGCTGGTCTCCATCCTCCAGTTTTTGCACCGTGCCGTGGGCCCACGGATCATAAATCTTTTTTATGGCCGTCCCATCCTCCACCGGTATCTCTTCTCCTTCTAAAACTCTCCTGATATCTCTTCGGAAATCTGCCATGGTTTTCCCGAATCGCCGAAAATACGGCGCCGGATCATCATGGTCAGAAGCAAAACCTTTCTGATGGGCTTCATAGTGCCCAACCACCCGTTCTGCCGGAAGCCCGTATTTTTTACAGAGGCTCCCATAATGATTAACCGCATGATTCCATACACGTTCAAATTCTGACCGGGTCTCCAGCTCACAAAGTTCATAGCCGATGCAATGTTTATTTCCCCAGGAGGTCCCGATTTGCCAGCAAGCCAGTGTATACGGCGCAAAATTATAAACTCCCGTGTCATCAATAAATCCATGGACTAATTTTTCCACCCCGGGCTTATTCCATCGCTTATACCAGTTATTGGAACCGCTTACGGCACGGATAATGGCCGGATAAACAGAGGGGCTGTGGACAATCAAATATTCCACATCTTCCAGGCGTGTCCCCTGCCTGTAACAGTCATTACGTGTGCAGTAATAATCTTCTACCCGCAGGCTCACCCTTCCCCACCGCCTTTCTGTCCGTCAGTTTTTGAACCAATTACTTGTTTATACACCTGATGGCTCCCCGTGGCAGCCAGCCCGGATACAATCCCCACTGCGATTGCCGACAAAAAATCCCCGGCCGGATAAGCCGCCATAGTAAAAAAGCCAACGATTCCCAGCAGTCCCCCAAGGCCTCCGCAAATAACCGGAATCCATTTACGGTCAAGGGGGGTAGCCCGTACAGCCATGGCCGCCAAATAGCAAATCACGGTGATTCCAACCACACTTCCTATGGTTCCCGTATCCATACACATTCTCCTTGTATAATATTTCTCTTCTTAGTCTATGATTAAGTCCAAAAAATGTGCCCAATTTCCAAAAAACTCTTTACAATTTTCCAAGTTGTGATAGAATGAATAATTGTATGGGGCATTAGCGCAGTTGGGAGCGCGCAACATTCGCATTGTTGAGGCCAGGGGTTCGAATCCCCTATGCTCCACGAAAAAACCACGTAAGTACGCTGAACATTAAGCGAAGTTACGTGGTTTTATTTATCCATTCACTCTGTCGTCTCTTTACTGTTCCCGTTTCCTGTGGGCAGCATCCCTTCCCACATCCACTTCAGGTAATCGCCATACCCGGCGGCTTCCACCGTCTCCGCTGCCAGGATGTTCACCGTGCCCAGTGGTTTCCCGTCCAGGGTATAAATCAGGCTTCCTACAATATCTCCCTCCATAATCGGGGCCGTAAGATGTTCCGGCAAAGTAACCGTCTTTTCCACAGCGGAAAAATCTTCCCCATTCATACCTAAATAAGAAAACTCACCTTCATACCGGAGCTCTGCTTCCGCTTTCACCCCCATATTTACAGAAAGTTTTGGAAGCTCCTCACGCGCCTCATCGCTGTCTGTGTAAAGGCGGCAGCCTGCAAATCCATAATTTAAAAGACTGGCTGCCTCTGAAAACCGCACTTTATAATCCGGCGCCGCCATAATAACAGCAATCAGTTCCACTCCATCTTTCTTTGCCGTGGCCGACAAGCAGTATTTCGCCAGGCTGGTACTTCCCGTTTTCAACCCGGTGACAGTAAAAGAATGGTTCATTTTTAAAAGCTTATTGGTATTTGACAAACAAAACTCACTGGTTCCTTTATTGGTCACATGGGTAATATTTTCCATCCATATGGTACTGTATTTTTCAATTTCCGGGTAATTGGTGATCAGCTCCCTGCTCATGATTGCCACATCCTTTGCGGAAGTCAAATGGGTTGCCGAATCTGTCAGCCCGCAACAATCTTCAAAATTGGTGTTATTCATCCCCAGCGCCTTTGCCCGCTCATTCATCTGCCGCACAAATTCCGATTCGCTTCCGGCTATGTATTCCGCCATTGTCACTGCCGCGTCATTTCCTGATGCAATCACAATGCATTTAATCAGCGTTTCAACGCTCTGGGTCTCCCCCTCTTCCAAAAACACCTGGGAACCTCCCATGGATTTTGCGTAAGCGCTTGTGACCACTTCATCCTCCAAAGTAATCCGCCCATCTTTTATGGCATCGAAAATCAGCAGCAATGTCATAATCTTTGTGATACTGGCCGGACGGAGGGCTGCATCCGCATTTTTCTCATAAATGACAGTCCCTGTGGAAGCCTCCATCAAAATCGCCGCCTGGGCCGTGATTCCCAAATCCGCCCCGGCCCCTCCTGCCTGTTCTTCTGTATTTTTACTGGAAGGCTGTGCCGTTTCTGTCCCGGCCCCGCCGGGATTTTCCGTAGATTCTGTGCTTTCCGGCTCTGCCTTTGTCTCCGGGACCGAGTCCTCAGGAATCACTTCTGGTGAAGCCAAAAGCGGCGGCTTTTCCCCTGCTGCCATGGCAGGACTCCACAAACCCGACACCAGGCAAAAGGTCAGAAGAAAAGCAGCCATTATTTGAAATATTCTTTTCATAAAACCTGCTCCAGGGTTTTATTGTCACTTCTATTCTATTAAAAACTGACAGGTTCTATACCTTGAAGCTTACGTCCTTGGATAACCTTCAGGGTTATTTTTCTGCCAATTCCAGGTATCCCGGCACATATCCTCCAATGTTTTCTCCGCCTTCCATCCCAAAAGCCGCTCTGCTTTGGAAGCATCAGCATAACATTCCGCAATGTCCCCGGGCCGCCGCTCCACAATATCATAAGGGATTTTCACGCCGTTTACCTGCTCAAACGCATTTACAATTTCAAGAACACTGTATCCGGTTCCCGTGCCCAGATTAAATATTTCCACGCCGGTATTCTTTTCTCCATAGGAAAGGGCCGCCACATGCCCCTTCGCCAAATCCACCACATGAATATAATCCCTGACTCCCGTTCCATCCGGCGTAGGATAATCGTTTCCAAATATCCGCAGTTTGGGCAGGCGCCCCACTGCCACCTGAGAAATATATGGCATCAAATTATTGGGGATTCCATCGGGATTTTCCCCGATTTCCCCGCTTTCATGGGCTCCAATGGGATTAAAATACCGCAGAAGAATCACTGAAAGTTCCGGATCTGCGTGTGCTGCATCCTTTAAAATCTGTTCAATAAATACCTTTGTCCAGCCATAAGGATTGGTACAGCTTTGCCCGACAGGCATTTCCTCCGTAATGGGCACCGACTGTGGCGTCCCATAAACTGTGGCTGAAGAACTAAACACAATCCGTTTGCAGCCATATTTTTTCATTACTTTTAAAAGTGTGAGGGTACTTTCCAGGTTATTCTCATAATACTCTAATGGTTTCTCCACAGACTCACCGACAGCTTTAAGCCCCGCGAAATGAATCACTGCGTCGATCTTATTTTCTGCAAACACCCGCTCCAGGGAAGTTTCTTTTGCCACGTCAATAAGATAAAACGGAAACTTTTTTCCGGCCAGCGCCTCTGCCCGCCGCACCGCCTCCGGGAGACTGTTGACCATATTATCTGCGATTACCACCTGGTATCCGCGGCCTGCCACTTCAACGGCGGTATGGGTGCCAATATATCCGGCCCCGCCTGTCAATAAAACTGCCATTTTTTATTCCTCCTGTCCATCTCTGCCCTGCCCCCAAGAGCTTATCGTATCGGAAACGAAGTTTCATACGGGAAAAAAGAATCCTGCCACGCAGGATTCTCCGCCTGCGGCGGCTTGCGTCAGCAAGGTCATTCCTCTCCGCCGCAGTGCGATCCCCCGGAGGGCTTTTTGTCGTATGGGGAACGAAGTTTCCTATGCGAGAACAAAAAGGACGCACCGACAGGCACGTCCTTCTCTTTGAATGTGCACATAACCCACAAACATGCTGCCCGGCGAGTAAAAGGCACCATGCCCGGACCCATTCTCCACATTCCTCATTGTGCATATGAAAAGTTGCTTTGAGATTTCAAAAACATGTCTGCTTAACCCACAAGCTGACATCATAGGGGGGATCCCCTGTTGGATGTAAAGCTTTACACGGAAGCCCATCTCACATACCAAGCAGGTTTCCTGGCTTACAGTTCTACGCGCTGCCTCTCCTTCTCGCATGATAGGGTTTGCAATGGATTTCGAGGTACGCACCCTGAATACAGTGACCGGATCGCTCAGGACTCTCACCTGATTCTCTTTTCCCTGTCCATGACAGGCACTTGATAAGGCAATATCGTTGCACATCCTAACTATATCACAGTAACTGTCTGAAATCAACTAAAACAAAATTACTTTTTTAAAACATACGCTTCGGAAACACTCAGGACAATATTGTCCTCGCTGACCTGGCAAATAGTAATTTCGTTGTTCTCCTCCTCCAACGGAGCTTCTTCACAATAAAGCATATTAGTTGAAACCACATTTGTACTGCAGGGCTCTCCATTGATGTACACCACACTGTTTGGCGTATAATTCCATCCAACCACATACAACCCTTCATTTTGAGTCAATACCTGACTGATGACAATGGGCTGTACTCCCATATATAGTTCCGTGGCCTCATAAGGCATCTGGCCTTCAAAAACATCCTGTTCCCCATAAAGGATATCATATTCAAGAATTTTCATATTATTCAGGTATTCCTGCTCTTCTTCCTCTGTATGGAAAACATCCTGCAGCCATGCCTGATGATAACGGAACATGGTTCCCTTTTTAATTCCGGCATGTTCAAGAACATAGGCGCCAAGCTGATAAGCTTCCAGGTCCCTGTCGGATTTTTCAAGCCCCATATTATTCCAAATCACATATTCCGTCTGAAACACATCTTTATTTTCCAGCTTTTCCTCCGTCAGCTCCAAACTGGGAAGATGATCCCCGTACATCACCAGAATCGTTTCCTCCCCGCAATTCTCCAGATAAGCAACCAGCTCCCCCACGAATTCATCCATCTCGTGAACCTGATGGACATAATATTCCATGGCATTAGTCTCTTCTTCCGTAGGAAGTCCGCTCACTGTAACTGCCGGAGCATCAAGTACTTTCTCCTCCGGGTAAGAACCATGCCCTTGTACGGAAATTGTATATATGAAATCTGCCCCTGACGTGGATTTCATTACCTTTGTAATCTGTCCTTTAAGGGTCTTATCTTTCGGCCATCCCATATAGGTGGTATCGTACCCGGACATATATTCCAGGGAAGTAAATGTATCAAATCCCAACTGGGAAAATACGGTATAACGGTCATAAAAAGTTCCTGAATTGTTGTGAATCGCCTGGGCGTGATACCCGATTTCTTTTAAATCAAAACAAAGGCTTTCGCAAACCTGTTTTTGGAGAACTGTTTTATAGGGATATTCGCCCGGCCCGAAAAAATCCAGATTCATACCGGTAATCACTTCAAATTCCGTATTGGCGGTTCCCGCTCCCACAGAAGGCACCCTCAAATATCCGGAAGAATACTTTTCCATGAGTTTCCTGAAATTTGGTATCGGGTCTTCAGAACAAGTCATGTGAAGATATTTCATCGGGTCACTGAAGGATTCCAACTGTAAAAAAATAATATTGGGAGTCTGTTTTGTCACCGCCACTCCCAGTTCATCCACGATTGTGGGACGTTCCTCCGAAATAAGCGGCGCCCAGCCGTGCTCTTCCGGAAGAATTCCTTCTTCTTTTATCTCCTGCACTGTCTCCACGCTGTAGTCTTCCGGTTTACTGATTCCGGTATTCATTAAGCTATTGGAAAAACAAAAGGGAAACCCATAATCCAGATATGCCTGCGCCAGATTCCCAAATTGGTTGGCCAAAATCCCCGTTCTCATCCCCACGCTGGAAAGTCCCAAAAGCGCTAAAAAAGAAAAAACCACAAATACAAGTCCTTTCATATAGGAAGGTTTTCTAGGCCATTTGGGAAGCTTTCGGAATAAAACCACCAGGGCAGCCAAAAGCGCCACTACACCTACAGCCAAAAGCACCAAATGCCACCATGTAAGATATTTTCCCGCAATCGTCATGGCATCTTTTGTCAGGCGCAAATCCGCTCCATTAAAAGGGGTGACACGAAAGCCTAAAAGCACAAGATTTACAAAGCCGAGAATTAACCAGATAATTCCAATGACTGTTCCTAAAAACAATTTCCTCCGCACCAGAAGGAGCAGTGAAAAGCACCAGTAAATAATGAACGCATTATACAAAAAAACATGCGGCCGCATTACCAGAAAAACCAACGATTCAAGCAGGGATTTCCTGGAGAGAATCTCCACCATAAAATTCAAAAATATTGAAACATAAAAGCAAAAAAACGCCGGATGCTGCCTTGCTTTTAATTTCAGTTTTTCCAAAAAGCTGCCCATGACTCCACCTTTTTCCCATATTCTAAAATACACCATGAATATATCAAATTTTATTTCAAATTCCTATAGGGGAATTTTACTAAATTTCTTAATATTTTCTTACTGATTCCCGACATTCTTTAAAAATCCCGTTTCTTGACATTACATACATTAACCTCTATAATATGAGATTGAGCATTAAAAATTTTATTTTTGAAAGGAAAACCCTTATGAATTTTATTCTGGATACCATAAAAGGCGCTGTGATTGGCATCGCCAACGTGATTCCCGGTGTCAGCGGCGGCACCATGGCTGTTTCCATGGGAATCTATAATCGTCTGATTTCTTCTATTTCTCATTTATTCCGGGATTTTAAAAAAAGCGCCGCCACATTGATTCCCATTCTAATCGGCTGCGCCATTGGTATTGTGGGCTTTTCCTATGCCATCGAATACCTGCTGGCAAACCAGCCCCTGCCCACATGCCTGGCCTTTCTTGGACTGATTCTTGGCGGAGTCCCTGTGTTGGTAAAGGATATGATGGGCGGGGTAAAGAAGAGCCATTCCGGCAGACTGACTGCCATCAACGTCCTGGCTTTTGTGCTCCTGTTCGCCTTTGCTATTATCCTGCCGCTGCTTCAGGGAAATGACGATACCTTAACAGTCTTAAGCGCGTCTCCAGGCACCATGGTTCTCCTGTTTTTCATGGGAATTATCGCCGCTGCCACCATGGTGGTTCCCGGCGTCAGCGGTTCTATGATTCTTATGATCCTTGGCTATTACTACGGAGTGATTAATTCCATCACCACTTTTATGGATGGCCTGAAGGCCGGAAACCTTTCAGTCATTTTTGCCCAGTGCAAGCTTCTGGTTCCTTTCGGGATCGGTGCGGTCCTTGGCATTTTCCTGATTTCCAAAATCATCGAATATTTGTTTGAAAAACATACGGTTTCCACTTATGCTGCAATCCTGGGACTGATTCTTTCATCTCCCTTTGGAATTTTTTATAACACCAACGCCTTGGCACACTTTACCATACCTGGATTTCTCATTGGTATCCTCCTGTTTCTTTTAGGAGGTTTTGCCACCTGGTATATGGGTAAAAAACATGCCTGACAGAAAGGAGAGGCCATGAGTTTTGAATTCATCAGCAAGCTGCCCACCCCATCGGAGATCCGTCACCAGTTTCCTCTTCCTGAAAAGCTTACCATGGAAAAACATCGGCGTGACCAGGAAATCCGTGATGTACTCACTGGAAAAAGTGATAAATTTCTTGTTATTATCGGTCCCTGCTCCGCGGACAACGAAGATTCTGTATGTGACTACGTTTCCCGTCTTGTAAAACTGCAGGAAGACACAAAAGATGATTTGCTCATCATTCCTCGGATTTATACCAATAAGCCCCGCACCACCGGCGACGGCTATAAAGGAATCCTTCATCAGCCTAATCCTGAAAAAGCGCCTGACCTGTTTGAAGGGCTTCTGGCAATCCGTAAGCTTCATATGCGTGTGCTGCAGGAAAGTGGCCTTTCCGCTGCCGATGAAATGCTCTATCCCGAAAACTACCGGTATCTTTCCGATCTGCTCTCTTATGTGGCCGTAGGCGCCCGTTCTGTTGAAAATCAACAGCACCGCCTGACTGTCAGCGGTATGGAAGTGGGAGCCGGCATGAAAAACCCCACCAGTGGTGATTTCTCCGTAATGCTTAATTCCGTTATGGCGGCCCAGCACAGCCACACTTTTATCTTCCGCGGATGGGAAGTCAATACCGATGGAAACCCTTATGCCCACACCATTCTTCGGGGGGCTGTCAACAAACACGGCCAGAGCCAGCCCAATTATCACTACGAAGATTTGAGGCTGCTCTGTGACATGTATGCAAAACGGGATTTAAAAAATCCCGCCTGCATTGTAGATGCCAATCATTCCAATTCCAATAAACTTTATAAAGAACAGATTCGTATTGTAAAGGAGGTTCTTCACAGCCGCAATCATTCTATGGATATCCGCCGCCTGGTTAAAGGTGTGATGATTGAAAGCTATATTGAACCGGGAAACCAGAAAATAGGGGGCCATATCTATGGTTGCTCCATCACAGATCCTTGCCTCGGCTGGGAAGAATCCCGTCAGCTGATTTACGACATTGCGGAGCTGATTTAAAAGGGGCTGGCAAAATATCAGAATTTGTGTGCGCCCAGCCCCCTTTTTTTCTTAAAAATATGCTTTTAACAACAATGGATTAATATAACATTCGCAGATAATGCCCGGAAGCAGGCAAAGTAAAAGAATAATCAAAAGCAAAATATCTTTTCCCATCCGAACATGCCGATACTGATTCCAGCTTCTCTGTTTACGCATGAAAAAATAAATTTGAAACCCACGGACGCCCAACAGCAAAATGACCGGTATGTAAAAAACTGCCTGAGGAAGAATACTGCACAGGAAATATACAATTCCCGTCCTTCCAAAAATCATAGTACCCAGGGAAATCCTCACCCCGCAGGTAAATCCCAGCCACCCCAATGCCGTCCACAGACTGACTGCTCCAAACGCTGTCATGGATAAAAGCCACAATGCCGCCACTTCCATCAGACGAAGCCTCAATACATAAAAAAAATAACTTTCCCTGGCAAAATTTTCCTGCTTCAGCGCCTCTCCAACCTGGGTAAAATAAAGCTTCCAACCATCCTGTCCATATTTTCCACTCAAGTTGACAGCCACTGTCCCAACCACCAGAAAACCGGCAAATATAATAATGGCCATCTGTACAAACCTGTTTTTATTATCCATGACACCCTCCATCTCACGCCTAAAGCTACTATATGATGAAAGTGTCCATGTTATTCTCTCCCAAATGTCCGGGAAGCCGAAATACCTCAGATGCTACAATCATTTTCCCGGCCTTAATTATCCACGCTTTACCTTATAAGCAAGAAGAGCCGCTGCTGTCTTTCCATCGGTAATCCGCCCATCAAAAACCATAGAAAGTAATTCATCCAATTCATGCTCTTCCACATTAAGGAATTCATCTTCATCCAGATGCTGACTGGCAGGAATTAAATTTTCCGCCACATAAATTCCAATTATCTCATTGCAAAAAGCCACGGTTGTATTGACATTCATCAACCATTCCAGTTTTTCAGCCTTGTATCCCGTCTCTTCCTCCAATTCCCTTGCGGCACATTCCTCCTTAGGCTCTTTCGGGTCGTTGACTGCTCCTGCAGGAATTTCCAGAGTATAACGTTCTAAAGCATTTCTATACTGGCGTACCATAAGAATTTTTCCTTCGGCCGTCACCGGAACCACTGCAGCAGCTCCTTTATGTTCAATAAAATCCCATATAGCCGTCTTTCCATTGGGGAGCGCCATGGAATCCTCATAAAAATTTACAATCTTTCCTTTGTATATCAATTCCCTTTTCACACGCTTAATCTCATCCATAAAATCCTCCTTATTTATTACAAAATTTTATATGGCAAAAAAGCGGAAGAATCAACTTCTGATATCTTCCGCTTTCCAGCTTTATTTTGCATAATCTGTGACCCTGGATTCTCGAATCACATTTACTTTGATCTGTCCGGGATATTCCAGCTCTGACTCAATCTGTTTTGCAATATTTCTCGCCATCAAAACCATATCATCGTCACTGACTTGCTCCGGCACCACCATAATACGCACTTCGCGTCCTGCCTGAACAGCAAAAGATTTGTCTACACCCTTAAAGGTATTTGTAATATCTTCTAATTGTTTCAATCTGTTGGTGTATGTTTCGATTGTTTCGCGACGGGCACCCGGACGCGCAGCAGAAATCGTATCTGCCGCCTGCACTATGCAGGCAATCAACGTCTCCGGTTCCACATCGCCGTGATGGGACTCCACCGCGTTGATAACAACGGCGGATTCTTTGTATTTCCTACATAATTCAACACCAAGCTGAATATGTGAGCCTTCCATTTCATGGTCCACTGCCTTACCAATGTCATGCAATAAACCAGCCCTTTTTGCTATGCGCACATCCACGCCAATTTCTGCTGCCAAAAGGCCTGATAAATGTGCAACTTCAATCGAATGTTTCAAAGCATTTTGACCGTAACTAGTTCTAAATCTCATTTTGCCCAGAAGTTTCACCAGTTCAGGATGAATTCCGTGAATACCGACCTCAAGCACGGCCGCTTCCCCTTCTTCACGAATCATGACATCTACTTCTCTCTGAGCCTTCTCAACCATTTCCTCAATCCTGGCCGGATGGATTCGACCGTCCAAAATCAATTTTTCCAGAGCAATTCTGGCCACTTCACGTCTGATTGGATCAAAGCCTGATAAAATCACTGCTTCAGGAGTATCATCAATAATTAAATCAACACCTGTAAGTGTCTCCAGTGTGCGAATGTTTCTGCCTTCACGCCCAATTATGCGGCCTTTCATCTCATCGTTGGGGAGCTGAACAACCGATATGGTGGACTCTGCCACATGATCCGCGGCACATTTCTGAATGGCGGTAACAATATATTCTTTCGCTTTCTTGCCCGACTCTTCTTTTGCCTTTGCTTCCAGCTCCTTTACCAGTCTTGCAGTATCATGTTTTACATCATTTTCAACAGTTTTTAAAAGATATTCTTTTGCCTGTTCGGAGGTAAATCCTGAAATCCGCTCCAGTTCTTTTACTTCCTTCTCGAAGAGTTCCTCAACTTCCTTTTTCCTTTTTGTCAGCTGCTCTTCCTTCGATGCCAGACCAGATTCCTTCTTCTCCAGTGCCTCGGATCTCTTTTCTAAATTCTCTTCCTTGCTTAATACTCTTCTCTCATAGCGCTGTATCTCCGTTCTTCTCTCACGGACCTCTTTTTCCAGATCATTTTTCGTCTTCATGGATTCTTCTTTGGCCTCTAAGAGAGCTTCGCGCTTCTTGGTTTCCGCAATCTTTAACGCTTCATCTATGATTTCTCTCGATTTTTCTTCTGCCTTGCCGATTTTGCTTTCGTATACTTTCTTGCGGTATACGATTGCACTAAACCAAGTAATAGGAGCTACAACACACAGTGTAATAATTACAGCAATTATAGTTCCTCCCACAGGAGCACCTCCTTATTTAGTTTTCATTGTACATCACTTATCGCACGTAATGGCTGACATACCATAAGCACTACAACAATACAATTTTAAACTTTTTTCTCTCCACTGTCAAGCATTATCGCGCTGCCCTCCCCGGTATCCATGCAAATCTTTTCACATACCGTCGATTGACAAGGACACACTTACTCTTGTCAATCGACGGTATCCGTAACTCTAACTATTTTTCTGTTTTTTTCTCCGTCTTTTTTTCTGTCTTTTTCTCTGTTTCTTTTTCCGCATTTTCTAAATCATCCTGGCCAAAGCCATACTGAATCCGGACTTTCTTTTCTACTTCTTCCATAACGGCCGGATTATTTGCAAGGAAGAGTTTTGCGTTTTCCCGTCCCTGTCCGATTTTATTTCCCTGGTATGCATACCATGCGCCGCTCTTGTCCACGATGTTTTCCTTAACCGCCAGATCAAGAATATCCCCCTCACGTGAAATCCCTTTTCCAAACATAATATCAAACTCTGCCTCCCTGAAAGGGGGAGCCACTTTATTTTTTACCACCTTTACCCGGACATGGTTTCCAACCATCTCCCCACCCTGTTTTAAAGTTTCAGTCTTTCTGACATCTAAACGCACCGAAGAATAAAATTTAAGGGCACGGCCCCCTGTGGTGGTTTCCGGATTTCCAAACATCACCCCCACTTTCTCGCGAAGCTGATTAATAAAAATAACAACACAGTTGGACTTACTGATAACTGCTGTCAGCTTTCTGAGGGCCTGGGACATGAGCCTGGCCTGAAGTCCTACATGGGTATCCCCCATATCCCCGTCAATCTCTGCCTTCGGGACTAATGCTGCGACAGAATCTACAATCACAATATCCACGGCGCCGGATCGTACCATCGTTTCTGTAATCTCCAAAGCCTGCTCCCCACTGTCCGGCTGAGAAATGTAGAGGTTATCAATATCCACGCCTATCTTTTTCGCATAAACCGGATCCAATGCATGCTCTGCATCAATAAAACCGGCAATGCCATCCCGCTTCTGCACTTCCGCCACCATATGTAGCGCCACCGTTGTCTTTCCGCTGGACTCAGGCCCGTATATCTCCACGATACGTCCTCTGGGCACTCCTCCCAACCCAAGGGCAATATCCAGGCTCAACGAACCGGTAGGAATTGTCTCCACATTCATATTGGCAGTGGCATCGCCCAGTCTCATGACAGAACCTTTGCCAAACGCCTTTTCGATATTCACTAATGCTGCATCCAATGCTTTCTGCTTTTCTTCTTTTATCATTATACATCCTCCGTTTAGAACGAATGTTCGTCCTTCGTTGTAACTATAGTAATATAATTTCTTTTAAAAGTCAACCGCTTTATGGGAAAATATCAGGAGAATTCCTGCAGAATCGTGAAGAGAACATCATATTTTTTAACTGTTGACATTCAAATTTCATATCATAAAAAATCATATCACAACAATCATATCTATTCAACCCTTCAAAGCCCACTATTTTCTAAATTTAAAATAAAAATTTACTTTTTTAGCGATTGCCCTACAACAAAATCAAGTGTCAAAAATTCTGATTTATACTGCTTTCAGAAACGAAATCAAAAATTTTTGACACCTGAATCCTCCAACTATACACATACATCGTCTTTCTTAAAAATCTCCATTTACAAAAATTAAGTTCCATTTTACTTGACATTAGCTACCAGGCAGGGATATTATTAAAAACATACCTCTCTTTTTCTGCCTGTCTGCCGTTTTCCCGGCCCATATCCCTCCAGTCATATTTATTCCATATCATTTTAAAAGCTACCGACATTTACAGTTCTGTAATACATTCCGCCAGCGCTTCTATCAATTCTCTTGGATATAAAACCATATCCATCTTCCCTCCTAACTGCCGTTCCAGCATTTCCGGTCCACCCCGAACCTGAAATGTATCACGCATAGTTCTCAGGTTCTTTTCCAAATTTTCCAGTTTTACTCCATGTTCCTCAGCTACAGGACTGTATACCTTTTTCCGTATCCCGCACAACCTTGACTCGTCTTCTTTCACTTTCAAGATACAGGAAACAAGATATGGATATCCTTTATAGCTTTTCAAATAATAAATTCTTTTTAACAATTCATCCATTTTCATAACCCACCTCCCCTCCCTTCGTTAAGATATTTTCATTTCTCTTCTTGTTTTTTAGAAATTACTTTTGATTTTACTATATTAGAAAGGCCGGCGCAAGCTTTCCTACTACTATTATTTAAGTTTTTCCCAGTATTAATAGCATAACCCTCCCCAACAATGAGTTCATTATCGCTTTTAGCTATGTCAGACTATATATGACAGTATTTTACAAATTTTCCCATTTTGCTTGAAGGAAGGAACGTCATCTTGTCGCAACCGAAGCTGCCTAAAGAGTCGAATTTTGAAAAATATAAGACGATGTCTCTTAACCTTCGTTATTACAGGCATCGTTTACAAATGACACAGGAACAGGTTGCTTTTGAAGCCGGTATTTCCTCAAAGTACTTATCTTTAATTGAATCCGCCTCATTCCACAATCCTCCCACTTTGGAAGTTATTTTTGACCTGGCAGAAGCCCTTGGAATAAAACCCTATCAAATTTTTAAAGAACTGTAAAATAAATTTTTCTTTTTCTTTCTGAAAATTCTTTTTACATCATCTAAATCCCCCCTTCTCAATGAGCTTCACACATATCAAAAATCTTTAATTCAAATAAGTGACGTTTTCTCCTATGTGGATTCGTACGCGGGAAGCCCTTGATTTGCAATGATACCGTCAAGTCACCAGGAACACTCATCTGGCTTTCTATCCCATAAATAATTATGCTCTGCGCAACTGTTGGTGTGTACAATATCTGAAAGTCTCATTTCTTTCATTTGCAAAGCGTATTCCCCCTTTAGAGGGCTTCTATGCCGTATGGGAAACGCAAATTACCCACACGGCAAAAACCGCCTGACAGCCGGTACTCCGGCTATCAGACGGCCTCTGATTACAGGTCATTTAATAGATATCAATGGCTTTACTGCCATCACTTTCCATATAATTAATTCAATTCGCTTACAACCTTCTTTAATGCATCCAGAGCATCATCCGGCAGTTTGTCATATCCGCCCTTTTCGGTCGCAAATGCCGCAACTTCATTGACACGATCCTGCATACGAGCCTTCAGCTGAGTCAGGTATTCCGTATCATTCATATCGGGGATGAATCCTTCCCAATCCATGATTTCGATATCGGAGAAAGGACCCCATTTCTTAAACTCTGCCTTGCCGTCTACGATACTCTCAAGGATTCCCAAAGTATCCTTAGGCTGAACTTTCTTGCCCATGAAATCACCGGTATTGATAATGTAGCAGTCTACATTTTTCTCCTCTACCAGTTTCTTAAACTTCTCATAGTCATGAGCCAGAGGATAAGTCCTGAAAGGATTTGCATAAGGTACAACCACCAGCTTGTTGGGGTCAACACCGGGAGCCAGTCTCTCTGCAGAAGATCTCTTGGTGGCCAGTGTAGCGCCCATGACAGAAGCCAGAGAGGAACCTTTCAGCTTCACTACAGGCGGAATAGTGGGATCTTTCATAATCCAGAAAATAGAATTTACAGGAGCGTCTACTCTGTTTACACGGTTCGGGGACCACAGGATAGACTTGATGGCACGGCCGTTACCATTTCTGATATCCTCAGTTACAAGCTGAACCTTTCCATCCTCATCAATGGTCGCAGAGCAGTTCTGTACAGTCAGCAGATATTTGTTATCCGGGCATCCGGTAGGATAATCTGCAGTCTTATCAAAATAAGAAGGCTCCAAAGCAACTGATGCACAAGTATCAGTATTGATTACAAATGCATCATCATGAAGCACTGTAACACCATACTTGCCGCCATGCTTTGCATGGGTCAAAGTGGACTTGCCGGAACCGGAAAGGCCAAATACGGAAGCTACATATTTGCTGCCGTCTGCCAGCGTATACTCCTTCTGTCCGCCGTGGCAGGAAGCATAACCATTACGGTTTGCAATGGCCCACGCCATAGTAAGAGTACCTTTCTTGTGCTCGCCGAAGTATCTCATACCGAGAATACATGCGCAGTTGGTCTCTGTATTGAAATAGCAGAGAGTTTTCTTTGCAGGATCGCTCAGGCAGTCAAAGCTGACGCCGGGATGCTCCACAGGCACCCACTGAGGATCGGAGAAAATATAAATATCCGCTTCCTTGCCATCGCCTACCATTTTAGAATTCTTATACATTTTTACATATTCATCGGACAGATACTGGAAGTTTAACATCCAGGAATACATAATATTCTCTTCGCCTTCAGGAAGCAGCAGATGAGCCTTTACCATGAATTCAGAATCCAGACCCACATAAGCTTCCGCATGATACATCTTTTTCCAGCGGGAATCATAGATGGCATCCATCGCCACTTTGTCCAGAGCCTCACAATCCACTCCAGGCTCTCCGGCAATCCGGCGTGCCGTCGCATAACGTCCGGTAATCGCACCATCGTTGAACAGCAAAACCTTTGCATCGCTGTCAAGGCCGATTTCCTCTGCTCTATATACCGGCATATCGGTAACTACCGTTCCGGGGGAATTTTTTGCCAGCTTGTAAGCTTCTTTCAGGCTGTTTACTTTCACTACATTGTTGCCGTAAAAAGCGGCCTCGACGATTGCACGGGTCTTGGAAAATCCAACTTTACCCTTGCCGATCTCAGAAACAGGATAATTTGCTTTTGTCGCCATTTCTTGCGTCCTCCTTTAGAAATTTAAGTGAAATCAAAATCTGCTTTATTATCTCATTTTCCCATAGAAAAGTCAATGCATATCCGTTTAAAAATTATCAATTTATTTTATAACTTTCATACATACTGCAAACCTTCTATAAAAAGTATCTGCTGTTTTCCCGGAATCCATCCGCTATTTCACAACAATATTTATGATCCTGCCCGGCACATAAATTTCTTTTACAACACTGCCGGCCAGTTTACTTCCAAGGGCTTCTTTTCCTGCTGCCAAAGCCGCCTCTTTGTCAATATCCACAGGAAGTGTCACGACGCATTTTGTCTTACCGTTGACCTGAACGGCAATCTCCTTCTCATCGTCAGCCATTTTCGCCTTGTCGTACTCCGGCCACTCATTCCCCACAAAAACGCTGGTTTCATGGCCCAGCTGGCTCCAGAGCTCTTCACAGATATGAGGCGCGAAAGGCGCCAGCATGGTGACAGCTGTTTCCAGGGTCTCTTTATCCACGCCGCCGTTTTTCTTTGCCAGCTCCAGC
Organism: Lachnospiraceae bacterium; assembly: GCA_022793195.1. Lineage (GTDB taxonomy): Bacteria > Bacillota > Clostridia > Lachnospirales > Lachnospiraceae > Lientehia. The sequence continues at coordinate 92,804 of JAAWCJ010000016.1, read as the reverse complement.
ATTTTGTTATTGTACTCCATAAAACCGCTGACTACCGTATTTAAACTGAAACCTTCCAGGCGGGTGGTGATATCATAAATCATTTTATGGCGAAGCTTCTCCATCTCTTTTGTGGGAGCCACATCTGCATCTTTACTGTCCATTACCAGATTCCAGAAACGGTTAAGGAAACGGTTTACACCGTCAATCCCTCTCTCATCCCATTCGGAATCCAGTTCCGGCGGCCCCACAAACAGCTCATACATTCTGAGGGAATCGCAGCCATAATCTCTCACCAAATCATCGGGGGACACCACATTCCCCTTGGATTTGCTCATTTTAATGCCATTTTTTCCGGTAATCATACCCTGGTTAAAAAGCTTTGTAAAAGGCTCGTCAAAACTTACTACGCCGATATCATGGAGGAACTTCGTATAAAACCTGGAATACAGCAGATGGAGCACCGCATGTTCCACGCCGCCGATATACATATCCACGGGGAGATACTTATCCGCTTTTTCTTTTGAAACCAGTTCCTTATCATTCTTATTATCCACATAGCGGAGGAAATACCAAGAAGAGCCTGCCCACTGGGGCATGGTATTCGTTTCCCTCTTCGCCGGACGCCCGCAGGCCGGACAGGTGGTATTCACCCACTCGTCGATAGCCGCCAGCGGCGATTCTCCCGTCCCTGTGGGCTGATAAGATTTCACATCGGGAAGCAGTAAGGGAAGCTCTTCTTCCGGCACCGGCACACAGCCGCAGTTGTCGCAATGGACAATGGGAATCGGTTCTCCCCAGTAGCGCTGTCTGGAAAATACCCAGTCACGAAGCTTATACTGCGTGGTTTTCTTCCCCAGTCCCCTCTGTTCCATAATATCCGGCACTTTTGCCTTTGCTTCCTCAGAAGGCATCCCGTTAAACTCATCGGAATTGATCATCACGCCGGGATTTACATAAGCTTCCTTAAGATCAGGGTCTTCCTTTCCGTCAGGCGAAATAACCTGGATGATCGGAATCTTAAACTTCGTTGCAAACTCAAAGTCTCTCTCATCGTGGGCCGGCACACACATAATGGCCCCTGTCCCGTAATCTGCCAAGACGTAGTCAGACAGCCAGATGGGCACCTTTGCCCCGTTGATGGGATTGATGGCATAGCTTCCGGTAAACACGCCTGTCTTTTCCTTGTCCTGAAGGCGGTCCACATTGGACTTCATGGAGGCCTGATAGATATAATCATCCACCGCTTTTTTCTGCCCCTCAGTGGCAAGGCCCGCCGCCATGGCGTGTTCCGGGGCCAACACCATGAAAGTAGCGCCATAGAGGGTATCAGGCCTGGTTGTATAAACCTTGATGGCTTCCTCTTTGCCATCCACTTTAAAATCAATTTCCGCGCCGTAGGATTTTCCAATCCAGTCGGTCTGCATCTTCTTTACTTTCTCCGGCCAGTCTAACTTATCCAGGTCAGACAACAGACGCTCCGCATATGCGGTGATCTTTAACATCCACTGCTTCAAATTTTTCTTTGTCACCGGGGCGCCGCACCGCTCGCAGCTTCCGTTTACAACTTCCTCATTGGCAAGACCTGTTTTACAGGACGGACACCAGTTGATGGGCATTTCTTTTTCGTAGGCCAGCCCTGCCTTAAACATTTTCACAAAAATCCACTGAGTCCATTTATAAAATTCAGGATCCGTAGTGTTTACTTCCATATCCCAGTCATAAATGGCGGCAATCTGCTTGATCTGCTCTCTGATATGGTTTACATTATCCGCTGTGGATTTGGCAGGATGTTCCCCCATCTTGATGGCGTAATTCTCCGCCGGCAGGCCAAAAGCATCCCAGCCCATCGGATGAATGATATAATACCCCTTCATCAGCTTATAACGGCTCCAGACATCAGAGATCACATAGCCTCTCCAATGTCCCACATGAAGTCCGTTTCCTGACGGATACGGAAACATATCCAGGCAGTAATACTTCGGTTTCTTTCCATCATTGACATTGACGGGAGAATCCTCCCACCTTTTTGTCCACTTCTTCTCAATTTCCTTATGGTTATAAGGGATTGCCATGGTTAATTCATCCTTTCTTATATAAAATGAAATCCTGTCCTTACATACCTGCATCAAAACGGCCAACTTCCCTGTAGCGCCCTGTGCAGTAAAAAGGCCCCACGCCTCGATAGAGACGAAGGGCCTGTTCGCGGTACCACTCTATTTCACGGTCCATGCCGTGCACTCATCGTTTCTGTAACGGGAATTCCCGCTGCCTCTTACTAGAAATCCTGTCCGTCCTCCATAAAGTCACGGAAAAAACCTTTGAGAAGCAGAGCTCCAAGACCAGTTCGGACTGCCTCCGGCACTGCCTTGCACCCACCGGCAGCTCTCTGAAACCCTAAACAGACCTACTTCTTCTTTTCTTCGCCTTTTTCATATAGAAAATATCTTATATCAAGGCATTTCGTTTGTCAAGTGCCTTCCATTTACTTTCCTCGATTTCAGTTTACCTTCCATCTACACCATATTGTCTCAACACATCAAAAAACTATCCAGCTTCTCCATCCGGCGCCGCAAGAGCAGGAAGGAAACGCCCCAGCCGCAAAGGCCTCCCACCATCAGGGCCAGAGGATAAAAATCATTCCACAGGACGGCAACCACCGCGCCGAGAGCCGTCACGGCCAGAAAGACAAGGGTACTTATACATGCGCCGCCGTAATCCGAAAAATAATAGAATACGATAATGGTAAAGTACATGCAGAACACGACATATATCCCCAGACTCAGCATAATGAACATATGCAGCATGTGGGTGCTGGCATTCAGGTAGGGGAAGAACACGCTGACCAGACAGTCCAACACCAAGGTAATGATCAGCTGGATTTCATACACGAAAAAGAGCTGGTGGCGAAGCGCCCTGCCCATGACGTCCCGTTCCTTCTGAATCAGGTCGTAGGTACCGTTGTTCAATGCGGATACATACAGGGTGTACTTCTCATAAAAGGCCGTCTCCACCTTCACAACAAAGATAACCAGCGACGGCATATTCGCGAAAACAGCCAGGAACAGGGCATAATCGTACACCGGAGTCGTGAGGAAAACGCTGACTTGTTCCTGAATTCCGGAAAAAACCAATAAATGAGGGTCGGGCAGTAGATGCCCAGCGTGTAAGCGAAGCCTGCCACGGTCAACCTTGGATACCGGCGGAAATAGGAGAGGAACGCAAAATACCGGCCTCTTGGCATTCCAAAGGCTCTTATACACTGGAACACCAGGGCACACAGGATCAAAAAATGGCAGCATGCCAGGGCTATGCAGGCCGCGGTCACTTTATCGATGGAAAGCTGCCCGGTGCAGAGAAAGTACACGCCGACCGCCAGCAGCGCTCCCAGAAAGAAGCTGAAGGTGAGTACTCTGTAATGCTTCAGCGCCGAGGCATATGTCATCATGGTGTAAACAGCCGTCACCAGCACACCCAGGAAATAATAGCTTACCAGAAAGATCATCGGTACGCCATCCTGGAAATACATGCCCGCGCACAGCAGGAACATCAAAACGCCGGAGACAGCAGTGGAGAGCGCCATCACGCCAAAGGCAGAAGGGCAAATATCTGACTCCCTCTCCAGAAAGATACAGTCGGAAATGTAACGGGACACAGGGGCGGCAAAAAGGACGGCGACCAAGGTGGCAATTACGAAGGTATAGGAGGTGGCCGCGATAAAGAACCGCTCTTCCAGCAGCGTGAGACCTGCCTGGTTCAGCAAGAACTCCAACAACAAAAGCAGCATTGCCGACAAAACCGCCGGGCCGATGGTGGTCATGGTAGCGTAGATGGTTCCTGACAGGTTGGCCGCCAGCGTTTTTCTTCCATATATTTTTTTAAGTTCAAATCCGATTCCTGCCATGGGGTTCCTCCTTCAAGTGCTCGTAGATATTGCGGAATGCATCCAGCATTTTTATCCGGCTGTAGTACGCCTCCACCCGCTTTCTTCCGGCCTGCCCCATACTCGCGGCCAGACCCGGGTTCCGTATAAAACGGAGGATGGCCTGCGCCATGGCCTCGCTGTTCATGATTGGAACGATGATCCCGGCGGAACCGAACACATCGTCCTCCCGTTCACCTTCCAGCAAGGCCCTGCAATCGCCCACGTTCGTAGCCACAAAGGGGATCTCTGCCGCCATGCCCTCCAGGATGGCCAGGGGCTGCCCCTCGCTGATGCTGGAGAGGAGCAGAAGATCCACCTCCGGCAAATGTTCCCTGATATTGACCTGTCCTAAAAATTCCACGTCTTTCGTCTCAAGCTCCGCAAGGAGCTCCACACATTCCTGGTAATACACTGGGTCTTCCGTACAGTTCCCCATGATTTTAAGCCTCACCTTTGGCTCTGCCCGCTTTACGATGTCGAAAGCCAGAAGCATGGTTTTCACATCCTTGATTGGCACCACCCGCAGTACCGCCCCCAATACAAAAGAACCGCTTTGTGAGGCGGGCAGCTGGGCTGTCTTTTTCCTGCAGGAATCAAAGTCATGCACGTTCACACCGTTTGGTATGATGGAGATCTTCTCCGGCGGGCAGTTAAGTTCTATCTGGAGAGAGCGGTTGGTTCCAAATAAGGTAGTAACCACGCTGGCTTGTTTATAGGCGATGAAAGAGAGCTTCTTGAAAAAGTCAATCCACAGTCCCTTAAACTCTCCCGCCACCCAGCTTGAGCGGATGATATCCTCCTCCCTCTCCCGCGTATAGATACCGTGCTCAGATAAAAGCAAGGGAACTCCCTCAATATAAGAGGCGCAGCTTCCCAGAATTCCCGCGTAACCGGCAGAGACGGCATGATAAATGTCCGCCTTTGGAATCTCCTGCGAGAGGATATACATCAGCGGAAAATAGATCCCCCTGAAATTCCAGAGGAAATGGAGGAATACTTTCTTGGAATTCTGCCTGTGGTACTCCTCCATACAAACGTCAAAGAAAGATTCGCTCATCAAAAGGTCACTCATATGCTGGTGGTGCCGCCTGGCGAGATCCAACACGCCGGTCCAGTTGATAGCGTCCACAGAACCGCTTAAAAGCCCCTTTAAGGTCTCTTTTTCTTCCCTGGTCATCCGGATTTTCTGACCGCTCTTTCCCCATGCCGCATCTCCCAGGTACAACGTCCGAATCTCCTTCACGTTTTCCGGTACGCGACATACATACTCCGGCATCTCCTCTCTCGTGGTCGCAATGGCCCACACCACAAACTCCACATCCTGAAACTGGCTGCACAGCATCTGTACCCAGCTGGAGACACCTCCCGGAACATAAGGGTAGCTCCCCTCGCAGATCAAACATACCCGCATACTCTATTTTCCCTCCTCCAGCGTGATAATTCCACGGTTTTCTTGAATTCGCAGCAGATAGTACCCATTTCCCACATCCTGATAAATCAGGCCCTCGGCATCGACAATGCGGCTGTCGGTGTGATAAAAGAATGCCTGCCCCTTTGCGGATCCACTGCAATGAAGCTCCAGGCGGCTGCCGCTCTTTGTCCATCCGTAATCCATATCCTGATAACTCCTCACGTCGCCCTCGGTCTGGGATAATGTCCTGCTTTCCAGCCAGGATAAATGATCCAGGACTTCCGACTCAAAAAGGCCAATCTGTTTTTTGTCCGAATCCCAGGCGGCGGTATCACCGTCCCCGACAATCAGCATACCCACATCGAACACATGGGAAACCATGCCATAGGCCCCCAGAACGGAGCAGATGGAAAAGAGATTGCCGTCCTCCATAGAGTTTCCCTCGGTAGCCGCGGGAAACACAGTGCGTCCTTCCTCCCAGGAAAGGCGCGTATCACGGCTTCCCAGCTTCCCCCGGACAAACCGGACATCCGCACCGGGCACATCCATCATTTCCGGAAAGGAATTGTCTGTTTCCATGGCCAAACCCTGGACGGTATAGCCAGGGAAAGCCTCGGAGAATTGGTTGATAAAATCCTGATTAAAAACAACCTTCCCATCCTCCTGGCAGTCGGCGGCATAGACCAGCTCCCCGCCGAATTGCAGTACCGACTTGCCGATGGTAATAAACAATGCGTCACCCGCCGCCCCGAAACTCTCCTCGGAAGATGCCGCGGCCAATGTGCTGGAGGTGTATGGAGTATCCGTGCGAAGGGAAATTCCCTGGAAGGCGGGCCACACCACATCCCGGACAAACCCCTCCGCGGAATAGCCGTACACCCGTCTGCACAGCTCGTCATCAGCAGATGTGATCATGGAGAAATTGTCGAGGAATACGGCCTTCACCCCCAAAACCGGATAGACAAAATCCGGCAGCAGCGCACCGACGGCTCCGGCCAGAAGCCCCATGCAGCGGATGTCTGCGAGGAAGGTCCCGTTGATCAGGCAGACACTCCCCTTCTGCCAAGCGTATGTATACAGGATGGGGATGTCGTCTCCCGCATCCCGGATGTAGACAGAAGCGCTTGCCTCCACCTGAATCTGGGCGGAATCACTGTTCCCGTCATAATAAGCCCGTTCCGGCTGCACAGGAAGCAGAGGATTTTCAAAAACTAGGTCATGGTAATCCTCTCCTGCGGATTTCTCCCGGATACCAAATATCGGCCACAGGCTGGAGTCCTCGTCCCCTTCAGGGAGACCCGCCGCCAGGATAACCCGACCTCCGTCGGCTATGAACCCCTCAAGTTCTTTAAGATCCGCATAGCGGCTGATGGAAGCATCACAAAAAACCACCAGATCCCGCTCTTCTACACCCTCAACATCAAGTCGCCCTTCCCCGGCCACCGTGAGATGTAGATCCTCGCAGAACTGCCGGACATTACCGTAAATCTCCCCGTAACGCCCATCCTGGGAATTTCCCAGAATCCAAACCTTGGGTCTTTCCCCTTCATCTACCTGCATCGTTTCGATAAATTCCCGTTCTGTGGTAAGGCCGCTTTGTATCTGGACGCTGGCCGGTTGGCTCTCGTTTATATTATAAATCAGAAAGATACTGCCCAGGACGGCAACGATCAGGACGATATACAGGAATCGTTTAAATGATAACATACTTACACTCCATCTATCAAAATATAATCCTGCCCATCCCCAAAAAGGGGATGCGCAGTCAGTTATTCATCGTTGCCCCATTGAGGCGGCGTGTCCAATAACGCAGCTGCTCCAAACCTTTGGGGGAAAGGCGAACCTGCTTATTTCTACGCAGGTCATCCAGGAGATCCTCGAATTTCTGCCGTTCTCCCGTCTGATAGAACATTCTCAGCATATCCTGATAGGATACCTCGCTTCGCATCCGGTCGGCATGCTCGCGCCACAGACGTTCCGCATCCTCGTTGCGGCCAAGCTCCACCAAGGAATTTAAATATTCCTCGTACTCTCCCAGGGAAACCACGCTTTCCCCGGCATCAATCTGTCCCTGCACCAGTTCGCATAAACGTTTCCGGTAAGCGCTTTGCTCCCTGGCGGAAAGGACTCCGCTGGCCAGCATTTCTGAAATAACCGCACAGGCCGTGTGGTATTTTCCCGGATCTCCGGGTTCCTGCTCATATTCCCTGCGGCACTCCAGCCATCTGGCCTGATGGAGACGGTATATCTCCATCTTCGCAGCCGCCACATAATGAGCCGACTCCGAGTCCGTATCCTGTGCTGCCACCAGAAGTATCTTGTAATTCTCTCTCAGATCCTTCTTCAGCTGTTTCAGCAGAAGGGCTCGTTTTTCCGTATTCCCGCTGACAGCCATAGCGTCTTCCACCGGCACCACATTGAGCTCCTCCTGCACATCGGGGTGTTCCGGCTGCCTGTCAATCTCGAAAACATGCGTCAGGACGGCTTCCCGGTCAACCCCCGCCTTTTCCAAAAACACCTGGAGCAGTCCCGGCAGAAAATAGATGAGAAATCCAAGCCCCGGAAGGAAGATGAAGAAGGCCACCATCGGGGCTCCCTCCCGGCGAATTCCCTTTATAAGGGCGTACAGCGCCGCCAAGGCAAAATTCACTGCTAAAAACCAAATCAACATGATCGCAACCTCACTTTCCGCCCATGGGGCTTAAGCCCCCGCCGATTCATCCGAAACCAGGCGGGCCTCCATGCCATAGGTTAAGAGGCGCTTTTGCAGATGCCCCAGGTTTCCGGAGCCGGTACCCGCCAGCAGGGCAAAGAGCTTTCCTTCCCCATCGGTTCCCAGACAGTCTGTCACGCGGAGCGTTTGGCTGGCCGAAGCAGCTGCCTCCGCCAGGGAGCCGGAATAGACAAGCTCCACCACGCAGTACTCCGCCACGCATTTATCCGCCTTTTCCTCAGCCAAAAGAATCCGTTTTCGGAACGCCTCCGGCTTCAGGACATCCGTATCCTTCACATAGCGTTCCTCCCTGGACAGCTCCTCATATTGCAGCGCTTTTTCCATGGAATCCCTCAGGAGCAGGGACATGGTTTTCAGCAAATTGATATGGTACAGCGTCTCGCTCTCATAAGGCAGTGTCTTGATGAGAACCACCGCCACGGGAACATCCCGGCAGACAATGGGCAGCACCACGGCGGGTTCCCCGCTCCCAAACTCTCCCTGATAGAGTTCTCCCCGCGCCACCGCATCATAAATCCGGGGAGAGCCGGAGAGATTCCATGTCTTTCCGTCCATTGTAGCGCTGTCTGAAAGCGCACCCACCAACCGGAGCCAAGGGCTTCCCGCCTTTCCCTGGTAGACAGCCACCGTATCCGTACAGACCAGCTCGGAAATGACCTGCATGGTCTCCATAAGGATGCGGTCCGGTTCCTGGACCATCAGGCGGCTGACCAGGTTGTACAGCTTTGGAAAACCGGACTTGGTTGTCAGGAGGCGCTCCTCATACTCGTTTTTGATGAGTACGTTTTCCTTGTTGACAGCTCTCAGATCCTCATACTCCTTCTTTAGCATCTCCAAATCCAGGCGGACGCTTCTGGCCTCTTCTCTGAGCATATTGGTGGTGTAACTTACTATGAGGCCCAGGAATACAAATTCCATAACCGCCAGCACACTGCCCGCATAGGTATAGAACGTAGTAAACTCCAGAATATTCATGTTCTGGCCGTACAGATAGGCGGCGCTGGCCAGAACCGCCGCCAGGGCGCTCTGGTAAATATTATATGATATGGAAATCAGAATGACGTAAATCATCAACCAGTCAATCCTGGAAAACAGGCTGTGGGAACTACAGAGGGAATTCAAGCAAAAAAACACCGCAAAAATCAGAAGGTTCTCCACCAGCTGACGGATACCCGCCGGGACAACCCGTTTTTTCTTGTCCCGACCCTTCGCCGAAGCCCGCTCATATGTGATCTCTCCCTTTTGCAGCTGTTCTTCTAGGTTTCGGAAATCGCTCCATCCCAACTCCTGCCTGACCCGACTACTGTCCGCCAGAGTGACAGAAACCGGATCTTCCCACCGGACATCCTGCTCCTTACATTTCTCCGAAAGACAGGCCAGCTGGTACAGGCGCTTTGCAGAAACCTCGGTGCTTCCGCAGACATTGTAAACATACTCCTTCCCGGCATCCATCACCCTTTTTATGGCATCCACAAAATCGGAAACATGGAGCGGCTGAAACACACGATTTGACGCCGGGTTCGATACCCCTGCCGTAGCGGCGGAAAAACTTCGGCTTAGGATATCGCCTCCGCCCTCTTTCGGCCGGTTTGTATAAAGCTGTGACGCCCGGAGGATCACTGCGTCCATGCCGTGCTGTTTCCGGTAGATATCCAGAAGTCCCTCCTCCCGGATAAACCGGATCCCCCGTTCACTGACAGCAGCGCACTCTGCCGACTCATCGGCCTTTTCCCTGGTATTCCCATATACCTCTGTGGATGACAGCAGGACAAACTTCACACGCGGGAATGTGGCAGCCGAACGCAGCGACCGCGCTAGCAAGGTCACATCCTCATCCGATTCTTCCTCATGGATACTGCTTATGTAATGGTTCCCGGCAAATATCACGAGATCAGGCGAGACAGAACGCAGGAGTTCCCCAAAGCTTTCGCCCTTGCGGGGAGCACGGTAAAAACGATGCCGGGAGACACCCCCAGACTTCCGTGAAAGCGCCTTGTCCGACAGGAGGTAGACATCGTTCCCTTCCTGCCCCATCCGTTCGGCCAGTGTTTCGGCCAGCCCGTCTCCTGCCCCAATATAGACAATTTTCATAAGGTTTCTTTCCTCCGTATTACCCGGCCGCCGTTTAAAAGGCTCCGGCCGCCGTTTCTTTTTTTGTTGTTGATCCGTTTGATGTCACATATGGTTCATTTATCCCACAGATTCCTTTTCCCAAGTATTCCCCTTTCTGAGTATCCATCGCCGTTTGCTGCCCTTCCGGTTTTATGCTTTCGTCTTTAGGGTGGTTTGCGTAATACCATTCGAGAAAATCGTCATGCAGTTCTTCTCCCCGCTTGCGGGCGAGAACCGCTTCCTTTTTGTCGGCATAGGAACCCAGGTAGTAGGTCTTTCCCTTGAAAGTGATCTGCGCAACCCATCTGCCGTTCCTTCGGTTCAGATAAACTCCGGTATACCCGCTGGTGTTACTGGCTATCAGCCGATTCCTTGTCGTTTCCAAAATAGTCACCGAAGTGCCGTCAATCAGCTTCAGATTATCCCGGTAGACTTCCGACTGGAGGCATCCGCAGCTCTTAGTCTTTCCTGTTTGAAGTAACGTCTGTCCAACAATGGTTTCATTCCCGCAATCGCATACACACCTCCAGCGGTGCATCCCGTCCCGTTTCCCGGCATATGCTGTCACGGTCAGACACCCAAAGCGTTTCCCGACATAGTTCTTCCTGGCAGGATGGCTGAGACAGCCGCAGCTTTTCCGGTATCCGGCAGTCAGTTGATGGAGCGGGGCATGAACCTCGCCGCCGCAGTCACAACGGCACAGCCAAACCACACTGCCCCGTATGACCTGGCCGTCGGGTTCTATGGCGGTCAGTTTACCAAAACGCATACCGGCAATATCCTTCTGTCCCGGCTTGACCTTGGACACACAGCCGCAGTCCGTTACTGTCTGCCTTTGCGGACAGCGGGTATCCAGCATGATCTCACCGCCGCAATCACAGCGGCACAACCAGACAGTGTAGCCGCCTTTTCGCTCTACCGTGGGGGCGGTTATGGTCAGCTTGCCGATACGGCAGCCCACTTCAATCCGCGGCCGGGTCTTTTTCTGCTGTCCTGGTAAATCCTTTCCTGTCAATCTGATGCTCACTCCTCGATCTTGAAAACACAACTAATTGCACGTATAGTTTTAGTTGTCATGGTTTCCAGCATCTTCTCTCTTATTGGATTTCACCACCGGCGTACATAAGCCGCAACCGTAAGGTTTCGACAGACAGGCAGAATCCCCACCCATTTTTCGCAGAATGACCAAATCTGCGAAAATCTTTTATTTTTCCTGTGATTCCGTCATTTCATTAAGCTACCCGACCACAAATCTGACCATAAAAATCTGAAAGCGCCCCAATCTGTTTCCTTTTTGAATCCATAGTCGGATGGACATAGCGGTTCAAGGTGGTTTTCACATCGGAATGTCCCAAAATCTCGCTCAATGTTTTTACATCCATGCCGTTTTCCACACAGTTTGTAGCAAAGGTATGGCGCAGGGTATGGAAAGTCCGGCCATCAATTCCGGCCTCTTTCAGAATTTTTTTGAAACGATTTTGCATTGTCCGGGGATCCAGCGGCTTCTCCTCTCCAAACACATAGCGCTGTTCCCCTTTGAAGCGGGAAAGAATCTCCAAAAGCTCCGAAGCCAGCGGAATCGTCCTCCTGGAGCTTTCGCTTTTGGGATCTGTTTCCAACAAGATCGTTTTCGTCATGTGTCCCGGTACGACGATACGCTGCACGGTTCGTTTTACCGTCAAAGTCTTTCCGTCAAAGTCAATATCCGACCATCGGAGCGCACACAGTTCCCCGATTCGCAGCCCGGCATACAGGCATAACAGTACCGCGGACATGAATTTGTCCATCCGCCCATAAATGCAACCGAGAAGCACTGCCTGTTCTGCCCTGGAAAATGTTGTGACCCTCTTTCTCTTCGATTTTGTAGGCGGACGTTTCAGCAGCGGGATGTCTGCCAGATAACGTTTGTTTGCGAGGGTAAGGATCTGGTTGGCAATGCAGATAACACTTTTTTGCAGGCTTTCCGACAATTCCTTTCCCGATAAGTGGTCAAAAATCTTTCCATGCAGTTCCTGTGCCATTTCGGAGGAAAGCTGGCATGAACCGATGATACCGCAAGATGTATCCGATATACGGTATCATACTTTATGCAAGTAGATATTTTCCGTTTGCCGGAAAGTTCTGTGAGCCATTCTCCGGCAACCTGTGAGAACAGGACTGCCTTTCTATTCCCGACCGTATTTTCCCGGAGGCCTCCCTTAGTTTTTGACACTGTTCTTTTCCCTATATCATGGGCGGCAGGGGCGAACCTGGCCATGAAAAGTTTTTCTTTTGTTTCTTCATAATCTCTGCCATATATGGAGCGGTAAAGATATTTTCCCCTGTTTTCATCAAATACCTTGTAACGCCCTTCCCATCTCCCGTCTGTCCTCTTTCTGATGTTTTCTCCATGCCTTGCCATTTTTTGTCCTCCGTTTTTCTTGTCCTGCATTTTTCTGTAGTAATTTTTTACCATAAAACCGACCACAAAACTACCCGTTCCCTTTTCGTTTTTCTGCTTGAGCTCTCCGGAAAAGCAGTGGTTTTCTAAATATATTGTAGGCATGAGGCGCCGGATTTTTAAAAATTTTATAGGGAGACTTGCAATCATCCCTCAAACTGCGTATAATATAATAAATCTAGTGTATGGAAAACAGCCTTCCGTTATCATTTGGATTTCTCAGATTTGGTCATTCTGCGAGAGTTTTTTGCGGATCTTCAGGCAAGCTGTTTTTGCGGTTTGCTTTTTTGTCATATAGGATTAAGATGTGAGAAAAAAGAAAAAGCGGGGTTGGCCTACATTTCTGTAAACCAGCCCCGTCATGCAGGCTGAACTGCATATGTCTGATTTTGCCATAGACAAGGTACTTAAACGACGTGTACAGAAACGTACGCGAAGCGAAAGTAACGCAGTCTATGGCAAAATTCACCCTTATCCGGCCATGTATGTTTTTGTCAATCGACGGTATGTTTATACATAAAAATCCCAAGAATGGACTATCATTTTTCATGTAGCCATCCCTGGGATTTTTCAGAACAGCGGATAACGGGAATCGAACCCGCCTATCCAGCTTGGGAAGCTGGTGTTCTACCAATGAACTATATCCGCGTATATGGATAAAAATACCGATATCCACCATGCGGATGGTGGGACTTGAACCCACACGAGGTCGCCCTCGTCAGATTTTGAGTCTGATGCGTCTGCCATTCCGCCACATCCGCCAGCTTTTTCTTATCCTCACTTATATTTAAACCGATGATTATTGTACCATATCCCCATTCAATATGCAAGTATTTTTCTCTGTTTTTTCATCGTATGAAACAAAATTTTCTATATGGATTCGGATACGGGAAGCCTATACGATAAAAGCCGCCTGCTGCGGCATACACCGCAGCGGACGGCCTGTTTTTCCAGGACTAGCCTGGCAAAAGATTCTTTTTAGTTCGCACTCTTCTTTGCCGCCTGTGCGCGGAAAGTCTGAAGCCCTTCCACCACCAGAATCACAGCCAGGACAGCCATGGCAGCAGCAAAAATCAACTGGAACCAGTCACCCCATGCAGCAGCGGCTCCTTCCACCATGCCGGCGATCAGTTTGACTTTATTGATGATCGTAATAACCAGGCTGGTCAGGGTCGCAGCCAGCATAAATACCATGGGAACATAGAACATTTTGTTGTTCTTGCCCACGTTTCCAAGCCATGCAGCCACAGCCATAAGGGCAATGCCTGCAAGAAGCTGGTTGGCAGCACCAAAGAGACCCCAAATCTGGCTCAGGCTCAGGCCGCCTAAAATACAGCCGATGAGAACCATGAGGCCGGTGCCCACAAGGGGATGAGCCAGTACTTTACGGATACCATGGGCATCTTTGTATGTACTCTCACCATCTTTTAAGAACAGCTCAGAGAACATAAAACGGGAAAGACGTGTGCCGGTATCCAGGGAAGTCAGGGCAAATACGGAAACCGCCAGTGTAAGCAAAGCATAAATAGTACCGTAAACTCCGGAAGTCTCCACACCAAACATCAGGGCGATACCACCTGCAAATGCGGCGGAGGGAGAACCAAATTCTTTGGCTAAATACTTGTCAAATACCATACCTACCGCAATCAGGGCCACAATACCCAGTGCGGACTCAATCAGCATGGAACCATAGCCGATGGCCTTGGCGTTCTTTTCATTATCCAGCTGTTTGGAGGACGTACCTGTGGAAATCAGGCTGTGGAAACCGGAACATGCACCACAGGCCACTGTGATAAACAGAGCCGGGAATAATGTACCGATCCCTGTTTTCCATCCGGTAAAAGCCGGAATGGTAAAGGTAGTACTTCCTGTAAACGCAGAAATCAAAATTCCGACAATGGCCAGGGCCATCATCGCGTACAGCAGGAAGCTGGACAGATAATCACGGGGTTGCAGCATAATCCAAACAGGAATCAAAGAAGCCACCGTAATATAAACGCCGATAAATACAATCCAGCCGATGCGGCTCATGGCAAGGCCCACGTTTAATCCAAGAGCCACAATCGCCACGATACCAATGAGGCCAAGAATCGTTGCAGGACCTGTCTTCATGCCGAAACGGTTGGTCAGGATACCATAAATAATGGCCAGTACGATAAACAGTACGGAAATCATGGCTGTCGTCTGGTTCCCGGTGGGATTCGTCGTAATACCAAAGGTGACGTCAGCATCCGCCGCAGTAAAGAACGTACCTGCCACAACGTTTACGAAGGAAGCGATAACCAGAATCAGAACCAGCAGGGCAAAAATGATAAATAATTTCTGAGCCCTCTTGCCCATGGAATCCTTGATAATCTCACCTACGGATTTTCCCTCATGGCGAATGGAAGCAAACAAAGAACCAAAATCCTGGAGACCTCCAAAAAAGATACCGCCGATAATACACCAGAGGAATACGGGAACCCATCCAAATACGGACGCCTGAATCGGTCCGTTGATCGGGCCTGCACCTGCAATCGAAGAAAAGTGGTGTCCCATCAAAACTGCAGGCGGAGCCGCCACGTAATCCACACCATCTTCCATCTCAAGCGCGGGGGTTTTTCTTTTCGGGTCAATACCCCATTGTTTTGCCAGCCAGGAACCATAGAAAACATAACCGATGGCCAGCAGAACAATCGCAACAAGAATAATAAGTAATGCTGTCATTTTTCATTCTCCTTCTTTTTTAAATTATATTGCTAACGAGTTTCTTCAGGCTCTGGCCCTGGCGGTTACAGGCCACGCGCCCGGAAGAAAGCTCTACGGCAATCAAACGGTAATGGCTCCATCCCTGAAATCCAAGACGGTAGCTTTTATAATGTTTCAGCTTCGGCACCAGGGAAAATACTTCCTCATCCATGTGCTCTGCCAAAACCACCAGTACAATATCCGTATTCCGGTGGTTTGCATGAGGCGTCACAAGGGTCAACCCCTTCGTCCATGCCGCTTCATCAAAAGCAGTAAGCCCGGACACATCCAAATGGCCGGCCGTGGCAAAATAAACATGCTCCTTAGAATCTGCTTCCGAGAGCCTTGCACTTTTCACCAGAAAATACTGCTCGTCATGAAGGCTGAATTCTGCTTCCGCTGCAAATGGTTCTGTCACATTTTCTCTATGTACATCATAATAAACCTCAAAAGAGCGAAGCAGCTTATCAAGCTTTTCTGTCATATCCACGTGTTTTCCTCCTCTTACATTGGACATACCAGGCAGGGAGACTGTTTTTTCGTCAGCCTTTTTCCCCGGCGGGACGGGCTGTAAATTCAGCCTCAGGAAGCCGTTTTTTCAACTCTTCAATCAACCCTTTGGCTGCTCTGGTTCCCGGAAGCTGGATCTGGGCAAGCTCTTCTGTGTCCGAACAAATCACGAGGCTTTCCACATGCAGATCCCCTTTCCCACAACAAAGCTTTGCAGGAACCAACAGTACCCTGCGGAATGCGCGCCGGATATCAGAATATGCCGCATAGTAAATTTTCCTGGATTTACGGAAATATAAATGCTCTGCCCCCAGCCTGACCACGCCGATTTCCTTCGCACTCTTGTAGTCTGCCGTCAGTTTGTCAATTTCCTGCTCTTCTCCGGTCAGTGGATAATACTTCACCGCTTTACCTCCTTAAACTTCCTATGAAGTACCATATTATTCTAGCAATATATTTATAATTTTTCAATATTTTTTTCATTTAAATTTACACTTTTTTTAGAAATCTGCACTCCTCCTTAAGAATCCTTTCATATTCAACGCCCCATCTACAGGGACAACTCCCCCTTATGCAGTTTAAGGACAACATCCGCTTCACAAACAGCTTTCCGGGAATGGGTAACCACAATGACACATTTATTTTCTTCGTGAGAAATCTTTTTGAATATGTCCATAACCGTCCCTTCATTATCTGCATCTAAGTTTCCAGTAGGTTCATCGGCAATCAAAACCGGGGAACCATTTGCAGTCGCCCTTACAATGGCAACACGCTGTTGTTCCCCACCAGACAGCTTTAAGATTTTCCGGTCGGCTTTTTCGTGGCTGATACCTACTTTTTCAAGCATTGCATACGCCTCTTTATTTGTCTGTTTTCCCTGCTTCCCGGCAATATTCATGGACAATATTATATTTTCTGCCGCTGTTACATTTTGCAGCAAATTATAGCTTTGAAAAACTACTCCCACTTTTTTAGAACGGTATTCATCACGGTCCATCAATGCTATGTCCCGGTTCTCATAGTATATTTCTCCGCATGAACACAAATCTAGTCCCGCCATCAAAGAAAGAAGTGTCGTTTTCCCCTCACCGGAAGCTCCTGTAATACAGTATAATTTCCCCGTTTCAAAAACATACGAAATATTATGAAGCACCATCTTTTCCGTTCCGTCATAACCATAAGAGATGTCTTTTAAAACCATAAGAGATGTCTTTTAATGTTAAAATATCCACCATTTTCACCTAATCCCTTTCCATGAGAATCCGCATCGGTTCATGACGCATAACCGCAAGTAAAGAACAAAACCCCGCCAACACACTGAAGGCCAATGATAAGATAAACATGCGCTAAATAGAATTGCCACTGGAGGCAGTGTTTGATTTACCCCCTCCAAATTTCCAAGTAAAGCGGCTGTCATTGGCTTTGTAATTACACCACCTAAAAACACACTCAATACAAAGCTAATAAACATAAGTATCAGCGTTTCATAGACCATTCCTTTCGCAACACCTGCTTTTTTCATACCCATTGCCCTGAGTACGCCAATTTCATATTTCCTCTCCCTTATATTGAAGCAAGAAATCAGAAGAAGAATGGCGGCACCAATCACACCGGCTGCCAGGGTAAAAGCTTTTGCAATGCGGGAAATGTTTTTCAGTGGTTTTGTGTTGGCTTCATAATCTTCCGTTGAATAAGCCAGTGTGTAATATTCATTCAGTCCTTTATCATGAATCTCTTTCAGAAATAATGGCGCGTCATCTGGAGTATTTAATACAAAAGTAGCGTCATTTACAGATATATCATGAAACCCACTGTTCATTACAGTGTCAAAGGTGGTAATCACATCCGCATAAATCATACCCAGTTCCGCAGCGCTGGCTTCCGAAAAATAGTCTGCGTAAATTCCTGTCACCTTTAATGTGATTTCTTCTGTGTCTGCCTTATTCGGGCCGGAAACAGAAATGGTATCACCGATTTCCAGGTTATTCTGTTTTGCAAATACAGTGCTGACAATACACTCTCCTTGTTCTCCCGGAAATTCCCCCTGTTCAAGTTTTCGTTTTCCCTCGGTAAAATCTGTTAAAAGTGATAAATCGGTGAATCCCCACAATGTGCCGATACAGTTTCTCTTCGTATCCATGACTTTCTGTAGTTCTTCCGTACTTCCGAAAATCTCTTTCAGCCCGGCTTCATCTTCGTTGAAAAACTTTTTCAGTTCATCCAACGTCATACCACCAATATCAACGATTTCGGCGCCAGGTCTTAAATTGTTGGGAACCGGAATCAGCGTATCGGATGCAAAAGCAACGGATGCGTCATAAAGCGTCCGTTTTACATGAGCGGAATCGGCGTATTTTAAGTAGTCGGCCAGCTCCGGCGCAGGCAACTCATAGTTTTGTTCAACCGATATGCTGCCATCCGCATTTACCCTTTCGACAGGCGGTATCTCATTATTGAATTTTTCCCAATCGACAGTGATGTTTGCCTGTACGCCAAAACTGTTTTTATAACGTGTAACGGCAAGGTCAGATATGGTTTTGATGGAGAACGAGAGTGTCACTGATGTGAGTGTAAGCAAGGCAATCATCAATACCATAAAATTTCTGCCTTTATTACGCCTGAGATTTTTCCATAAGTTTTTTAGAATATACATCTTTTATACCTCCTTTGCTTCTATAAGAATACAGAAGTACAATGGAGTTCATATGGAGATACAAAACATATTCAAAAATAGGATTCTTCCTTAAAATCTATTATGAAACACATCCCATTTTCATAAGGCGTAAAAGAGAAAGGAAGCCGGCAGATGCCTAAAATCCGCTCAGTAAGATATAGCCCCAGGCCTGTGCTGCCGCCATTTTCGTTCAAGCCTTTATCAGGGCGGTAAAAAGGCTCCCCGATATGTGCCAGCGCCTCCTCTGACAACGGCTGACATTCATTTTCCACAACCATTGTCCGGTTTTTCATATAGATTCGTATGGCCTTGCCGGTATCTGTATATTTGACAGCATTAGAAAGCACATTGGACAGCGCTTTCTTAACAAGTTCTGCGGAAACTGTGGCTGAAAAATTATTTTCCTGAGAAAGTGTCATTTCAATGTTGCGGCTCTTTGCAATGATGAAATACGGAGAAGCCGTTTCTTCCAGCAGGTTTCCTATATCTGTCTGTTCTTTGTTATTTGCCGCAGTGTTCATATCAAGCTTTGATGTTTCCAGGATACGGCAAATTAATTCTGTCAGATCGTTCAGTCTTTTCTGACATTCCGCCAAATAGGTGTCCCTGTCTTTGTACACTCCTATATTATAGAGCATACCGTCCACCATACCGCGCACGGCGGTGACAGGTGTTTTCAATTCGTGAGAAGCAAGTAGCAAAAAATCCAGTTTTTCCTGTTCAGATCCGCTAACCGCCTGAAGCTGCCTCCCCAAATCTGAAATGGTGGAAAGCAGCTTTTGATACATTCCATTGATATTTTGGGATAATACGCCAATTTCATCCTTCCTGTTTACGGGACATGAAGTCTCCGGCAAAAGTGATTGCATTTTAACCGTGGCATCGGTAATGTCCTGTATGGGTTTTGCGATGGATTTTGCATAAAAATATGCGACTACAGCAGAAAGCAGAGTACAGGTCATAAGTACCACAGGAAGAATCAGCAATAATACCGATACCGCATCTCCGATTGGCTGTAATGATACATTGAGTGTTAGATATATCATTTTACTGTCAACTGTTTGGAAACTTGCCTCTCCCTTGGCAAAATCAACTTGAAAGCTAAGTTCCCCTTCTTTATTCCCCGATTCTAAATCCCCTTCTATCATCTCAAAACTGATTCCAATTCCGGCAGCGCAAATCATCTCTCCAGTTTCATATTCAGCACTATATCCGTAACCCTTCGAGGCCGCATACGCGGCTATGGCGGCAGGTATATCCTCTGAGGCCAGCATCTCCAGTTTCCCTGCCAGCTGCGCAGCATCCGAATTTATTTCTCCTTGTTTGTACAAATGATAGAAGGTGGGTAAAAAACTATAAATCAACAAAAAAGCCATCAGTATTACGCCTACCATCAAGCTGATGCAGTGTAAAAAAGTTTTAGGAAATAGTTTCATAATTCTTTAACCTCGAACCGGTATCCAACGCCTTTGACCGTCTGAATCGATTTGCAATCTAATTTCTTACGGAGATTTTTAATATGAGTATCCACAATACGGTCTGTAGTGTCGCTGCCAAATCCCCATACCCCGTCTAAAATCTGCGTACGCGAAAGCACGTTGCCTTGATTTTCGATAAGAATCTTCAAAATTTCTATTTCTTTTGTTGTCAGCGAAACAGACTCACCGTTTTTAGTGACTGCATAGGAAGAAAAATCAACTGCTATATCCTCAAAATATATGGTTGTCTTATTAATGGGACGGCTTCTGCGCAAAAGCGCAGATACTCGTTTCACAAGAACAATGGGCGAAAAAGGCTTGGTTACGTATTCGTCTGCCTGTAAATCAAAGCTTTTGATCTGCGTATATTCATCTCCTAAAGCCGTCAGCATAATAACGGGCGTATCTGACAAAGCGCGGATTTCCTTTAAAATTTCTATGCCATTCATCTTTGGCAGCATAATGTCCAGAACAACTAAATCAAAAGGTTCTTCATAAAACCGCATGATTGCCTCTTCTCCATCATACGCGCCGGTTATGGCATATCCTGCCTCTTTTAAAAATTCACTGATGACCTGATGTGTATTTTTGTCATCTTCCACAACCAAAATCCGGTACATAATCCACCTCCCGCTAAATATCAGACAGCATATCACAAATATATGGAGTTTGTGTGGAGAATACGAATTCTCTCATTACAAAAAAAAAGAGGCTGTTGCAAAATATAAAATATCCTGATATTTTGCAGCAGCCCCTTCTGAGGGTCTTCTAAAAGTACTCGCTTTTTATTTCCGTTTTCTAATTTTTTCTGTCTTTCCAGACAACTGCCAGGATGTCTTTTAAAACTAAAAAGGCATCCAATCCATTATACCCTTTCCCTTCAGCCCACAGCGCCGATCAGTTCCCTGATGTCCTGAATTTTGTACTTTTCCATATAATCCCGGATTCCTTCCACAATCTCCACCGTGGCATTGGGATTCCTGAAATTTGCCGTACCCACCGATACCGCCGTTGCCCCTGCCAGGATAAACTCCAGGGCGTCCTCCGCCGTCAGGATTCCCCCCATACCGATGACAGGAATCTTCACTGCCTGCGCTACCTGGTAAACCATACGCACAGCCACCGGTTTGATTGCGGGGCCGGAGAGTCCGCCTGTCTTGTTGGCCAGTGCAAATGCCCGCCTGTGGATATCAATTTTCATTCCCGTCAATGTATTGATTAAAGAAACCGCATCCGCCCCTCCGGCTTCCACGGCCCGTGCCATTTCACTGATGTCTGTCACATTGGGACTTAACTTCATGATGACCGGCTGCTTTGCCTTTTCCTTCACCGCCCTGGTGATGGCCTCCGCAGCTTTCGCACTCTGGCCAAAAGCGATACCGCCTTCCTTCACATTGGGGCATGAGATATTGATCTCCAGCATGTCCACAGGCTCCCCTGCGAGACGCTCTACAACCTCCACATAATCTTCCGCGGTTTTTCCACAGACATTGACCACCACCCGTGTATCAAACTGCTTCAGGAAAGGGATATCCCTCTTTACAAATACATCAATACCAGGGTTTTGCAGTCCGATGGCATTTAACATGCCGCCATAGGTTTCCGCAATCCTGGGCGTGGGATTTCCCGGCCAGGGCACGTTGGCCACGCCTTTTGTCACCACAGCCCCCAGGCGGTTTAAATCCACAAACTCACCGTACTCTTCTCCTGACCCGAATGTCCCTGACGCCGTCATAACCGGGTTTTTTAAAGCCACCCCCGCCATCTCCACAGATAAATTCATCAAAATTCCACCTCCCCGGCAGGAAATACAGGACCATCTTTGCAGATTCGTTTATTGTGGACATGGCTGTGCCCGTCCACCTCCTTCGACTCACAGACACAGGCCAGGCAGGCGCCTATCCCGCAGGCCATCCGCTCTTCCATGGAAATCCATGCCAAAATCCCGTGCCCTTCGGCATAATCCTTCACCGCCCGCAGCATGGGCAGAGGGCCGCAGGCAAAAATCACATCTGCCGAAAGGCCATTCTCCCTGACCGCATCCAGTACCGTTCCCTTTGTACCGAAACTGCCGTCCTCCGTGGCCACAAAAAGAGGTCCGCAATCCTCCAGTTCTTTTTTTAAAAACATCCGGCTGTCCCGATATCCCATCACAAGCAACTTTTCCCCCGGAACCTGCCTGGCCACTTCCACCATGGGCGGGATACCGATGCCGCCTCCTATGAGAAGCGTCCGCTTTCCTTCCGTCTCCTTAATGGGGAATCCGTTCCCGAGAGGCCCCATGATTTCCACCGTATCTCCCGGTTCCAAACCGGAAAACTCTTTCGTCCCCTTTCCCGCCACACGGTAGACAAGGCGGATTCTGTCCTTCCCAATCTCACAAAGGCTGATGGGACGGGGCAAAAGCCTTGAGCCGTCCCGGCTGTATAAGGACACAAACTGCCCGGGAGATGCTTCCTTTGCAATCCCCGTTTCCAGCCACATACTGTAAATTCCCGGCGACAGACATTCCTGGGATAATACTGCCGCTTCCTCTTTTCTTTTCATAAAACCTCCCGTTTTGTTTTACTATGTACAAACAGAATCTCCGGAAATCAGTCCTCTCACTTTCCCTTCAGGGCCCCACCGATATCCTGTATCATATCTATGACCGCCTGTCTGGAAGCCTCCCCGAAATGTTCTGCGCCAAATTTTGCATACGGTTCTTTTTTATAAGCGGCGATAATCCCTCTCGAAGAGTTGACAATGGCACCCAGGCCATCTTCATTGAAATAATGTACCAAATCCTCCGCCTTTCCTCCCTGGGCACCGTAGCCCGGCACCAATATCAGGGCTTTTGGCATAAGCTTTCTCAAAGCCTTTCCCATTTCCGGGTAAGTGGCGCCCACGACGGCGCCCACATAACTGTAAGCATCCCCCATGCAGGTCTCTCCCCATGCCGCCACCTGTTCGCCGACCCATTCATATAAAGGCCTTCCTGAAATCAGCCTGTCCTGGAACTCGCCGCTGGAGGGATTGGAAGTTTTTACCAGAATAAAAATCCCCTTCTTTTCCTCCCTGCACACATCAATAAAAGGTTTCACCCCATCTGTCCCCAGATAAGGGTTTACTGTCGCGAAATCTTCGTTAAACCCTCTCAAAAATTTACTCCCCACCTGCACTTTGCCCAGGTGGCCCGCCGCGTAAGCAGCCGATGTGGAGCCAATATCCCCACGCTTCACGTCCCCGATGACAATTAACCCCTTTTCATGGCAGTAATCCACAGTCTTCTGATAAACCTTAAGCCCCTCCACGCCAAATTGCTCATACATGGCAATCTGAGGCTTTACCGCCGGAATCAGGTCGTAAATGCAGTCTACAATTTCTTTATTGAACTGCCAGATGGCATCCGCTGCCCCTTCCAGGGTCTCCCCATACTCCGACAAGGATTTTTTCACCACATGCTCCGGCACATAGGAAAGCATAGGGTCAAGGCCCACAACAACAGGCGCGCCCAGTTTTTTTATTTTCCCGCACAGCAGATTAATCATTTCAAAAGCCCCTCCTTCTCATCATATACAATCTCCCCGTCCACAATGGTCATGACCACCATTCCTTTTACCTTTTTCCCGTCAAAGGGCGTATTCTTTCCTTTTGATACGAAATCCTCTTTTCGGATTACAAATTCCCGCTCAGGGTCAACCAATACCAGGTCGGCGCATTTTCCCTCCGCCAGGCTTCCCTTATCCACACCAAGTATTCTGGAAGGGGTAAGGCTCATCCGCTTTACAAGCTCCATGGGCGTCAAAACTCCCTTATGGACCAGCTCCGTCATGGCGAGGGACAGGGAAGTCTCAAGGCCCACGATTCCGCAGGCCGCCTTACGGAAGCCGCCCTCTTTGTCTTTTTCACTGTGGGGCGCATGGTCCGTGGCAATCACATCAATGATTCCCTTTTTTAATCCGTCCACGAGAGCCTCCACATCTTCCCTCTTCCTGAGAGGAGGGTTCATTTTATAATTTCCGTCGTCCCCCGGGATATCCTCATCCGACAAAAGAAAATGATGGGGGCAGACCTCCGCCGTCACCAGCGCTCCTGCTTCTTTGGCCAGGCGCACCATTTCCACACTGTCTTTTGTGGAACAGTGGCACAGATGGAGCCTGGCGCCTGTCTCCTTTGCCAACAGGATATCCCTGGCTGCGATGATATCCTCCACCCCGTTGGTGACGCCGGAGAGGCCAAGACCCCTTGAAAAATCCGACTCGTTCACAATGACCGTGTCTTTGATCATATTCCCGTCTTCGCAGTGGGCCAGGATGAGAATATCTTCTTTTGCGGCAATTTCCATGGCTTTCCGGTAAAGCTTTGCATCCATGACGGACTTTCCGTCTTCACTGATGCAGCGCATCCCTTCCCGCTTCATGGCGGCCATATTGGTAAGCTCCTCACCCTTCTGCCCTTTTGTCACCGCTCCCACAAAAGAAACATGGACAGGACATTCTGCTTTTGCCCGTTCAGACTGGCTGCGTATCATCTCCGGGCTGTCTGTCACCGGCCTGGTATTTGGCATGGCGCAGATGGTGGTCACACCTCCCCTGGCCGCCGCCCTTCCTCCTGTGGCGAGGGTTTCTTTATACTCCTGCCCCGGATCCCGCAGGTGTACATGGAGATCCACAAACCCCGGCATCACATAAAGGCCCCTTCCGTCAATGACCCGCATATCTCCCGGTTCTGCTCCCATATCTGAGAGTTCCTTTTCCACCCGGCTGATCGTTCCATTTTCCACAAGTACGTCAAAAATCCCGTCTTTTCCCGTATCCGGGTCAATCACATGCCCGCCCCGAATCAATAATCTCATGTCCTGCTCCTTTCTGTTTCCATATTTTTAAACTGCCCTGTCACCTTTCTGCTTTCTCAGCAACACAAAACATACCACACTGACTCCCATCAATACCGGATAAAAAGTATAGGGAATGATCTCAAGGGGAGAAAGCCCCGTCTGGCCAGCCGCCAAAAGAAGCTGGGCGCCGTATGGAATCAGCCCCTGGGTCACGGAGGCGAAAATATCCAGGAGGGAAGCCGCCCTTCTGGGAGAAATCCCATAATCACTGCTGATTTCCTTTGCAATGGGGCCGGCTATGACAATGGCCACCGTATTATTCGCCGTCGCCATATCCACCAGGACTGCCAGAGCGGCAATTCCCAGCTCTCCGCCTTTCTTTCCCCGGATTCTCTTATGAATCATATTCAAAATACAGGTGATTCCGCCGTTTTTCTTCACCAGGGCCACAATGGCCGCCACAATCATGGAGATCACCGTGATATCATACATGGAGGTGACACCTTCCCCCATCACCTTAAACACATCCCCCAGTACAATGGTTCCTGTCCCCAGGCCTGCGAATACAGAAAGCAGAGTACCGCCAATCAGCACCAGGAAAACATTGAGCCCTGCCAGCGCCCCCACCAAAACCACCAGATAGGGGAGCACCTGCCACAAATTGTAAGTGTTTTCCGGCGTCACCTGGAAGCTGGTATTCCGGCTGATGACCACATAAATAAGCAACGAAACCACTGCTGCCGGAAGCACCAGCAGAAAATTCTCTTTAAACTTGTCCCGCATTTCACAACCCTGGGTGCGGACAGCCGCAATGGTCGTGTCGGAAATCATGGAAAGATTATCCCCGAACATGGCTCCGCTGACCACCGCCCCGATGCAGATTGCCATGGAAAATCCGGTTTTCTCACTGATTCCCACGGCGATGGGGGCAAGTGCCCCGATGGTTCCCATACTGGTGCCCATGGACACAGACATAAAACATCCGATCAGCATAAGGCCAGCCACTGCAATGCCCGGAGGAAGAATGGACAGTCCAAGGGCCACCGTACTGTCGGCCCCCCCTGCCGCTGTAACTGTCCCGGAAAAAGCCCCTGCCGCCAGGTAAATCAGACACATGGTAATAATATCTTCATTTCCGATGCCTTCTGCCGCTGTTTTCAGTTTTTCTCCGAAAGAACGTTTTTTATTTTGAAAAAAAGCCGCCATCAAGGCGATTAAAAACGCCACAATGGCCGGCATTGCGTAAAAGTCCCCGCTGATCAGTCCCACACCTAAAAATAAAACCAAAAAAATCCCAATGGGCAGAAGCGCCCACACATTCCCCTTCTCTCTTGCTTTTTCCATACTGTCTCCTCCCTTTCTTTTTTCCTGCAATCCCTTACGGCAAAAAAGAACTGTCGCAGAACTAAAATGATCTTACGACAGCTCTTTTCCTACATTCCCGTACCTGCCCTCTGTCCGTCTGTGGCAGTACACCGATGCCAAAGCGCTAATCCTCCTCATCATCCTCTTCGACAGCCGCCGCCGATATGGAGGTCACCGCACTGACTACTGCGATCACCGCACTGATCACAACCACAAACAAAATCAGGCCGATTAAAAAGTAAAAAATAAACGGATCCATCTCTCATCCCACCATTTGTATATTTCTGAAGGGCGCATTATCATCCGTCCTTATCAGTTGGAACTATCATAACACATTTTTTCCAAAAAGGAAACCTCTACTTATTAAAGAATCCCTTCTTTTTATGCTTTTCTTCTGAAGCAGGAGCACCTTGCGTCTCTCCCATGGCCTCCCGGAATTTTTGGAGCGCTTCCTTCTGCTCCTTGTTCATCCGCTCCGGCACTTTCACCACCAAAGTCACGTAATGGTCTCCGCGGACATCCTTATTTCTCAGGTATGGCACACCTTTCCCCTTCAGGCGGATTCTCGTATCTGTCTGGGTGCCGGGCGCCACATCATAAGCCACTTCTCCGTCCACAGTCTTGATGCGGATCTCCCCACCCAGGGCCGCAGTGGCAAAAGAAATGGGAACCGTAGAATAAATGCTGGTATCCTGCCGTTTGAAAACAGGATGGTTGGACACCACCACTTCCACCAGAAGGTCTCCCCGTTCTCCTCCGTTTGTTCCCAGCTCTCCTTTCCCCCGGATACGTACACTCTGGCCGTCGTCAATACCGGCAGGAATCGACACCGAAATCCGTTTTCTGGAACTGGTATACCCTGTCCCCCGGCAGGAAGGGCATTTCTCTTTGATGATTTTTCCTGTTCCGCCGCACTCCGGACAAGTCTGTACATTCCGCACCATGCCAAACATGGACTGCTGCGTATAGACCACCTGGCCTTTCCCGTTACATTTGGAACATGTCTCCGGCTTTGTCCCCGGCTTGGCCCCTGTCCCGCCACATTCTTTACACTCGTCCCGGCTGGTCAGCTCAATTTCTTTCTCACAGCCAAAAAGCGCTTCCTCAAATGTAATGCGGATACTGGTACGCAGGTTCGCCCCGCGCATGGGTCCGTTGCTGGCCCTGCTCCTGCGGCCGCCCCCAAACAAATCGCCGAAAATATCGCCGAAGATGTCGCCCATGTCTGCGCCGCTGAAATCAAAACCACCGAAACCACCTGCCCCGCCGCCTTCAAAAGCGGCATGGCCAAACTGGTCATACTGTCTCCGTTTATCCGGGTCACTCAACACCGCATATGCTTCTGAGGCCTCTTTAAACTTTGCCTCCGCCTCCGGATTCCCCTGGTTTGTATCCGGGTGATATTTTTTCGCAAGCACCCGGTATGCCTTTTTCAATGCCGCATCATCCGCATCCTTTGGCACACCCAGTACCTCGTAATAATCTCTCTTACTCTCAGCCACTTTTCCTCACCTCTCTATACCACTCCCACGCATCAAAAGATTCAAGGCAGACCCCTCCCGGGGCCGCCCTGAATCCAGTGAAAAAGGGGGGATGAATTAAACTTCTTTATAATCTGCATCTACCACGTCATCATCTGCGCCTGCATTTCCCGCTCCCATGTCAGGTCCTGCACCCTGTGCGCCTGCAGCTCCCTGGGCCTGCTCATACATCTTGGCAAAAAGCGCCTGTGCACTGTTCATCAGTTTTTCCCGTCCTGCTTTCAGTTCGTCAAGCTGGGCGTCGGAAATCTCACCATTCGCTGTGGCCTCCACCACTGCTTTCAATGCTTTGATGTCCTCTTCCACAGCAGCCTTCTGGGAAGCGTCAATCTTATCTCCTGCCTCTTCCAGCGCTTTTTCCGTCTGGAAAACCATGGAATCTGCATCGTTTCTCGCGTCAATGCCTTCTTTACGCTTCTTGTCCTGGGCTTCAAACTCAGCAGCTTCTTTCACTGCTT
The DNA here is from genome assembly GCA_022793195.1 of Lachnospiraceae bacterium. GTDB lineage: Bacteria > Bacillota > Clostridia > Lachnospirales > Lachnospiraceae > Lientehia. Next base: position 64,631 of record JAAWCJ010000016.1, on the reverse strand, counting down.
TGTCAATATCGGCCTCAGACATATTGGAACCTGCCGTAATGGTAATATGCTGTTCTTTTCCCGTTCCCAAATCTTTTGCCGACACGTTTACAATACCGTTGGCATCAATATCGAAAGTAACTTCGATCTGAGGTACGCCTCTCCTTGCGGGCGGGATACCGTCCAGGCGGAACTGGCCGAGGCTCTTATTATCTTTTGCAAACTGTCTCTCACCCTGAAGCACATTGATATCCACTGCCGTCTGATTGTCGGCTGCGGTGGAGAACACCTGGCTGTGCTTGGTGGGAATCGTGGTATTTCTCTCAATCAGCCTTGTGGCGACGCCGCCCATGGTTTCAATGGACAGGGACAAAGGCGTCACGTCCAGAAGGAGAATATCGCCTGCTCCCGCATCTCCGGCCAGCTTGCCGCCCTGGATGGAAGCTCCGATGGCCACACATTCATCGGGATTCAGGTTCTTGGAAGGATCTTTTCCTGTCAGCTGTTTTACCTTTTCCTGTACAGCCGGTACACGGGTGGAACCGCCCACCAGAAGGACCTTTCCAATTTCAGATGAGGTCAATCCGGCATCCCGCAGCGCGTTTTGTACCGGAACCGCAGTTTTCTCCACCAGATCGTGAGTCAACTCATCGAATTTGGCCCTGGAGAGATTCATGTCAAAATGCTTCGGCCCTTCGCTGGTGGCCGTAATAAAAGGTAGGTTGATGTTGGTGGTGGTGGCGGAGGAAAGTTCTTTCTTTGCTTTCTCAGCCGCTTCTTTCAGTCTCTGTAAAGCCATCTTGTCATTTGACAGATCCACCCCTTCTGCCTTCTTAAACTCAGAAATCATGTAGTCTGTAATCTTTGCGTCAAAGTCATCGCCGCCCAGGCGGGTATCGCCGTTGGTGGCCAGAACTTCGATGACACCGTCCCCGATCTCGATGATGGAAACATCAAAGGTGCCGCCGCCCAGGTCATACACCAGAATCTTCTGTTCCTTTTCATTGTCCAGGCCATATGCCAGGGCCGCCGCCGTAGGCTCATTGATGATTCTCTTTACATCAAGGCCGGCAATCTTTCCTGCGTCTTTGGTGGCCTGACGCTGGGCGTCATTAAAGTAAGCAGGGACAGTGATAACCGCATCCGTCACTTTTTCTCCCAGATAGCTTTCCGCGTCCGCTTTCAGCTTCTGAAGGATCATTGCGGAGATTTCCTGGGGAGAATATTTCTTGCTGTCAATATCCACCTTGTAATCAGAACCCATGTGCCGTTTGATGGAAGAGATGGTCCTCTCGGAATTGGTGACAGCCTGGCGTTTTGCGGGTTCCCCCACCAGCCTCTCGCCATTCTTCGTAAATGCCACCACAGACGGCGTCGTTCTGATTCCTTCTGTATTTGCGATTACCACCGGCTTTCCGCCCTCCATAACCGCTACACACGAATTTGTTGTTCCCAAGTCAATGCCTATGATTTTTCCCATGATTCATTCCTCCTGTATTATCAGACTTTATTCCTAATCACTACTTAATTGGCAACCTTCACCATACTGTGGCGTACCACGCTGCCCCGGTAAAGATAGCCTTTCTGAAACTCTTCCACGACGATATTTTCGCCGGCTTCCCCGTCCTCCACATGCATCACCGCATTATGAAAATCCGGGTTAAATTCCTGCCCCACTGCCTCAATGGGCGCAACGTCCAGGGACTCAAGGGTCGTAAGAAGCTGTTTATATATTTTATCCATTCCCTCGGCAAAAGGGGAATGGGCTTCTTCCTCATTTAACGTGGCCATGCCCCGCTCAAAATTGTCCACCACCGGAAGGATTTTCTCAATGACACTTTTTGCTCCCACTTCATACATGGCAGCCTTTTCCTTTTCTGTCCGCTTCCGGAAATTTTCAAATTCAGCCAGATTCCGTTTCAGCCTGTCGGTCAGATCTTCAATCTGCTCATCTTTTTTATCCTTTTTCTCTTTCTTCTTAAAAAAACCTTTTTTTTCAGAAGACATACTGTCCGGCTTCCCACTGTCTGCCCCGTCTTCTTCCCGGCCTTCGTCGTCTGCTAAAGAAGCTTCCTCTTCCACAGAAGTCTCCTGATGAAGGCTTTCCTCCTGGCCCTCCGGCACATCCTCTGTCAAATCTTTTTCGACTTCTTCCGTTAAATCCTTTTCCGTATCTGCCACGTTTTCTCCGCCTTTCTATTCCTCTTTCTTAAACATGGTATCCAGCTGCCCCATCACTGTCTGGAGTGTGGACACCACTTTTTCATAATCCATCCGCTTCGGCCCTACGATTCCGATGGTGCCCTGTAAGCCGTCTCCCAGGTCATAAGTGGCTGTGACAACACTACAGTCCTTCATGCTCTGCACCGGGGTTTCATTTCCAATATAAACCTGGATTCCCTGCTGCCCTTCCTCCCCCAGTTTGTCGGTCAGAAGGTTGGTAAGCTGCTGTTTTTCCTCAAAAACCTGGATGATTTCTTTTGCCTTTCCACTGTCGGAAAGCTCCGGATACCGGAAAATATTTGTCGCCCCGCTGGTGTAAATCTGAAGTTCATCGTCGTCTGTGCGGATGGCTTCCGCCACAGCATCCAGGACCTTCCCCACCACTTCCGTATGGCTTCCCGCCTGTTCCTTCAGTTTTGTAATAATTCCCAGGTTAATTTCCTCTATGGTAAGCCCGTTTAAATTTGTATTCAACAGCAAATTCAGGGAAAGGATATCTTCTTCACTCAGTTCTTCCTCCACCTCAAAAATAGAGTTTTTGATGAGGTTTCCTTCCACAACCACCACTGCCAGGATTTTATGTTTTTCCACTCTGGAAAGCTGAATGAATTTCAGCTTATTTCTATTATACCGTGGAGCGGAAATCATGGAAGCATAATTGGTATTGGTGGCCAGTACTTTTGCCATCTGTTTCAGCACCCGCTCCATCCTGTCCATCCGCTCTATGAGAAAATCACTTGTTTGTGCCAGCTCCTGCCGTCCTGCTTCCCGGTCCGCCGTCTCAAGCATCTGATCCACATAGAGGCGGTATCCCTTATCTGTGGGAATCCGGCCTGCCGAAGTATGCGGCTGGACAATCAACCCCATCTCCTCCAGGTCAGACATCTCATTGCGTATGGTGGCCGAAGAAAGCTGCAAATCCGAATATTTGGAAATGGTCCGTGAGCCAACCGGCTCTCCTGTCTCCTGGTAGTTGCGGATAATGGCGTTTAAAATCTTCTTTTTCCGTTCGTCCAGTTCCACTTCCCATCTCTCCCCTCTCCTGTTAGCACTCAACATCATAGAGTGCTAACATCCATATCATTAAAATAACACTACCTTGGTACTTTGTCAATATCTTTTTTCAATTATACGGGAATTATGCAGGATTGTTATAACTTCTGCCATAATCCTGATAGGATTCCCCTTTTCTTTCCGTTATACTGAAGGCAGATAAAAACTGCCAACATTTTTATCTCACCTAAAATCCGGCGCGGGAAGCTTGCCCCTTCCCACGCCGGAACCTATGACAAAATTTCTAAAACAAAAACTCCGCCAGTACATAATTGCTCACATCAATCCCTTTTCGGGTCAGATACCAGCGTATCCCTTTCTCCCCTTCGGAGAACTTTTGTCCCATGAGGTCTTTTCTTTCCATCTCCTCAAGGATTTCTCCATAGACGTCTTTCATTTTCCTGCCAAACCGTTTTTCAAATTCTTGTTCCGAAACACCACAAATCATGCGAAGGCCCAGAAACATAAATTCCTCCATGGCCCGTGCCTTTGTGACGGTTTCTTCTTCTTTTTGAATCGTCTTAAAATCCGGCCCGCCAGGTTCCCCTGCCGCTTTCAGGTATTCCTCCATACTGTGTGTGTTGGAAAAACGCTCTTTTCCTGTATAAGAAGCGGCAGAAATTCCAAATCCCAAATAAGGGGTTCCCGTCCAATAACCCACATTATGCCTGCAGGAAAAACCAGGTCTGGCATAATTGGAAATCTCATAACGCTCATAACCGTAAGTTCCCAGGAACCGCCCCGTTTCCCCATACATGGCCCGCTCTGCCTCTTCAGAAGGAAGGGGGGCGCAGTCTTTTTCTCCCTCTTCCCTGGCTGCCGCCTGCCTGTGGTACTTGGAAAAAAACGGAGTCCCCTCCTCAATAATCAGGCTGTATACGGAGATATGTTCCGGCCCGGGAGAAAGCCCCGTCACTGCCTGAAGGCTCTGTGTGAAGCTTTCCACGGTCTGTCCCGGAAGGGCCGCCATAAGATCTACATTGATGTTCTGAAACCCTGCCTCCCTGGCAAGCCTGTAGCTTTCCTTAAATTCCGCAAAGGTGTGGATACGGCCAAGAAGGGCCAATTCCCTGTCATTCGCCGACTGGAGCCCGATACTCAACCGGTTGATTCCGGCCCTTCGGTAGCAGGATAGCTTTTGGGACGTCAGCGTTCCCGGATTGGCTTCTAAAGTGATCTCCGCATCCTCCGCCACCACAAACTCCCGCCGGATACAGGACATGGTCTTTTCTATCTGGGAAGCTTCCGCCACAGAAGGGGTCCCGCCTCCAAAAAACACGGAAACCACCGGTTCCTGCCCCAAAAAACCGTCCTTTTCCCGAAAAATTTCTGCCCTCCGGCAGATTTCCAGCCGCAGCGCCTCCATATAGGCATCCTGCCGCCCTTTCCCGGCGGGGGCAGACACGAAATCACAGTACCCGCATTTTTTGATACAAAAAGGAATATGGACATAAAGCTCCAGCGCCATGTTTCCTCCTACTTGTCATCCAGCTTCAGCACACTCATAAATGCCTTCTGCGGGATCTCTACATTTCCCACCTGGCGCATCCGCTTCTTGCCTTCCTTCTGCTTCTCCAAAAGCTTCCGCTTCCGGCTGATATCCCCGCCATAGCATTTTGCCAGTACGTCTTTGCGCATGGCCTTCACCGTTTCCCTGGCGATAATCCTGTTTCCGATGGCCGCCTGGATGGGAATCTCAAACAGATGCCTGGGGATCTCTTCTTTTAACTTCTCACACATCTTCCGGCCCCTCTCATAGGCCGTGTCCGCGTGGACAATAAAGGAAAGAGCGTCCACTGCCTCTTTATTGATGAGGATGTCCAGCTTCACAAGCTCTGAGCGCTCATATCCCTTAAGCTCATAGTCAAAAGAAGCATAGCCTCTGGAACGGGATTTCAGCGCGTCAAAAAAGTCATAAATAATCTCGTTTAAAGGCAGCTCATAACGCAAAAGCGCCCTGGTATCCTCCATGTATTCTGTTCCGATGTATACGCCCCGCCGTTCCTGGCAAAGCCCCATGATAGCCCCGATGAACTCTGTCGTCACCATGATCTCCGCCTTAACCACCGGCTCCTCCATATATTCAATCTCCGAAGGGTCCGGCAAGTTGGAGGGGTTGGTAAGCTCCATGATTTCCCCGTTTGTTTTATGGACTTTATAGACAACGCCCGGCGCTGTGGTGACAAGATCCAGGTTATATTCCCGCTCCAGCCTCTCCTGGATAATTTCCAGATGCAAAAGCCCAAGGAAACCGCAGCGGAAGCCAAACCCCAGGGCAACGGAAGTCTCCGGTTCAAACTGCAGGGAAGCGTCGTTTAACTGGAGCTTTTCCAGGGCTTCCCTCAGGTCATTATACTTGGCCCCGTCCGCCGGATACAGGCCGCAGTAAACCATGGACGTCACCTTTTTGTAACCGGGCAGCGGCGAAGCGCAGGGGTTGTCCCCGTCTGTCACCGTATCACCCACACGGGTATCCCGGACATTTTTAATACTGGCCGTCAGATACCCCACCATACCGGCTGAAAGCTCATCACAGGGGATAAACTGGCCTGCACCAAAATATCCCACTTCCACAGTCTCAAACTCTGCCCCCGTGGCCATAAAACGCAGCTTCATCCCTTTCTTCACGGTGCCTTCTTTGACCCTGCAAAAGACAATTACACCTTTATACGAATCATACACAGAGTCAAAGATCAAAGCCTGCAACGGGGCATCCGGATCTCCTTTCGGCGCAGGAAGCTTCGTCACAATCTGCTCCAGCACCTCTTCAATATTGATTCCCGCCTTGGCAGAAATCTGAGGCGCATCCTGCGCCTCAATTCCAATCACATCTTCAATTTCATCAATGACCCGCTGTGGTTCTGCGCTTGGAAGGTCAATCTTATTGATGACCGGAAACACCTCCAAATCGTGATCCAGCGCCAGATAGACATTGGCCATGGTCTGGGCCTCAATCCCCTGGGCGGCATCCACCACCAGCACGGCGCCGTCGCAGGCCGCCAGGCTCCTGGACACCTCATAATTAAAATCCACATGGCCCGGTGTGTCAATCAAATTAAACTGATACTCTTCACCATCCCTGGCCTTATATATGGTACGGACTGCCTGGGACTTGATGGTGATGCCCCGCTCTCTTTCCAGTTCCATATTGTCAAGCACCTGCGCCTGCATTTCCCGGCTGGTAAGCAGCCCCGTTTTTTCAATGATCCGGTCAGCCAGCGTGGACTTCCCGTGGTCAATATGGGCAATAATACAAAAATTTCTGATTTTACTCTGGTCTGCTGCCATAATATCCTCCTGAATGGTTCCGCTACTCCCCCCGCATTTGGACCCGCTTTACCTTCCGGCCGACTTTTTCAGCTCTTCAGCCAAAACCTTTTTTGCCCGTTCCAGCTGATTGTCTGCGTCGCCTTCCTCCTTTTCCACAACCATATCCGGCTCGATACCTTTTTCATGGATATTTTCACCGCTGGGGGTGTAATAATCCGACACGGTAATCTTGATGGCAGTGCCATCCTCCAGGGGGATGATGCTCTGGACAATTCCTTTCCCAAACGTGGTGGTCCCCACCAGCTCCGCTTTATCATAATCCTTGAGGGCGCCGGCCAATACTTCCGACGCACTGGCAGAGTTTCCATTTACCAGAATCACCACAGGGCCGTCAAAAAGCACTTCTTCATCGGCCTCATAGACACTTCCTTTTCCGTTCTTGTCCTTTGTGGACACAATAACGCCTTCCGACAGAAAATCATCGGCAATATCCACCACCTGATCGAGACGGCCCCCCGGATTGTCCCTGAGATCCAGAATCATCCCTTTCATCCCCTGTCCGCCAAGCTCGCCTAAAGCCGTACGGAACTGTCCGTGGGTTACTCCGTCAAACTCCGTAATCTGGATATAGCCAATGCCGTTTTCCAACATTTCCCAATCCACCGTATCCATGCTGACATCCCGGCGCTCCACGTCCATATTCACATAATCCTTAATGGACTCCCTGTAAACTTCCACGTTGACTGTGGTTCCTTCTCCTCCCCGGATTTTCGCCACCACATTGTTGATATCTTCACCGGTAATATCCACACCATCAATCTTGTATAACACGTCTCCTGCCAAAATTCCGGCTTCTTCCGCACCGGAGCCACGGAATACCCGAATCACAGTAATCAGGTTCGTATCCGTATTCTGGCTGATTTGGACGCCGATCCCCTCATACTCCCCACTGGAAGATTCCTGGAGATCTTCGTACTCCTCTTTTGTATAATAAACCGTATAAGGATCCCCCAGGCTGGACATAAACCCCTTATAGATCCCCTCTTTCATGGCTTCCTCATCGGCCTCATAGAGAAAGGCTGCGTCCACCATATCCTTCAGGTCGTCCAGTTTCTCATTGATTTCCACATAGTCCAGATTACTCTGTCCCGATTCCTGGACAGCTCTATCACCCTGTGCCGACAAAACGAAATAAGTACCCCAGATCACTGCCGCCGCAGTCACCAGGCTACATAAAACTCCTGTCAGTACCCCCTTCACGAAACGGTTGTCACGTTTTTCCATGCGATTTTCCTTCTTTCCTTATTCTCCTCCCCCTCACCGCCAAAATCAGAGAATCCTCCTCATGGCGGTGATACATAGTTCAAAGGATTTTTTGAATAAGCAGAGGTACTGAAACCTCCCACCCTCACTTCAAAATGCAGATGTGCCCCTGTGGACCAGCCGGTACTTCCCACCAGGCCAATGGTCTTCCCCTGCTTTACCGTATCGCCTGCCGAGACAAACAGCCTCTGGCAGTGCATATATACGGTATATGTACTGTTTCCATGGTAGAGCACAATCCAGTTTCCTGCGGAAGTGCTGGCCCTGGCAATGATAACCTCTCCGTCTGCCGCCGCCACAATATCCGCCCCTGCAAGGCCGCCGGCCGGGAGGGCAATATCAATACCGTGATGGTCACTTAAAGTCCCGTCACTCTCTCCTGTCAACGGGTCGTCCCTGCTGCCATACCCGGATGAAATCCGTCCGCAGGAAGGAACCGGCCAGATAAAACTGCCTGACGCCACCTGGGGTTTCGTCGGGGCCTCAGTGGGCGCTTTTGTAGGCTCTTTCGTTTCTGCCGTTTCCCCTTCTTCCGTTGTTTCTTCTCCTGTCCCTTCATCTGACGGCTCTGTTTCTTCTTCTCCCGCCGTCGTTTCCGGCTCTTTCGTCTCCTCTGCCTGCCTGGAGGCCTCTGCACTTGCCGCGAGGGCTCTGGCTTCTTCCTCTTCCCTCTGGCGGATGGCTTCTTCCAAAGCCATGAACTCATCAATCTCATCTTTGAGCGCTTCATCGTAATCCGCCATCAAATCCTGATTTTCGGAAATTTCCTCATTAAGCTCCGAAAGCTCTTCCTCTTTTGCCGCCTGGAGCTCCGAAAGGGACAGCTGCTTTGCCTCCACCTGTCCCGCCATATTTTCCAGGCTGGCATAGGCGTTTTCAAGCTCCACTGTCCGGTCGGCAATAAACTGTTTCGTCTCCGCATAAGCAGCCAGCATATTTCTATCATATTCGGATATTTGGGAAATATACTCCGTCCTGTTTAAGAACTCACTGAGGCTGGCCGATGAAAACAACATCTCCAGAAAAATCGTATCCCCTTTTTCATACATATAGCGGATACGGAGCTTCATATTTTCATACTGCTCCTGCTCCGTTTCTTTCGCTGCTTCAAGTTCCACCCTGGCCGTCTCAATCCCTGCCCTGACCGTCTCCATCTGCATTTCCAGATCAGAAAGGCTCCGTGCCGTCTCCTCCAGTTCCTCATCGACAGCCTCGATATATGCGCTTACATCATCCTTTAATTCATCCAGTTCCGACAGTTTACTGCGGACCCGTTCCTGCTCTTCTTCGATGGCGTCAATCCGCTCCTGCCTACTTTCCAGCTCCTCGGACGCCCCGGCTCCCTGCAGGCTGGCCATGAGAAACATCGCCGTACTTAAAACCACGGCCAGCTTTCTATATCTTCGTTTCATTTTATCATCCTTTTACATTTACGCTTTCAAATGCTTCCTGATGGAAAAAATACTGCCAAACAGCCCGATTCCAAGACCAAGGCCAAGGGAAACCGGAATCAACACACGAAATACTTCACTCACCGGAAGTAAAACTAAAATCCTTGACAGAATACTTAACCTGGTGATACAAAACCGTACTGCATATCCATAAGCATAATAAACGATAACTAAGGGAATCCCCGCGCCAAAGGCGCCGATAATCAACCCTTCCACCACAAAAGGCGCACGGATGAGAAAATTGGTGGCCCCGATCATACGCATAATCCGTATTTCCTCTTTCCTGACAGAAATCGTGATGGCAATGGTGTTGCTGATGAGGAACACCGCCACTGCCAGGAGAATCAGGATGATACCCATTGAAACATAACCCACAAGATTGTTGACACTGGAAAGCCCCGTGGCAGCCATCTCCGAATAATTCACCCGCCGGATCCCCGGTACAGTCTTCAGATAATCCACAAATTCCTGCTGCCCGGCGATATCGTCCAGGTAAATTTCATAGGAGGCGGAATTGGCCAGGGGGTTATCCTTGGCAAACCCCTCTGCTAACTCCGGCGCTTCGGCAAAATAATCTTTCTGGTAAGATTCCCAGGCTTTTTCCGCCGAAACATATTCAATGGCGGCGACCCCTTCCCTGGCCTCAATCACATCGCCGATGGCCAAAATTTCCTCCTCAGAAATTCCTTCATCAAAAAACACGGTCACTCCCACCGTATTTTCCAGATTTTTCACCATATACTGAACATTCGTCACAATCGAATAAAAAATACAGAACAAAAACACGCAGATGGCCATGGTTCCTATGGAAGCCAGAGTAAACAGTTTATGCTTCCGTATGCTGCGAAACCCCTGCCTGATGCAATACCACAACGTACTAATTCTCATTCCCGTACCCGCTTTCCTTCTTGTCCGTCACAATCACGCCATGCTTCATGGTAATGACTCTTTTTTTCATCTTGTCCACAATTTCTTTACTGTGAGTCACAACTACCACCGTAGTCCCCATTTGATTGATTTCTTCCAGAAGTTTCATAATCTGCCAGGCATTTCCGGGATCCATATTTCCGGTGGGTTCATCGGCCAGAAGGATTTCCGGCCGGTTCACAAGCGCCCTGGCGATGGCCACCCGCTGCTGTTCACCGCCGGAAAGCTGGTTGGGCAGAGATTTGTACTTGGAGGACAACCCCACCATGGCCAGTACCTCCGGCACCCTCTTCCTGATTTCCCTGGAAGGCGCCACCACCACCCGCTGGGCGAAGGCCACATTTTCGTAGACGTTCTTGTCTTTAAGCAGGCGGAAATCCTGAAAAACGACACCCAGATGCCGTCTGTATCTGGGTATCATTTTTCTTTTCATTCCGGTGACATCGATGCCGTCCACGCGGATTTTACCGGAAGTCGCTTCAATTTCTTTTAAAAGCAGCCGGATGAGCGTTGTCTTCCCCGAACCGCTGTTCCCCACAATAAAGACAAACTCCCCTTTATCAATTTTTAAATTCAAGTCCCGTACAGCCTTGGTTTCTCGGTCGGTAGCTTTGTCGTAGGTTTTGCTTACGTGCTCAAATATAATCATGAAAAACCTCGATTCTAATTATCCAGTGTCTCAATATAATTCATGTATTTTACCACCATGAGGGCGATTTTAAAAGTAATGGCATCCTCAAAAACACGCAGGTCAAGCCCTGTGCTTTTCTGCAACTTATCCAAACGGTAAACCAGTGTATTCCTGTGGATGTAAAGCTGCCTGGAAGTCTCAGACACATTCAGGTTATTTTCAAAAAACTTATTGATGGTGACAAGTGTTTCATCATCCAGGTCATCCGGGGACTTCCCGTCAAAAATTTCCTTGATAAACATTCGGCAAAGAGACACCGGAAGCTGGTAGATCAGACGCCCAATCCCCAGGTTGTTGTAGGCCACGATGTTTTTGTCACTGTAGAAAATCTTGCCCACATCCAGGGCCATCTTGGCCTCTTTATAAGAACGGGACACTTCCTTTACTTCCCCTACAATGGTCCCGTATGCCACATGGACCGTGGCCATGGCTTCCGTATTTAACATATCCATAATCATCCTGGCCACTTTTTCCATGTCCTCGTAAGATTCGCCTGCTTTCAGCTCTTTCACCAGGATAATATTTTTTTCATCCACAGCCGTAATAAAATCTTTGGATTTTGTGGAGAACATGCTTTTCACCGTCTCCAGGGCCACCGTATCGTTTTCTGTCTGAGTCTCAATGACAAACACCACCCGGCGCACATTGATATCAATATGCAGCTTTTTCGCCCTGTTATAAATGTCCACCAAAAGCAGGTTATCCAAAAGCAGGTTCTTAATGAAATTGTCTTTGTCAAACCGCTCTTTATAAGCCACTAAAAGGTTCTGAATCTGGAATACCACCACTTTTCCCGCCATGTAGGCGTCGTCTCCCGCCCCCCTGGCCAAAAGTACATATTCCAGCTGATGCTCGTCAAAAACCTTAAAAAACTGATAGCCCTGAATCACCTGGCTGTCTGCCGGAGATTCCACAAAAGCCAGGACGGAAAACTCGTACTCCTCCGCGTCGGGGAATGTGGTGGCCAAAACCTTTCCCTCCGTATCGCAGATACAAAGCTCAATCCTCATAATCCCTTTCAGGCCTTCAATCGTGTTCTGTAAAATCTGATTCGATATCATAAATTCACCCCTATTACCTTCTACCATATGTCTGTTAGTTATCTTAATTTCATAATGAGCAACAAACCCTGAGTTTATATTAATGCAAAAATGATAAAAATGAAAGTGTTTTTATGGATTTTTTCTGTTAATCCCACAGAAAAAAATAATTCGGCCCTCAATTTCCCTAAAAAACGGGAAATACAGGCCGAATCTTTTTTACCGTATAGGAAACCTCGTTTCCCATACGGGGATAATGATACTTAAGACTATGCAATCGCCATCCTTGTCTCCCTGTCAAAAAAGAAAAATCTGGAATCTGCCTCCGGCGCTGTTTCTTCCAAATCCTCCGCCCCACAAGGCGGCTCGTTCAGAGTATAGCCCAAAAGCACTTTTTTCCCCATATATCCTCCACGTTCAAGACAAGGAATCCATTCCGGCGGCACATCCAGGGCGAATCCGTTTCCCACAGCCTCCACCGCCGTCTTTCCGCAGACAATTTCCACCTCGCTGCTGCCAAAACCGGAGCCATGCATAAACTGGGCCACAAAGAAGTTCCTGGGATGCTCTTTCAGTTCCCTGACGGAACCCACCTGTTCGATCTGTCCCCTCCGCATAACCACTGTCTTCATATCCATGAGAGCGGCTTCTTTTGCATCGTCGGTGGCATAGACAAGGGTGGTCTGTATCTCATTGTAGAGGCTTTTCAGCCGTTCCCTGGCCTTTTTTCTGGCAGACGCATCCAATTCCCCCAGAAGGTCCAGCATAAGAAAGGCTTCCGGAGCATGGACATTGGCCCTGGCCATGGCCACATACTGTTTCTGAAGGTCGTTCAATTCTCTTGGATAGCAGGAAAGCAGTCCTTCAATTTTGAAGATTTTCGCATTCTCCTCCACCGCAAGGCGTATTTTTTCCTCCGGCTCCCCGCGAAGCTTCATCAGAAAGCCAATATTATCATAAACCGTCATGCCGGGATACAGCGTAAAATGCCGGAAAATCATCCCCACATTCCGTTTTTCAGGCCTCCCGTTTTCCACAGCCGTCCCATCAATCCGAAGTTCTCCGCTGCTGATGGGTTCCATCCCTGCAATCATACGGAGTACTGTGGCCTTTCCCGATCTTTCCGGCCCCGTCAGCACAAGAAACTCGCCGTCCCGGATTTCCAGGCTGAAATCCTTCACCGCCGCCTTTCCACTGGGGAATACTTTTGTCACGTTTCGGAACGAAAACCCTGCCATCTGCCATCCTCCTCTTTTCCATGATCGTTATTATCATATCTTAACCCCCTGGAAAAAGCCATAATCGAAATCCACAAAAAGCATTTTTCGTCTTTAGCAACTTTGTACACCCATTCTCAGAACTGACAAGCATTTCTTCTTTTTTTGCACTTTTCCTGTAAAGTATTACCATAAAAAGGGGGGCGGCGGAAATATAAAGATTTATGTATTCCCGGTTTTCCCTGCGGTCTCTGGCCATGCCTGGTAGGCAGATTTTGCAGGTTTTGTGAGCATAGCGACGTCTGCCTCGCTGGCCAGCTTCTATGGAAACGACGGCAGACGGCAAAAGGCGGCGCAACAAAACCAAAAAATCAACGTGGGCAGGGGCAGAGACCGCAGGGAAAACCGGGCAGGCATAATATTAGAATATTTTATATTTCTGCCGCCCCCCTTTTTATTTATACTTCCCGCGCCGCCTCCAAAAGCCATTTAAGTTCTTCCCCTTCCAGATAAGGGGAAAGCGTCTCCCTGACTTTTGCATGGTAACGGTTCAGTCGCCGGATATCCTTTCTGTCCATCTCTTCCCAATCAACAGCCTCCAAATCCAGGGGAACCATGGTAAGATGTTCAAACTCCAAAAACTGCCCGTACTCATTTTTTTCCGCTTCCTTACAAAGCAGCAGGTTCTCCGTCCGAATACCATATTCCCCGGCCAGATAAAGCCCCGGCTCATCGGAAGTCACCATTCCCGGGAGAAATACTGCCGTCCCGGCCCCTTCCGAAGGGGGCCTCCACCGAAAAGCGTTGGGGCCTTCATGGACATTCAAAAGATATCCTACCCCGTGCCCCGTCCCGTGGTGGTAATCAAGCCCCATGGCCCAAAGCGGCTCCCTGGCCGCGTAGTCCAGGCTTTCTCCTCTGCAGCCTTTCAGGAACTTTGCATCCCCCAGGGCCAGCATCCCTTTGAGCACTGCCGTAAAATGCTTCTTCTGCCCTGCCGTAAGCGGCCCCAGGGCCACTGTCCTGGTAACATCCGTGGTGCCTTCCAGGTAATGCCCTCCTGAATCCACCAGGAAAAACCCTTCCGGCAAAAGGCGCACACCATCCCCTTCTGCCTGATAATGGACGATGGCCCCATGAGCCCCGTAAGCGGCAATGGTTGCAAAACTTGGCCCCAGGTAATTCTCCTGCCCTTTCCGGCACTGTTCCAGATAAGAAGCCGCCTCCCCTTCCGTAACGGACTTCTTCCCTGCCTGCGTTTTCAGCCAGTAGAGAAACTTTGTCACGGCGATACCGTCCTTTACATGGGCTTTCTTTAAATTTTCCTGCTCCACAGAGTTCTTAACCGCCTTAAAGACTGCCGCGGGATTGGGGAGATCCACGATATCAGCCGCCACCCCAAGACAGCTCCATGCCTGTTCGTTCACCTTTCTGCTGTCAGCCATCACGGTTTTCCCTTCGCAAAGAGAAGGAAGTTCCTCAAAAAAGGCTCCGTACTCTCTGAGTTCTACCCCGTCCCCAAGGAGCTCCTTCCTGATGTCCCCAGGCACCGTTCCTTCTTGTACAAAAAGCCAGGCCCGCTCCATGGAAAGGATCAGGTAGCTTAAAAACACAGGATTACAAGGCACATCATTTCCCCTGAGATTCATCAGCCAGGCAATATCATCCAACGCCGTCACCACGTGGAGCTCCCCCCCGGCTTCCTGCATCCTGGCCCGTACCCTTGAAAGTTTTTCCTTTCTGCTTTCTCCGGCATACACAAGATCCAGCGAAAAAACCGGTTCACATGGAAGCGCCGGCCTCCCCTCCCAGATCTCTCCCGGTAAATCCAAAAGGAGGACTCGCCCTCCCTTCCCAGACGCCAAATCTTTGAGAGAGCTTCCCAGACGTCGGTTCACCACCGTTCCGTCAAAAGCGAGGACGCCCCCTTCCGGAAGCCTGTCAGAAAGCTCTTCTTCCAGAGAAGGGACCCCCTCCTCCCCCATGCGGTACAAAGTAACGCCGCTTCCCGCAAGCTCTCTTTCCGCCTGCAAAAAATACCTGGCGTCCGTCCAAAGCCCAGCCCAGCCAGCCGAAACAGCCAGAGTACCTGCAGACCCGGTAAAACCGGATAAATATTTTCGGGCTGCAAAATATTCTCCCGGATATTCTGATTCATGGGCATCCGCCGTGGGAACCAGGCAGAGAGAAACGCCATGCCTCCCCATGGCCTCCCGCAGCAATTCGATTTCCCGCCTCACTATAACATCCTCCTGAAATATTCCTCTACCGCTGCAACGGTTCTCTCCAAATCTTCCTCCTTGTGGGCCGCCGACAGGAAAATCGCTTCAAACTGAGACGGCGCCACGTAAATCCCATGGTCAAGCATGTGGCGGAAATACGTTCCAAAAACTTCCGTGTCCGAAGTCTTTGCCATGCGATAATTGACCACCGGCTCCTTTGTGAAAAACAGGCAGCTCAAAGAACCTGTACCTGTCACCTGGCAGGGCGCCCCTGTTTCCTCCACGATTTTTCTGAGCCTTGCCCTGAACTCACGGCCCATGGCGTTCATCTGCCTGTAAATATCAGGATTCTCCTCCAGAATATGGAGCTGGGCCAGGCCTGCCGCCATGGCCACCGGATTTCCGCTTAAAGTCCCGGCCTGATAAACACTTCCCACAGGCGCCACCATCTCCATGACCTCCCGCCGGCCTCCATAAGCCCCCACCGGCATACCTGCGCCGATGATCTTTCCAAACGTAGTCAAATCCGGTTTTACGCCATAATACCCCTGGGCGCCGTCGGGCCCCAGCCTGAAACCTGTAATCACCTCATCAAAAATTAACAGCGCCTTTTCCTCCGTACAAATCCGGCGAAGCCCCGCCAGGAATCCCTCCTGCGGCGTCACCACTCCCATATTTGCCGCCACCGGCTCCACAATCACCGCGGCAATTTCACCGGGAAACCGCTCAAAAAGTTTCCTCACACTCTCCAGGTCATTATAAACTGCCGTCAAAGTGTCCTTCGCACAGCCCTCCGGCACTCCGGCGCTGTCCGGCACCCCGCTTGTCATGACGCCGGAACCTGCCTTTACCAGCATGGAATCACAGTGGCCGTGGTAACAGCCCTCAAACTTGATGACCTTATCCCGTCCGGTATAGCCCCTGGCCACCCGGAGGGCCGACATCACCGCCTCCGTGCCGGAATTGACCATGCGGACCAGCTCCACGGAAGGAACCATCCTGCACACAAGCTCCGCCATCTCTGCCTCCGCCGGGCAACCTGCGCCAAAACTCAGCCCCTTTTTTGCCGCCCGGACGGCCGCATCCAAAACTGCCGGATGATTATGGCCCAGGATCATGGGTCCCCAAGACCCGATATAATCAATATAAGTATTACCGTCCACGTCGGTGATACGGCTTCCATTGGCCTCTGCAATAAACCTGGGATTCCCTCCCACTGCCTGAAATGCCCGCACCGGACTGTTGACGCCTCCGGGAATCACCTTTTTCGCCCGTTCAAATAACTGTTCTGATACACTCATTCTCTTTTCTCCTTC
Source organism: Lachnospiraceae bacterium (assembly GCA_022793195.1). GTDB lineage: Bacteria > Bacillota > Clostridia > Lachnospirales > Lachnospiraceae > Lientehia. The sequence goes on along the minus strand of JAAWCJ010000016.1, from coordinate 47,919 downwards.
AGCCAATCCTGCCTTCCTCCATATACTTTGCCAGCTCCTTTGCGTAATACGTGATCAGCACATCCGCCCCTGCCCGGTAAATGGATGTGGCCGCCTCACAGACCACGGCCTCTTCATTGATCCATCCCTTCATGGCAGCCGCTTTTATCATGGCATATTCTCCGCTGACACTGTAAGCAGCCACAGGAACCTGCACCGCCTCCGACACACGCCGTATGATATCCAGATAAGACAGGGCCGGTTTTACCATGATAATGTCGGCGCCCTCTTCCACATCCAAAAGGGCCTCTTTCACGCCCTCTTTTCCATTGTGGTAATCCATCTGATACGTTTTCCTGTCCCCGAAACTGGGCGCCGAGTCTGCCGCCTCCCTGAAAGGGCCGTAAAACCCGGAAGCATATTTGGCCGCATAAGACATGACCGGCGTTTCCAGATGGCCGTTTTCATCCAGGATTTTCCGAATGGCCGCCACCCTCCCGTCCATCATGTCGGAAGGGGCCACCATATCCGCCCCTGCCTCCACATGGGAAAGGGCTGTCCTGGCCAAAAGGGGAAGAGTGTTGTCATTGTCCACATCATGGCCCTTCAGGACTCCGCAGTGGCCATGGGACGTATATTCACACATGCACACGTCTGTGATGTAATAAAGCTCCGGCACATATTTTTTTCCTGCCGACAACGCCCTCTGGATAATTCCATCCTCTGCCCAGGCGCTGCTGCCCGTTTCATCTTTGTGGTCCGGTATGCCAAACAGCATAACAGACGAAACACCTGCTTTTACCACCTCTTCAAACGCTGCAGGGAGCAAATCCAAACTATAGTGGTACTGTCCCGGCATAGAGGGGATCTCATGGCGGATTCCCTTTCCCTCCACCACAAACATGGGATAAATTAAGGACGCCTTATCCATCCTGGTTTCCCGTACCATTTTCCGAAGCGTCGTTGTCCCCCGAAGACGTCTGGGGCGCTTTACCATATCCATCTATCCATTCCTCCTGTGTTTATTTATCTCCAAAAGCTTTTCCACCATACTATCCATGTCGGCCCGGTCGGACACCACCGTCCGTATCCCGTATTTTTCCGCTTCCATTGCCGTCTGGGCGCCGATGCAAAGCCCCGTCACCTTTTTGTAATCCAGTTCCGGGTACAGCGCCACAAAGCCCCGCACCGTGGAAGCGCTGGTGAAGGTGACGATGTCGTCGGGCCCTATTTCCGGCTTCACGGCGCCGTTTCCTGCAGGTACAGTACGGTAAACGGCAATATCATCAAACGAAACCCCCGCTTCCTCAAGAGGCCCGGTCACTTCTTCCGTTCCAATATCCGCCCTGGCAAGAAGCAGCCGCTCCCCCGGCTTTACCGCTCCTGCCAACAGTCCTCCCAGGACCTTCCCGGTATAAGTTCCCGGCATAAGATCCACAAAAATCCCCCGCTTTTCAAGGGCCTTTCCGGTGGCCGGCCCGATGACTGCAAACCGGATTCCGTAAAGCTCCCGGATATCCGTTCCTGCCCTTCTAAGCCGGTCAAAAAAGCTGTCCACCCCCTCTGCGCTGGTAAAGCCAATCCATGCATAATTACGAATATCAGAAACCGCCGCCTGGATAGCTTCAGAATCTTCTATGGGCTTCGTCTCAATGGCCGGCAGCAAAACCACCTCCGCCCCCAGGACCGTAAGTCTCTCTGCCATCCCCAGGCTCCGTTTTTTGGGCCTGGTGACAATGACCCGCCGGTTTCCAAGAGGCCTGTCCTTTGCCCAGTGAAAAGTCTCCGACAGGCTGCACACCTTCCCCACCACAATCAGGGCCGGGGAAGCAATTCCCGCTTTTTCTGTTTCCTCTTTCAAATGCAAAAGATCGGACACCACCTGCCTCTGGGCCGCCGTCGTCCCTTCAGAAATGACCGCCGCCGGCATATCTGCCGCCATACCTGCCTCCAAAAGCCCTTTGCAGATTTCCCCCAGCCCGCTTAATCCCATGTAAAACACCAGGGTTCCGTCAAGTTTTGCCAGCGTGTCAAAATCCAGCCCTTCGCTGCTTCCCCGCTTTTTATGGGCAGTAATCAGGTGGACCGAAGAACAGTAATCCCGGTGGGTAAGGGGAATCCCTCCATAAGCAGTGACTGCCGTTGCCGCAGTCACCCCCGGCACCACCTCAAAAGGGATACCATGGGAGACTAAAAGCTCCAGCTCTTCTCCGCCACGTCCAAACACAAAGGGGTCTCCGCCCTTTAACCGCACCACACGTTTCCCCTCCCGGGCCTTTTCAAGGAGAATACGGTTAATCTCCTCCTGGGGCACCGGATGGTTTCCCGAATATTTCCCCACATCTATTTTTTCCGCTTCTTCCGGCATCATCTGCAAAATACCCTGGCCCACCAGCCGGTCATAGACCACCACCTGGGCCTCAGACAGCACCTTAGCCCCTTTGATGGTAAAAAGCCCTGCATCAGAAGGGCCTGCCCCCACCAGCCAGACTTTCCCGCTTTGTACAGAATTTTCCTGTTTTTCCCTACATAAAACTTTTTCTGCCATACCGGATTCTTTCATTTTCTCCTGAAGCTTTCTCGCCAGCGAGATCCCCAGGGCCTCCCCCTCCTCTTTGGCTCCCGTCATCTCCCCCGTTATAAAACGGCCTGTTTTTTCCTCATAATAAAGGCCGCGAAGCCTCAGTCCGTCCCCTTCCCTTTTGGCAAAAGCCGCAACAGGGGAAGAGCAGCCTCCGTCCAGATACCGCACAAACCCCCGCTCCGCCGCCGTCTCCTGCCAGCTTTCCAGGCAGTCGATACATTCCAGATACGAATAGTCCTCCCCTGACCGGCCCTGCACCGCCAAAACAGCCTGGCCCGCCGCCGGAACCACTTCCTCTGGCTCCATCCACATGTCAATCCTGTGGGAAAGGCCCAGCCGCTGCAGCCCGGCCCCGGCCAGGACAATGGCGTCATACTGCCCTTCATCCAGTTTTTTTAACCGCGTCAGCACATTCCCCCGGATGAGGGAAAAACTGGCCTCAGGAAACAGGCCCGCAAGCTGAAGCTTCCTTCTTTCACTGGAGGTCCCAATCACAAAAGGGCGGCCCGCCTCCGGCGTCCACCTTTTCCTTCCTTCGGGGTACACCAAAACATCCCGGACATCTCCCCGCTTTGATAAAGCAACAATGGGCAGCCCTTCCGGCTGTTCCATGGGCATATCTTTTAAACTGTGCACAGAAAAATCAATACGCTTTTCCAATAACGCCTGATCCAGCTCTTTGACAAAAAGCCCCTTTCCCCCCACCTGATCAAGGCTCCTGTCCAAAATCACATCCCCTGTGGTTTTCATGGTAATCAACTGAAAAACAAGCTCAGGATGGTGCTTTTCCAGCTCTCTCACCAAAAGCATGGTCTGGGCCACAGCCAGCTTGCTTTCCCGGCTGCCCACACGGATGACTCTCTTTTCCTTTCCCATCTGCCGTCACCTGCCTTCTTTCCCCGGCGAAGGGACTCCCCCGCCGCACATTCCGTATTTTTCCGCAAAAAGAATCCGAATCTCCTCTGCCGCCGACTTTGCCAGCTTGTGGTCTTCCCCTCCGGCACACACTCCCGCCGTCAGGATGCCTTCCCTGGCAATTCCCGGAAAATAAAAATCACACTCTTCTTTTTGATCTGCCACATTGACAAGCACACCTGCTTCCTGGCACCAGACTGCCACCTGATGGTTGACTGTCCGTTCTCCTGTGGCAGCCACCGCCAGGAAGGCCCCTCCTATGTCTGCCTTCTCCACCGGGCGGATAATACAGTCAATCTTTCCTTCCCTCCACAAATCTCTCACTCCTTGGGAAAGCTCCGGCGATATGACCGTCACGTTTGCCCCGAACTCTTCCAATATCCGAATCCGCCTCTCTGCAATGGGGCCTGCCCCTGCCACCACCGCCGTTTTCCCCTCCAATTCCACAAACACCGGAAATCTCATAGTCTCCCTTCCTGCCGTTTTCGGCCTTGATTTTTCTGCCGCTTCCGTTCATCCGGCTTTCTCCCGCCATTTTTCTACTTCAGTTCCTTTGCAGAGCGCAAAAGCCCCTCCAGGCAGGGGCCCCATTCCTGCGGCTCCATCTCCTCCCGCAATCCATAGCAAAGCTTCGCCACCACCCGCGCTGCAGCCTGGGCAATGGCCTGGGAAACCATTTCCTGCTCTTCCCTCTTAAGGGAATACTGTTTTAATTGCTTTTTTAACCGCGCTGCCGTATCTTCCCCGGCCAACTTTGAAATTTTCTTTACCACCGGCACATACTGGCGGAATTCGTACCATTGTTCATATTCCAGTTCGTATTTTCTGAGGATTTCATCAGCCAGGGCCGTCTGCCTTAAATCCCCCTCCGATTTCAGTAAGTCAAAACTATCCATATCAAAAAGGCGAACTCCGGGCATGTCCTTTATTTCCGGTTCAATGTCCCTGGGAATCGCCAAGTCAATAAAGGTCTTTTTTCCATCTTTCAGATACTGCGCCGTCCGCTCCGCGCTCAGCGTATAATGGGGGCTGACGGTTGCGCTTACCACCAAATCCATCTGCGAAAGCGCCTCATATCTTCCACTATAATCAATGACCCGGCAGCCTGCAGGAATCACTGCCTCCTTCGCCTTATACTGCCGCAACGTCATGAAAACTTCTCCTCCGGCCCTCACAAGCTCCGCTGCCGCCAGCCTTCCAATCTCCCCATTCCCGATGACCAGGCACCGTTTTCCTGAAACCGGAATTTTCTCCCGCTCCAGGAGCTCTCCCATGGCCGATGCCACAGAGCGGTCCACATTGGTCAAAAGTACCCTGCTCTTTACCTTTTTTGCCCCTGTAATGGCTGTGCGGAACAATGTTTCCAAAACAGAATCCAGCGCCCCCTGTTCTCTGGCGGCGTCCACCGCCCTCTTTACCTGGGTAATGATCTGGTCGTCCCCAAAAATCTGTGACTTTAAACCGCAGGAAAGCTCCATCAGATAATGAACTGCTTCCCGGCCTTCCCGTTTTGTAAAATATTCTGTATAATCAGAAACCTCCAGCTCCTTTTCCTTACAAAGAAGCGCTACTGCATCCAGCCCCTCAAAGGCATCCTCTTCCCCGCTAATCCAGTATTCTGTCCTGTTGCAGGTGGAAATAATGACACAACCTGTCACGCCTTCCGTCTGCCTGCTTTCCCGCAAAGCCCGTTCCACCATGGAAGCCGTCATGGAAAACCGCTCCCTCACCTGAACCGGCGCCTTCTGGTAATCAATCCCGGCCATTTTTATCTTCAATGTCTTTCCTCCGTAACATGCGCAAATACATAGAAATCATATCACCTTCCCCCGAAATGCGCAAGTTCCATAATGGGCCGGTGGCTCCGTATTTTAATAATGCGTAAAATACGGAACCACCCACCCATTATGGAGTCAACACTCTAACCTGACACCTTCCTCCGTTTTCTTCATATATTACTATTAACGAATCAATCTGAAAGGAGTTCTAATATTGGAACGTTACTATCAACGCCGCGTTGACTGCAGACGGGGCGCCTCCGGATCCGGCTCATGCTCCTGTGGCAATCAGGCATCCCACCCCTGTGGCGGCCCTGCCCCTTGCAATAAACCTGCTCCTTGTGGCAATCCCGCTCCCTGCAATAATCCTGCTCCTTGTGGCAATCCCGCTCCTTGCGGCAATCCCGCTCCTTGCGGTAATCCCGCTCCCTGCGGTAAACCTGCCATGAGAAACAGGGCCTCCTGCGGCTGCCAGACTCCTCCCCCCGAAAACAATCAGGAACAAAGGCCCCGCCCCGGCTGCCCCTGCCAGCCGGTTTCGCGCGCCAGCTTCAATGTCTGCCGCCCCGGTGAATGTCCCCCTCCCGCCAACAGCGATATCGCCATGGGATATGTCCCCTGGCAACAGTGGGAATGTACCTATCCGTTAAACAAAGGGCTTTTCATCGGAACCGTATTTCCTTCTCTTGATAAACCATTTATGATCGGGAGGTGTGCAGTCCGTCCATGAACGAATTAATGACTCAAATTTATGAATATAGCTTTGCTGTTGACGATGTTCTTTTGTATCTGGATACCCATCCGGAAGACCAGGAAGCCCTGGCCTATTATAAGAACATGAAAGAAGCCAGGGAAGCCGCCGTAGGTGCATACGAAAACCAGTTCGGCCCCCTGACAAAAGACGGCGTAAAGGACTGCGTCGATTATTGGGTCTGGGTCAATTCCCCCTGGCCCTGGGAAGGAGGTGCAAATAAATGTGGAACTATGAGAAAAGGCTGCAATACCCGGTAAACATCTCCACACCCAATGCAAAACTTGCCAGTATAATCATCAGCCAGTACGGTGGCCCCGACGGAGAAATGGGCGCATCCATGCGTTATCTCTCCCAGCGCTATTCCATGCCCTACAAACAGGGGCAGGCAGTGCTGACCGACATTGGTACAGAGGAACTGGCCCATTTGGAGATCGTCGCCACCATCGTCCATCAGCTGACCAGGAACCTGACGGCGGAACAGCTGGAAGAACAGGGCTTCGCCCCCTACTATGTGGACCACACCACAGGTGTCTGGCCCCAGTCAGCCGGCGGATTTCCCTTCAGCGCCAGCCAGTTCCAGTCCACCGGGGATCCCATCGCCGATCTCTATGAGGATATGGCAGCAGAGCAGAAGGCAAGGCTCACTTACGACAACATCCTCCGGTTGATCAAAGATCCGGAAGTCTGTGACCCCATCCGGTTCCTCCGTGAACGGGAGATCGTCCACTTCCAGCGGTTCGGCGAAGCCCTCAGGGTGACCCAGGATCATCTGGATTCCAAGAACTTCTATGCTTTCAACCCTGCCTTCGACAAGCAGAATGGAAACTGCAACCGGTAAATAAAACATTCTGATATCTATATACGTCAAACGCCCCGCCTGTCAGAAAGCCAAAACGACAGGCGGGGCGTCTGGCATATAAAATCCCGACACTTCACGGGCCTTCCCTGTCAAACCCACTTCTTTCCGTCGTGATTCCACACTCTTTTCCAGTCGCTTCCACCTGTAATCCCGTCAAACACAGGCTCAAGAAACCTTTGAATATCTCCCATCACCACCGCAAATTCAAGGGTGTCCTCCCGGATATTCTTCAAAAAATACTTCCACCGCTTCTGGATGTCCGCGTCCCCCGCCAGGGCCGCAACCCGCCTGAAACTGTCCCTGCTATAAGGGGTGCCCCGCTGCTCCAGGGTCTTAGCTAAAGCCGTCTGAAGCCGCTGTCCGTCAAAGTCAAAAGCCCCCGCCAGATAATAAATATCATAAAAATCCTTCATCCTGCCCGTCAGCTCAAAACGCTGCAAAATCCCGTCAAACTTTTCCGCAATGGAACTTTCCAGGGAATACGTCTTGACGACAGGGGGCTCAAAACCCGGAAGCTGCGTATGGATGACCCGCTCTTCGGCATGGGGGACAATGACATCCCCCACCCCCATATCCACATCAAACGGCACACGGACATTTTTAATCCGCCCGATGACCTGCGTACTGATGCCATGGTACTTCCTCTGGGGGGAGATTTCCTCAAATCCCTTCACCGACATCTCTATGTAATCATTCCCCGTGGGCGTATGGATGATTTTTTGAATCAGCTTTTCCACATCCTCCGGGGAATTTGGCACACCCTTAAGGAGAAAGTCCACGTCGACGGTGGCGCGGCCCTCAAAATCACTCAGTGCATAAATCAGCAAGCCGCCCTTCAAAATCAGCAAATCCCGGCAGCCGGACCTGGAAAGCCTCCGCAAAAACTCCTCCTGCACAAAAAGCTGCAAACACTGCTGATAACTGATACAGGAGGCCCTTGCCTTATTTCTCAGCCTTGCCAAAACAGAAGCCGCAATATCCGCCATCACAACCACACCCCAATCAACTCTTTCACCCGTTTTTGCACCCTCAACGCCTTTGCATACTCCATAAGGTTGGGAATATTCTTTTTCAAATCTTTCACATAATTCTGGACCGCCTTATTGAAAACCTCCCTGTCCATTTTGTTCATGTACCGCAGCACATCGCAGATGGTGCGGTCACGGTCAAAAATACGGACGTCCACCCCATCCAGGAGACCCCTGGTCTCCCCCAAAGTCACCAGGGCAGGCTCCAGGCGGTAAGCCTTGATGAAGGGATATTCGATTTTCGTCCGCTGCCTGGAGGTGTTTTTGTCAATGGCAATATTCCACCGGCCAGGGTTCCTGTCACTGTAGCGGTAATAAAAAAGGGCCGTTTCCATACAGAGCACCCCATCGGGAAACAGCCGGTTAATGATGGTAACCTCTCTCCCGTCAGGATCCTCTATCCAATGGTAATAGCCCCACTTAATCCTCTCAATCAACCCTTCCTCCAGCATTTTCTGAATGTCAGCGTAATAAAACCCCCGGGAATTTAATTCCGCAGTGGTCATCACATACTGGTAATCCTGAAACATCTCTCTCCACATACAACTAGTCTTTGACTCCAACATGATCATCCCTCTGCCAAACCGTCTGCAAGCATTTCATAAGTCTCATGGTTTCATATAGTATACCCATTTTTTCATAGTAAGTCAATCATAGTAAATCAAACATGTTTAAGTCCGCCAGTTGTGTGGTTTAGTAAAGCATTAAAAAGATTGCGCTTCCCCCGGAGGTCTTTTTGTCGTATGGGATTCGGGCGGCGGCTTCCCGCACCCGAATCCTATACGATGAAAAGGCCGCCCATTCACAGATATCCTCTGCATCCGGGCGGCCCCTCTGATTTTCTCTTTTCTTTTATAAATTGCCTGTTTTCATACTCTGCTCCCGTCAGGCAAGATACTCTTTATCTGGATACGGTAACCGCAACTGTGATGTCTTTGCTTTCCAGGTTTTCCGCATAAACCCGGTGGAAACCGGTGACGCTGACCGTAAAAGTATGGCTATATACTCCTACTCCTGTGACTCCCCGCAAAATGCCGTTGGGCTGGTCCAGGCCAACACCTGTCCTTGCCCCCTTCGGTGACGGATTCATTGTCACTGCTATGGTGTCCCCCTTGGAAGCCCAGAAAAGTCCTGTCTCATAGATGACACCTGCTTCCAAATCCCACGTATAAGCGTTTACCCCTTTCTGGTCCAGGTTCACCTCTTCGTCTGTCTCCACAATCTCCATATTTCCATCCCGCTCACGGGTAAACTCTTCTGTATTTAACTCTGTCTCGTCAGCCTCATAACTTGCTTCATATGTTTGTTCCATGGAAGCTTCATAAGCCTTCCTGTAGAGGTTTCCCACTCCTTCTCCTGCTGCCAGGGATGTGACTGCTGAAGCCAGTGCAAAGCACAAAACCAGGGCCGCTGTCAAGGCCCTTCCCAGCCTTTTTTGTGTTTTCAGTTTCTTCATTCGTACAATCCTCCTTTTTAATTCCTTCCGGCTCCTGGCCATATCCATACGGCCATAAGAACCTTTTATCTTCTTTGTCGCGCTGTATTTGATCACGACATCAAAGTACCGCTCTATCCCCCAGCAGTTGCTGGAACCGTAGCACATGTATAGGTCGCAGACACTGTCCCCCCAGATATCTACCTGGCGGACCAGCCAATGGACGAAAGGGTTAAACCACTGAATCCGCACAATCCACGCGCAGATCTCCTTCATATGTAAATCACCCTGCACATAATGGCGCAACTCATGCTCCAGGATGATTTTTAACTCTTCCTCATTTTCAATTTTTTCTGGGATAAATATTTGATATTTCAAAAAACCGGAAATACATGGAGATTTACAGTCTTTCAGTTCATAGATAGGAATGTTTCTTTTAATGTGGAGCTGTTCTTTGATCTCACCTACAATCCTTTTGGAACGCTCCCCGCCCCGCATGCTGTATTTGATCAGCTGCCGCCTGGCATTTTGATGAATCACATACCGAATCACTTCTGCTATAAAACCAACGAGCCATACAACGGAAATCCATCTTGCCACCTCAATCAACAGCGGCGTCGCTGCCAGCAGGCCACCTGCCTTCCCCTCACTGACAACCCCCATCCCGTACATCAGCCACAAAACCACCACCGGGATTAAATAGAAGATTAAAGTCGCATATAACAGCGAACGAATCAATTTGATTTCCCCGAACCGCTCCAGCCATATACTGACCACTTTCCAAAAGAGGAAAATCAGCGTACCTGTCAGAGAAGTCAAAAAAATCACCGTAAAAATACTAATCAAAATCATCCAGAATTCTCCTGAGTTCCTCTGCTTCTTCTTTTGTAAGTTCTTCCGCTCCGCCCAGGGCCATAATCCCATAACGGGCCATGCTCTTGTCCCAGAACTTTGCAATGGATTTTACCTGCTGTTTCATAAACTCTTCCTGAGTCACCAGCGGTTCATATACCTTGTAATAATTATCCGGTTTTGTAATATGGATATATCCCTTCTTCCTCAGTTTTTCAATGTAGACTCCGATGGCCTGGGGCGTCAGCTTTTCGTCATACCACTCCTGAAGCTGTTTCACAATCTTCGCAGTAGTCACCTCAGTCTCAATCGCCCAGATTGCCTTCATAACGGTCAGTTCTCGATCTGTCATCCGATTATTCTTTTTCATTCTGTCTCCCTGATCTTTCTTTCTGGTATCTTCAGCTTATAGACTATAGCATACCACATTGTATGAAAAATGCAAGAAAACATTGTGTTTTTTTTGAATTTTTTTACCTATTAGTCGGATTTCTTTATTTATAAAACTTATTTTTCTTTATATTAGTATACATTCACAGGAGACAAATTTCAACCCTGTTTTCTTATTTTTTAGAAAAATTTTTTAAGAATCCCTCACAATGTTTCCTTTTATTTTCCTCTCAGCACCTTATATAAAATATCCGCCAGCGGTTCCATGGCGTTTTTTGCCTCCTCAAAGGTATTGTTTTCCGTCCCCACTTCCACCAGGGTTGCCCTGGGAAGTACATGCTGGTTATAGCGGTATGCCTTTAAAAAGGTCCGAAGGGTCAGTCCCGGGTAATACGCCTCCGCCTTCATTTTCATCTGGAAATTAAACGCCAGGTTTTCCATCAGATAGGGGTTCTCCACGTCTTCCAGAGGCCCCTCCGGAGTCTGGCACATTCCGTTGAACAGCATAATGGGCGCCGTGGGCTTTCCGTTGATGTCCACCACCTCATGGCCGCCGGAATCCCTGTGAAGGTCGATGGTCACCTGGATGCTGGGATATTCCGCCAGCGTCTTTTTTAGCATATCCAGAGCCATGGAATAGGAATCCGAATAAGGGAAAACTTCCGTGTTGTGGATCACTTTGATTCCGTACCGCTCACTCAAAAGCTGCGCCAGGTAGTTCCCCACCCCCACCACAGTCATATCGGGGTCTCCTTCCACTGAATCAGAAAACCCTTCGCTTCCATGGGTGTGGAACAAAAGCACCTGGGGTTCGTCACTTTCCGGAAGGGTCAGATCTGTCCCCAAAAGGACGGATGCATCCAGCTGTTCCGGGTAAACCGTGGTGGACTTATGTACATAGAAAAAGTTTTTCTTCACAAATTCAAAATCGGAAAGCTGCTCCGCCGTATAGACCGTGCCGCGTATTTCTGTGGCCGGACCCACAGCCGCCCCTGCCAATACTGCCTCTCCCGCGGCCGCCCCGCTTTCGCTTCCGGCTGCGGCCGTCCCGGGGGATTCCCCGTTTCCCTCACCGGAAGTCTCTCCGGTATTTTCCCCGGAGGCCTCTCCGTTCCCCGTTTCTCCAGAGCCTGCAGCCGTCCCGTTTTCTCCGGCTGTCCCTGAAGAGCTACCATCCCCTGATGCCAAAATCCCTTCCATGCCGGACACCCCTTCTCCGTTTCCATTTCCTCCCTGCAAAGCAGCCACATAGCAGGGGTCAGCCTCCGCCTGGACTAAAGACGCCTCTTCCTTCTCCAAAAAGGAAGAAAGGGGCTGGACTCCGGAAGCCATCCGCAAAACATCAGTTCCTGCAGGTTCCGACTCTGATTCAGATAAAAATGAAACAAGAAGCGGCCTGGCCGCAAACGCCATCAGCCTGGAAGGGCCGCCCTCCAAAAGAAAAAAGCCAAGGGCCACCGCCAGAAAAACCGGCGCTCCCTTTCCCCATGTACTTCCCCGCCCGTTTTTTATCTTCAAATGACTTCCCCCTTCATGCTTGTCTTTTCCAGGCGGTTTTCCAGGATTTCTCCTCTCCGCGCGCCCATACATCCTATGCGTTTTGGGAGGCGGTTATACCTTTCAGGGAGATTTGCATAAATGCCTCCCCTAAATTACCGGCGGCATTTATGCAAACACCTGATTGATTCCTTCTGATATGATGTAGCTTAAAAGTTTCACCCGCTCATCAATATTCCCCGGCGTCACATACATGGGGCCAAGGCGCGGCTCAATCAGTTCCCGCACCATCTGATACCGTTCTGGCAGCGCCATACCGTCTACCGCCTCCGCAGCATTCCCCGCCCCCGCGGCTTCCAGAAGCTCCGCCAGGGCGTCCACCGTATCATACACAATGGCGGCAGCCGCCACCACTGTGGGGACGCCAATGGCAATGACCGGGATTCCCAGGCTTTCCTCTGTCAGGCTGTGCCTGTGGTTTCCCACCCCGGAGCCGGGGCTTATGCCGGTGTTACTCAGCTGGATGGTGGTTCCCAGGCGGCTCACGCTCCTTGCCGCCAGCGCATCCACCACCAGAAGGGCTTCCGGCTTCGTCTCCTCCACAATGCCCCGTATGATCTCCGCCGTCTCCATACCGGTCTGGGCCATTACCCCGGGGACAATCCCGCTGATGGAGAAGGAGGCATTGCCTTTTGCTTCTTTTTTCTGCAGCTCCTCTTCTATGTTCAGATGCCTTGTCATCCTCAAATTGTTTAACACCTGGGGACCCAGGGAATCCGATGTGACCTCCTGGTTTCCAAGTCCCACCACCAGCACCGATTTGACCGGGCCAAACCCATCCAAAAGCTTTTTCACATACTCACTGAGCGCCTCCGAAATTTCCCGGTGGCAGCCTTCGTCGTGGACAGCCATCTGTTCTGCCTCCAGGGTAATGTAACTGCCCCGCGGTTTCCCGATGGCTTCTTCACCCTGCTTATCCAAAATCTCCACCCAGGTCACTTTCACACCGGAAGGCCCATGGACAGATTCCTCAATATTTACCCCGGGGATACTTTCCTGCCCTTCACTGCATGATTCCCTGGCTTCCAGCGCCAGGTCCGTATGGACCTGCATTTCCTTTTCCTCTACCTGCTCCAGAACTTCATCCCGCATACCGCCATTTTCCTTTCCTCTGGATTTGCAGATATTTTTCCCATGCGGACTTGAAATTATACGAAAGCTACGAGAAACCCTCCTGCCTTTTAACCGTCAGATGGCGCCATCTGACGGTTATAAAACAGGAGGGTCTTCTTTGCGCCCTTTTTTCTTTACCGCCCCGGCTAAAAACAGGCTCCCTTTAGCGCAGGCCGGCCCCACCAGCTCATAGAGGACGCTGGAGGAAAGGATGATGGTGGATAACAACATCCCCATATCTTCCGGCAGCATCCGGCCGGCCAGTACGGAAAGGCCGATGGACACACCGGCCTGGGGCACCAGGGCCATCCCCAGATACCTGCGTATTTCCACCGGGGCCCCCACCAGTCTGGCTCCCAGGAAAGCGCCCGCATATTTTCCCACAATCCGAATGAAAAAGTAACTGATGCCAATGATTCCGGCTGTTTGCAGCATAGGCACATTCAGGCGCATCCCGGAACTGACAAAAAATAAAAGATACACCACCGGAGTAAAATGGTTCAGCTGGACAAAAGGTTTTTTCGTCCCGCCCACATTGACATAGACCATTCCCATCACCATGCAGGCCAAAAGCGGGGATACGTCAAATGCGGAACAGGCTGCCGTGAGAATCAGGATCAGCGCAATCAGCAAAAGAAACCTCCGCTCTTTATCCTGGCGTTTATCAATCAAAATATGTAACAAAAACCCAAAAAGGCCCCCTGCGCAGATCGCCCCCAGATTAAAAAGCAACGGCTTCCAGACCAGCCATATCCCTTCCCCATTTCCCACGGAAGCATTTACCACAGCCGTGCACACGCTGAAAGCTAAAAGCGACACCACATCATCCAGGGCCACCACCTGGAGGATGGTATTGACAAATTCTCCTTTCGCCTTATACTGGCGGATGGTCATAATGGTAGACGCCGGGGCTGTGGCGGAGCCGATGGCCCCCAAAAGCAGCGCGAAAGGAAGGGAGAGATGAAACAGGTAAAGCATGGATACCGTCACCAGGACGGCCGCAAAAAGCGCCTCCATGACAGTGATGACCACCACCCGTTTTCCATTTTTCTTTAACGCCGACAACTTAAAATACCGCCCTACGCCAAAAGCAATAAACGCCAGGGCGATATCCGCCACAAATTCCAGGTTTCCCACCATCTCAGCAGGAATCAGCCGCAGGCCGTAAGGCCCCACAGCCACACCGGCCAAAATATACCCGGTCACATCGGGAAGGCGAAATTTCTTTGTCACAGCCGTAAATAAAAGGCCGGCTAAAACCATCACGGCCAGCACGGCAATCACCTGGCTGGAAACATGTTGGAATAATTGAATAAACATAATCTTCCTCCATGGCGGAACCATTGTTCCGATTCCCTCTTTTTATTTTTATTCCTCTTTTCCCGCTTTCACGAGCCATTCGCGGATAAAGCTTCCTACTCTGTCCCGTTCGATCTGCAATGGAATACTGATTTCCCCGTAGAGGTTATCCTCCGCCAGTTTCATATATTTTTCATCAATGTATGTGATTTTCTTTCCTTCCTGCTTCCTGCTTTTCTTCCGCAGGTAGATGGTCTTGATGATCTTCACCCATTCCCTACATTCATACCGCCTTGCCACTTCCCGGTACTGCTCTTCCCTCTTCTTTTCGTTGGCAATCCACATGGTTTCTATATCGGGGATTTCGTCAAGGAGCGCTTCCACCTCTTCTATCGTAGAAACCCTTCGCATCACCAGCTTTTTGCTGTCCACCGGCACGTAAATCCGGCTTCCTTTTGAATACACAGGCTCAAGCTCATAATATAAAACGCCTTTTTTAAGCTCCGGAATTTCTGCCACATCAACCACCCTGCACACACCATTGTGGTCACATACAATCACTTCTCCCACCTGGAACATTTGACGGCCTCCCTTTCTTCTATATATTTTCAATTATTCTTATTTTAGCATTAAAAGCCTTTTTTTGTAAGACCATTTCCCAATTCTCTCTCTTTTTTGTGGAAACTGTCAGGAAGAACCGGGGGGATTCTTGTGCAATATTTTCTATTTTCCTTCCCTCTTGACGGAAAATGGGTCATTGGCTACAATAAAAGGGATTATTTACCGCCAAAAACGGAACCATTGGCTGTGTCCAGTGGAATATTGCACCAAGGGATATCAGACAGAAGAATCAGGAGAACCTATGAATGAAAAGATATTGATTGTCGATGATGAACAGGAAATTGCCGACCTGGTAGAAGTTTATCTGCAAAATGACGGCTACCTGGTCCGCAAATTTTATAATGGCCTGGACGCCCTTTCCTGTGTGGAGACAGAGGAAATCAGCCTGGCAGTCCTGGATGTCATGTTGCCGGACATGGATGGATTTGCCCTCTGCCAGAGAATCCGGGAAAAATATTTATTTCCAATTATTATGCTGACGGCCCGTGTGGAAGATTTGGATAAGATCACCGGGTTGACTCTGGGGGCGGATGATTATATCACAAAGCCATTTAACCCGCTGGAGCTGATGGCCCGCATAAAAACCCAACTGCGCCGCTACACCCGGTACAACCAGAACGCGTCCAGAGAATCCAGGGAGTACGACATCCGTGGCCTTCACATTTCCAGGGACAGCCACCGCTGTACGTTAAATGGGACAGAAATCTCCCTGACGCCCCTGGAGTTTAATATTCTCTGGCATCTGTGCTGCCACCGGGGCGCCGTGGTTTCTTCAGAAGAGCTTTTTGAGGAAGTATGGGGAGAAAGGTATCTGGACAGCAACAATACGGTCATGGCCCATGTGGCCAGGCTCCGGGAAAAACTCCATGAGCCGGCGCGCCGGCCAAAATATATCAAAACAGTCTGGGGGGTTGGTTATACCATTGAGTAAGGATGCTGTAAAATACCGTGTAGGAAGTAAAATAACAAAACGGCTGGTTTTCCGTTACTTTCTGTCACTGGCCGCCTTTGTGTCCGGTCTCGCCATTTTGTGCCTCATCGTTGTCTGGGCCGGACACAATCTCATTGTCTGGCAGGATACAAACCCTCTCTACTACCTTTTTAAAAGGCTGGAGGATTATGTTTTTCCCGGCTATCTCCTCTCCTGCCTCATCGGATGGGTGGTGATCACCTTTTCCTTTATTTCCAGGATTATGGGCTACCTGGATGAACTGCTTGGTGCCGCCAAACGGCTGGCCGGGCCGGAGCCCTCCCCCATCATCCTTTCCGATGTGCTCAAGGAACTGCAGGATGAATTAAACCAGGTACGGGACCGTTCCCTGGAAAGCTCCCGCCTTGCGAAAGAGGCGGAACAGCGGAAAAACGACCTCATCATCTACCTGGCCCATGACCTGAAAACACCTCTCACCAGTGTCATCGGTTATCTGTCCCTGCTCCACGACGAACCCCAGATTTCCCCGCAGCTTAAAAGCAAATACCTGGGAATCGCCCTCGCCAAAGCGGAACGGCTGGAGGATTTAATCAACGAATTTTTTGACATTACACGTTTCAATCTCACCACCCTCACCCTGGAACCGGAGCAGATTCATTTAAGCCGTATGCTGGAGCAGCTTGCCAGTGAATTTACCCCCATTATGGCGGAAAAAGAGCTTTCCTGGGATCTGGACATCGCTCCCGGTATCCAGGTATTTTGCGACTGCGACAAGCTGGAGCGCGTCTTTGACAACCTGATCCGAAACGCCATCAATTACAGTTATCCCAAAAGCCTTATCCTGCTTTCCTTAACCCCTGTCCGCGACTATGTAAAAATCACTGTTAAAAACCAGGGGCGGACCATCCCCCCGGAAAAGCTTGAACGCATCTTCGACCAGTTTTTCCGCCTGGATTCTTCCCGCTCCTCCGCCACCGGAGGCGCCGGCCTTGGCCTGGCCATTGCAAAGGAAATCACGGAACGTTTCGGCGGCTCCATCACCGCGGAAAGTTCCCATGAGAGCATCACCTTTACGGTTTTGCTGCCGTTATCTCTCAAAACTTCCTGATCTGTGAAACGGAAAACCTGGATTTATGGTTCAGCCAAAAGAGGGCATATGAAGAAAGCCTGAATAAAGAAATCTCTTACATAAATCATATCATCAGCAGGTAATCCCGGTGCTCTCCTGGGATTCCAGAAAATTCCCCTCTCCTCCAAATGCCGCAAGAATCATGAAAAAACATGCGGGCAATTCTGCTACAATATCAGAAAAATGAAGGAGGACGGTATGTATAAGCATGACAATGCCTTAAACCGGGAATGGAGTATGGCATCCCTTCTAAAGTTCGCCTTTCCCACCATTTTTATGATGGTATTTATGGGGCTTTATACCATTGTAGATACCATTTTTGTAGCCCAATTTGTAAATACGGACGCGCTCTCCGCCATCAACATTGTATGTCCCGTCGTCAATATCACCGTAGGGCTTGGAACCATGATCGCCACAGGGGGAAACGCGATTGTTTCCCGAAAAATGGGCGCCGGGAAGAATAATGAGGCCAGAGAGGATTTTACCTTGTTGGTCATAACGGCAGCAGTCGTCGGGTTGATCATTCTCATAACCGGAATCATATGGATTGACCACATCGTATATGCCCTTGGCTCCGGCAGCCTGCTTTTTCCCTATTGCAAAGATTATTTGAGGGTGTTGTTCCTGTTTATTCCCGCAAACATGGTACAGACCGTACTGGCCAATCTTTTTGTAACTGCGGGGAAACCCGGGTTGGGATTCGGCCTGTCCCTCCTGTCCGGCCTGGCAAATATAATCCTGGATTATGTCTTCATCGTCATTTGCCGCCTTGGCATCTGCGGCGCTGCCCTGGGTACGGGATTTGGGTATCTGATTCCTGCTGTTTTCGGAACGGTCTTTTTCCTGCGGCATGAAGGTTCCCTTTCTTTTACAAGACCCAGGTGGAAATGGAAGGTATTAAAAGAAGCCTGCTTAAACGGCTCCTCAGAAATGGTGGGGCAGCTGGCAGGGGCCGTCACAACCTTTCTCTTCAATGCCTCCATGATGGATTTGTTGGGGGAAGACGGCGTCGCCGCCATCACCATTATGATTTATTCACAATTTCTTCTGAATACCTTATACATCGGGTTTTCCATGGGTGTTGCGCCAATCGTTGGTTTTAACCATGGAAGTAAAAACCATCTCCGGCAAAGAAAAATATTCCGCATCTGTATGGGCTTTATCGCGGCAGCTTCTCTTTTGGTATTTACCGTTTCCATGTTTGGCGGCCCTTATATTATAGGATTATATGTAGCCCCCACGTCGAAAATCTATGGGGTTGCAACAGAAGGGTTTTCCATTTTTTCCTGTAGTTTTCTCTTCTGCGGCCTGAATATCTTCACTTCTGCCATGTTTACCGCCCTGTCAAATGGAAAATTGTCTGCAGTCCTTTCCTTTTTACGGACGTTCGGCCTGTTGTCCGGCGGTATCCTTTTTTTGCCGAAACTTTTTGGAATCGCCGGCATATGGCTGGCTGTTCCGGTTGCCGAAGGCATTATGTTTTTTGTATCTGTTCTGTGCCTGGTACATTTCGTTCATAATTCCTTAAAGATTTCTTGAGAAAACTGTCAGTCCTTCCGAAGAAAAACCACAAACCTCCCGTCCTTCCTTTTGATAAAATCAGCTTACCATCCCTTGACCGGTGCGTATATAGCCTTGTCAATCGACGAAAACATCGGATTTTATGAAAGGAAGGACAAACATGAGAAAATTAAATATCCTGGTTTTTTTCGGAGGTTGTTCCTCTGAATATGAAGTTTCCCTGGAGTCGGCCCATGCCGTCATCCAACATTTAGACAGGGATAAATACCGCCCCATCCCCCTTGGCATCACCATGGATGGCAGATGGTTTTATTTCCGCGGCGACGTAAAAAAAATCCGGGACAATACCTGGTGCAATGAACACGACGCCATCCCGGCCATCCTTTCCCCCAACCGCATCGACCACAAGCTACTTCTTTTTCCCGGCGAAAAAATCGAATCCATCCCCATAGATGTTGCCCTTCCCATCATGCACGGAAAAAACGGGGAAGACGGCACGTTGCAGGGGCTTCTGGAACTTTTTCATATTCCCCTTGCCGGATGTGGCGCCCTCTCTTCCGCCCTCTGCATGGACAAGGACCGCGCCCACAAGCTGGCAGCTGCGGCAGGAATCCGGGTTCCCAAATCCATTCTTTTAAACCAGGGGGATTCTCTGAACCACGCCCTTTCTTTTGCCATGGAAACAGGCTGGCCCCTTTATGTAAAACCGGTTCGCTCCGGCTCCTCCTACGGCATCACAAGGGTCCAACGTATGGAAGAGCTTTCCGACGCCATTTCCCTGGCTTTCCACTATGACAGCCAGGTCATCCTGGAAGAAAATATCGATGGTTTTGAAGTGGGATGCGCCATCCTGGGGACAAAGGACTTAATCACCGGGGAACTGGATGAAATCGAGCTTTCTGAAGGGTTTTTCAATTATACGGAAAAATACACCCTGAAAACCTCTGCCATCCACGTGCCTGCCAGAATAGGCAGAGAAACTTCCGAAAACCTCAGGGAAACGGCAAAAGTCATTTACCGCGCCCTTGGCTGTGGTGTTTTTGCCCGTGTGGATATGTTTTTAACCAGGGAAGGGGAAATTGTCTTCAATGAAGTCAACACCATCCCCGGCTTTACGGAGCACAGCCGCTATCCCGCTATGATGAAAGCGGCCGGTTACTCTTTTTCCCAGGTTCTCGACCAGATTATCCGATTGGCGGTGAGGCCATGAGAACCATTATACTGACCCCGGATCAAATCCATATGGGAAGCCTGATTCTCGTAAACCGGAGCCACAGCTGCCCGGAACTTCCCCGGGAAACGGAACCGCTCCGGGAAATGGAACTGCTCCGGGAAATGGAACCGTTCCGGGAGGCACATCCTCCAATGGAGGGTATGTCCTCCATCCGCCTTTTAAGGAGGGCAGCCGTCCTTTTTGCCGGCCTCATGGATGAAATCGGCGGCTGGGAACAGATTGTCCCCGTCAGCGGATACCGTTCCCTGGAAGAACAGACCTCCATATGGGAAGATTCCCTGGTCAAAAACGGCCGGGCTTTTACAGAGGCATACGTGGCTTTTCCCGGCCACAGCGAACATCAGACCGGACTCGCCATTGACCTGGCAGTTAAAAGTGATTCCATCGACTTTCTCTGCCCGGATTTTCCCGACAGCGGCATCTGCCGGACTTTCAGCAAACGCGCTCCCGAATATGGCTTTATCAGGCGCTATCCTGCGGGAAAAGAGTCTGTAACCGGAATCGGCCATGAGCCATGGCATTTCCGCTATGTGGGAACGCCCCATGGGGAAATCATGGAACAGGAAGGACTGACTCTGGAGGAATATCTGTTATTTCTGAGGGATTTCCCTTATGGAAAACGCTCTTTCTCCTTTGCAAAAGGGAAACGCCAGATTTCTGTTTCCTGGAAAAAGGCAGACAAAAACGGGACAACACAGGTTTCCGTAAGCAACCGCCTCCCCTACGCAGTTTCCGGTGACAACATGGACGGATTTATCATTACGGAATGGAGGGACTGACATGGCGGAAGAAAAAAAACTTTCGGGAGGCCTGGACTATTTTCGTGTTGCGGCCGCCCTCCTTGTCATTGCCATCCACACAGCCCCCCTGGAAGCAGTCAGTGAAACTGCCGATTTTTTCCTGACCAGGGTTCTGGCCCGTCTGGCAGTGCCTTTCTTTTTCCTGGTGACAGGGTATTTTGTCCTGGGAAGGGACAAAACCTCCTCCCGCCTCCGTCGGTTCCTGGTACGGACGTTTCTCTTCTATCTGGGCGCCATCTTCCTTTATCTGCCCTTTGGTATTTACGCCGGCCACTATGAACATATCACTTTTGGAACCGCGCTCCGTATGTTTCTTTTTGACGGCAGCTTTTACCACCTGTGGTATTTTCCCGCCTGTATCCTGGGAATCCTCCTGGTGGCCTCCCTGAAGCGTTTCCTCCCCTTAAAGGCCACAGCCGCCGTCACAGGGATTTTATACCTTTTAGGGCTTATGGGCGACAGCTACTATGGCCTCATGGTCAAATCCGCCCTTCTCGCCTCCTTATATGAGGCCGGATTTGGCCTCTGGTCTTATACAAGAAACGGGCTGTTTTTCGCTCCTGTTTTTCTCTTTCTTGGCGCATGGATATCCACAAATAAACCGGAGGGCTCTTTGTCACTCAGGGAAGGAAGTTTCCTATCCGATCAAAAAGAGCCCTGCATGTCAGGATTCTACGCCTGCGGCGGGTTGCGCTTCCTCACCGGATTTTTGCTGTCTCTCCTTTTCATGTCCGCAGAAGCTTTTTTGCTGCGCCATTTTAAGATTCCGCGCCATGACAGCATGTATCTGTTTTTAGTTCCATCCGCATATTTCCTGTTCCGCCTTCTTCTTTCCGTGGAATGTAAGCCGTCTGCCAGGCTGCGGGCCGTCTCCACCTGGATTTACCTGCTCCATCCGGCCTTGATTATCCTTTTGCGGATGGTGGCAAAGCCCCTTCATCTCACCTGGCTCCTGGTGGAAAATCCTTTTATTCAGTTTGTATGTGTATCCGCCATGGCTGTGGGAGCCGCCTTTGCCATAACAGCCCTGAAGCAGCATGGTATCAGATGGAAAACCACTAAAATCCCGGAGGTAAACCCTATGAAAAACAATGGTTCTTTTGAATCCGGCAGACGGGCATGGATTGAACTTGACCGGACGGCCCTCCACCACAATGTGGCCTATTTAAAAAGCCTGCTCCCTGAAAACTGCCGTCTGATGCCGGCCGTAAAAGCCAATGCCTACGGCCACGGCGCCAAGCTCATTGCACAGGAGTTAAACCTGCTGGGGATTGACGCTTTTTGCGTCGCCTGCGCTGCAGAAGGTGTCCGGCTCCGCAAATACAATGTCACCGGGGAAATCCTGATTCTGGGCTACACCCACCCGTCCCAGTTTCCTCTGCTTTACCGTTACCATCTGACCCAGACTGTGGTGGACGCCTCTTACGGCAAGTGTTTAAATGAATTCGGGGAAAAGCTCCATGTCCATGTCGGCATTGACACCGGCATGCACCGCCTGGGGGAGAGAAGTGAAAACCTGGAGCATTTACAGAGTATTTTCCGGTTGGAAAACCTGGTGGTGGACGGTGTTTTTACCCATCTTTGTACCAGCGACGGGCAGACTGCGGAAGAAGAAAACTATATCAGGCTTCAGGCCGCTTCTTTTTACCGTACGGTTGAGGCCCTTGAGGCCCTCGGATGTACTTGCCCCAGGATCCATCTTCTGTCCAGTTATGGCCTGCTGCGCCACCCGGAAATGGCAGAGGACTATGTCCGGGCCGGAATTGCCCTTTATGGAGTTTTAAGCAACAGTGACGATACAAAGCGTTGGGGAAGCTCCCTGAAACCGGTACTTTCCTTAAAAGCAAGGATTGCCTCCGTCAAAGAACTGCTGCCCGGAGAATCTGCCGGCTACGGAATCTGTTATACCGCAAAAGAAAAACGCCGCCTGGCTATCCTGGCCATAGGCTATGCCGACGGCCTGCCCCGCTCTTTTTCCTGTGGGAAAGGATTCGTCCTGATCGGCGGCAAAAAAGCGCCCATCATCGGACGCATCTGTATGGATCAAACCATTGTAGATGTGACTGAAATCCCGGACGTGGCCGCCGGGGGATATGCCGTCCTCATTGGCTCCTGGGGCCAACACCAGATCACTGCCTGTGACTGGGCCCATGCCACGGGCACCATCACCAATGAAATCCTAAGCCGCCTTGGGGGGCGGTTGGAGAGGGTGTGGAAAGAAGAATAAAAATCAAGGACATTAAAACACCCGGCGCCTCTCCTGTCTCAAGTTCCTGTCCACGTTGATTTTTGGGTTTTGTTGCGCCGCCTTTTGCCGTCTGCCGCCGCTTCCATAAAGGCTGGTCAGCGGGCCAGACGCCGCTATGCTCACAAAACCTGCAAAATCTGCCTATCGGACAAAAACTTGAGACAGGAGAGGCGCCGGGTGTTTAAAGTTCGTAATTTTATGGGACTATACGTGTACGGCCCGGTATACGGCCCTTCTCACGCGGCCGTATACTTCATGGAGGCTGCAGAATTTGTCTGCATAGACGATCACCATTCCCTCCATGCTTCTGGGGGGTACGGGCGTCAGAGGCCACATGTGGCGCAGGATGATATTCTGCTCCTTGGGTGTTAAGTCAAAATATTTTCCGGCATTCTTCATGGCCACCCGCGGATGGGTAAAACCATGGATATGGTTTCCTTCCGTATGCCAGTCATAAAGAAACAAGTCATGGAGAAGACCTGCCCTGGCAGCCGCCACATAATCCAGCGAATGTTTCCTGCAAATACAATAACTCAAATAAGATACCTGGATACAATGGGCCTTTGTGGTGGTATTTCCATGCTGGATATACTGATCCATGGACTGAAAAACCGGATTTTCCATAATGTCCTTTACACAAGACATATATTCCCTGTCCCGGCCATATTCCTCTTTCCGAACCCAGGATTCATTTCTGACCCATGTGGCAGCCCTCTCCTTCCCCTCTCCATGGAGGATGAAAGAGCGGGGAAATTCTTTCTCTCTATAAGACACTGTACAGTTCCTCATACTTTCTTGCAGAGCTGACCCAGGAAAAATCTCTCGCCATCCCTCTGTCAATGATCTTATTCCACTCACGTTTTCTGTTGTAATACACATCCTTCGCATACAGGATACTTCCCAGCATCTCATGAGCGTTATAATTTGCAAAAGAGAAACCCGTCCCGGTGCTTTCATATTCATTATATGATTCCACCGTATCCTTAAGTCCTCCCGTCTCCCGCACAATGGGAACCGTGCCGTAGCGCAGGCTGATGATCTGACTCAAACCACAAGGTTCAAATAAGCTGGGCATCAGGAAGGCATCGCAGCCTGCATAAATCTTGTGGGACATGGCTTCCGAATAATAAATATTGGCAGATACGCTGTCCCCATATTTCCAGTCATAATGCCGGAACATATTTTCGTATTTTTCGTCGCCTGTCCCGAGAACCACAAACTGCAGATCCTCCGAGCAAATCTGATCCATCACACACTGTACCAGGTCAAGGCCTTTCTGGTCGGTCAGCCTGGAAACAACCCCGATCATAAATTTCTTCGGATTAACCTCCAGCCCCAGCTCCTTCTGGAGGGCAGTTTTATTTTTCACCTTTTCTTTGCGGAACGTCCTGGCGTCATAATTGGCAGCAATAAAAGTATCTGTGGCCGGGTCGTATTCTTCATAATCAATTCCGTTTACAATCCCCCACAAGTCACTGCTTCTGGCCAGCATCAGGCCGTCCAGCCCCTCGCCGTAAAAAGGCATCTTGATTTCCTGCGCATAAGTATTGCTCACCGTCGTCACCTTATCTGCATAGACGATGCCGCCTTTGAGCATATTGCCATTGTTGTAGGATTCTAACTTATCCGGCGTAAAATAATAGTCCGAAAGCTCCGATATCCTCTGAATCACGGCTACGCTCCACACCCCCTGGAACTTCAGGTTATGGATTGTCATGATAGATTTAATCCCGCGGTAGAACGGATTGTCGGCAAATTTATCTTTCAGATGGACAGGAATCAGCCCTGTCTGCCAGTCATGGCAGTGGATGATATCCGGCCTGAAGTCCAGGACCGGGAGGGCGGAAAGCACTGCCTTGGAGAAAAATGCAAACTTTTCCAGGTCGAAATACATATCCGTATAAGGTTTCGCGCCGCTGAAATACCACTCATTATCTACAAAGTAAAAAGTAATTCCCTCATGTACAATCTGAAACAGGCCCACATACCTGTCCTGCCACATATAATTCATGTAAAAATTCGTCAAATACTGGGCTTTCTCCCTGAAACGTGCAGGAATACATTGATAATAGGGGAGAATCACCCGGACGTCATATTGATCCTTATCAAAATACTTTGGCAGAGAACCTGCCACATCTGCAAGACCACCCGTTTTGATAAACGGCACACATTCCGATGTTGCAAACAAAATTTTTTTCACTCTGACACCTCCAGAAAGACCAATTTCCCTTCAAAACCCATTTTATACTCATTATACTAGATTCCTTATAAATTGGGAAGTGATTTTTCTGATATCCGCCATATTTTTATAACCGCTGGGGCTGTCGCAAAATATCGGAATTTGTGTATGTCCGGCGCCCCTTCCTGTTTTCGTGCTTGTCCGATAGGCAGATTTTGCAGGTTTTGTGAGGCTAGCGGCGTCAGTCCCGCCGACCGGCTTCTATGGAAGCGGCGGCTGACGGCAATAGGCGGCGAAACAAAACCCAAAAATCAACGTGGACGAGGACGAAAACAGGAAGGGGGGCCGGACAGACGTAAATATCAGGATATTTTTTATTTTACAACAGCCCCAACTGTTACATATTTTTCACATCACCGGTTCTTATATTCCAGCCTGATCTTGTCCGCAATCAGGGCTACAAATTCTGAATTGGTCGGTTTTCCTTTCCCAGTATTAATGGTATATCCGAAAAGTGCGTCAATGGTGTCCATTTTCCCCCTGTTCCAGGCCACTTCAATGGCATGGCGGATGGCTCTTTCCACTCTGCTGGGCGTCGTCTGGTGCATTTTGGCAATGGTCGGATACAAAAGTTTTGTAATGGAATTGAGCATTTCCATATCCGATACCGACAGAATAATGGCATCCCTTAAATAGCCGTATCCTTTGATATGGGCCGGAACACCGATTTCATGGATTAAATTAGTCACATCCGTCTCCAGGTTTCTTTCGATGTACTGTTCTTTACTCTCATAAGGCGCAATTTTCCGTGTCTCCGAACTCCTGTGTTTCCCCTTTCCAATATGTTTCATTCTGTTTAATACCATGTCCGAATCGAATGGTTTCATGATGTAATAAGATGCGCCCAGATGGAAGGCATCTTCTGTAATCCTCTCCTGCCCAATGGCGGTAATCACAATAAACTCCGGCCTCTTTTTTAGCGCCGTATCCTTCCCCACTTTCTCCATGACCGACAGTCCGTCAAGTTTCGGCATTATAATATCGAGAAGCATGATATCCGGTTCTTTTTCCTTTATCAGGCTATAGGCTTCTTCTCCGTTGTTCGCTTTTCCAACCACCTCAAATTCATCATCCCGACTGATGATATTATCCAATAGCTGCAAAATTCTTTCGTTGTCGTCAGCAATAGCCACCTGTAGTTTTGCCATTTTTCTTCCTCCTTTTTCAAACGCGGTGGTACTTCCTAATTATAAGAGAGAAGAAGGAAGAAATGCAACGAAAAACAGCCGCCGGAATCGACAAAAGGAACTCTAATTTTGTCGATATTCGGCAACTGTCTTATGAAAGGTACATCAGTTTATGCAAAAGCCTTTACCACCCGCTCCAGCTCTTCTCTGATTTTGATGTGCTGAGGGCAGACTTCCTCACATTTTCCACATTTTAAACATTCCGTCGCGCTCTTCCTGCCATGCTTTCCAACCAGCCACGCCTCCTGGTTCTTTGCCGCTGCTAGATTGCTGTAAAGAGTCAGGTAATTGTAGGACATAAACGAACCTGAAATCCCAATGTCCCCCGGACAGACCTTGGCGCAGTAATTGCAGGAAGTACAGGGAATCAGCGGTATCTTGCTCAAAGCCACCTGGGCTTCTTTCAAGACTCCCCGCTCCCCATCGGAAAGATTTTTAAACTCCTTCATATAGGATAAATTATCTTCCATTTGTTCCAGGCTGCTCATACCGGAAAGGACAGTAATGACACCGGGAAGGTCGGCGGCAAACCGGACGGCCCAGGAAGCATAGGAAGCATCCGCATCTTTAAAAATTTTTGCCACAGACTCCGGCGGGCTGGCCAACATACCGCCTTTGACCGGTTCCATAATCACCACCGGCTTTTCATATTTCCGTGCCATCTCATAGCAGGCCCTGGACTGCACCGCCGGATTTTCCCAGTCCCCATAATTGATCTGGAGCTGGACAAATTCCGCTTCCGGATGGGCTTTTAACAGCTTCTCCAGCTCTTCCGGCGTGGAATGGAAGGAAAAGCCGATATGTTTAATGAGGCCTTCCGCCTTTTTCTCTTTTACAAAACTCCATATATCAAAATCATCAAAAAAATGCGTCCTTCCCTCTCCCAGATTGTGAAGCAGGTAAAAATCAAAATATCCCGCCCCTGTCTGTTTCAAAGATGTCTCAAACTGGGCTACCGCCTCCTCACGGCTTTTGCAGTCAATCCAGGCTGCAAGTTTCGTCGCCAGCTTAAATTTTTCCCTGGGGTAGCGCTCCACCAACGCCTGGCGGATGGCGTCTTCACTGCCTGCATAGGCCCACGCCGTATCAAAATAAGTAAATCCCTCTTCCAGAAAACGGTCCACCATTTTCTTCGTCTGCTCTATGTCAATTTCTTCCCCGTTCTTCGGCAGCCTCATCAGGCCGAATCCCAGTTTTTTAATTTCCTCTCCCAAATATGCCACTGTTATCTCCTCCTTACCGTTGAATCAAAACTTTTCCTGTGTTATAATCATACCATTGATAATATCTTCGACTGACTCGAAGTCAGCCGTCTTTCACCTGGACATTCCCAGAAAACTTATGGAGGCAAAAGATGACGTACACTATAAAAGAAATTTCCGAAAAAGTCGGGCTGACTGCCCATACCATCCGTTTTTACACCGACAAGGGCCTTCTGCCCTGCAGCCGCGATAAAAATAACCGCCGCATTTTTGACAGCGAGTCCATAAACTGGCTCCGTACCATCCAGTGCCTGCGCAAGTGCGGCATTTCTATTGAAGATATCCGGGCCTACTCCGCCCTCTGTATGGAGGGGGATTCCACCCTGGAAGCCCGCTATGAATTCCTGAAAAAGCAGCGGGACATGGCCTTAAACCGCGTGGAAGAGGCAAAGGAACTGGCCGATTATATGGAACACAAGGTCCATCACTATGAAGACGTCCTGGCTCACCGGATTCCCGACGATACGAATCCGGCGGCCAGAAAATCTTAAGTGTTGTTTTGACAGGATTCGAACCCGCCACCACCAAACTTTAAGCTACGGAGGCTGTTTATACTTCAGTCAGTTCATACTCCCTGGTCCCATAACCCATCTCCACAGCCCGTTCAATGGTATGGATACCGTTTCTGGACTCCACCCGCTCCAGGAAATGGGCGCGGCCGGGGTCGTCGCATCCATAGACCAGATCCAGGCAGGCCTGGTCGATGGCAATGGGATCAAGGGAAACTAAAATTCCCATATCTTTTATACAAGGGTCTTCCGCCACTGCGCAACAGTCACAGTCCACAGACATATTTTTCATCACGTTGACATACACGATATTCCCCTTGAAATATTCCACCACGGAAGAGGCAGCTTCTGCCATGGCCTCCAGGAAGGAATCATGATCCGCCGTCCAGAAATTGGCCGGGTCACCGAGCCCATGGATATAGCCTTTTCCATATCCGGAAGCCACACCGATGGAAAGCTGCTTTAAGGCTCCGCCGTAACCGCCCATGGGGTGGCCTTTAAAATGGGAAAGAACCAGCATGGAATCATAATCTGCCAGATGTCTTCCCACAAAGTTTTTTTGAATATTTTTCCCCTCCGGGATGGAAAGTTCCATATCAGGGCCTTCGCTGTCCAGAATCTCCACCGGGAATAAATCGCTCCAGCCGTGCTCCTTCAGGAGGGCCATATGCCGTTCCGTAGTATTTCTGGCCCCTTCATAAGCAGTATTGCACTCTACAACCGTCCCCTTCACATAATCCACCACCGGTTTCCAGAAATCCGGCGTCAGAAAATTCTGGTTTCCTTTCTCACCGGAATGAACTTTTATGGCCACCTTTCCGCCAAGTTCTTTCCCGGCCATTTTATAAAGCTCCAATACCTTTTCCGGAGAAATTTCTTTTGAAAAATAGACCTTTGCTTTCATAAATCTCCATCCTCCTGTCTGAATAATAAATTAAAAATCATATTTTTATGATACTACCTTAATCCCACTCGAAGTCAAGCTCTTTTTTCAGTTTTCTTCTTTTATTTCCAATTTTTACAAATAGAAGGTTTGTAAGTAAAATGCCTCAAAACTGGACTTGTTTATTTTTTAAAAACTGGATATATCAAAAATACCATTTGTCGGTTATCATAAGGGAAACACATTCCCGGGAAGTTTTTACAACAAAATAAGGAGAACATCATCATGGAACAGACCAAGACACAAAAATCAGAGAAAAGCACAGTCCTATTCCTCACTGTCACCGCCCTCTTTATTGCCCTGACTTATCTCTTTACCGCTTTTATCAACGTACGCCTCCCCATTGCAGCCAACGGCGGCCTCATTCATCTGGGAAATGTCCCCCTGTTTATCGGGGCCATCCTTTTTGGAAGAAAAACCGGCATGCTGGCCGGAGGAATCGGCATGGGGCTTTTTGACCTGCTTTCCGGCTGGACCTTATGGGCGCCTTTTACCCTGGTAATCGTAGGTATCATGGGATATACTGTCGGGAAAATGACAGAAAAAGAAAACCATCAGAATTATTTCTGGTATACGGCATCCATAGCCGCCGCCTGCGTCATCAAAGTCGCTGGTTATTATGCTGCGGAAGCAATTATTTATGGCAACCTGCTTTCCCCCGCTACATCTATTCCGGGAAACCTGGTCCAAATCGGCGTGGCGGCAGTGATTGTCCTGACCGTCATCGGCCCTTTAAATTCAGCTGCCAGAAAAACAGGGCTTAAATAAGCCCGGAAAGGAAATCATCATGTATAAAATCATGACTCCCGGCCCCACCCAAGTGGCCGAAAACGTGCGCCTTGCGAGGAGCCTTCCCTGTACCAATCCTGACCTGGATGAAGATTTCGTGGAATTTTACAGGGAAACCTGTGAAAAAATCAGCCGTCTTCTCCACACGGAAAATGAAACCCTGATTCTGGGGGGCGAAGGCATCCTGGGGTTAGAAGCTTCCTGCGCATCCCTGACAGAGCCAGGCGACAAAGTCCTGGTACTGGATAACGGTATTTACGGAAAAGGCTTTGCCGATTTTGTCACCATGTACGGCGGCCTTCCGGAACTATATACGGTGGACGACAAGAATACCATCGATATCCCGGCTCTTGAATCATTCCTGGAAAAAAGCCATCATTATAAATACGCAACCGTAGTTCACGGAGATACCCCCAGCGGTATGCTCAACGACATCTCCAAAATCTGCCCACTTTTAAAACAGTACGGTATCCTGACGGTGGTGGATTCCGTCTCCGCCATGTTCGGCGAAGAGGTCAATGTGGACAAAGCCCGCATTGATTTCCTGTGCGGAGGTTCCCAAAAGGCGGTGTCCGCCCCTCCCGGCCTCACCTTCGTCACTGTCAGCGCCGACGGCAAAAAGGCCATGGATGAACGAAAGACTCCCATTGCTTCCTTCTATGCAAACCTGAAAGTGTTTGAACATTATTATGAAGAAAAATGGTTCCCCTATACCATGCCCATCAGCGACATTTACGGGCTCCGCGCTGCCATTGACAATATCGAAAAGGATACTAAAATCTTAGCCCGCCATGCTTCCATCGCCTCTGCCGCCAGAAATGCAGTGACTGCGGCGGGGCTGAAACTGCATCTGGAAAGCGGCTTTTCCAACACCGTAACTGTCTTTTGCGTACCGGAAGGAACCACCGATAAAGACATTCTGGAGGCCATGAAAAAAGACCACGGTATCATGCTGGCAGGTTCCTTTGGAAACCTGGCCGGAAAAGTCATCCGCATTGGCCATATGGGCGAAAACGCCAATATCCCCGATATGGCGGAAGTATTCGACGCCTTAAATCACGTGCTGAAAAAACTGGGCGTCCCCTTAAAAGCCGACATGAAAGAAGTGTTTCTTCAGAGCATTTCCGACCCGGCTTAAGACTTCTGCCCTGTCTGAAAGAGAAACATCCCTCCCAGGATTAAGATTCCTCCCAGGACTGTCTCGATTCCCGGCACTTCCCCTTTGGCAAAAAAGCCGATGAGGCTGGCCAAAAGGGGCTGGGCAAACATAAAATTGGACACGTCGCTGGTACGTTCTGCCAGAGAAAACGCTTTTGTCCAGGATACATAAGCCACAACTCCGCAGAAAACACCAAGATAAGCCACAGCTCCCCAGGAAGCGGCTGTGGCTGTTTTCATTTCCGGTATGGCGTCCGGCAAAAATACCAGAAGAAGCACCGTACCGCCGATAATGCTGTAGGCTGTCACCTGAAACGGTGTATAGTCCCGGATATACATCCGCTGGGTCAAGTTGTAAATACTCAAAGAGACAGCAGCCACAAGCATCCAGAGGACTCCCGGCTTGACAGAAAACGTCCCATTCCAGAGGGCCAGTACCAAAATCCCCGCAAATGCCATGCCAATGGCAAGCCAGCCCCTGAGAAGGATTTTTTCATGAAAAAACACACAAGAAAATATTGCCGTCAAAATCGGCCCGGTCTGGGCAAGGACACTGCTGGTGGCCGCGTTGATGGTCTGGGCAGAAAGATTAAATGCGGTCACGTAACAGGCAAATCCCACAAAACCGGAAAGCAGAAATTTCGGCACATCTTTAAGCTTTGGCGGGCCGATCTTTTTTGCTGCCATCACTGCCAGGATGGCGGCCGTCGCAATCAGATACCGGACTAAACCGGCGCCCTGGCTGGAAAAACTTTCCTGGGCATACTGGGTAAAGAGAAACGCCGTCGCCCAGAAAACTGTGGCCACACCTGCATAAATAATATAAAGATTCCTTTTTTTCTCCATTTTTATTTTATCTCCAATTTTCCGGCCTGTGCTTTCACTACTTGTGCAAAACGTTTTCCCTGTATCCATTTTCCAAAATAGTAATAACTGCTGATTCCAATGTGGGTGACAATCCAACTGAAGGGAAACGCCAGGTGAACTACCCGGATATCATAAATAAAAGACGATACCACAAAAATAAAGCTGACTCTGGCCACACACATGCCAATGAGGCTCACCACCATGGGCACGACGGCATGGCCCGAAGACAGTACCGCCCCATTGATTACTTCGTTCCAGGAAAAAACAATATACAGAGGAAGCTGATAGCGGACCTGAAGCGCCCCAAAAGCAATGGCCGCCTCCTCGTCCGTAAAAATCCGACAGACGGATTCTGCCTGAGTGCAGAGAAGAAGCGTCATGGCAATGGTCACGCCGGAAGCAATCCACATACAGATCTGCTTCCCTTTTTTCGCCCTCACATAATCCGCCGCGCCAATATTCTGCCCTGCAAAACTGGTGAGGGCCAGGCTCAGGGCAGATATCATGGCATACAGGTAGCCTTCGATTTTAAAGAACAGTGTGCTGCCTGCCATGGCCTCCATCCCAAACGCATTGATCCTGGACTGGACAATCACATTGGAAATGTTGATCAACACCATACGCATCCCGGCAGGAACGCCAATCCGAATCACATAAGAGGTTTCCTTCCGGTAAAGGTGAAGCTCCCGCACCCGGAGGCGGTATGCTTCATTCAGCTTTGTCAGTTTGAGGAACACCAGCAGCGCCGGAAGCACCTGGGAAATGGCTGTGGCGGCTGCCGCCCCCCTGACTCCCCAGCCAAAGCCACGGACAAAAAGGAGATCCAGCCCCACATTGATCACACCGGAAGCCGCCAGATAGATCAGGGCGCTTCTGGAGTTTCCCATGGCCCGGAGGATTCCGCTCCCCATGTTGTAAACCATGACGGGAATCATCCCCATAAAATAAACCTGAATATAATCCACTGCCAGTGGAAGCACATCCACCGGCGTACTCATCAGAACCAGAAGTTTCGGAGCCAGAAAGATTCCTGCCACCGTTAAAAAAGCCCCTGACAAAAGCCCCAGCGTAACAGCCGAGTGAACCGTACGGAAAAGCCCCTTTTCATCTTTCCTCCCAAAAGCCTGGGACACGGCGATGCTGGCACCGGTGGAAAGGCCCACAAAAAGATTGATCATCAAATATACCAGCTTATCGCAGGAACCAATGGCCGCCAAAGCCCCGGCTCCCACGCTGTGGCCCACAATGGCGGCATCCGCCGTGCTGTAAAACTGCTGCAGCAAATTGGAAAACAAAAAAGGCAGCGCAAACAAAACCAGCTGCCTCCAGATCACACCCTGGGTCAAGTCTGTGACCGCCCCGGCGCCCTTCTTTTTCATACGTTTTTCCTCCCCCAAATAACCCCTGAAATGCTTTTCGCCGTAAGATTGACGGCCATTGTAAAATATAAAATTGTGATATTTATATCTGCCCGACGCCCCGCCTGTATAAACCCGGATGGTTCGCAGCAGTCCTTTATCTCTATTGCAAAAAGCAGATGGAACTATATCCATCTGCTTTTTCACGTCGGAATGACAGGATTCGAACCTGCGGCCTCTCGGTCCCTAACCGAACGCTCTACCAAACTGAGCCACATTCCGATTCAGATTTGGCTCTTATTTTTTCCCAGAACCAAATCCTCATATACTTTATCACATATTTCGCTTTATGGCAAGTGTTTTTTTCAATTTCCCTGCCAATTTTTTCCGATGATCTGCTGGCCATTTTATAAATCACCAAGCCTGCAGAAACATTATGCCAACTTCTCCTTGGCCACCTGGGCCAGCTTTGCAAAACCAGCAGCATCATTGACAGCCATGTCTGCCAGAACCTTACGATTCATTTCGACTCCGGCTTCTTTCAGGCCATACATGAAGCGGCTGTAGGATAAACCGTTCATCCTGGCTGCCGCATTGATACGGGCAATCCACAGCTGTCTGAATTGTCTCTTTCTCTGCTTTCTGCCTGCATATGCGCTGGTAAGCGCCCGCATCACAGACTGCTTCGCGACTCTATACTGCTTGGAACGGGCGCCTCTGTACCCCTTCGCCAGCTTTAAAACTCTATTGTGTCTTTTTTTCGCGCCTAAACCGCCTTTAATTCTTGCCATTTTAAGTCTTCCTCCTTCACTTCTTAATCAATCAGTAGGGTAAAATCTTCTTCATCACTTTAGCGTTTGAGGGAACTGCCACCGTTGATTTTCTGAGATTTCTTTTCCTCTTCTGAGACTTCTTGGTCAGGATATGGCTCTTATAGGCCTTCATTCTCTTTAATTTACCGGTACCGGTCTTTTTAAAACGCTTTGCTGCTGCTCTGCTGGTTTTTACTTTAGGCATGATTCTTCCTCCTTAATCTTTGTCTCAGGTATGACCCTGTTGTCAACGTTTTTCTGATAAAAACATCACGAGGCTTCTTCCTTCCACCTTCGACGGTTTGTCAACCACCGCAATATCGGAAAGCTGTCCCGCAAAGTCTTCCAGGATGTGTCTGGAGTTATTCATATGGCTCATTTCCCTGCCGCGGAACCGCAAGGTCACTTTCACCTTGTTTCCCTTCTGAATGAACTTCCTGGCGGCGGAAATCTTTGTATTCAGATCATTTTCTTCAATATTGGGAGAAAGGCGCACCTCCTTGATCTCGATGACCTTCTGCTTTTTTCTGGCCTCTTTTTCTTTTCTGGCCTGTTCATAGCGGTATTTGCCGTAATCAATAATCTTGCATACCGGCGGTTTCGCCATCGGAGCAACCTTCACCAGATCCAGCTCCGCTTCACGGGCAAGCCTCTGGGCTTCCTTTGCTGACACAATCCCAAGCTGCTCTCCATTTTCGCCAATCAGGCGGACTTCCTTGTCCCTGATCTGTTCATTCACCATTAACTCGCTAATAACCCGACACCCCCATCAATCATATTGTACAGGGAAAATCTTTCCCTGTCTGCGTTCGGAACACAGCAACATCATAAATGTCCCTTCTGCCTCCCGCACACATAAATAAAGTGGATAGAAGAACTATCCACTAAAATCCCATACGCCGACGCAGAAAACCTCCTCTGCGTTAACCATAAAACTATAGGAACCCAAGTCGCTCAGATGGCGCTAAGGTGAGAGCGGATACTCTTCTTTTCTCAATACAGCTCTTATAGAATACCTCGCTACGCGCCATATGTCAACTGTTTTCTCCTTAAATCTTCACATTTTATGTCGCCGTTCATGGCGGCCCCTCCTGTCCATCCGAAACACGCTTCCGCTCTTAAAAAGCTGCAGCGGTACTAAAAAATTTCGTTCGCTTTTTGCTCCGAAATTTTAAGTACCGGCGCTTTTAAACGGTTTCGGCCCGGACAGGAGGGGCCGCCATGAACGGCACTATAAAATGTGAAAATTTAAGTTTTTTACTCTTCCGTATATCTTGCCAGAAACTGCCTGGTCCGCTCTGCCTCAGGATTTTCAAATATCTGTTTTGGCGTCCCCTGCTCCACAATCTGTCCGTCGTCCATGAAAATTACCTGGTCGGACACATCCCGTGCGAAAGCCATCTCATGGGTTACGATGATCATGGTCATGTTCCGCTCTGCCAGTTCTTTCATGACACGGAGTACTTCCCCTGTCAGTTCCGGGTCAAGGGCCGAAGTCGGCTCGTCAAAACAAAGGATATCAGGATGCAGGGCAAGGGCCCTGGCAATGGCCACCCGCTGGCATTGCCCACCGGAAAGCTCATGGGGATAACGCTTCATTTTTTCTCCCAGCCCCATCTGCTTAAGGAGCTCTGCGGCCTGTCCCTCTATCTCCTGATGAATCTCTTTTTTTCTGGCCTTATAGCCTTCTTTTTCCTTTTCCAGAAGTTCCCTTGCCAGCATTACATTTTTTAAAGCCGTATACTGGGGAAATAAATTGAAAGACTGAAACACCAGCCCAAAATGAAGCCTTTTTTTGCGAATCTCCGATTCCCTTTTCGTATCAACATTCATTCCATCAAACAGAATCTCCCCATTCACCCGGATTACGCCTTTATCCGGCCTCTCCAGAAAATTCAGGCACCGAAGCAACGTGGTTTTCCCGCTTCCTGAGGAGCCGATCAGGGAAAGAGCCTGGCCTTTTTCCATGGAAAAACTGATATCCTTAAGTACTTCAGTCCGCCCAAAGGATTTGGAAACGTGTTCTACTTCTAAAATCGCCATTGCCATCCCCTCCTTATCTGAAATAGTTTAACTTCTTCTCCAGCTTGCCAAGTAGCACCGTCACAATGCCGCTCCAGATCAGGTAATAAAACGCGGCGCAAAATAACGGCCAGATGGCTCCGGAAATCCCCTGGCTGCCTTTCATGAACGCCTGGCCTGCCCATATGATTTCCTGAAGCGCAATAATCCTGGCCAGGGAAGTATCCTTTACCAAAGTGATGATCTCATTGGACATGGGAGGCACAACACGTTTGATCATCTGAAGAAGTTTTACCTTAAAGAAAATCTGGCGTTTTGTCATACCCAGAACCAGGCCGGCTTCCTCCTGCCCCACAGGAATATTCTGAATTCCGCCCCGGTATATTTCCGAAAAATAGCAGGCATAATTGATGATAAAACTGATGGAAGCAGCCAGGAAACGCCCGGCTTCCCCGCCGCCCCAAATATTATTTTTAAATACCAGCCCCGGAAAATAATAAACGATCAAAAGCTGAATCATAAGGGGGGT
The DNA here is from genome assembly GCA_022793195.1 of Lachnospiraceae bacterium. Classification (GTDB taxonomy): domain Bacteria; phylum Bacillota; class Clostridia; order Lachnospirales; family Lachnospiraceae; genus Lientehia. The sequence goes on along the minus strand of JAAWCJ010000016.1, from coordinate 11,217 downwards.
TCCCCTGATAATCCAGATAATGATCTTCGTAAGCCAGCTTAACGGCTTAAACCGGGACATGGAGCCAAAGGCAATAATAAGCCCAAGGGGCACCGCACCGATGAGCGTCACAAAAAAAAGTTTCAGCGTCTGCAGAAAACCGATGTTTAAGGCATGCAAAACAATCGGCATCTGTTCCATAATCAATTCCATAGACTTCTCCTGTTTCCTATGTAATCCCCTGCGGGCGAAAAAAGTTGCTGTAAAATATTTAAATATTTGCCCGGCACCTTCCCTTGTCATTATCTCCGTCTACGTTGATTTTTGGGTTTTGTTGCGCCGCCGTTTGCCGTCAGTCGCCGCTTCCATAGAAACAGGTCAGCGAAACTGACATCGCTATGCTCACAAAACCTGCAAAATCTGCCTATCAGACGAAGACAATGACAAGGGAGGGCACCGGGCAAACAAATATTTTACAACAGCCCTTTTATAAAAAACTATAGTCTGTAGGTTACTGTTGGATGACAGCAGCCTGTACGCCGTAAGTCTCCGCACATTTCATCAGGGAACCGTCCGCATAGCTCTCTGCGAAAAACTCGTTTAAAGCTGCCGTCAGGTCGGAACCTTTGCGGAAGCCGACACCAAACACTTCCCCGTCATCGCCGTTTAAGATCACCGTATAGGTGAGGTCTGCATAGCTGGTTCCCTCTCCCACCATGGCTCCCGCCATCAGAGAATCAATGACCGCTGCGTCTGAGGTGCCGGCCGCCACTTCCATCAGGGCATCTGCTTGCTGTCCCACCTGTGTGAACTCAAGCCCCAGTTTTGTTGCTTCCGCCTCACCGGCGCTTCCCGCTTCCACAGCAAAAGACAATTCGGAAAGGCTCTCCACGTCCTGATACTGGTCAGCCTTGTCCGCAGGTACAATGACCACCTGGCTGTTCTGGCAATAAGGATTGGAACAATCCATGGAACTTGTCACTTCAGGAGTCAGAGTCATGCCGTTCCAGACACAGTCGATGCTCTTTCCTTCCAGTTCAAAAATCTTGTTGTCCCAGGCAATTTCCACAAATTCCACTTCTACGCCCAGGGTTTCTGCAAAAGCTTTTGCCATATCGGCGTCAAAACCGATCCATTCGCCGCTTTCATCCTTATAATCCATGGGCGCATAATCTGTGATTCCCACCACCAGGGTACCTTTCTCTTTCACATAAGCCATATCGCCATCAGATACGCCTTCTTTTGTTTCTTTCTCTGCCTGGCTTTCTTCACCTTTTGCCGCTTCTTTTGTTTCCTTTGCCGCTTCCGTCCCCGCCGGCGCGGCAGTTTCCTTTGTCGCCTCCGTAGCTGCAGTCTCCTTCTTATCGCCGCCGCAGCCTGCAAAAAGCGCCACTGTCAATAAGACTGTCATCAGCAATGCAATTCGTTTTTTCATCAATCAGTTCCTCCTCTTTTTGTCATGATCTTGTTGACTATGCAATAGTAGCACATTATCATAGTAAAGCGCAAGTGTTTTTTTGAGTATTTTTCTGCATTTTTCGGAAAATAATAGCAATAACCGCTTCCCTTTATGAATGGCGGTATGTTATAATGATTCCTGACTCTCAGACAGTAAAATCAAATTTAAATTTAAGGAGTGATTTGCCATGGAGATTACGAAAGACATTAAATATGTAGGCGTCAACGACCATGACGTGGACCTTTTTGAAGGCCAGTATGTGGTAAAAAACGGGATGGCTTACAATTCTTATGTGGTTCTCGATGAGAAAACAGCCGTATTTGACACCGTTGATGCCCATTTTACCCATGAATGGCTGGACAACATTGAAAACGTGCTGGCCTCCAAAAAACCCGACTATCTGATCATCCAGCACATGGAACCGGACCATGCCGGAAGCATCGCAGGTTTTATGCAGGTTTATACCGATACCACCATTGTTTCTTCTGAAAAGGCTTTTGCCATGATGAAGCAGTTTTTCGGCACTGATTATGAAGACAGGCAGGTGGTCGTAAAAGAAGGTGATACCCTTTCCTTAGGAAAACATACCCTCGCATTTGTGGAAGCTCCCATGGTCCACTGGCCGGAGGTGCTTGTCACCTATGACACCTGTGACAAAGTCCTGTTCTCTGCCGACGGTTTCGGAAAATTCGGCGCCCTCGATGTGGAGGAAGACTGGGCTTGTGAAGCCCGCCGTTATTACATCGGTATTGTGGGCAAATACGGTGCCCAGGTTCAGAATCTGTTGAAAAAAGCCGCTGGCCTGGACATTCAGATTATCTGTCCCACCCACGGCCCTGTTCTCAAGGAGAATCTCGGCTACTATCTGAACCTTTACAATATCTGGTCTTCCTACGAAGTGGAAACGGACGGCATTGTCATCGCTTACACCTCCATCTACGGCCATACGAAAAAAGCCGTGGATGTTCTGGCTGACAAATTCCGTGCAAAAGGCTGTCCCAAAGTTGTGGTCCATGACCTGGCCCGCTGCGATATGGCCGAAGCTGTGGAAGATGCATTCCGCTACGGAAAGCTGGTTTTAGCCACCACCACTTATAATGCAGGTATTTTCCCTTTCATGCGCGACTTTATCGAGCATTTGACAGAGCGCAATTTCCAGAACCGTACCGTTGCCCTGATGGAAAACGGAAGCTGGGCGCCCATGGCGGCTAAAGTCATGAAAAACATGCTTTCCGGATGCAAAAGGCTGACCTTTACAGATACCACGGTCCATATCAAATCCGCACTGAGCGAGGAGAGCAACGCCCAGATTGAAGCCCTCTCCAATGAGCTTTGCAAAGATTACCTGGCGCAGCACGACGACACGGCCGACAAGAATGACCTGACCGCATTATTCAATATTGGCTACGGCCTCTATGTTGTCACCTCCAATGACGGAAAGAAGGACAATGGCCTCATTGTCAACACTGTCTCCCAGGTGACAAATACGCCCAACCGAATTGCTGTCACCATCAACAAGGCCAATTATTCCCACCATGTAATCAAACAGACCGGCATGATGAACCTCAACTGCCTGTCCACGGATGCCCCTTTCTCCGTGTTCCAGACTTATGGTTTCCAGAGTGGCCGCAATACCGATAAATTTGCAGGCATCACTCCCCTCCGTTCTGACAACGGGCTGGTGTTCCTGCCTAAATATATCAATTCCTTCATGTCCTTAAAGGTGGAGCAGTACATTGACCTGGATACCCACGGAATGTTTATCTGCAGTGTCACCGAAGCCAGGGTCATCACCAATGTGGAAACCATGACTTACACTTATTACCAGAAAAACGTAAAACCCAAGCCTCAGACAGAAGGCAAAAAAGGCTTTGTGTGCAAGGTTTGCGGTTATATCTATGAGGGGGACGAGCTTCCCGATGACTTCATCTGCCCTCTCTGCAAACACGGTGCTGCCGACTTTGAACCCATCGGCTAAAAAACTTTAATAAATACTCAGAAAAAATCCGTCTATGTCCGGAGGGAAACCGTTCAAAAACCGCCGGTACTTGAAATTTTCAAGTGCTAATACAGAAAATTTCTTAGTACCGCTGCGAGTTTTTGAGAGCGGAAGTGTGTTTTCCTTGGACATAGACGGATTTTTTCTGAGTGTTATTGAAAGTTTATTGTCCACTGTTCCTGCGGATCACAGGCGCCTGGGCATTATATGTACTGTTGTGGAGGAATTCCCTTCCAATCTCTTCCCCGTCTTTCATTGTCACCAGATCTGTCACCACCCTGTATCCCTCTTTGCCGTAATTTTTGTACTTCTCTTCTCCCGGTGAAAGGGAATCATCTTCCACATAGGTAGGTTCCGGTACAGGAATGGTTTCCTGAATATGGGAATCCATCTTCACGGTAACCCCTTCTTCCAAAATCGGAATCCCATAAATATAGCAGATCACTTCTGGCCCGTCGGTATCTAAAAGCACCAGGATATTCCCCGAAGAATTATTTTTAAACTTCAGGTCAGAATATGGATAGGAAATCATGGCATCCTCCCCGAGCGGCACATAGGATACTGTCATGCTGTGGTTTTTTCTCTCTGTTGTTTCAAGCCCTGCCATAATGGCCGCATTATAAATGGTGGAAGACACCTGGCAGACGCCTCCGCCAAACTCTGCAACCACTTCGCCTCTGGAATAAGTAGCCGCCTCTTTATATCCCTGTTCTTCTGTGGTTTCTCCCACCACGCCATTCATGGAAAACTCTTCTCCAGGGGCAACCAAAGTATTATCAATAGTGGAAGCCGCCAATTTAACATTATGATCCCTGTCGTCGCTGTCCACCTGGGCCTCTGTGCGGAATTTGGCCAGGCAGACATATTTCTCTTTTGCCTCTTCCATATGAAGTTCCGGTGAAACTGCCGAAACCTTCCCCACCAGGACTGCGTCGTAGTCTCCCGCCGCAATGGCGGCTTTCATCTGGGTAAGCAAATCTTCCCTGTCCACCTGCCTCCCATCTTCCCCTTCCGCATACTGAAAGCCACTCTCCGCATCGTAACCTGTCATGGCTGCATTTTTCGCCGCCACATCAAAGGAATCCGCCACTTTATCAACAGCCTCCCTGGCTGCTTCCTCCTCATAAGAATCCCTGACACTGAAGTGCCTCGCACTTCGCTGCAAAGACGTGATATCTGAAAGCCTCTCCTCATCCGTCCCTTCATGGCCCAGGGAGAAAGCCTCTGCAAGTACTTCATCCATATTATTGGACATGATATTGTCCAGGTCATATCGTTCACCGCCACAGTCAACCTTCATGGCCCAGGTATGTTCGGCGGTCACTGTCACAGCCTCCACTTTTGCCCTGGCTTGTTCCATATTTAGTCCTTCCAATGGAACATTTTCCACAAAAATCCCAGCGTAAAAAGTCTCCACCGGAGCCAAAGTTTTTTGTCTTTCTATGGCCTTTTTTAAGAAAAAAACGCCTGTTACCGCAAATACTGCCATCAGTCCCGCAAAAGCCATACAAAAAACCGGGGCTTTCTCCCACAGGCTTTTTCTCTTCTTTTTTCCGGTATGTCTGATTTGTTTTCTATCCATGCTGACACTCCTTAAAACTTCTCATCTATACTTTACAAAAAATCATGGAATTTGTCCATGGAATCTGTTGCACATTTTTCCGATTTCGTTTATACTGGTAAAAGTAAAATCAAGGAGGATATATATACATGCGACATCTTTTAAGCCCTCTGGACTTCTCAGTGGATGAGCTTGACCGGCTGATGGATCTGGCCGGCGACATAGAACTGCATCCGGGAAAATACGCAGAGGCCTGTAAAGGCAAAAAATTAGCCACATTATTTTACGAACCAAGTACCCGCACCCGTTTAAGCTTTGAAGCAGCTATGTTAAATTTAGGGGGCAGTGTCCTTGGTTTTTCTTCTGCCGATTCCAGCTCCGCTGCCAAGGGAGAAAGTGTTTCTGACACCATCCGCGTCATTTCCTGTTATGCCGACATCTGTGCCATGCGCCATCCAAAAGAAGGCGCCCCCATGGTTGCCGCCATGAAGTCAGGGATTCCTGTCATCAATGCAGGAGACGGCGGCCACCAGCATCCCACCCAGACATTGACGGACCTTTTGACCATCCGATCTTTAAAAGGCCGCTTTAGCGGTATGACCGTGGGACTCTGCGGCGACTTAAAGTTTGGCCGTACCGTCCACTCCCTCATTGAGGCCCTGGTCCGTTATCCTGATATCCGGTTCGTGCTGATCTCCCCCGAAGAGCTCCGTATTCCCAGCTATATCCGTGAAAATGTGCTGGACGCCAACAAAATCCCCTATGAAGAAGTCCGGGATTTGGAAACTGCCATGCCGTCCCTGGATATCCTCTATATGACCCGCGTTCAGAAGGAGCGCTTTTTCAACGAAGAAGAATATATCCGTATGAAGGACTGTTATATCCTGGACAGGGCCAAGCTCAAAACAGCCAAACCGGATATGAATATCCTCCATCCCCTGCCCCGCGTCAATGAAATTTCTGTGGAAGTGGACGACGACCCCAGGGCCGCCTATTTTCCCCAGGCCCAGTACGGCGTCTATATCCGTATGGCCCTGATCCTCACTTTGCTGGACATCACTGTGTGAATCTGATATCATGATATGCATTTCTCAGAAAGGATAGAATCTTATGTTAAATATCGGCGGACTGAAAGACGGAATCGTCCTGGACCATATCCAGGCCGGAAAAAGCATGGATATTTACAAATATTTAAAGCTGGATAAACTGGACTGCCAGGTAGCCATTATAAAAAACGCCAGAAGCAATAAAATGGGGCGGAAAGATATCCTGAAAATCGAAGGCGGTCTGGACGTGGTAAACCTGGACGTATTAGGTTACATTGATTGCAATATCACCGTCAATATCATTAAAGACGAAAAAATCGTCGAAAAAAAAGTGGTCCGGCTTCCCAAAAAGCTGACCAATATCATCAAATGCAAAAATCCCCGGTGCATCACCTCCATCGAGCAGGAACTTCCCCATGTGTTTTTCCTGGCCGACGAAGAAAATCAGGTGTACCGTTGCGCGTACTGTGAAGAAAAATATAAATAAGTATACTTATGGAAGAGACCGGGGCAAATCTGTCCACCACACAGATCCGCTCCGGTCTTTTACAGGTACTCATGGTTATAGGAACCTCTTTCAAAAACCAGGAAATGTATATGTATTAAAAGTACGATCATAAGTCTCCCGCTTGGAAAGCCAGTTGAGAAGAAATTTCTCCGCCAGGCTTCCATGGGTGATGGCCTCTCTGGCCTTCTCCGGTGTATACCAGGCGGCGGCATCCACTTCCGGCGTCATACCGCTTAAGCTATCAGAATCCACAATACTGGCAAAATTCAGCATAAGAGTGTTGCTTTTCTCAAAATATTCACTCATATTAAAAGTACAGGCCGTTACCCTAAGGCCCATTTCCTCCCGAACCTCTCTGGCCAGGGCATGCTCCGCTCCCTCGCCTTTATTGATATATCCGGCCACCAGAATATTTTTGTCCCGTCCATACTGTTTAATCAAAAGGATCTTTTTCCCTGCCGGATTATAAACCATGGTACTGATGGCAGTACTGAAAGTCGGAAACCTCCATGCCTTACATGTCTCACACCAGGGAATCATTCCTTCCTTTTCCAGATACCGCAGCTCAAGTTTTGTCCCACATTCCGTACAATATGACATCATTCCCTCCTTTTTCTCTCCTGCCTGCGGTACAAAAAGACTACTAATACGGCGCTTAAAAAACCAATGACTGCTCCGGCCACCACATCCGTGGGGAAATGAACACCCACATACAACCTGGACAGGGCAAGTATAAAAGCAAGCCCCAAAAGGCCATATCCCCATGCCTTCTTTCCATGCGGAAGAATCAAACATAAGGTGCCGGCGGCAGCAAATGCGCATCCCGAGTGGCCAGATGGAAAAGAAAAATCCTTAAGCCTGCCCACCAACGGAATCAAATCAGGGAACTGGTCATAAGGCCTTGCCCTCTGTACCAGATTTTTAAGGCCCAGATTTAAAACAACGGCGTCCACTGCCAAAGCCGCCAAAACCAGGAAACCATAAGTCCGTGTCTTTGGATAAATGGCCAGCGCTACTCCCAGTACAATGAAGAACCAGCCTCCATTTCCTAAAAAAGTAATCACCTTCATCAGGCCGTCCAGCCACCCGGCCCGTATGTATTCCTGGATAAAGAGTAAAATATCATGTTCCAGTAATGTAAGAGCCTCCATATCATTCCTCCCGTCCTCGTCAATGCCTATAGTCTACCATAAAAAACGACAGGAGGCTATACGGATATTCCCTGAGTTTCCATATTTCGCTCTGCTACTGTCCATTGACAAGAGCATACAGACGGGAACGTGTGTCCTTATCAATCGACGGTATGGAGAAAACTCGGCTGCTGTCCATTCGAATCTTCAAAAACGCTGCCTCCTGGAATTTTAAAGCGAAAGGTAAAAAATCCCTGTGTGCAACTGCGTTCTCTGTTAAATCAAGGCGGGGTCCAGATGAACAGCAGCCGAGTTTCCTCCATAAATATTAACCGCGTACGGGAACCTGAAACACATGTCCGGGCTTAATCGTCCCCCTCTTTCTGCTTATAGCCCTTACAGATCTGGATTCCCAACACTCCGGCCAGAATCAAAACCGTACAAATAATCTGATACAGGTAAAATGGCTCTTTCAGAAACAGCACCCCAAAAATCACAGCCACTGGCGTAGCCGCATTATACCAGGCTGTAGCCCGCAGGGCGGACATGTGCTGTAAAATGTAACCTTTTAACAGGGCGGCTATAAATGTTCCGCCCAGCCCCAGAAAGAGGACGGAAGCCACAAATTTCCAATCCCCAAAAGCTGCGGCAATCATCGATTGGTCTATGGTATGAGTTCCCAACTGGACGGCTAAGATCACTGTCGTGATTCCCAGGGAAATCAGGGTGGAAGAATAACTTAACTCTGCTGAAGAATATTCTTCCCTCAGGGAGCGGATAATGACACCGTTGGCCGCTTCCATAATAAATGCAATAAACAAAAGCAAAAGGCCGCGAATATCAATACCGCGTACACTGTCGGAAGAACCAATCAAAACCATGGCCATCACCGAGCCTGCACTGAGAAACAAAAATCCATTCTGCAGCAGCGTGGTTTTTTCCTTCAGGAAAATCCTTGCGATCACCTCTGTCCAGATGGGCACAGTGGCAATCATTACACCATTGACCACCGACGACACATACATGACTCCCCATAGCTGAAATACATAACTTCCCGCGTAACAGATACCGCTCAAAAGCAGCAGCTCCCGTTTTCCCTTCCCTTTGTAATGCACATGGACAATTCCTGTATGATGCATTACAAAGTTTCCCACCACCGCTAAAAAATACCGGATCACAACAACTAAAACCGGAAGTTTATAAGCAACAGAAATTTTACCCACTGCAGATACGGCTCCCATGATCAAGGTAAATCCAACTGCACATGCATACGCAAACCATGCATTTTTTTTCATACCCTTTTCCTTTTCCCCTAAGTCCGTCAAAATTCTGGTGATGAGGGTTTTGCTCCTTTCTCATCTTTCCTCTTGTTGTGGTTTATGTCCTTTACAGACTTGTACGCCGATCACACCGGCCAAAATAAATATGGTACAGATAATCTGGTAATGGTAAAAGGGTTCTTTCAAAAACAATACTCCGGCAACCACGGCAGCCGGTGTGCCCGCATTATACCAGACTGTAGCCCGCAGCGCAGACATATGCTGTAAAATATATCCCTTTAAAATTCCCGCAACCATGGTTCCGAAAACCCCCAGGAACAGGACTGCCGCCACAAATTTCCAATCTCCAAGAGCCGCCATGACTGTTTCCATTTCCACCACATGAAATCCCAGCTGTGCTCCCAAAACCACAGACGCTATGGCCAGGGAAATCAGGCAGGAAGCAAAGCTGATCTCCACGGCGGAATATTCCTCCTTCAGGTAACGGATAATCACACTGCTCAACGCCTCCAGGAAAAAAGCGCCTGTCAACAGAAAAAGCCCCCTGATATCAAATCCCCGCACCGAATCGGTGGAGCCAATTAAAATCATAATCACGACGGCCCCTGCGCTGAGAAGCAAAAATACATTCTGCAGCAGTGTCGCTTTCTCTTTCAGAAAAACTCTGGCCAGGATTTCTGTCCAGATGGGCACTGTGGCCATCAGTACCCCGTCAATGACGGATGGCGCGTACATCAGCCCGCAAAGTTCAAGAAGATACGTTCCCACATAACAAACACTGTTTAATAAAAGCAGCCCCCGTTTTTTCTTTCCACGGTAATGCATACAAGGCAGATATTTTTCCCACCACAGAGATGGCACCCAAAAGCAGGACAAAACAAACTGCGCACAAATATGTAAAACCCATCGTCTTTTTCATATGTTCCCCTTTTTAGGTTTTCCCTTCCCCTGTAGGTCTTCTGAATCGCCTTTTCCTTTGCTTTGTTTCATTCTATCATTGATATCTCCCGTTGACTAACAGATATTTTAGATATATAATATTGGAAATTTAGATATTAAGGAGCGTCCGGCATGAATATTGAATGGGCAAAAACTTTCCTTGAAATTGTAAAATATGGTTCCATCAACCTGGCCGCCGAAGCCATGTTTCTTTCCCAGTCCACCATCAGTACCCGGTTAAGCCTTCTGGAAGAAGAATTGGGGTATCGCCTGCTCCTCCGCTCCAAAGGGCTGCGCAGCATCACCCTGACCAACGAGGGGCAGGCGTTTCTCCCCATGGCCGCCCATTTGGTCCGAATTCAAAAAGAAGCCGTCAGCATCAGTAAACGGCCGGAAATCAGCCTGCGTATTTGTGCCATCGACAGTTTCAACCGTTCCTTCCTCAACCATTTTTATCAGAAGCTTTTTTCCTTAAATCCAAAAGCGCGGTTTTCCATCAGCACCCATCATTCGGAAGAAATCTATACCCGGCTGGAGGAGCATAAGATTGACTTGGGCTTTCCGTCCATTGAATTAAACCGAAAGAATATAGACGTAAAGCCGCTGTTTCGCCAGCGGCTCTATGTGGCGCACCAATGCGCTTCCCCTTCCGGACTCAAAAGTATCCACCCCTCCGCCTTAAATCCCCAGAAGGAAATCTTTCTCCACCAGGAAGCCTCCTTCATTCAGTGGCATAATTACTGGTGGGAATCCGGTATGCAAATCAAGATTGATTCCTTCTCCCTGCTATCCGACTTTCTTTCCATGGATGGCTACTGGGCAATCGTTCCTTACGCGACCATCTGTGCCCTGCCTTCCCTGGATACGATACAAATTTATGAACTGACAGAAGCTCCCCCGGACCGCATCTGCTATCTGCTGGAGAGAAAAGACAAAAAACTGGCAGAACATTATCCTTTTGTCTGCCAGATTCTCGAAGAATTGTTGAATGATACACAGTTTATGAAGACCTATGATTTTACGGCTGTTTAAATTTTCTATACAAATGGAACTGTTGCAAAATATCTGGATTCGTATATACCCGGTGCCCCTTCCTGTCTTCGCTTTCGTCCACGTTGATTTTTGGGTTTTGTTTCGCCGCATATTGCCGCCAGACGCCGCTTCCATATAAACCGGTCAGCGGGACTGGCGCCGCTAGGCAAAGCACTAAAGCGCGAAAATACCTTGCTAAGTGCTTTGCTTGTATCGCACGTAAGCGCCTAAACTACAGGCGCTAAGTGCTCATAACGACCTCACAAAACCTGCAAAATCTGCCT
>JAAWCJ010000015.1 GCA_022793195.1 Lachnospiraceae bacterium | reverse complement strand
TACCCCGGTTCCCCATAATGGATGTCGTCCGCCCAAGCGTAGAAGAGTTTAATTAGGAGGTGCAGAAAAGTGGCAGTAGATAGAGTTCCTGTTCTTAAAAGATGCAGGTCCCTCGGACTTGACCCGATTTATTTAGGAATAGATAAGAAATCAACGAGAGAATTAAAAAGAGCCAACAGAAAGATGAGTGAATACGGCCTTCAGCTCCGCGAGAAGCAGAAAGCAAAATTCATTTACGGTGTATTGGAAAAACCCTTTAGAAATTATTATGCAAAAGCCTCCAAGATGAGAGGTATGGTCGGTGAAAATCTGATGATTATGCTGGAATCCAGACTGGATAATGTGATGTTCAGGGCCGGATTTGGCAGAACAAGAAGAGAAACGAGACAGATTGTGGACCACAAGCATGTTCTTGTAAACGGCAGATGTGTAAACATCCCTTCTTACCTGGTAAAAGCAGGGGATGTTGTCACCATCAAAGAAAAAGTGAAGGATTCCCAGAGATATAAGGATATCCTGGAAGTGACCGGCGGAAGGCTTGTACCGGAATGGCTGGAGGCAGATGCTGAAAACCTGACCGTTACCGTGAAACAGCTTCCCACAAGAGAAATGATCGACGTGCCGGTAAATGAAATGCTGATCGTCGAGTTGTACTCCAAATAAACCATAAGGCATTAGGAGTGTCCGAATCTTTTTCGGCCCTCAGATTAATTACCCAACAAGGAGGGCTTAATCGTGTTCGATTTTGAAAAACCCAATATCGAAATAGCTGAGATTTCAGAAGATAAAAAATATGGAAGATTCGTTGTTGAGCCTCTGGAGCGTGGTTATGGTACCACCCTGGGCAACTCCCTGAGGAGGATTATGCTCTCCTCGCTGCCCGGAGCCGCTATCAGCCAGGTAAAGATTGATGGTGTGCTTCACGAGTTCAGTTCCATCCCCGGTGTGAAAGAGGATGTGACGGAAATTGTTATGAATCTGAAGAATCTTGCCATCAGGAACACCAGCGAGACAAATGAGCCGAAAACTGCTTATATTGAGTTTGAGGGCGAAGGCGTGGTGACCGGAGCAGATATCCAGGTTGATCAGGACATAGAAATTATCAATCCTGAGCAGGTCATTGCCACTTTAAGCGGCGGTAATGACTGCAAGCTTTACATGGAACTGACCATTACAAAAGGCCGGGGCTATGTGAGCGCAGACAAGAATAAGAGTGAGGATTTACCCATTGGCGTCATCGCAATCGACTCTATTTACACACCCATCGAGCGTGTGAATCTGTCGGTTGAAAACACCCGTGTGGGCCAAATCACTGATTTTGACAAGCTGACACTGGACGTATATACCAATGGGACCCTGGCTCCCGACGAGGCGGTAAGCCTTGCGGCAAAGGTTTTGAGCGAGCATCTGAACCTGTTTATTGATCTTTCTGAAAATGCCAAGACTGCAGAAGTCATGGTGGAAAAGGAAGACAATGAAAAGGAAAAAGTTCTGGAGATGAACATCGACGAGTTGGAGCTGTCGGTTCGTTCCTACAACTGCCTGAAGCGTGCAGGCATCAATACAGTGGAAGAGCTGACCAACCGCACTTCTGAAGATATGATGAAGGTGAGAAACCTGGGCCGGAAGTCCCTGGAAGAGGTTTTAGGCAAGTTAAAAGAGCTTGGCCTGGAGCTAAATCCCAGCGACGAATGAAGTCTCACTGGGGGCTCCGGTGTGTAAAAATTCCGGTTTTCTTCAGTGACAAAAGGCCGCGTGGGCGGCATATGAAAATTTGTAGAGAAAAAGCAGACAGTCAGTAAGCCCGAAGATGCATGGCTGCCTGTTCCACAAATGGAGGAAAGAATATCATGGCAGGTTATAGAAAACTTGGAAGAACTTCAAGCCAGAGAAAGGCATTGCTGCGCAATCAGGTGACCAACCTTCTGTATCATGGAAGAATTGTCACCACTGAGGCAAAGGCAAAGGAAATCCGCAAGATCGCCGAAGGCCTGATCGCCATGGCAGTGAAGGAAAAGGATAACTTTGAAGAAGTTACCGTTACCGCAAAGGTGGCAAGAAAAGATAAAGATGGCAAGAGGGTGAAAGAGGTTGTAGACGGCAAGAAAGTGACCGTTTACGATGAGATTCAGAAAACCATCAAAAAAGATATGCCCAGTAGGCTTCATGTCCGTCGCCAGATGCTGAAAGTGCTTTATCCTGTGACGGAAGTTCCGAAGGAAGTTGCTGGACGCAAGAGAAACACCAAGGTAGTCGATATGCCCAAGAAGCTTTTTGAGGAGATCGCCCCCAAGTATGTGGACCGCAAGGGCGGCTACACCAGAATCGTCAAGATTGGACAGAGAAAAGGCGATGCTGCGATGGAAGTCCTCATCGAGCTTGTATAAGAAAAAATTTGTGAGAGTTATCCAGGAGCTGCCACAAAACAGATAGATCATCTGTTTTACGGCAGTTCCTTTTTTGTTCGGCAAATTTAGTCATTTATAAATTAGTTAGATATAATTGACTAAACTATAAAATTATGATATTATATGGGTATACTTTTTTGTGACGGCGATATAGCAATATGGAGGTGACAGTATGTTTATTGGCAGAGAACGTGAGTTAGTTTCCCTGAATAGATTATATATGTCTGACAAGTTTGAGTTTGTAGTGATTTATGGCCGCCGCCGCGTAGGGAAGACTGCGCTTATCAGCCAATTTGTGAAGGATAAAAGGGCAATCTACTTTATGGGTGTGGAGAGCAATGCCAGACAGAATCTGGAAAACTTCAGCACAAATATTTTGGAATCCGAAACAGGTTTTCAGGCGGATACGGCTTTTCTATCCTTTCAGGCAGCACTGGAGTACGTGTTTCAGATGGCGGAAAAAGAGCGCCTGATTCTGGCAATCGATGAATATCCCTATGTGGCGAGGTCTTCCAAAAGCCTTGCTTCCACGCTTCAGCTTCTGATTGATAAATATAAAGATCATTCCAGGCTGATGCTGATTCTCTGTGGTTCTTCCATGTCTTATATGGAAGATCATGTATTGGCCTATAAAGCGCCGCTTTATGGCAGGAGGACGGCGCAGATGAAGATACTGCCTTTTGACTTTGCTGATACCTGCCGGTATTTCAAAAACTTTTCTCCGGAGGAGAAAGCGTTGATTTATGGCATTACGGGCGGGACTCCCCAATATTTGCTGCAGATGGACGACAGATTAAGCGTTGAAGACAATATTAAGAATACGTTTCTGAATCCCATATCTTCCCTTTTTGAAGAACCGGAAAATTTGTTGAAACAGGAAGTAAGGGAGCCGGCGCTTTACAACGCCGTCATCACGGCGATTGCAACCGGAGCTTCTCGCATGGCGGAAATCTCCACAAAAGTGGGGGAGACTACCAGTGTTTGTGCCGCTTATTTGAAAAACTTAATGGCGCTGGGATTGATTCAAAGAGAAACCCCTTATGGCGAAAAGGTTTCCCGAAAGTCGGTCTACGCCATTGAGGACAATATGTTCCGGTTTTGGTATCGGTTTGTGCCTGAAAATAATTCTACCATTGCCCGAGGAGCTGCCGATTTGGCCTATAAGCGAATCGAACCATATTTGCCAGGATATATGGGGAAAGTATTTGAGGAGATATGTAAGCAATATCTTTGGAAGCTTTTACTTGATGGCGAATCTTTTGTGGAATTTAAAGATCTGGGCCGCTGGTGGGGGACGAATCCCTCTACCCGCAGCCAGACAGAGATTGACATCATGGGGGAACAGGATAAAGACATCGCGTTGCTTGGCGAGTGCAAATGGACCAATGAAAAAGTTGGTGCGGATGTTTTAGAGACACTGGCAGGGCGAAGCAGGATATTCCACTATAGCAAAACACAGTTATATTTGTTCGCGAAAAACGGATTTACAAAAGGTTGTGTGGAAACCGCTAAAAAGATGGGAAATGTAGAATTGGTATCGTACAAAAAGATTACAGAGAAGATCATGGGGTGAATTCCCGCATCAATTTATATAGGTCTGACCTGGTTTCCGCCTCTGCTTCCGGAAGACGGTAGGCAGATTTTGAAGATTTTGCTGTGTCTAGTGTTCTGTCTGGATTATATTCAGCCAAACCTCCTTGTCTTTTCGCTCATCTGCTGCGTTGAATTTTCTATCCGTAGCCACCGCTACGCCGTCGAAAATCCGCCTTGCCGATGAGCGAATATTCTGCGGAGTTTCGTCAGATACAATCCAGACAGAACACTAGCGTCGCCGGAACTGCTGGCCGTTTCTATGCAAGCAGTGGACGGCGGCCATAAGCGGCGCGGCAAAATCAAAAAAATCAACGTGTCTGCCGGAAGCAGAGGCGGAAACCAGGTTAGGCCATTTTAAATTCATGCGGGATTGGATCCTTTTACGACATTGCGAATGTGCTGCTGCACGTATTTTTTGCAGTTTTCCAAATCTTTGGCTTTTAATGCCTTCATAATAGCCAGGTGGTCTTTTGCCGCATACATAAAATCCCGGTTTTCCCAGGGAATGAAAAGATAATTGGCCACAACAAAACGTCCCTGGATGCGCTTATAAATATCAGACAGGAATTCGTTTTTTGCGCCGTTTACCAGACAGCGGTGAAACTCAAGGTCTTTTTGATTGAATAAAAGCTTGTTGCCATTTTCAATGGCTTCCAATGCCTGAAGGGCGATTTTGTCAAGCTCTTCAATGGTTCCGTTAAAACTATCGGCATTTTGTTCTTTGAATAATTCTTCCAGCGCGTAGTGTTCCAAAATAATACGGACATTCCGGATTTTTTTAATTTGTTCTTCGCTGTAAGTGGGTACACAGACCCTGCCGTTGGGCAGGACATCCAAAATTCCGTCATTGGCAAGCAGTTTTACAGCTTGTATGATGGGGGTTCTGCTGACTCCATATTTTTCTGCAAAGGTATCCAGCAAAATTTGCTGGCCCATTTGATATTCTCCTACGATTAAGGAATCAACAATATTGTTATAAACTAAAATATCAAGGTTTTGTTTGAGGCCCATAATTGTCTCCGCAGTATATAAAGGTAGTGTCAGGGAATATCCACCGCCGAAAAAACGAAAAATTATGTAGTTCAGGGTGTATACATCCTTGCCAGTGGATGGTAAGAAAACAGATGAAAAACACAGTTTTTGTTTATTATTATAATGAAGAAATTAAAAATAGTCAATTTTTTGAAATTAAAAATTTTTGATTTATTATGTCGAAAAGTTCTTTGTTATGATTTGACAGAAGGGTTTAGATATATGGAAAGGGCTGCCACCGTAACTGTGGCAGCTCTTTCCTATGGAGTTCTACAAAATGTTGGTATATTGTTTTGTTGAAAACAAAAATATTACAGCCTTGCCACACCTGTATCCCTGGCAGCCTGGGCTACGGCGGCGGC
Organism: Lachnospiraceae bacterium; assembly: GCA_022793195.1. Classification (GTDB taxonomy): domain Bacteria; phylum Bacillota; class Clostridia; order Lachnospirales; family Lachnospiraceae; genus Lientehia. The sequence continues at coordinate 52,990 of JAAWCJ010000015.1, read as the reverse complement.
AACTGTCTTGCCAACGCGGGGGTCGAAAGCTTTGGGGATGATATAGTCTTCATTCAATTCTTCATCGGAGATTAATCCCGCCAGAGCTTCGGCGGCAGCAATCTTCATCTGGTCATTGATGTCTTTTGCCCTCACATCGAAGGCGCCGCGGAAAACTCCGGGGAAAGCCAGCACATTGTTGATCTGGTTGGGGTAGTCGCTTCTCCCTGTGGAACAGACTTTGGCACCCCCCGCTTTTGCTTCATCAGGAAAAATTTCAGGAGTCGGGTTTGCGCAGGCAAAGATAATGGCATCTTTATTCATGGTCTGAACCATTTCCTTTGTGACCATTCCAGGGGCGCTCACACCGATAAACGCGTCCGCGCCTACAAGCATATCGGCCAGTTTCCCGGCTTTCTTTTCCCGGTTGGTGATGAGGGAGATTTCCTCTTTGACCGGATTCATGCCTTCTTTTCTTCCTTCATAGATCGCTCCATGTCTGTCGCAGAGGACAATGTCCCTGAAACCGGCTTTTAAAAGCAGGCGGCAAATGGAGATGGCAGCGGCGCCGGCGCCGCTCATGACCAGTTTGATGTCTTCCTTTTTCTTTCCCACCACCTTCAAAGCATTTGTCATACCTGCGAGGGTGATGATGGCCGTACCGTGCTGGTCGTCATGGAAAATGGGGATATCGCATTTTTCTTTTAATTTCTTTTCAATCTCAAAACATCTCGGAGCAGAAATATCTTCCAGGTTGACTCCGCCAAAAGAGCCGGAAAGCAGATACACCGTATTTACAAATTCATCCACATCTTTTGTCTTAATACAGAGAGGGAAAGCGTCTACATCGCCAAAGGCTTTAAACAGCACACATTTCCCCTCCATAACAGGCATACCGGCTTCAGGGCCGATATCGCCGAGACCCAGAACGGCGCTTCCGTCTGTGATAACGGCACACATATTATGACGGCGGGTTAGCTCATAGCTTTTGTCAATATCTTTCTGGATTTCCAGGCAGGGCTGGGCTACACCGGGAGTGTAAGCCAGGGATAAATCGTCTTTTGTGGCGACGGGTACACGGGAAATCACTTCAATTTTTCCTTTCCATTCACCATGCAGCCGCAAAGATTCTTTTGCGTAATCCATTGGGGGACCTCCTTTGTGATTGTTTTTATAAAAGGAAAATAAAAAATAAAAAATTTATTTTCAATAACTGAATCATAGCACCCTTTTATCAATTTGTAAAGTATTACTGTATTAATTTATGATTTTTCCATTTGAAAAGTAATGAGTCATATAAAATCAACAAAAAAACACAAAAAATAATTGACAAACTGGTCAAAATAAATTATAGTAAGGATAATAAAAAATAAAAAATTTTAAATTTATATTCCAAGTAGATAGAACGTGTATTTTAGAAAATAATGAAAACCAAGGCAATGTTTTTAATAAAAAAAAGAAAAGCAGCGGAATCGGATGATCGATAACGCTTCTTATATAAACAACAGAAACCAAAAAGGAGGAAGAATCATGAAGAAACTGTTGGCACTGTTTTTGGCTGGAGCCATGATGTTCAGCCTGGCGGCATGCGGAGGCGACGATACGAAGGAAACGGAACCTGCGAAAGCTACGGCGGCAGACACCAAAGCGGCGGAAACGAAAGCAGCCGATACGAAGGCAGCGGAAACAAAAGGAGCAGGCGAGGAGAAACCTGCAGGAAACGGTGAGACTTACAAAATAGGATTGGCAGCGATGTTGACCGGCGACAATGCACTTAACGGGGAACGTATGCAGAAAGCCTCTGAGATGGTTATTGCCCAGTACAATGAGGCGGCCGGATATGAAAAGTTTGTTCTGAATACAGAAGATGACCTGACCACAAATGAAGGCGCCCTGACAGCAGTTCAGAAGCTGATTTCTGACGGCTGCCTGGCAATCATCGGACCCCACAGAAGCTCTGCAGCCCTGGCGGTATCCGATACTGTAGCAGAACAGCAGGTATGCGTCCTGGTGGGCGGTACTTCTGTGGCAATCGACGGAAGCAATAATTATATGTTCCGTACCCGTGCCTCTGATGCGATTATGGCTACTGTAGCCGCAACTTTCTGTAAAGACACTTTGGAAGCAAAGAAGGTGGGTATCCTCCATGCATCTGATGAATACGGACAGGGCGGCGCAGATGCTGCTATGGCATTCTTTGATGCACAGGGAATTGAGTATGTGGACTGCCCTCACAATGTAAATGACGTGGACTTCACCTCCGCAATCCTGGAATGTCAGAGCGCCGGATGTGATACAGTCTTTACCTGGACCCATGATGCTGAGACTGCTATCATTTACCAGCAGTTGGCCACTTATATGCCCGATGTCAACAAAATTGCTTCTCCCGGTCTGACTCTCGACAATGTTTTGAATCTCTGTGAGGATAGCTGGGTAGACGGCGCATATTCTGTGACTGACTTTATCTCCACATCCACCGATGCAGTTGCCGTTGATTTTGTAAAGGCATATCAGGATCTCTACGGTGAGACGCCTGACCTTTACGCGGCAGCATACTATGGAGCGGCAGTTACCATCTGTGAGGCGATCCTTGCCTGCGAAGAAGCAGGAGAAGTGACTCCTCAGGCTGTGAGAGATGCCATTGCTGCAGGAGAAACGAAGACTCTGCCTACCGGTGATTTCTATAATGATGATGCAAACAATCTGGTACATAGCTGTGTGATTGCCAAGTTAAACGGCAAAGCCCCTGAGTTTGTTCAGAGTGTAAACGAATAAAAATGTAAGACCGGATTTTCTGAAAACTTATCAACCATGTAATATTATGCGGGCATTCCAATGAAAGCATCCTGGGGTGCCCGCAGTCTATAAGGAGAAGAATTTATGTCAACAATGGTATTTCAGCTCCTCATTACAGGCATTGCATATGGTATGATTTATTCCTTGGTTGGCATTGAGTATACTCTGATCTGGAATTCTTCAGGTCTGTTGAACTTCAGCCATGATAAACTGATCACCCTGGGCGCCTATATTTTCGGCGGCAGTATGATCATTAAAATGAATCTGGATAATCCCATTGCAATCGTCCTGACCCTGGCAATTATGGGAGTGGTGGGAGCATTGCTGGCGGCCGGCATTTTCAACCGCCTTTACAGTATGCGTTCTAATATTTTTGCGATTATCGGCACTGTAGTTTTAGCAAAGATTATTTCCGAATTCATTCGTCTGTTCTGGGGATCCGGCAATATGAGAGTTTCCGGATGGCTGGATAAGACGTATTTTATCGGGGGATTCGCCATTACTTCTGCCAATATCGTCATTATTATTGTGGCAATCCTGCTGGTTGCCGTACTTGAGGTGTTTTTTAAGTTTACGAAAACAGGAAAGGCCATGAGATGTGTAGAGCAGAATAAAAAAGCTGCCGCCCTTATGGGAATTAATATCAACAGAAGTATCTGTATTACCACGGCTCTCAGCGCCATGATCTGTGCAGTTATTGGTTTCCTGGTGATTCCGCTGGTGAATATCAGCGCCACCATGGCGACTACCATTGGCCTGAAAGGATTTTGCTCCGGGGTCATTGGAGGGTTTGGATACATCCCGGGGGCCATTGCCGGCGGTATTTTTATTGGTGTGGTGGAAAATCTGGCCACTATTTTTATTCCGGCAGTATATAAGGATGCCGTTTCCTTCCTGCTGCTGATCGTGTTCCTGCTCATTAAGCCCACCGGCTTCCTTGGTAAACGCGCACAGGGGAGGTAAGGAATGAATAATATGAAAAACAATAAAAATATGAAAAATGCTTTGAAATGGGCAGTGGTACTGGCTGTAGTTTTATGCCTGCCTAACATTATCAGGAATGATTACTGGATGGTGGTTTTTGTCCGGGTGTTGATTAATATTGTCCTGGTTCTGGGGCTGAACCTGATCACCGGACTGATTGGACAGATGAATCTGGGCTCCGCTGGTATTTACGCTCTCGGCGCATATTCCTCCGCGCTGTTTGTAAAGAATACGGGACTTTCCCCCTGGCTTGGCCTTTTGGTGGCTGTCGTGACAGGTATTGTTATCGGCCTGGTACTGGGTTATCCCAGCCTTCGTCTGAAAGGCGTATATTTCTCTTTGACCACCATTGGATTTACACAGGTTGTCCAGATTTTCCTGAATAATATGACAAAGGTGACTGGAGGCTCCCAGGGATTAAAGAGTATTGCGCCTTTTTCTATTTTTGGTTTCCAATTTGACAGCTATATCAAATCTTATTACTTGTATGTGGCATTTGTGCTGATTGCAATTTTCTGTGCGGTTCGGATCGTGAATTCCAAGTGGGGGAGGCTGTATAGATCCCTCAGGGATAATTCCGATGCAGTTGAGATGAGCGGAATCAATATTGCCGATGTGAAAGTGAAAGCATTTATTGCGGCAGCGATTTTTGGTACGGTGGCAGGGGCCATGTATGCGCATTTTTATGGATATATCAGCCCGTCCACCTATACCGTTGATATTTCCATGAACTTTGTCCTGATGCTTTTAGTGGGCGGGCTTGGATCCGTGTCCGGAGCCATGTTCGGTGCGGTCATTGTGACAATCCTTCCGGAACTTCTTCGCGGGCTTGGAAATTATTACCTGATTACCTTCTATATTATTATTTTCCTGGGAATCCTGTTCTTCCCCAACGGCTGGGTGGAAGCGGCTTCCAGGCCCATAAAGAAAATTATCGCCAAGAGGAAAAAGGAGGAGGGCGCAAGTGGAGAAAAATAGCATATTAAAGCTTACGGATGTCACGAAGCGCTTCGGCGGGCTTCTGGCGGTTGATGCATTAAATATTGATGTAAAAGAACATTCCATCCATTCCCTCATTGGACCAAACGGCGCAGGGAAGACTACGACGGTCAATCTGATCACCGGCGTACTGCCTGTCACATCTGGGACAGTGGAATTTATGGGGCAAAATGTGACAGGAAAGAAAACTTATGAAATTGCGCGTCTTGGTATTGGGAGGACTTTCCAGAATATCAAGGTGTTTCAGACAATGACCTTGCTGGAGAATATTATGGTGGGCGGAAACCAGCTGACAAAAATGGGGTTGGTCCGTACAATCCTGGATTTTAAAGGCGCCGCAGGGGAAGAAAAAATGCTTCGTGAAAAGGCGGAAAGCCTTTTGGATAAGCTGGGGATGTACCATCTGCGGAACGAATATATGAAGAATCTGCCTTATGGGCGTCAGAAAATTTCCGAAATCGCCAGGGCCATGATGACAGATCCGAAACTGATTTTGCTGGATGAGCCTGCGGCAGGATTAAACCCTTCGGAACGGGCGGAGTTGGTGAAAGTGATTCAGCAGTCCTTTGAGGAAGGCTTTACCTTTTTCCTGATCGAACACAACATGGACGTTGTCATGAATTTGAGCGATGACATCACTGTCCTTTCCTTTGGAAAGAAGATCGCTGCCGGGACTCCCGCCGAAATCAGAGATAACGACGAAGTCATTACCGCATATCTGGGAAGCGCTTTCGTTAAGAATAAAGAACAGGAGGGCGCAGAATGATTTTAAAAGTGAGTGGAATTGATTCTTATTATGGGAATGTACAGGCGCTTCACGGCGTGTCCCTGGAAGTAAATGAAAAAGAAATCGTGGCAGTCATCGGTTCCAACGGCGCAGGAAAAAGCACTACCATGAATTCCATTATGGGCGCCGTGCCGGTGAAGGGCGGGACCATTGAATTCATGGGGAAAGATATCACAAAAATGAAGACCCATGAGATCAGCAGACTGGGAATCATTGAGATTCCCGAAGGCCGTGAAGTATTCCCGGGAATGACCGTACTTGAAAACCTGGAAATGGGGAGCTATTCCATCAAACGTTCCCGTACAGAGCTGAAAAATAAGATTGAGGAAATGTATGACCTGTTTCCAAGGCTTAGGGAACGGGCGAAGCAGCGGGCTGGTTCTCTTTCAGGAGGGGAACAGCAGATGCTGGCGGTGGCCAGGGGGCTGATGTCGGATCCCAAGCTTTTAATGTGTGATGAGCCTTCTCTTGGACTGGCGCCGGTCATCGTGGACGATATGTTTGATATTTTTATCCGTGTCAATAAAGAGCTGGGAATCCCGATTATTATTGTGGAGCAGAATGCATACATGGCCCTGCAGATTTCAAAACGCTGCTACGTATTGGAGAATGGTTATGTGACTGCTTCCGGCGACAGTGAGAAGCTGTCCAAAGATGATACCATTATTAAAGCCTATCTGGGCGGCTGATGGATGGAGGCGTGAATATATTATGGGCTATCGGTATTTAGATGATAAAAAAATAGAGGAGTTTTCAAAGGAAGTTTTTAAACGCTATGGGTATTCAGAGGAAGACTGTGCACAGATTGCAGACGTGCTCCTGACTTCTGACCGCATGGGGATAGAGTCCCACGGCGTACAGAGGCTGATCATGTATGTCAATAGTATTAAATTAGGAAGGATCCATAAGGGGGCGGTTCCAGAAATCGTAAAGGAAACGCCGCTTTCCGCAGTGATCGACGCCCATGAAGCCTTTGGGCAGCCTTGTGCAGTGAAAGCCATGCAGCTGGCAATCGACAAAGCAAAAAAATCCGGGATTGCCATGGTGACAGTACGAAATTCCAACCATTACGGGATCGCAGGTTACTACGCAAAGATGGCGGCTGACCAGGGAATGATGGGGATTTCCATGACAAATGCGGAAGCCCTGGTGGTTCCGACTTTTGGGAAACAGCCTATGATGGGGACGAACCCCATTGCCGTATCCATGCCTGCGGCTCCTCACCCTTTCCACCTGGATATGGCCACCAGTGTGGTGCCTGCCGGGAAAATGGAAGTATATGCGAAAGCTGGAAAGACGCTGCCTGACGGATGGCTGGTGGATTCCAAAGGACAGACAAACAATGATCCCAATGAGTTTTTAAAGATCCGCGCAGCCAAGAGTGACGGAGGCATTAATCCCCTGGGTGGTTTTGGAGAAACCCACAGCGGGCATAAAGGTTATGGGCTATCCCTCCTGGTTGAGATTATGTGCGCGGTCCTGTCAGGCGGGCTGACAGCCAACTATGTGCGGGTGGACCCGGCGGTGGATCGCGTATGCCATTTCTTTATGGCAGTGGATTATGGAATGTTTGGGGACAAGGCGGAGATTGAGGCCAATTTGACAAAATACCTCAATGAACTGAGAGATTCCCGAAAGGCAGAAGGCAGCCCCAGGATTTATACCCATGGGGATAAGGCTTATGAAAATATGGCCGCTGTTTCGCAGAAGGGAATCAAAGTAAATGACAAGACATACGAAGAAATGACAGGGATTGCAAAAGAACTTGGAATTCCTTATGAAGATTATCTCATAGAAAAATAATCACAGAATATTTAAGACAGAGAGGAGAAAACATGTCAGAAGGAAATCAGTACACAAAATATCAGTATCAGAAATTGTTTGATCTGGATGCAGAAATGATGCGCCGTTACGGCTACAGCGACGAGGAGGCAAAAATCATTGCAGATGTCCTGTTGACCTCAGACTTGTTTGGTGTGGAATCCCACGGCTGCAACAGGATGACTTTGTATCCCTTCGGGCTGGACATCGGAAGAATCAAGAAAGATGTCACTATGGAGGTGGTGGAGGATGATATGTGCTGCGCCGTTATCGATGCAAAAGACGGTATGGGGCAGCTCGCAGGCGTCATGGGCATGAATTTGGCCATTGAAAAGGCAAAGAAATACGGCGTGGGTATGGTCAGCGTAAGAAACTCCAACCATTATGGAATCGCAGGGTATTATTCCAAGCTGGCGGCGGACGCAGGTATGATGGGGGTCTCCATGACAAATGCAGAGGCGCTGGTGGTGCCCACTTACGGTAAAGAACCCATGCTTGGCACAAACCCCATTGCCATTACCATTCCGGCCAATCCCCACAATTTCCATATGGATTTTGCAACTTCGATTATGACATGTGGAAAGATGGAAGTTTATGCGAAGATCGACCATGAGCTGAAACCAGGTATGCTGGTGGATGAGCAGGGCGTAACCTCCACAGACCCTCATAAATTTATTGAAATCCGCGCCAACAAGACGAACCCGGATTATAAAGAAAAGACCCGCGGCGGTATTATGCCCATGGGCGGAGAGGGGATGGACTTCGGCGGCCACAAAGGATTCGGATTTGCCATGCTGGTGGACATTCTGTGCGGTATCATGTCCCACGGAGCTGTTTCTAAAGGAATCCGCGTGACAAAGAAGGATGAGAAATGCTGCCACTTTTTTGCCGCCATTGATTTTGGACGGTTCGGGGACAAAGAAGAAACCCTCCGTCTGTTGTCTGGATACATGCAGAGTATGCGTGACGCGGAGAAGGCACAGGGGCAGGATCGCATTTATGTGCACGGTGACAAGGAAGCGGATAACGCGAAAGAGGTCATGGCCCACGGTGTTGGAATCAATAAGGCGACGGAGGAAGATATCCGCAAATATTGCGAAAAACTGGGAATCAACGCGGATGAATACCTGGTTCCCGCAGAGTGATATGGAGGCGTGGCAATGAACTTGATGGATCAGTTACTGGCGGACATTTCCATTCCCAAATTTGTAAAAGTCCGGTATGAGATGGACCATTCCCACATTGATGATGTGGAGGGGGCGGTCAGGGAGGCGCTGAAGAGAGAAGGCACCCTGGACCGGATTAAAAAGGGCGATACGGTCTGCATCACTTCGGGAAGCCGTGAAGTGGTCAATGTGGCCAGGATTACCCGCGCCGTATGCGACCTTGTCAAAGAGGTGGGCGGAAAACCTTTTATTATCCCGGCGATGGGCAGCCATGCCGGTGCCGACGCAGAAGGGCAGAAGGGGATTCTGGCTGGTTACGGCGTGACGGAGGAAGCCATGGGGGTTCCAATCCGTTCTTCCATGGAGACGGAAGTGATCGGGTATGCGGAGGACGGCCAGGAGGTGCATATCGACAAATACGCCAATGCGGCGGATTTTATCATACCAATCGGACGGGTGAAAGCCCACACGGATTTTCGCGGGCCGGTGGAGAGCGGAATCTGTAAAATGATTGTGATCGGCATGGGCAAGCAGCACGGCGCCTATCAGTGCCATAAAATGGGTTTTCCCAATATGTCCAAAAACGTCATGGCTTTTGCGAAGGTGGTCATTGAGAAGAAGCCGAATATGTTTGCCATTGGACTGGTGGAAAACGCTTACCACCAGACCTGCAGGATAGAGGCTGTCCCGGCGGGGAAGATTCTGGAGGAGGAGCCGGAGATCCTTGCCTATTCAAAAAAAAGAATGGGGAAAATCCCCTTCGGTCAGGCGGATATCCTGTTGGTGGATGAGGCCGGAAAAAATATCAGCGGGGCCGGGATGGATCCCAATGTCACCGGCAGGTCGCCCCTGCTTCCCACGGAGCCTCCCTTTTTCCAGAGGATTGCGGTGTTTGACCTGACCGACTGCTCCCACGGAAATATTGGCGGGGTGGGAAACGCGGATGTGACCACCATGAGGCTATATAACAAGATAGATCTGGAACAGACATACGCCAATGGCATCACCTCGGCTGTCCCGGAATCCGTGAAAATCCCCGTGGTCATGCCTGCAGAGCGGACGGCAATTAAATTTGCCATGCGGACGGCAGTGGACACAGACTGGGAGAAGGGGTGCCGGATTGTATGGATTAAGAATACCCTGTCCCTCTCGGAATTTTATATTTCGGAGGCAATGGTGCAGGATGCCGGAAAAATTCCTGGCATGACGGTGTCCTCCGGGCTGTTGGAACCACAGTTTGATGAGGAGGGGAACTTCACCGGGTTTTCGGAGGCTCGGTAAAAGCACTGAGATTGGAAGCAACTGTCAAATTTACAGAAGGCGAACCTTTTGTAAATTTGACAGTTGCTCCATATCAGTAATGATTTTAATTCCGGGCCGGAAAGGAGCATTTGTGGATCTTCATTTAAAAGATAAAGTGGTGGTAGTGACCGGGGGCGCCGCCGGAATCGGACGCGCCATTGCGGAAGAATTTCTGCGGGAAGGGGCGCAGGTCGTTGTATTTGGCCGCGGAAAGGAAAAGCTGGAAAGCTTTCTCGCAGACATGAAAGGCCAGGGCTTTTGTAAAGCCCTGGCGCTGCAGGCGGACGTGACGAAGAAGGAGCAGATAAGCGCCCTTGCAGAAGAAGTATTCAGGACTTTTGGGCGGATTGACGTGTGGGTGAACAATGCGGGGGTTGACATCAAAAAGATGTTCCTGGATTACAGCCAGGAGGACTGGGACAGGATTGTGGGAACAAACCTGGACGGTGTATGGAACTGTACCAGGATAGCGGCTCCTTATATGATGAAACAGGGGGAAGGAGTATTTATTAATATATCCAGTTACACTTCAAAAATCCCCCACGCAGGGGGAGCCATCTATGCGGCCACAAAGGCGGCTGTCAGCAGTATGACAAAGACGCTGGCAGCAGAATTGGCCCCTTATAACATCCGCGTGGTGGGAATCATTCCCGGCATGATTAAGACCAATATTTCCACAGAAAATATCCGGGAAAACCACGATGAGTATGTCCGCAATATTGCCATGAAACGCCTGGGTGTGCCGGAGGATCTGGCAAAGCCGGCAGTGTTTTTGGCCTCTGATGCGGCACAGTATATTTCCGGTGTGGAGCTGGAGGTGGCAGGGGGGAAATACGCGTCCCAGAACACAGACTGGCCCTGGAAGCAGCGGAAAGAGGTTCCGTAAAGAATTGTTACAAAGAACCACAAAAAAGGACAGATTTATCTTGACAAATTCCATATTATTTGGTAAAGTCTTAAATAAGAAATAAAAAATTTTTTATTTAATATTTCCAAGAGCATAAACGCAAAATGCGTTCATTTATGAAAGGAGAAATAAAATGGCTAAAGAGTTCAAAAAAGTTTATGGTATCACCCCTGCCGCACGTACCATCTGGAACGCAGATGAGAGCTACAACAAGAAAGGTATGGAAAAATACCTTACCTGGCTGCTGGATAATGGCGCACAGGCACTTTCAATCGTAGGTTCCACAGGTGAGAACATGGCTATGAATGAGCAGGAGCAGATGGAAGTTCTTGGCCATGTGGCAAGCTTCATCGACGGACAGGTTCCGTTGGTAGGCGGTACTGGCAAATACGATACTCATACAACACTTCAGCTGAGCAAGTTTGCGGAAGAGGCTGGATATGACGCACTGCTTGTGTTGCTTCCCTTCTACTACACCCCCCACAAGAAGAGTGTGCTTCAGCATTACCGCAACCTGAGAAAAGAGCTGGATGTTCCTATGTTCATCTACAACAATCCCTGGTTTGCCGGCTATGAGTTAAATACTGTGGAAGTAAAAGAACTGATTGATGACGGAACTATTTCCGGTATCAAGGCTGCTCATGGCGATCCCAACCGTGTCCATGACCTGAAATACTACATGGGCGACAAGATTACCGTATTCTACGGACATGACTACTGTGGTATGGAAGCATACTGTGGCGGAGCAGACGGATGGCTTTCCGGACTTCCTGCAATCCTGCCGAAACAGTGCCGCGCTATCCAGGATGCCGTATTGGCCGGTGATCTGGATGCCGCAAGAAAAGCACAGAATAAGGTGGTTCCTTTCCTGAACTACTTCCTGTATGATAAAGAAAATGGTGTTCCTCATTGGCTTGAGATCTGCAACTACACCTTGACTGCCCAGGGCTTGAATGTGGGACTTCCCAGAAGACCTGCGGGAGACCTTGATGAAGCCAATAAGAAGAAGATTGAGAAGCTGTTGGCAGATATGGATTAATCCTTGCTTACAAGTAATGCTGTTACATAATATATGTTTATGGGAGACCGCCGAAAGGCGGCCTCCCGTTTTTGTCGTATAGGATTCGGGCGCAGATACGTGACACTGGACGATTTTACGGCGCGGGACATGGCAAAAAACGACCCGGTCTTATTTTTGCAGATGTATAAGCCCCCGGTGCTGATAGATGAGGTGCAATATGCACCGGAATTGTTCACTTATATAAAAATCTATATTGACGAACATCATAACCCCGGAGATGTTTGAACGGATATGGCAGGGCTGTATGCCGGGGCTTGTCGGCGGACAGTATACGGACCGGAATATTTATTATTCTTCTTATCTTTCCACCTATGTGGAACGGGATATCCGGGAACTTTCCGGCGATATTGACGTATTGAAATTTAACCGCTTTGTGACTGCCGCCGCCGCGCGGACATCGCAGTTGCTCAATTACAAAGCGCTCGCCGACGATGCGGATATTGATGTGGCGACGGCAAAAGCATGGGTGAATATTCTCGAGACGACAGGGATTATTTTTTTGTTGCACCCCTACTCCAACAATGTGCTGAAACGTACCATTAAAACGCCGAAGGTGTATTTTTATGATACCGGCTTGGTCTGTTATCTCACTAAATGGTCATCGCCGGAGGTTGCAGAGAGAGGCGCCATCTGCCCGTTGGAGATCAAAAAGACAGCTACACCGGATAAGCGCCTTACACGAGTCTTCGGGGTTCTCGATAAATCCCCTTTAAAACTTGGCGTGGGAGCAGTCCTGTGCATGGCGGAGCAGTTCAGTGCATTTGACAGAAATAATCTGATTGTGCCTATATGGATGATATAGGCACTTGATAATCTTAAAAGTGAAAAAGGCTCCCTGTACAGACAGACGGCAGGCAGATTTTGAAGATTTTGCCGCGTCTAGCGCCGGAATCAAAAAATCAACGTGTCTGTCTGTACAGGGAGCCTTCTTCGCTTTTGGATTATAAAGTGATAATTTTTTTCGTCGCAGCATCCAGAGAAGGGTTTTCGATATATTCCATCAAAAGAGAGGCAGCCTGCCGGCCCATCTCTTCCTTCGGGTGAGTGACACTGGGAATCCGCTGCAAGTTGTAGAGTTTTGTGACGTCGGAGTTGTCGAAACTGGCTACGGAGAGCTGCTCCGGGATGGAAACGCCGTTTGAGATGTAGTGGCGGATAACATGGCAGGCGATCAGGTCGTTGTAACAGACAAGGGCGGTGCAGTGTCCCAAAATATCCATGGCGAATGCATCGGCGTAATTATTTTTCCGCCGGATTTCCTCCGGCTGGTTGGAATCGCTGTACCATCCGATGTAATCTTCCTGTATTTCCAGATGATTGTCCACCAGGGCATTGATATATCCAAGATAACGGTTGACCCCCTGGGTTTCGTCGAACTTAAAAAGTCCGGCGATTTTTTTATGGCCTGCGTTAATCAGGCGTTCGGTCAGTTCATATGAAACCCTTTTGTCATCCCATACAATGGCCGGAGCGTCCACATTGGCGTACCCTCCATGGACAAAGACGTAAGGTACTTTAAGCTGGGCCAGTCTGCGGTATAAATGCTCATTTGGAGTGGGGAAGCTGCTTTTTGTGGCTTCAATGATCAGGCCGGATACATTACTGGCCAGCATTTTCTGCAGGAAACGCGCCTCATGGGCCACGCGGTTGTGGCTCAGTTCCAAAAGAATACTGTAGCCTTGTCCTGTAAGGACTTCTTCAATTCCATTGAGAATATTGGTATTGATATAACCGGCAAGGGTGAGAAACAGGATTCCGATGGTTTTTTCCCGTATCCGTACAGGCTTTTTTACAAAACTTCCACTTCCCTTTACTCGTTCAATATAGCCTTCCTGGTAAAGCCGATCCATGGCGTTTCGGACAGTCTGGCGGCTGACTTGAAATAATTCGCAGAGAGAAGATTCCGAAGGCAGTTTTTCTTTATAACTGAAGGATCCATCATTGATTTTTCCGATAATCCATGAATAGAGAGCCTTGTATTTGATACTGCTGGTCTGAGGTAAAATGTTTGTCATAATATTCTCCGTGTCTTTTTTACCGTATCGAGATTCAGAAATGGTAGCGTCTGTCTCTGTCGACCGGCGATACCCTTTGCATGGCATATACCTATTTAGCATACAGGAAAACCGTAGAAAATGCAAGATGATACAAAGATATATTTTTATTATGGACAAACATGTATTTGAAAAGTACAAGGTCATAATAAAAAATATAAAGAATTATATTTTATTTATTAAAAAATCAGAACAGAAATAATACAGAAAAATGCTGAAAAACGCAGGGCGAAATTTTAAAAAATTTGCCTTCATTATAATAATAAGCAAAGAAATGGAAAGATATTCTTATAAAAATAGCACGAAATAGAATAAAAAAGTAGAGACAAAAAAGATAAATATTACAAAAAAGTCTTTACAAAGCTTTGGAAACGTGCTACTATAACAAATACAAAAACAAAGATAAGAAATAAAGATATTTTATGAAAAATTTAAAAAATAAATACAGGTATAAAGAAAAATAAATACAAATAAAATACATATCGGTCAATAAAAATATTCCTGAACGCTTTATCAAGTGTTATATAAAACAGGCATGCAAAAAGGGAAAAGGAGAAGAGGATATGAGTAAAAAAGAAAAGCTGTCCAGCTCTGGAAACGGATCGAAAACATCGCTGCCCAAACGGTTTTTTCTGCAGTCGTATTCCAGCGCCATTGTTGCCGTCATTATTTTAGTAGCGGTATTTACTATATTTACCGATGCGTTTTTGACGCCTTTTAATATTTTCAATCTGTCAAGAACTGCTGCAGTGTACTCTTTTATCGGAGCAGCGCAGCTTATCCTGATGGTGATTGGGGATATGAACCTGGGTATTGGCGGTTGCGGGGCGCTTTGTACGGTAGTGATGGGAACCTTGATGGCCAATCATGGGGTGGGGACTTTCCCTTCCGTGCTTGCGGCTTTGGCAGTGTCGGCTCTCTGCGGCCTGGTGATCGGGCTTTTAGTAGTGAAGCTGAGTTTGAATCCCTGGATTATTACCCTGGCCATGTCTTTCATCTTTAATGGTCTGGCAATCGGAAGTTCTCATGGATATTCCTATGAGATGACTGAAGCTCTCACATGGGCCGGCAGGAAGCGGGTGGGAATGTTCTCCTTCCTTTTTGTCCTGATGGTGGTTCTGGTGGTGATTCTCTATGTTGTATTCCGGCATACAAAATACGGACGGGACGTGCTGGCGGTAGGTGGAAATAGGACAGCAGCCAGGTTGTCCGGAATCAATGTAAACTGGATTGTAATTTCCTGTAATATCCTTTCCTGTATGTTTGCTTGTATCGCTGCGATTTTGTGGGCATCCAGGACAGGGACCGCATCTCCCAATACCGGTTCTGACTGGATGATGTATTCCATCGCAGTCTGTGCCATCGGAGGAATTCCGCTCCTTGGCGGCAGCTTTACAGCTCTCGGATTTTTCTGCGGCGCCTGGATTTTGACCATGGTACGAAACGGCCTTACGATGTTAAACGTGGACGTATATTATGAGCAGGTATTTTTGGGACTTATTATTCTGCTGGCGGTGTCTGTAGAGTCTGTACGGGCCAGAATGGCAGAAAAGATGATGTAGCGGGATAAAGTGTCCCGGATAGGCGGGACTTTTATAAAAAATAATAAAGTGGAGGTAAGAAGAATGAAGAAAAGACTCATCAGTTTGCTGTGTGTGGCAGCGATGGCGGTCAGCTTGATCGGCTGCGGAGACTCTGGAAAAAAAGAAGAGACAAAAGCGCCGGAAAAGAAGACTGAAACAGAGGCTGCAAAGAAAGACGACACAAAGGCAGCAACAGAAGCGCCGGAGGAGACAAGGGCGACGAAGAACAAAGAAATTGATACCAGCGGCGTAGAGAGAGCGCTGCAGCTTTCCAAGGATCCTGGTGAATATAAGATCCATGTATACTGGCCTGCACCGGATACATATTTTGAAGACAATATCCAGCCTGGATATGAGCAGCTGGCAAAAGAGTATGGCCTTTCAGTGGATTATGCCATTGGAACTGAGTGGACACAGGATGTGGAAAACCAGGTTGTAGAGGCAAAGGCGGCGGAAGGTTATGATTTATTCATGATTTACGGCGCAGATACATCAGGCGCAAACGCCCTTTACAAAGAGCTGATCGATGCAGGTTGCCAGGTTGTCAACTATGGCGGCAAGGTAGACGATCCTCAGCAGGCTGCCGCTACTGTCTGCGGTGATGTTTATGATTATTCTTATGCAGCAACAAAGCAGATGATCGAAGCCATGGGTGGAAAAGGAGAAATCATCAACGTCCTTGAGAACCTGGGCGATGTCAATACTCTGGAGAGGCAGAAGGGTGTTGAGGCCGCAGTGGCAGAAGCAGACGGCGTTACCATCTGCCAGACCATCGGTGATATCAATACAGAAGAAGAAGGATATGAGAAGGTTTCTGATGCATTGGCTGCAAACCCCAATGCAACTGGAATTATCGCTACCGGCGGTACTGCTTCCAGAGGAATGACAAACGCCCTGAAGGATTATTATGCGTCCAACGGCGATGCGAAACATTTATTCGCAGTGGCGACAGACCCTTCCCAGGAAGTTATGAACGGCCTGAAAGACGGCACACTGGACATCGGTGTGGCTCAGAATGGTTATGGACAGGGCTACATCGGAACACTGCTTCTCCTTTACCTGTCTGAAGGCTGGACCATGAAAGATCCCGGCGTCCATATTGTAACCGGTTATGTATTCATCACTACCGACAATATTGACACCTTTACAGCAGATATTGAAACGCTTAGTAAAGATATTGCTGCTGAACTGGAAACCAAGTATTTGAACGCGCCGTAAGTTGCGGCAAAGTAGAAATTACTCCCTCCCCGTCCCTTCTTTCGGAGGGGTGGGGAGGATATAGTCTTTTTTGATTCTATTTCAGGAACCGGAGGAAGGTATATGCTGGAGGTTAGCGGAGTTTCAAAATCGTTTCCGGGTGTGAAAGCCCTTCAGGATATCTCGGTGCAGTTTCATGACGGAGAGATCCATGCCCTGTTGGGGGAGAACGGCGCCGGAAAGAGTACCTTGATGAAGATTATCTGCGGAATCTATAAAGCGGATAAGGGCACTGTTTCTCTGGATGGGAAAGAGCTTAAACTGCACGGCTATGGCGATGCAGTGAGGCATCATATCAGTATGGTGCATCAGGAAATCCAGATGATTCCGGAAGCTAGTATTGCGGAAAATATCATTAATGATAAGATTGCCCAGTTTACCAAATTCGGTTTTGTAAACTGGAAAGCTATCAATGAATTTGCACTAAAATATATGAAGGAAGTGGGACTTGATCTTCCGCCGGAGAAAAAGGTGCGTTTCTTAAGCGCGGCCCATAAGCAGCTGATACAGATTGCGAAAGCCCTGAGTGCGGATGCCAGGGTGCTGCTTTTGGATGAGCCGACTTCGTCCCTGACCCTTCACGAAGCAGATGTCCTTTTTGAACTGGTAAGGAAGCTGAAGGAGAAGGGAATGATCATCATTTTCGTTTCTCATAAGCTGGAGGAGGTACAGGTTATTGCCGACCGGGTAACAGTATTCAGAGACGGGCAGCTGGTGGGAAGCGACCATATTAAAAATATGGAAAATTCCAGAATCATTAAAATGATGATTGGACGGGACTTTGTATATAGTTACCGGGGCAGGCTGGATGCAGCCGATAAGGATATTGTCTTAGAAGCAAAGAATATTACGTCCAGGATTCATGGTTTCAAAAATTTAAGTTTTCAGGTTCACCGAGGTGAAATTTTGGGGTTCTACGGCCTGGTGGGTTCCGGGAGGACGGAACTTGTACGGACCATGTTAAATATTGATAAATGTGACGGAGGAGAAGTGTTCCTTGAGGGAAAACCGGTGAAGATTGATTCTTTCAAGACGGCCCTCCACAAGTATAAAATCGGTTATGTGACAGAAAACAGAAAGGAAGAAGGGCTGTTTCTGGAGCATACGGTGGGCACAAATATCTGTGTCAATTCTCTGAATAAGAGTTATTATGGAGGATTTCCTTTTATTAATCTGAAAAAGGAACGGGAAAACGCCGGATTTTTTGCGGACCGGCTGGAAATTAAGACGCCGTCTTTAAGTACGTTGGCGGGAAAACTTTCCGGTGGAAACCAGCAGAAAATCAGTATTGCCAAATGGCTGGCCGCAGACTGTGATATTTTAATTATTGATGAGCCGACGGTAGGTGTAGATATCGGGGCAAAAGAGTATATTCATGAATTGATCTGGAATCTGGCGGCGAAAGAAGGAAAAACCGTGATTCTGATTTCTTCTGATATGAATGAAATGATTTCTCTTGCCAGAAGGATTTTGATTTTCAAAGATAAGCAGATCACCGGAGAACTTACCGGAGAAGAATTCTTTGCAAAACCGGGTGAAGAGATCAGTGCGGAAATCGGAAAATCGTTTGTATAAAGGAGAATAAAAGATGGAACGGACGAAATGGAAACACGCATATACGGCGGAACTTGGCGCAGAAGAAAAACAGTATCCGGAATGGTTCCAAAAAGAAAAGGGACGGCTGGATAAAGAACTTGAAGGGGCTGGTATCCGCAAATGCAGGATTTATATACAGGAGCTTAAGGGAGAAAAATATCTTTTCTGTTATACAGAGGAAGAGGGAGAAGGAAGCGACGGAGATTCTTTAATGATTCCGGGGAGGGAAGAACTGTCCTGGAAAGAGGGGCGCCATGTATATGAATTTAAGGTACATGAAGGGGACGACTTGAGCGGGCTTTCTGCCAGGGGAATCATCATTGGCGTAAAAAGGGAACTTTTAGATGAGTATGTTCGCCTTCACGATGAGCAGCCTCAGATCATTCATGACCTTTGCTATGCAAATGGGTTCCGCAGGTCATCTATTTACGTGACAGAGCTTTCGGGAGGAGATTTATACCTTTTGCAGTTCGTGGAATGTAAAGGGGAAGAAAATCCGGCTCTCTATGAAAATGAAACTTACCAGGAATGGCTGAGGGTGACTGGTGAATGTCAGACACCGCTGCCGGGAGAAAGTTTCTGGAAAGAAATGAAGCTGGTTTATGAATTTGAAAAGTAATTTTTGATTGGAAAAACAGAAAAGAAAACGGAGGAAGGAAAACATGAAACGTTCATTGGTAAATGAATCAATCCGCTACGCTAAGGAGCTTTTGGAAAAGAATAATTTTAAGCTTCCTGAATTTGGATACTGGAGCCTGGAAGAGTGGAAGAAACATAAGGATGAAATTGATGTCATTGAACAGTTGATGCTGGGATGGGACATGACAGATCATGGACTGGGCCGGTTTGATGAAATTGGCTGTGTGCTGTTCACCATCAGGAATGGCCTTTTGGACAACCCGGAAGTGGGCGTCCCTTATGCAGAGAAGCTCCTGATTTTTAAGGATGGACAGCGTCTTCCGATTCATTATCATGGGTTTAAGACAGAAGATATCATTAACCGGGGCGGCGGCGTGATGTTTATCAAGCTCTATAATACGGTGGATGGAAAGGCCGTGGATACGCCGGTAGAGATTTATCAGGATGGAATCAAACATGTTTACCAGCCGGGAGAAGAAGTGTTGATTTATCCCGGAAACAGCATCAGCATTACCCCGGGAATTGCCCATACCTTTGGACCTAAGCCGGGAAGCGGCGATCTGATCTGCGGAGAAGTATCCAAGATCAACGATGATAATATTGACAATTACCATATTGAACTTCAGCCTCAGCAGTATGCGGATATCGAGGAGGATGAGCCGATTCTTCATCCGCTGTGTAACGAGTATGGAAAATTGGTGAAGTAAACTTTAATTTGGAAGTCGTATCTCAAAACACGCGCCTCCTGTTTGACAGACACGTCGGTTTTTTTGATTTTGCTGCGCCGCTTATAGACGCCGTCCACTGCCTCCATAGAAGCAGCGAGACAGTTCCGGCGTCGCTAGACACAGCAAAATCTGCAAAACCTTCCTATCGTCTGTCAAACAGGAGGTGTGTGTTTTGAGATGCGGATCTCGAAATTAATTCTTGCATTTTGGTGGCAGATATGATAATGTAAGGAAGTCGGCGTAGCCGACACTCTGGAGAGTCTTTCCGCAGACAGGGGTGTCTGCCGGGAAAGCGCCGAAGGTGTAAAACGGGAACGGTTTAAAAAGGAAGCGGTTCCTGTATATCTCTCAGGCAAAAGGACAGGGCAGATGTTCGACTCTTTGGAGGGCTGATGGAAATCAGCTCTTTTTTAGCGTATGGGGAAATTTCCTAAAAGTCTAAATGAAAACGGGGAAAAGAGGAGAAAAAGTATGTTATCTATTGTGACCAAGGCAAACAGTTTTTTGTGGGACGTATTATTGATTTTGGTTTTATGCGGCACGGGGATTTTCTTTACCATCCGGTTGAAGTTTATCCAGGTGCGGAAATTTGGCGAAGGCTGCAGGCTCGTGTTTGGACATATGAGCCTGAAGGGGAAAAAGGGCGGAAAGGGAGAGATGACGCCCTTTCAGTCTCTGGCAACAGCCATTGCAGCCCAGGTGGGAACGGGAAACCTGGCAGGGGCGGCGACGGCTCTCCTTGGCGGCGGGCCAGGAGCTATTTTCTGGATGTGGATGTCTGCCTTTTTTGGAATGGCCACTATTTACGCGGAAGCTTCTTTGGCCCAACAGTATAAAACAGTTGTGGACGGAGAGGTGACAGGAGGTCCGATTTATTATATCAAAGCGGTTTTTAAGGGGAAATTTGGGAAAATCCTGGCAGGGATTTTTGCGGTGCTGATTATTTTAGCCCTGGGTTTTATGGGAAATATGGTTCAGTCCAATTCCATCGGAGATGCTTTCTCCAAAGTGTTTGAGGCCAGGAACATTGATATTCCGCCGGTTGCCATTGGGATTGTATTGGCCGTTTTTGCCGGATTTATTTTTATCGGCGGTACTTCCAGGCTGGCTTCGGTGGTGGAAAAGATCGTACCGTTTATGGCCGGGGTCTATATTGTGGGAAGCCTGGCGCTGATTCTTCTCAATGCGGCACAAATTCCCGCTGCCTTTAAAATGATTTTTGTGGGGGCTTTTAACCCGAAAGCAGTTTTAGGGGCCGGAGCGGGGATTGCCGTCCGGGAAGCTATCCGGTTCGGTGTGGCCAGAGGATTGTTTTCCAATGAAGCCGGAATGGGTTCCACTCCTCATGCCCATGCCAGGGCCACAGCAGAAAACCCTCACCAGCAGGGGCTGACGGCTATGATCAGCGTATTTATTGATACCTTTGTGATTTTAAACCTGACAGTGTTTTCCATTTTGACTTCCGGCGTTTTGGCAAGCGGCCAGTCGGGCGTTGCCCTTACCCAGGCGGCGTTTATCACCAGATTCGGAAGCTTTGGAGACATTTTTGTGGCGGTATGTCTGTTGTTTTTTGCTTTTTCCACCATCATTGGCTGGCATTTCTTCGGGGAAATCAATGTGAAGTACCTTTTTGGGAAACGGGCCACAAAGATTTATTCCCTCCTGGTGCTGGGATTCATCATTACAGGCTCTGCCATGAAAGTGGATTTGGTGTGGGCCCTGGCGGATTTCTTTAATGGCCTGATGGTACTGCCCAACGCCCTGGCGCTTCTTGCACTGAGTGGTGTGGTTGTGGGAATTTGTAAAAAGTTTTCCGGGAAGAAGAAAAAATGAAAAAATATTGTACTGTCGGTCGATAAGAACATGCATGTGTCTGTTAATCGACGGTGATCTTGTAAGTATATGTTAATCCTGAGCCGCGGACCCTTGACGTTTTGCGGCTTTTATGGTATAGTAGATGAGCGTATGGAAGCGAAGGGCTCTTTTTTTTTGGCCCGAATTACAAAAAAATAATAACGGAGGTGGAAGTTGTGCGTGTAAGGATTACATTGGCGTGTACGGAATGCAAGCAGCGGAATTACAACATGACAAAGGATAAGAAGGCGCATCCTGAAAGAATGGAAACAAAGAAGTATTGCAGATTCTGTAAAGCACACACGCTGCATAAGGAGACGAAGTAACTGGCAGCTGCGTAAGGAAAGTGAGAAGGACATGGAAGAAAGTGCAAAGAAGAAAAAAAGCTTATTCAAGAGCTTGAAGGCAGAGTTTAAAAAGATAATCTGGCCCGACAAGAAGTCTTTCACAAGACAGACTATTGCAGTGGTGCTCACATCTGTGTTCCTGGGTGCGTTGATTGGATTGTTGGATTTGGTGGTTAAGTTCGGCATAAATTTCGTGATATAAGGATAGGGTGATGATATGTCAGAAGCGAATTGGTATGTGGTCCATACTTATTCAGGTTACGAAAACAAGGTAAAAGTTGACATTGAAAAGACAATCGAAAACCGAAACCTTCATGACCAGATCCTGGAAGTAACCGTGCCGATGCAGGATGTTGTAGAGGTTAAAAACGGCATGAGGAAACAGGTTCAGAAAAAAATGTTTCCCGGTTATGTCCTGATCAATATGGTTATGAATGACGAAACATGGTATGTCGTGAGAAACACCAGAGGTGTGACAGGCTTTGTGGGGCCGGGCTCCAAACCGGTGCCTCTTTCCGAAGAGGAGATGCGTCCCCTTGGTATTCGGAACGGTGAAGTTGCCCTTGACTTTGAATTGGGAGATGCAGTGATTGTCATTTCCGGAGCATGGGAAGGCACTGTGGGAAATATTAAGGGAATCAATCAGGGAAAACAGAGCGTCACTATCAATGTGGACATGTTCGGCCGGGAGACACCGGTGGAACTAAGCTTTACAGAAGTGAAAAAGATGTAACTGAAACGTCTGCCCGAAAGCGAAACAGATTTTCAGGGCAGCGCGTGGGAGGCGTTAAGCCGTTAGTCAGGATGGAGTTCCATCCATTACCACAAGTATGTAGGAGGTGCCTAAAATGGCAAAGAAAGTAACAGGTTATATTAAATTACAGATTCCTGCTGGCAAGGCAACACCCGCTCCGCCGGTTGGTCCTGCCCTGGGACAGCATGGAGTAAACATTGTTCAGTTTACGAAGGAATTTAATGCAAGGACGGCTGACAAAGGAGATTTGATTATTCCTGTTGTCATTACCGTATATGCAGACAGAAGCTTCAGCTTTATCACAAAAACTCCGCCTGCGGCAGTTCTTTTGAAAAAAGCATGCAATATTAAATCCGGTTCCGGCGTTCCCAACAAGAATAAAGTTGCCAGCATTTCCAAGGCAAAACTTCAGGAAATTGCCGAGATGAAGATGCCTGACCTGAACGCTGCTTCTCTTGAGGCCGCCATGAGCATGGTTGCAGGTACGGCCCGCAGTATGGGAATCACAGTTGAGGATTGATTATGAAGTGTCCGGGGAAATGTGCTGCGGCGTGTTTGCCGGACTGGACAATGTCGTTGAGATGTGGGAGGGATATTCCCGCAATTACCACTAGGAGGTTTATTTCATGAAAAGAGGAAAGAAATACGCAGAAGCTGCTAAATTAGTTGACCGTACAATCCAGTATGATCCGGCAGATGCAGTTGCTTTGGTAAAAAAGACCGCGGTTGCAAAGTTTGACGAGACCATCGAGGCCCATATCAGAACAGGCTGCGATGGACGCCATGCCGATCAGCAGATCCGTGGCGCGGTTGTACTGCCCCATGGAACAGGAAAAACCGTCCGCGTCCTGGTATTTGCAAAGAATGCAAAGGCAGACGAGGCCCAGGCCGCCGGAGCTGATTTCGTAGGGGCTGAGGAACTGATCCCGAAGATTCAGAATGAAGGTTGGTTGGACTTTGACGTGGTTGTGGCCACTCCTGATATGATGGGTGTGGTTGGCCGTTTGGGCCGTGTGTTGGGACCGAAGGGCCTGATGCCCAACCCCAAGGCCGGTACTGTAACCATGGACGTGGCAAAGGCCATTGCCGATATCAAAGCCGGTAAGATCGAATACAGACTGGATAAGACCAATATTGTACACGTACCGCTGGGCAAGGCATCCTTTACGGAGGAGCAGTTGTCCGAAAACTTCCAGACGTTAATGAATGCAATTATAAAGGCAAAACCCAGTGCACTGAAGGGCCAGTATCTGAGAAGTGTCACCCTGACATCTACCATGGGCCCTGGTGTGAAAGTAAATCCCATGAAGCTTATGGGCTAATTCCCGGAGTTCTGTGGTTTGACGGAATTTCAGAGGCTTTATGAATCTGAGATTGACACAGGAAACAATCTGTGTTAATTTATATGGGTACGGTCAGACCGTACCATCGCCGAAGACAGCAGGTACCATTCCGTATACTTGCCATATACAGCGCCCTGAGGGGGGATGTATACAGAGATACTGGAAGGGTGTAAGCAAAAGCGCCTGCCGAGGAAGATAAGATTGACAATATGTGAATCCTTATGCCCCCGTATGTCTTTGCATGCGGGGGTTTTATCGGCGGAAAACGCCATGCAAAAGTTCATGGCAAAAAATAAGATAAGGAGGAAAAAAGAATGGCAAAGGTAGAATTAAAGCAGCCTGTTGTGGAAGAGATTTCCAGTTTGCTCAAAGATGCAAAATCCGCAGTGCTGGTGGATTACCGTGGACTGACTGTTGAGCAGGATACTGAACTGCGCAGACAGCTGAGAGCGGCCGGAGTTAATTATAAGGTATATAAAAATACCATGATTAATTTTGCAATCCAGGGCACAGATTTTGAGCCGCTGAAGGCAGACTTGGAAGGGCCTACCGCACTGGCTACATCTGCTACGGATGAGACCGCCCCTGCCCGTATTTTAAATGAGTTCAGCAAAAAAGCTGATAAGCTGGAGCTTAAATCCGGTGTTGTCGAGGGCGCTTACTATGATGCCGCAGGTATCAAGGTGATTGCCACCATTCCCGGAAGAGAAGAGCTGCTTGGCAAACTGCTTGGCAGTATCCAGTCTCCCATTGCAAATCTGGCTCGTGTCCTCAACCAGATTGCAGAAGCGAAAGCAGAATAATATATTTACGAACAATACAAAAAATTTATGGAGGTAAATTCAAATGGCAAAGTTGACGACTGCAGAATTTATTGATGCGATCAAAGAGTTAAGCGTATTAGAGTTAAATGAACTGGTAAAGGCTTGTGAAGAAGAGTTCGGTGTATCCGCAGCAGCAGGTGTTGTTGTGGCAGCAGCAGGCGCAGGCGCAGCCGCTGAGGAAGAGAAGACAGAATTTGATGTTGAGCTGACAGAAGTTGGCCCCAACAAAGTTAAGGTCATCAAAGTAGTGCGTGAAGCTACCGGCCTTGGACTGAAGGAAGCAAAAGAAGTAGTAGACGGAGCGCCCAAGGTAGTTAAGGCTCAGGCCAGCAAGGAAGAGGCTGAGGAGCTGAAAGCGAAACTGGAAGGCGAAGGCGCTAAGGTTACTCTTAAATAAGACAGGATCTATTTCGGGTCAATGGTGCGGCATATCTCAGGATATGCCGCATTTTTGTTGTATAGGATCAGGGCACCGCCGATTGACAAGGACACACCCCCTTCGGGAGGAAGCGCAGCTTAAGGCTGTTCGACAGCAGTGGCGCTTCCGCGTACAATGAGTTCTCCGTCCAGGAAGATTTTGGCGGGAGCTGAGTTTGGATGATTCAGCTTGTAGTGAAGGAGCTGTATCACCTGGGCACCCAGCTCTTTGCAGGGAATCCGTACGGAAGTCAGGGGAGGGGCACAGATGGAACTGAAGGAAATATCATCAATACCAATGATAGAGTAATCTTCCGGCAGACGGCAGCCTTTGTCTTTGAGGGCGCGGCTGCAGCCAAGGGCAATCATATCATTGTCAGCCAGAAGGGCAGGTGGGAACTGGATGCCGTTATCAAAAAAGTCACTGATCTCCTGGTAAGCCCCTGTCATGGAGGGGGTGAGAGAGTAGATTTGTTCTTCTTTCAGTTCAAGCCCAAGACGGTTCAGGGCATTTTTATAACCAGACATACGGGCGCGGAAGTTTCCGGTATTCATAGAGCTGTGGAGGTAGCCGATTTCCCTGTGGCCCAGCTGATAGAAGTAATCAATGGCTTTTTCTACGATTTCTTCATTGTTCATTGTGACACAGTTTAAAGAATGGCCAGGAGCCGGAGTATCCACCAGGATGACCGGAACAGGAAGATTTTCAAAAAAAGGAAGATCTGTGGCATCCAATTCTGTTCCCAGGACGATAATCCCGTCCATGGGATCTGCAGATACCCTGGAATAAATTTCTTCCCTGTTTTCCGGTCCGAAACCGGTAATAATCAAATCAAATCCCAGCTTGCGGCACTCCTCCTCCAGGGAATCAATGATAGAAGAAACAAAATTTCCGTTTTCCTCCACCAGAATAGCAGAATTTTTATATTTTAAAAAACGGATGCTCCGGGGAGGGTGTTCTTCGGAGAGGCTTTCTTTAGCACTGACAGGGGGCTTTTTGATTTCATATCCGTATTGTTCCAGGACGGCAGTGATAGAAGCGCGGGTGACATCGCTGACACCTTTTTTGCTGTTCAGAACAAAAGAAACGGCAGCCGGTGAGACGCCCAGCTCTGCGGCAATATCTTGTAATGGTTTTTTCCCTTTCATAATTTCTCCTCGCGTTTTTGGAAAATTATCACTGATTGATAAGGTGACGGTAATGAATTTCAAAAAAATTATAACATGCAATTAGCTTAAAGGCAACTGGCTTTTTAGTGAAAACTAAAATAATTTCCAAAGGGAAAAATGTAATTGGAAAAAATGTATAAAAAAAGTGTGGATAATAGAAAATAAATCAAAAATATGACAAGGGAAACTTGACAATTCTGAAGAGAATTGTTATTATAAAAACAAATTACACGGGAGAAGACTAAAATTTTAGAGAGTCAAATTAATCGGAGGTTAAGAATGAAGAAAATTATCAATGCACCGGAGCGTTATGTGGATGAGATGCTGGAGGGGATTTATGCGGCCCATCCTGATTTGGTGACTTACGTGGCGGACGATCTGCGCTGCCTGGTTACGGCAAATAAAAAAGAGGGTAAGGTAGGGATTGCCACAGGAGGCGGTTCCGGGCACCTTCCTTTATTTTTGGGATATGTGGGGAGAGGGATGCTGGACGGTTGCTGTGTGGGAGATGTGTTCCAGTCTCCAAGTTCGGAGCAGATGCTGGCGGTGACGAAAGCCATTGATTCGGGCGCCGGAGTCCTGTACATTTATGGAAATTATAATGGAGATATTTTTAATTTTGATATGGCGGCAGAAATGGCCGAATATGAAGACGGGATCCGTGTGGAGACAGTTCTGGGTGCAGATGACGTGGCCTCAGGCCCCTGCCCGGCAGAAGGCGAGAAAAGTATCCGCCGTGGAGTGGCCGGTATTTTCTTCGTATATAAATGTGCAGGGGCAGCTGCGGATGCGATGATGGATCTGGACGAGGTAAAACGGATTGCAGAAAAGGCGGCGTTAAATGTCCGTACCATGGGTGTAGCTCTGACTCCCTGCATTGTTCCCCGGGTTGGCCATGCCGGATTTGCCATTGGTGAGGATGAAATGGAAATCGGTATGGGAATCCATGGTGAAACCGGTATTCGCCGAGGCAAGCTGGAACCGGCGGACCAGATTGTAGAAGAAATGATGGAAAAGATTTTAGGGGATTTTGATGAGATAGACGGGAGCCGGGTGGCTGTTCTGGTAAACGGCCTTGGCGCCACAACTCTTGATGAACAGTATATCGTTACCAGAAAAATCGATAAGATTTTAAAAAGCAGAAATATTGCCGTGAAAAAATACTATGTGGGAGAATATGCCACTGCCCTGGAAATGGCAGGTGTATCTATTTCCGTTCTGAAGCTGGATGAGGAATTGGAGCGGCTCCTTGGTGAGCCGGCCCAGACACCTTTTTTTCAACAGGGAAGCGTATCGGAAGCCGGTACGGTTAGGATGGATGTGAAAAAATCAGGAAAAGCCTCCCTGAAGCCGGAAAAAGAAAAAAGGGGGGAGGATGTCAACAGCCTGGTGGGATTCTTAAAAAAGGTCAGTGAAATCATGGCTGAAAACAGGGACTATTTGATTGACCTGGACAGTGTGGTTGGTGACGGAGATCTGGGACTTACGATGTCCGATGGCTTTGCCGCGGCCTATGAGGCTGTTTCCGGTACCGGTGAAGCAGATTCGGGGAAACTTCTTTATACGGCGGGGAAAGCCATGTCCATTGCCGTGCCGTCCACCATGGGGACATTGATGGCTTCCGGCCTTATGCAGGCCGGAAAAAGGCTGCGTGGAAAAACAAAGACAGGTATTTTGGAGAGCGTGGATTTGTTTGAAGGATACGCCGAAGGGGTTGCCGCCCTGGGCAAGGCGAAAGTGGGCGAGAAAACCTTCCTGGATGGCATGGCGCCGGCAGTGGAGGCGCTGAAGGCAGCAAAAGAGGCGGGGAAAGACCTGAAAGCAGCGGCAGCGGATGCGAAAGCGGCAGCGGCGAAAGGATTTGAGAATACAACGACGATGGTTGCCGTTCATGGCAGGGCGGCGACCCGCGGTGAAGCTTCCAGGAGCCTGAAAGATCCTGGAGCGGCAGTGGCAGTATTGATTATGGATGCATTTGAACAAACTGTATAAGGGAGGAGCGGAAATGAATAATATTCCTGAAATCAAAATTGGTGTGGTGGCAGTGAGCCGTGACTGTTTTCCGATGACACTGTCTGAAAACAGAAGAAAAGCGCTTGTGGCGGCTTATGAAAAAAAGTACGGTGATATTTATGAGTGCCCTACCTGCGTGGAAAATGAGTTGCATATGAGGAAGGCCCTTTCTGAAGTACGGGCGGCGGGGTGTGATGCGCTGGTGGTTTATCTTGGGAATTTCGGTCCGGAAACTTCAGAAACACTTTTGGCAAAAGAGTTTGGCGGCCCGGTGATGTTTGTGGCAGCGGCAGAGGAAACACAGGAAGATTTGATCCACGGGCGTGGCGATGCCTACTGTGGTATGTTGAATGCCAGTTACAATCTGAAGCTCCGTGATATTCGTGTATATATTCCTGAATATCCGGTGGGGACAGCGGAAGAATGTGCAGATATGATTCATGAATTCCTTCCGGTGGCGCGGGTGGCAGTTGCCCTCAAAAATTTAAAGATTATTTCTTTCGGCCCCCGTCCCCAGGATTTCCTGGCATGCAATGCGCCGATTAAGCGCCTTTATGATCTGGGCGTGGAAATTGAAGAGAATTCGGAGCTGGATTTGTTTGAGTCTTTTAAAAAGCATGAAAATGACGAGAGAATTCCGGATGTGGTAAAAGATATGGAAGCAGACTTGGGAGAGGGGAATAAAAAACCGGAGGTGCTTACACGCCTTGCCCAATATGAGTTGACTCTGCTTGATTGGGTGGAAGCCCACAGAGGTTCCAGAGCTTACGTGGCCATCGCCGGAAAGTGCTGGCCGGCTTTCCAGACCCAGTTTGGATTTGTACCCTGTTATGTAAACGGAAGATTGACTGCGAAGGGGATTCCGGTGTCCTGTGAAGTGGATATTTATGGAGCTTTAAGTGAATATATCGGGACGGTGATCAGCCAGGATACGGTGACGCTCCTGGATATCAACAATACGGTGCCGGCAGATATGTATGAGGCAAGTATCAAGGATAAATGGGAATATACCCACAAAGATACTTTTATGGGATTCCACTGCGGAAATACGGCTTCCGGGAAGCTGGTATCCTGCGAGATGAAATATCAGTTGATTATGACAAGGACACTTCCGGAGGAGTCTACCCAGGGAACCTTGGAGGGTGATATTATTCCCGGAAAGATTACATTCTTCCGCCTGCAAAGCACGGCTGACAGTAAGCTGCGGGCATATGTGGCGGAAGGAGAGGTACTTCCTGTGGCGACCAGGTCTTTTGGCGGTATTGGGGTATTTGCGATTCCTGAGATGGGACGCTTTTATCGTCATGTGCTGGTGGAAAAGAATTTCCCTCATCATGGAGCAGTGGCATTTGGACATTATGGAAAAGCTATTTTTAATGTATTCCGTTATCTGGGTGTGGGGGATATTGGATTTAACCAGCCGAAAGGGATGTTGTATCCCAGCGAAAATCCATTTGCATGATTTGAGCTTTTGTATCTGATATTTTGCCGTCAGTATGTAAAAGTTTATATAAATACCCCCGGATGCAGGCAGAGCAGACCGGGGGTATGACTGTTGTTGAGATGAAGGAGCTGACATGAAAAGAATTCTGCTGATGGTATTTCGATTATTTATTATGGCGCCGGTCTGGTTTGTCAAGATATGGAGTTGGGGAAGAAATGACAAACATACGGAGAAGGAGAAATTTGAACTTCTTCGGCATGTCACCATTCATGCCAACCGGGCCGGGCGTGTAAAAATTGAGCCTCACGGCCTGGAAAATCTTCCGAAAAAGTCAGGATATATTATGTTTCCCAACCACCAGGGTCTGTTTGACGTACTGGGATTTTTGGAAACGTCCCCTCAGCCTTTTACTGTTGTCATGAAAAAAGAAGTGGAAAATACAATTTTGCTGAAACAGGTGCGTGTGCTTTTGAAGGGTCAGTGTATGGACAGGGGAGATATCAGAGATTCCCTTCGTGTGATTAACCAAATGACGCGGGAGGTAAAAGAGGGGAGGAATTATCTGATTTTTCCCGAAGGGACCAGAAGCCGGCAGGGAAATCATTTACTGGATTTTAAGGGGGGCAGCTTTAAAAGTGCTGTCAATGCCAAATGTCCGATTGTCCCGGTGGCGGTTATTGACAGTTATCAGGCGTTTGATACGAATTCTATTAAACGCGTGACAGTGCAGCTCCATTATTTGAAGCCGCTTTTTTATGAGGAGTATAGCAGGATGCGTACTACGGAAATCGCAGCTGTGGTAAAAGGGAGAATTGAGGAAGCCATAAAACAGCATACAGAAAGCTGAGAAGAAAAGGGATTGTTTTTTCGGCAATAGGATTTTATACTAATGTTAAAAACGGGAGGAGGCATCAGATGAATATAGAGATCAGAAAAGAAGCGGAAGCGCTCCACAGTTATGTAGTAAATTTGAGAAAACATTTTCATCAGCATCCGGAGCTGTCTTTGGAAGAATGGGAGACAACGAAGCGGATTGAAGAGGAACTTATGCAGATGGAGATCCCGTTTACAAGGGCGGCAGAAACGGGAGTGATAGGCATTATCGGAAAACAGGGGCCGGTGATTGCACTGCGGGCAGATATAGATGCCCTGAAAGTGGAAGAACAGAATGATATTGTATATAAATCCTGTGTACCTGGGGTTATGCATGCCTGTGGCCATGATGCCCATACGGCGGCGCTTTTGGGAGCTGCAAAGATTTTGAAAGCCCATGAGGCGGAACTGGGCTGCACGGTGAAGCTGATATTCCAGCCGGGAGAAGAGATTTCCAGAGGGGCCAAAATGATTTTGGAGGCGGGGCACCTGGATCATGTAGAGCAGATTTTTGGCCTGCATGTGTTTGCGGACATTCCGGTGGGGTATGTGAATATTGAGCCAGGCCCCAGGATGGCAGAATCAGATTACTTTAAGATCAGTATCAAGGGACGCCAGGGCCATGCAGGGAAACCGCAGCAGTGTGTGGATGCAACGGTGGCGGCGGCGTCTATGATTATCAACCTTCAGCAGATTGTCAGCAGGGAGACGAACCCCATTGATTCGGCAGTGGTAAGCATCGGATATGTACAGTGCGGCAGCGTACGTAATGTTATTGCCGGCTCTGCCTTTATGGAAGGTACGGTCCGCACCTTTTCCAGGGAAGAAGGACGCCGGATTAAGAATGCTGTGAAGCGGGTGGCCATGGGAACTGCGGCCGCTTACCATGCGACGGCCAATGTGGAGTATAATCTTTCTGCCCATCCGGCAGTGGACAATGACCCCGATGTGGCGGAGATTGCTTTTTCCGGAGCAACGAAAGTGTTCGATGAAAAGGCGTTTATCGAGGTGCCTAAGATGATGCTGGGGGAAGACTTTTCTGTGTACCAGCAGCGGATTCCAGGAGCCTTTGCTTTTATCGGGGCAGGAAATGAAGAGATGGGGCGGGCATATCCCAACCACCACGAGAAATTTAATATAGACGAAAATGCAGTGACCAATTCTGTTATGATGTATCTTTCTTATGTACAGGAGTATGTCAACCGCAAAGAGCAGGAGGCGAAAGGGCAGGGGGCTGTAAAGAAGAATTCGTCTCAGGACGGCGGCTTGTTCGGGCGTTTCCAGAAGCTTCGGAAAGAACGGGAAGCGGCAAAGCGCGGATAGGCGGCGGAGTAATCCTGGGAGATGAGGAATTCTTGAATTTCCCTATTTTGTATTTGGACAGGAAAAAGTCCACCTTCTTCCGGTTGTTTTTTCTAAAAACAAACATATGGAAACTCAAGAAGGAATTGTATTTTGCAGGGAAATTGTGTATACTATGGATACAAAATACTTTGGAGTACAATATGAAAGAGGAAATAACCCTGCGGGCCTATGGGAAGATTAATTTAGGATTGGATGTGACCGGAAAGAGGCCAGATGGATACCATGAGGTGAGGATGGTCATGCAGACCGTAGGCCTTTATGACAGCATCAGGCTGGAAAGGCGGCGGGAATCCGGCATTGAGATCAGGACAAATCTTCCTTTTTTGCCTACCGGGCCGGACAACTTGATTTTTCAGGCGGCAAAACTTCTCATGGAGGAGTTTCGTATAGAAGGCGGGCTTTTTATTAATTTGTATAAGAAGATACCGGTATCAGCCGGGATGGCCGGTGGCAGCAGTGATGCCGCCGCGGTTTTCGTTGGGGTAAACCGGCTATTCCGGCTGGGGCTTTCTAAAAAAGCGCTGATGGAACGGGGGGTAAAGTTGGGAGCAGATATTCCCTATTGTATTTTGCGGGGAACAGCCCTGGCTGAGGGAATTGGAGAACGTCTGACACCACTTCCGCCTATGCCGGATTGTTTTATTCTTCTGGCAAAGCCGCCGGTCAGCGTGTCCACAAAATTTGTATATAAAAATTTAAAAGTGGAAAGCCTTTCTTCCCATCCTGATATTGACGGGATTGTGGACAGGCTGGGAGCAGGAGATTTGGCTGGAATTTCTACCCGTCTGGGAAATGTTCTGGAAACGGTGACGGTTCCTGTTTATCCTCAGATACGGAAACTGAAGGACTGTATGGTGGCAGGAGGTGCGCAGGCAGCCCTCATGAGTGGAAGCGGCCCTACGGTTTTCGGGATCTTTGAGAAGGAGGAAATCGCAGATGAGGTCGGCCGGGATATTCGGGCCGGCGGTTTGGCAAAGCAGGTATATACGGTGAAACCGTTAAATGTGGTTGAACGTATTGGGAGGTAGTAAATGGATGGGCTGAAAATGAATGAAAATGAATATCTTCCCCTGCGGGATGTGGTTTTTAATACACTGCGGCGGGCAATTTTGCGGGGGGAGCTGGTTCCCGGCCAGAGGTTGATGGAAATTCAACTGGCGGAAAAAATGGGGGTTAGCCGCACACCTGTGCGTGAGGCCATCCGAAAGCTGGAGTTGGAAGGGCTGGTAGTTATGATTCCCAGAAAGGGGGCGGAGGTGGCCCATATTTCGGGAAAGAATCTCAGGGATGTACTTGAGGTCCGCAGGGCCCTTGAGGAACTGGCCGGTGAGCTGGCTTGTGAGAGGATGGCGGAAGAAGCATTTCATCAGTTGGAACAGGCAAACCACAAATTTGCTTCTGTGATTGGAAGTGATGACATCACTGTTATTGCGCAGGCAGATGAAACGTTTCACGGACTCATTTATCAGGCAACGGATAATGAACGCCTGATACAAATGGTGAACCACTTAAGGGAACAGATGTACCGTTACCGGATTGAACATATTAAGGACAGGCCTCAAAGAAAGATTTTGGTGCAGGAACACCAGGAAATCATGAGGGCTTTGGCCCTCCACGATGTGGAAGCCACCAGAAGGGCCATTCGGAATCATATTGATAAGCAGGAAAAAACGGTGGCAAAGCATATCAGGCAGCAGGAAAAATAACTGTTTCTAAAACAGTTCTGCCAGCCATTCCACCAGGCGGAAACGGATTCGGGGCGCTTCTGTTTTTGGGGTAGCGTTTTCTGAAGCAGTTTCGGAGGGAAGGAGGGCTTCATAAGTGTCTTCGTCAAGGATTGTTTGAAGTTCTTCTTTGGAATCTTCCGGTACGACACCGTAGGTGGCATCCACAAAACAGAGGGACGGATAAAGGACGCACCACCAGTTTTTGCCGCCGCCGTCTCCGATGACAATGCGCAGAGCGTCGTAAGTGCCGCAGGGGAAGGTGAGGTCTCCGTAAGATTTTGTGGGGAAATACCACGGTTCCAGAAAAATAGAAACGGAGTAGTCATAGCCAGCCGAAGAGATGGTATCTTCGGCGATTTTTTTAATATCCGTTTCATGATTTGCTAAAAAAGTTTTTGTAGATTCCAGATCTGCATCATCAGGAAGGGAGCTTTCCAGGTAGTTGAGGACAGCAGTTTTGACAGACAGTTTGAGAGCCTGGTCCTCGTCGGAATCGCTGTTTGCAAGGACATGGAACCGGAGAATGTGGTCAGCCAAATCTTCATGGACAGCCTGTACTGTCCGGGCAGAAGTTTTCCAGAGGAAAATAGTTCCCATGCATAGCAGGGCCAGAAGAAAACTTAAGATAATTCGTTCTTTTTTCATATTTTGATACTCCTTTATGTAAACTGGTATATCAGGAGTGTTCCCCTTTTTTTGGAATTTATTACAATTTAACATTGAAGAAATGAGAAAAGAAGGGTACAATGAGAAAGAACTTAAAAAGGATTATTCTCTGTAAGAGGATGGGATGATAGAAAGAGGGTATTTTCATGGAGAGACAGACAGTTGCAGTACTTTTTGGAGGACAGTCATCGGAACATGAGGTTTCCTGCATTTCGGCAGAGACTGTGATTACGAACATTAACCATGACAAATATGATGTGATTATGATTGGCATTACAAAAGAGGGAAAATGGCTTCTTACGAATTCGGTGGAAGATATTCGTTCCGGCGCGTGGAGGGACGGAAGTACCAGGGCCATAGTGTCCCCGGACGAGGGGCACCACGGCTTACTGCTTATAGATGGAAATCAGGTGAATTGCAGACGGGTGGATGTGGTTTTCCCCGTACTTCACGGACTGTATGGGGAAGACGGAACAGTACAGGGGATTTTTGAGCTGGCCGGGATTCCCTATGTGGGCTGTGGTGTGCTGGCTTCGGCTGTTTCTATGGATAAGCTGTATACAAAAATCATTGTAGACACATTGGGGATCCGGCAGGCACGGTATGTGGCAGTGCGGAGGGAAGAGTTGTCGGATTTGGCTAAAGTTACGGCCAGAGTGGAGGAGGAATTTTCTTATCCCGTCTTTATTAAGCCTTGCAATGCAGGTTCTTCCAAAGGCGTCTCAAAAGCAGAGAACAGGCAAATGCTGGAGAGCGGTTTATTGGAGGCAGCTGACCATGACAGGAAAATTCTGGTGGAGGAAACCATTGTGGGCCGGGAAATCGAATGTGCGGTTTTGGGCGGCAGTGAGGTGAAGGCTGCCGGAGTGGGAGAAATTCTGGCAGCAGCAGACTTCTATGATTATGAAGCTAAATATCATAATGCAGAATCAAAAACAGTTGTTGACCCTGCTCTTCCGAATGGAATTACGGAGGAGATCAGAGAGGATGCTGTCAGGATATTTAAAGCAGTGGATGGCTTTGGCCTCTCCAGAGTGGATTTTTTTGTGACCAGGGACAAAAATCAGGTGGTATTCAATGAGATCAATACGCTTCCTGGTTTTACAGCCATCAGCATGTATCCTATGCTCTGGGAAAACAAGGGCATTGCAAAGCCTCAGCTGGTAGAGGAGCTGATTCAGATGGCTTTTACCAGAAAGGAGAAATAAATGGGAATTGATGCACCCATCGGGGTTTTTGATTCCGGTGTGGGAGGGCTTACTGTGGCGCGGGAAATCATGCGCCAGCTTCCTGAAGAGCGGATGGTGTATTTTGGGGATACGGCCAGGCTGCCTTATGGAACCAAATCAAAAGATACAGTGGTTCGTTTTTCCAGGCAGATTGTCCGCTTCCTGAAGACAAAAGATGTGAAGGCGATTGTGATTGCCTGCAATACGGCGACTGCTTATGGGCTGGAGGAAATAAAAAGGGAGCTTGAGATTCCTGTCATTGGTGTCATTGATGCCGCCGCCAGGGTGGCAGGGGCTGTCACCAGAAACGGGAGAGTCGGCGTGGTGGGAACCACCGGGACCATTGAGAGCGGGATGTATGAAAAGGCCCTGAAGAAATATAATAAGGAAGCGCAAGTTTATGGGAAAGCATGTCCTTTGCTGGTGTCTTTGGTGGAAGAGGGATGGCTCCATGATATGATTACAGAAGAAGTGGTCAGCCGTTATTTGAAAGACCTGGAATATAAATCCATTGATACTCTGATTTTGGGCTGTACCCATTATCCGCTTTTGCGTTCTACTTTCAGTAAAGTGGCCGGCGAGGATGTAACCCTTGTGAATCCGGCCTATGAGGTGGCGATGGAACTGGGAGAGCTTTTGGACAAAAAGGGGCTTTCCTGCGGGAAGGGTGTAGCGAAAGAGAAGAAAAAGTACGAATTTTTTGTGAGTGATGCGGCGGAGAAGTTCTGCAATTTTGCCAATTCCATTTTGCCCTATGACATTGAGAGGGTAAAGCAGATAAATATAGAAGCCTTTGAGGCTGAGGAGACGGAAAGCTTGTTTGTGACTGCGGGGATGGCAGGGCAGGCTGTTTCCAAAAGGAGATGATATGCAGAAGGATGTAATTATATTTATGGGGAATCATCAGACCGGTGGGGCCGTGGAAGAGGACAGGATGCAGCTGATCACCGCGGGGGAGTATTATTGGAAAAATGGTAAGCACTATGTGGTTTATGAGGAAATTTCTGAAGATGGAAAGAAGAAGGCCAGAAATACCATCAAAATGTATGAAGGCGGAGCGGAGATTTTAAAAAGTGGGGAGTCCAGTATTCATATGGTATTTGGACTGCATAAAAAAACGTTTTCTTATTATGATATGCCCTATGGAAAGCTGATGGTGGGACTGGAGACAGATGGAATTGACCTGACTGAAGAGGAAGATATGATCCTCCTTCGGTTAAATTACCGGCTGGAGGTGGAATATCAGCATATGGCCAACTGCCAGGTGGAAATCCGTGTTGAATCAAAAGATACCTGCAATATAAAACTGGGGTGACAGCCTGGGCTGCCGCCTTTAAAAACATAAGAGATATAAAGGAGAAAATTATGTTAGAAGTTATAAAAAAGTTACAGATGTTGCAGTGGTCAGCATATGACTATGATCGGGATCAAAAAGAAATTATTGAATTATTATGAAGATATTCTGCAGGTCATAAATGATAAAGATAGTTTTCAGCAGAATTCTTTGGCTATGCTTAAAGCTTTAGAAAACAATGGATTGTCGGATTTTGAAGAAAAACAATGGCTGGGTTATGCCGCTCATATCTATGCGGCGTATGCCGCAGTGAAAATTTATAAAGAAACCATGGATGAGACACTTGATTTTTCGCGGGAAGAAGTGGATCAAGTGTTAAACTTTTATTCAGAACATATTGACATTCCTAATATCAAATCTATGGGGATTTATGCATGCGCCCGGCAGCTGGAGATCGAGGATCCGATGCGATGTTATGAGTTGACAAAAATGGCGTTTACAGTTGATCGTGACCTGGCAAAGAATTTGGGAATTGAATATCGTTATGAGGGCAGGGCAACGGAAGAAAATCTGACGGAAATATGCCCTTTTTGCGGCAGTGGGAAAAACCACCATATCCCTCACTACTGTTCTCCTCAGATAACTTACTTAAAAAAGAATGAGCTGCTTCCGCCTGCAAAACTTTGGATGAAATGCGATAAGTGTGAAAATCTTTTTACTTATAACTTTCCCGTATCTGATGCGGTTCTTATTAATGGAAGTTATGCAAAAAAGGAAAAAGAGGTACTGGGAACCCAGTTTTTGTTGAGTTTTTATAGCTCGATTTTTAATCAGTTCAAAATGCTGACAAAAGGGACGGATTATCTGGAAATCGGGGTTGGAACTGGTGAAATGCTGGCTGTCGCCCAGGAATTTGGTTATCAGGTTGAGGCCGTTGAGATTTGTAAGGAGGACTGTGAACGTATCTCTTCCGTGCTTGACGTTAATATTAGCTGGTGTAATATCATGGATTATGAAACGGACAAACAGTATGATGTGATAGTTATGGGGGATGTACTTGAGCACGTAACAGAGCCGCTCCATGTATTAAAAAAGGTGAAGAGAATGTTGAAAAAGGACGGAATCCTTTGGATTTCCACTCCGAATTACAATAGTGCATATGCCAGAATGCAGAAGTTTTCGCATTGCATGTGGCACATATTAACCCATTATACTTATGTTTCTTACGAGTCATTGAAAAATATACTGGACAACCTGGATATGCAAATTATCCGCTATGATATTAGCAGTCGATACATAGGCTCTATGGAAGTGTTTGTCAAGCATATGGAAGATGCCGGCTGACCGCTGCAACGGCGCGCAGGCCGCTGATCAAGTAGGGGAAGATAAAACCTTCCCTACTCGATTAGCCTGCGGCCGCTTCTGTGCCACAGAAGGGACGGATCAATGGAAGAAATATCCGGGGAACAGGTTCTGGCCATCATTCCTTTTAACTCGCTGGTGATGTCATGAATCACTTGGGCGGCGCCTTCGGAACCGTCTTCGAGAATGGCAGCCATGACAGGACGCCCGACACTGACTGCTGTCGCACCGAGAGCGAGGGCTTTGAAGGCGTCGGCGCCGTTGGAGACGCCGCAGTCCACGA
Source organism: Lachnospiraceae bacterium (assembly GCA_022793195.1). Classification (GTDB taxonomy): domain Bacteria; phylum Bacillota; class Clostridia; order Lachnospirales; family Lachnospiraceae; genus Lientehia. Next base: position 14,346 of record JAAWCJ010000015.1, on the reverse strand, counting down.
AAATAGGGATCTGTTCGTTTATGACTCTGGCGATTTCAGGCAGGACCATAAGGGGCGGAACGGCAGAGGGCATAATACTATGGTGATGAGAGACGACGATGCCGCCAACACCGGCGTCCAGACATTTTTCCGCTTCCGCGGGACTTAATACTCCTTTTACGATAAAGGGAAGCTTTGTCCGTCTGCAATAGTTTTTGATATCCGTGAGGCTTCTGGGGCGCATGGGAAAACCGAGGATATTGTCATAATTTCCGCTCCCCTCAAATCCGTGATCCAAATCCATGCCGACAGCCAATGCGCCAAGTTCTTCTGCCAACTCTATTCTTTCCAGAACAAGAGAGTCTTCCGCATAAGGCTTGATGATGCGGATCGTGGGGGTTCCCACGGAGAGGATGTCTGCGAGCTGCTTAGTTGTCCCCATTCCCGCCCAGTTGACGCAGCCGGCAAGTCCGGCGCCCCTGGCCATCTGAACCATTCCGTCGCCGTCGTTGTTTTTTCCTTTCAGGTGGGAAAGCGCCGCCATCATGATGGGGGTGCGGAAGGTTTTTCCGTAAAGAGAAAGGGTGGTATCGGGAAGGACGGCGTCCATGTGACGCATTTCTACTAAAATCTCGTCAAAATATTCTCTGGTGGCAACATTGGAATCCATCGGTTTTTCACGTACGTTTTTTTTCATAATCTAATTTCCTTTCAGGTTCTTTTTGGACAGATCAAAGAGAAGAAGATTCTCTTACAATTAATTCTGTTTCAAGAAGGATTTTTTTATTGGGGCCGTGTTTGTCAGCGAGCTTTTCTATCAGCGCTTCTGCGGCCATAAAACCCAACTGGGTTTTGGGCTGGTTGACAGATGTAAGGGAAGGGATCAGAATCTTGGCCATTTCCAGATTGTCAAAACCCACTACGGCTACCTGGTCGGGAACTTTACAGCCCGACAGGTGACAGGCTCTTAAGACGGCGGCTCCGTATACGTCGGAAATTACAAAGATTCCGTCTGGAGGAGAGGGAAGGCTCAGAAGCTGCAGTGCGGCCGAAGTGGCCAGATCCGAATCAATTTCGGGAAGCTGGACGATATAATCGTTGACAATGGGAAGTCCTGCTTCTTTTAGAGCCTGTAGGTAACCTTCCAGACGATGCCTGGCATACTTATACCGAAGCGGCGCATTGATAAATGCAATCCGGCGGCATTTTTGGGCAATTAGATGCTCCACGGCATACCGGGCGGCGGAGACATCGTCAATGCTTACATAGGGAAGTTCCATTCCTTCGTTGTATTCGCAGCATTGGACAAGGAGGATGGCATTTGCCAGTTTTTTTAAGAACAGCGTGTCAATATGGTTTAAGGTGATCAGGCCGGCAATTTTATTTTGCCGGATCATCTTTAAAAATGGCTCAATGGTTCCCTGGTTGATATGCCCCTCATGAACAAGGAGGGAATGTCCGTGCCTCATGATAGAAGTTCTGGCTCCCTTGATGATGGCATCGTAAAAAGGATTGGAGAGGGAGGGGAGCGTCATTACAATCAGTTCACCGGGTGGGGAAACGGATGGAGGCAAGGGCGGCTCTTTGAACGGATAACCGAGACGCTTTACTGCTTCCATTACCCGGCGGCTGGTTTCGTCTTTTACGATTCCCTGGCGGTTGAGGACGCGGGATACGGTTGCAGGAGACACTCCGGCGGCGGCGGCAATGTCCGAAACAGTTATCTTTTTATTTTTTTCCACGTCTGTATTCATATTGCTTTTTTCTCCTGTTTCCTTTTTCTGTCTTCACTATAAGATATTTCATGAAAAAAATCAATCTATTTCATAAAAAAGAACAGAAGAAACAAAAAAATATGCATTATGCATAAATATGAAAGAGAAAAATTGTGTAAAATATAAATAATATAAAAAATAATTGACAAAATTTCATGAAATGAATATTATTATTTCAGGAACAAGTCAACCGAAAGTAAAAAGGAGTGATCATGAGAAAACGAAAAATAGCAGTAATTGCAGCCGGTTTTACCGGTGAACAGCATACGGAAGCGGTCAGGAGGATTCCGGGCAATGAAGTGGCGGCTCTGGTGGGTACTGATTTGAAGACCCTTACGGCAAAGGCAAAGGTTCTCGGCGTGGAGCACGTCTATACGGACTATAAAAAGATGATTGAGGAAATTCGTCCGGATGTGGTGCACAACTGTACCCCAAACGGCCTTCATTACGAGATCAATAAATATGTGATGGAGCAGGGGATTCACATTTACAGTGAAAAACCTCTGGCGGTTATGGTGAAGCAGGGGGAAGAGCTTCTGAGGATTGCAGAGGAAAAACATGTGGCGGCAGGAGTGAACTTTAATTACCGGAATAATGCGATTGTCCAGGAAATGAAGGAACGGGTGAAAAACGGTTCGGTGGGGCGGATTTTTCACGTGACGGGCCAGTATATTCAGGACTGGATGATGTTTGATTCGGATTACAACTGGCGGCTGACCGCCGATATGGGCGGGGCTTCCAGGACCATTGCGGACATTGGAAGCCACTGGTTTGATACTGTCCAGTGTGTACTGGGAAAGAAAATCACGGCGGTGCGCGCCGAGATGCTGACTGTCCATCCGTTTCGGAAAAAGCCGAAGAAAGAAGTGAAGACATTTGAACAGACGGAAAGCGGCAGCTATGAGCTGGTTCCTGTGGATTCGGAAGACGCAGCTTTTATTATGGTGCGGTTTGAAGATGAAACAATCGGTACAGTGAATCTTTCCCAGGTCAGCGGAGGCCATCTGAATGATCTGAGGCTGGAGGTTTCCGGAGAAAAGTGTTCGCTGGAATGGCAGCAGCAGAATCCGGACACGCTGGTTGTGGGAACGAGGGAAAACGGCCTTCAGATCCTTCGGGCGGCGCCGGGAACGCTGAGCGGTAGCGCGGTACGTTACGCAACACTTCCGGGAGGCCATCCGGTAGGCTGGAGCGACGCCCTCCGAAACGGGATCAGGGAATATTATGCGTCTATTGAAGCGGGGACTTACAGCCAGACTGGTCAGGCTTACGCAACTTTTGCGGACGGCGTACAGATTATGAAGCTGGTGGAGGCGTGTATGGAAAGCGCAAAAATTGGAAAGTGGGTGAATGTATGAAATTAGGTGTATTGACAGTTCCTCTGTCGGAAATGCCGGTGGGACAGGCTCTTTCTTATTTAAAAGGGCTGGGAGCACAGGCAGTGGAGATTGGATGCGGCGGTTTTCCGGGCAACGCCCATTGCGACCCGGAGGTTTTACTAAAGGACAGGGCGAAACTGAAGGAATTTAAGGAAACCATAAAAGCTTCAGGATTGGAAATCAGTGCATTTTCCGCACACGGGAATGCGGTTCATCCGGATGAGGAGACGGCAAAGAAGGCGGTTCGAGATTTTGAGAATGCGGTTTATATGGCGGAGGAAATGGAGGTGGGTGTAGTCAATACCTTTTCCGGGTGCCCCGGAGACAGTGAGGGATCCAGATATCCCAACTGGGTTACCTGCCCGTGGCCGGATGATTTTACAAAGATACTGGATTATCAGTGGAATGACAAGCTCCTTCCTTACTGGAGAAAGGCGGCGGAATTTGCCGGATCCCATGGAGTTAAGGTGGCTTTTGAGATGCATCCGGGCTTTTGCGTCTATAATACGGAAACCATGCTTCGGATCCACAGGGAGATCGGGCCGGCGCTGGGGGCAAATTATGATCCCAGCCATCTGTTCTGGCAGGGGATGGACGGAATTTCTTCTATCCGGGAATTGGCCGGAATCATTTATCATGTCCATGCGAAGGATTGTAAGATTGATGCCATGAATACGGCCAGAACAGGAGTTTTGGATACAAAACCTTACGGCGACGAACTGCACAGAAGCTGGATTTTCCGGACAGTGGGATATGGACATGACCTTGAGACGTGGAAAGATATTATCTCCGCCCTCAGGATGGCCGGTTATGACGGAGCCGTTTCCATTGAGCATGAAGACAGCCTGATGTCTGTGAAGGAGGGACTGGAAAAAGCGGTTTCTTTTCTGAAGGAGGTCCTGATTGAGGAAAAACCTGCCGAGATGTGGTGGGCTTAGGAAATAAAACCGGATAAAAGGAGCGGACATATGAAAATCGGATACCAGCTTTATTCGGCGCGGGAGCTTTGCGGGGGAGGCGAAGCCCTGAAGCGTACGATTCAGGTAATTGCGGCTATGGGCTATGACGGCGTGGAGTTCTACAGCTATGAAGGGATACCTGCCGGAGAATTAAAAGAGTTTCTCAAAGAATGTAACGTGGAAGCCATGAATTCCCATGTTCAGCTGGAACGGTGGGAAGCGGATGCAAAAGGAGAGCTTGCTTATGCAAAGGAAGCAGGCATCCCTTGCGTCACGGTTCCCTGGATGGCTCCAAAAATCCGAAACCCGGAAGGGTTTTCCATGGTAAGAACGTTGCTTTCCAAGATCTGCAGTCTGGCAAAAGCATATGGCATAAAAATTGCTTACCATAATCATGATTTTGAGTTTGCGAAAGAGGCGGACAGGTACGTGCTGGATACGATTCTGGATTCCGATGGAGAAACAGGGCTGGAGCTTGACACCTTCTGGACTTATTACGCGGGAGTTGATCCGGTTTCTTACATGGAGGAAAAAAAAGACAGACTTCGGATGATCCATGTAAAAGATTACCTGTCCCTTACCGGCGGCGGTATGGCCGGAGGGCAGGAGATGCCGTTTTTTTCCGCTGTCGGCACGGGAAAAATGAAGAATAAGCCGATTCTCGAGTGGGTGGAAAAAAACAGCCTTCCCTGGGTGATTGTGGAACAGGACAACAGCCGGGCCGATATACTTGAAGACGCGAAACTCAGCCTGAAAGCGCTGAAAGACTACCGGAATTTATAAACTATCTGGTAGAGTCCCTTAAAATCAGTTCGGTGTTTAAAAGGGCGCTCTGAGGGCGTGTCTGGTGATTGCTGCATTGCTGGTGAATCATTTCTCCGCAGAGGAAACCGATCTCGAAGCAGGGATGGTTTACGGTGGAAATCTTGGGAGTGGACATTTCGGAAAGGATGATATTGTCGAAACCGATGACCGAGATATCCCCGGGGACAGAAAGCCCGAATTCCTGTATGGCATTGATTGAGGCGAATGCCAGAAGGTCGGATACTGCGAAAATGGCATCCGGTATATTGCCGGAATTTAAAAGCTGCAGTACGCCGGTGTGGGCCATAAAATAGTCGGAAGAAGGAAGACGCAGCATTAACTGGGGCTCCAGCGGGATTCGGGCGTTTGTCAACGCCGTTTCATATCCCCGCTGGCGCTCCTGTTCACCGACCAGATGCTGCGGGCCGTTTACCAGGGCGATCCGCTGGTGGTTGTGGGAGATCAGGTATTCCATTAAGGTCAGAGTCGCCGTATAATTATCAATTCCAACATAAGGGATCCGGGAAACCGGGTCAAATTCACAGCACTGGACAACAGGCAGAACCTCGGACAGTGCGTCTAATACTTCGCGTTCCAGCAGATCGCACAGGATCAGGCCGATCGCGTTGCAGTTCTTTAATAATTTCAGAAAATGGCTGAGGGTCAGACTGTTGATATGCTCCTGTGTGATCATGACATACCAGCCATGGTTGGTTGCGGACGCAACAATCCCCTGATAAATTTTTGCATAAAAGGAATTACTGATATCCGATACATTGACAACCAGAATCCGCTTCTGGATTTCTTCTGCCTGAGGGGCGGCCTGGGGAAGCTTATAGCCAAGCTTTTCCATGGCTGCAGTGATTTGCCGGAGGGTATCCGGATTGACCAGATGCTTATGATTCAATGCTCTTGAGATCGTGGAAGGAGAGAGTCCTGTCTCTTTTGCAATATCTGTGATTGTAATCTTTTTTCCCACAATAGTTTTCCTCCTGTCTTGTTTTATCATAATAGATGTTTTATATGGATGTCAAGAAAAACCAGAGTTTTATTGAAAAAAATGAAAATATTTCAATAAAGATGAAAGAAAAGAGGCGTTTTCACTAGAAAAATAGGAAATAAATTGGGTATTATGACGATATTTTCATTGAATTGCGAAAAAATATTGAAAAAATTTTCAATAAATGCTATGCTTGAGATAACCGGAGAAGGATAATTCTTCAGGTTCATGTCAACTATATTTAATAAAAGGAGGAAAAAAGATGAAAAAAATCACAGCAGTCGTTTTAGGGATTCTGTTGGTACTCAGCCTGGCTGGCTGCGGATCGGACGGGAACGGCAAAAAAGAAACAGATGCCGGCACGAAGGCGGAAACGCAGGCGCCTGCAGGAGAGACGGAAAAACCTCAGGCAGAAGACGGGACGGGAGCCGTAGCATCGGGTGAAAAAGTGGTGATTGGCTATTCCAGCAATCAGTCCGATGAGAATGAGAATAGTAAAATGCAGGCGTTCCGGGATTATGTGGATGAATGGAACGCGGCAGGAAATACACCTGAACTGGAAGCGGTTGTGACAGTGGCCGAAGGACAGGTTGAAAAGCAGATGGGCGATGTGGAAAGTATGGTAGAAATGGGCGCTGCTGGAATTGCACTCAGCTCAGTAGATCCGGAAGGCCTGAAGACGACGGCGCAGTCCCTGATTGACCAAAAGATTCCTGTGATTGAGATGCGCGGCATGGAGCTGCCCGGCATTATTACCTTTAATCTCTGCGACGAGGCGACCATGGCGGAGATGGCGTACGACTGGTATTCAAAACAGTTGGATGCGGATTCCGAACTGGAACTTAAAATCGGCCTGATTTACGGAACGGCCTCCCAGACGGCGCAGCTGGTCCGTATCGATCATCTGGTAGAGCTTTTGGAAGAAAATTATCCGGGACGGATCACGGTGGTTGCGAAACAATATTGTGACTGGGATACACAGAAAGCTATGGAGTGTATGGAAAACTGGTTACAGAGTTATCCAGACGGACAGATGAACTGCGTAATCGCAGCGGGAGCCATGATGGCATGCGGCGCTTCCAATGCAATTATCGGCGCGAACGGTACGAAGGACGGATATATTATTACGGCGACCGACGCGACGGCGGACGTACTGCATGCGATCAATGAAGGAACCGTGGATATGACGGTAGGAATCGATGCCTACAAGGGCGGATACCTGATGGCACAGGTTACGGCGCAGGCGGCTCTCGGAGAGTTTACGGATGATTATTTTGACTGCGGGACAGATGTACTGAGTACCATCGATGCAGGGAATATCGGAGACTGGTATACCGGAGAATGACAGACCATAAGGGGCAGGCCGGAAAGCCTGCCCCAAAGGCAGAATCGAGGGTTTATATGGAAGATACGATCTTGAGAATGCAGGGGATCCATAAATGGTTTACCGGAATAAACGCCCTTCATAACGTGGATTTTGAATTAAAAAAGGGTGAAGTCCGGGCATTGATCGGCGAAAACGGAGCAGGAAAATCCACTTTGATGAAAATTCTTCTTGGCATTCATCAGGCAGATGCCGGAGAGATCGAGTTTATGGGAAAAAAGGTCCGTTTCAGGGAGCCGAAGGATGCTCTGGATGCCGGGATTTCCATGATCCATCAGGAAATCAGCCTGATCCCGACAATGGATGTGGCGGAAAACGTATGGATCGGCAGGGAAAACAAGTTTTCCAAAGGACCGTTTATTAATGTAAAAGCCAGATATCAGGCAACGAAGGATTTGTTTGAACAACTGGGGATCCATGTTGATCCGGGAAAACAGGTATCTGTATTGAGTGTTGCTATGATGCAGCTGGTGGAACTGGCCCGGGCGGTATCCTACAATTCCAGGCTGATTATTATGGATGAACCCACATCGGCGCTTACAAACGAGGAAGTGGAATTACTGTATTCCATTGTCCGCAAACTGACGAAACAGGGAGTTACCGTTGTGTTTATCTCCCATAAAATAGAAGAAATTTTTACGATCTGCGACAGTGTCACAGTGCTCAGGGACGGGCAGCATGTCAGAACCTGCCTGCTGAATGAGCAGATAAAAATGGAGGAACTGATTCAGATGCTGGTTGGAAGGGATGTATCCCATTCCTTCGTGAAACAGGAGACCAAAATCGGCGACGTGGTATTTGAAGCAAAAAATTTTTCCAGAAAAGGCGTCTTCCAGGATGTAAGCTTTCAGGTACATGCCGGGGAGATTGTCGGATTTTCCGGCTTGATGGGAGCCGGACGTTCAGAAATTGCGAGGGCGATTTTTGGGATTGACCGTCCGGATTCCGGCCAGTTATTTATGCATGGAAAAGAAATACGAAATACAGAACCCAGGAAAGCGATTCGGAACGGTCTGGGAATGGTGACGGAAGACCGGCTTCGTATGGGGGCAATCTATACGATGTCTGTCAAACACAATACCACGATAGCGGATCTGTTCCGTATGACAAAGGCCGGATTTGTAAAACGGGGGGAGGAAAACGCGGAGTTTCACCGGATGTCGGAGAAGCTTTCGATCAAGTATGCCAGAGAAAGCGATCTGATCAAATCATTGTCCGGAGGGAACCAGCAAAAAGCCATTCTGGGAAGATGGATGCTGACGAAACCTTCCTTTTTAATACTGGATGAACCGACGCGGGGAATTGACATCGGAGCAAAGATGGAAATTTATCAGCTGATGAACCAACTGGCAGCCCAGGGAGTTGCAATTCTGTTTATTTCGTCGGAAATGCCGGAAATTCTGTCGCTTTGTGACCGGACGTTTGTGGTTCGGGAAGGGCGACTGGTTCATGAGACCAACCGTGCGCATACGACACAGGAAATACTGGCAGAATATGCATTCGGTGTCAGCAGGGCGAAAGAGTAAATGAAATTCAGGAAAGGAAAATGCGAATATGAAAAGAGAAGAAAAAAGCGCTGTCATTCAGAATCTGTTGATGGGAAACAAAGCGCTTTTGATCGTGATTGCTCTCGGCGTCATCTTGTCCATAGCGTCTCCGGCGTTTCTTACATCCTCTAATCTGCTGAATGTGGTCCGTCAGGTATGTGTCAGTACGCTGCTTTCTATCGGTTTTACCATTGTGCTGTCCTCCGGAAATATGGATTTGTCCATAGGAACTCTGATGGGGCTTTGCGGCATGATTCTGGCAAAGCTGGTGAAGGAGGCGGGTGTTCCGCTGCCGGCGGCGATCCTGATCGTGTTCGGCGTGGCAGTTTTTGGGGGGCTTCTCAATGCGGCGATCCTGTCGCTGTTCAGTGTCCCGGCTTTTATCGTAACATTGGCGACTCAGTCGATCTTTAAAGGGGTCAATTATCTGATTTCGGATCTGGTTCCGGTTTCGGGACTTCCTTCGGAGCTTCTGTTTTTGGGGCAGGGGTATCTTTTCGGAATTCCGATGCCGATCTATATTATGCTGCTGGTGGTTTTAGCCGTCTGGGTCATGATGAACCGGACGAAGTTCGGCAGATATATTCTGGCTGTCGGGGGGAACGCGGAGGCGGCCAGAGCCTCCGGCATCAATACAAAGCGGATCAATTTCGGCGTTTATATCTGCTGCGGCCTGTGCGCAGGCGTAGCTTCTATTATTATGACAGGCCGCGTGGGGAGCGCACAGGTAGGCGCGGGCGTCGGGATGGAAATGGATGCAATCGCGGCGGTTGTAATCGGCGGAACCTCCATGAGCGGAGGAAAGGCAAATGTATGGGGAACTCTGTTTGGCTGCCTGCTGGTAGGAATCGTAAATAATGGAATGAACCTTCTGGGTATCAATCCCAACTGGCAGGTGATTGCAAAGGGATTTTTGATTCTGTTTGCCGTGATTATTGACGTGGTCAGCGCCCGCGCGCAGGCAAAACGTCTCAACAGGATTGCACAGATGCAGAACAGTTAGGAGGAGCAGCATGAAAATTGGAAATACAGGTTTGAAGCAGGTCTGTATCGTGACATGGGATTTGAAAAAAGCGGAGGAGCACTGGTCAAGGATACTGGACATGCCTGCCAAACACCTGATGACGCCGCCCTGGTCTGAAGTGCCTTCCTATACGGACGGAAAGGCAGATTCTTTCAGAGAACCGTTTATTTTATACCGGCTGGAAAATGACGTGATCCTGGAAATTTTCGGGCCGGGGGAAACCGCAGGGAATCCGTGGCGGAGATATCTGGAAAAACATGGTGAAGGAGTTATGAATCTGGCATTTTATGTGGACGGGGAACGCCCGGACGCTTACAAGCAGATCGGCGGAAGTTCAGGAACAGCCATGCCGTACCATGAAGGGTTTTATCCGGATACAACGTATTCTTTTGTGGACACAGGAAAAGAACTCGGCGTGGAACTGAATATTAAGTGTGTGGAAGACAATACGGAACGGATCCGGACGTTCAGGGAAAATCCGGATTCCTATCAAAACAGGTAACGAGAAAGGAGAACTTACATATGAATGGGATTCTTGGGACGGTATCGCCCTGCCAGATTGCTGTAATCTGCAAGGATGTGGAGGAGACGAAGAAAAAGTACGCGCAGTTTCTTGGAATGGAAGTGCCGCCGACTTCAGACGGAGGTCCGTATGAGATCACGGGATGCAGATATATGGGGGAGCCTGCATTGACCAGCAGCTGCCGTATGGCGTTCTTTGAGGTGGGGAACATTCAGCTTGAGATCATTGAACCTTACGGCGGAAAATCCACCTGGCAGGATTTCCTGGATGAGACGGGCGGAGGGATTCATCATTACGCTTACCAGGTGGAGGACATTGAAGAAAGCATAAAAGCCTGCGAAACATTCGGAATGAAACTGACTCAGTACGGAAAATATAATGATGCCAGCGGCGCGTACGCGTATTTGGATGCCAGGGGGCAGCTGGGCTGCTTTATCGAATTGCTCTGTACATTCAAAAAGTAAGGGGGAACGTCATGCGGCTGGGAGCATGGGTTTTTGGATACACGAATGCAAAAGAATGGGCGGAACTTCATGTCCGCCACGGATATGGAGCGGCCTACTGGCCGCTCCGGCCTGGTGCGGATATGCGCCTGGAAGAGGAATATGTCTGCGAAGCCAGGAGACATGATTTGCTGCTTGCGGAAGTGGGGGCATGGAACAATTTGCTGGCGGCGGATAATCTGGAGCGGAAGAAAAATATGGAAGATACCGTACGCGCCCTGAAGCTGGCCGACAGGGTACATGCTGTTTGCTGCGTCAATATCTCCGGCTCCCTGTCCGATACCTGGGACGGGCCGCATCCGGATAATCTGACAGATAAAACCTTCCGCCGGATAACGGATATGATCTGCCGGATTTTAGACCGGGCGGATCCGCAGTATACCTGTTATACGGTTGAGCCGATGCCGTGGATGTATCCGGACGGCATCGAAAGTATGCGGAGGCTTCTGGACGCGGTGGATCATCCCCGTTTTGCGGTACATGCAGATATGTGCAATCTGATGAATTCTTTTGACAGGATTTTCCGGAACGGGGCATACACTAGAGAGTTCTTTCGGGAATTCGGATCGCAGATCCGTTCTGTCCACGCAAAGGATATTCAGGTCGGAAAGAAATTGACAATGCATGTGCAGGAAGTCTTACCTGGGGAAGGGGTTTTTGACTATGAAGCGCTGCTGTCCGTGTGCAAAAGCCTGAATCCGGATCTCCCGGTTATGGCCGAGCATCTGGATACGGAGGAAGAATACGTCCGGGCCACGGGGTATATCAGGAGAAAAGCGGAAGCTTTGGGACTTCCGCTGCTCTGCGCACATTTGCCGAAGGAGGAAAAAGTATGAGGTATTCATTATGTATTGAGCCGGTTTTTGCGCAGGTGGATATCTGTGAGCGGATTGCGAAGGCAAAAGAATGTGGAGCGGATGCGGTTGAATTCTGGAGCGGAGAAGATAAAGACCTGGAAAAAATAGCGAAAATATGCGAGAGGGAACAAATGCCTGTGGCGGCCATGAGTGTACGGAATTCCTGGGATGTCCGGTTGAATTCGGATCGAAATGCGGTTCTCAGGGAACTTTCTTTCACGGCGGATATGGGGGAAATCCTTGGGTGCAGGACATTTATCGGGTTGGCCGGGGATGTCAATACTCATCGGGACAATCAGAAGGCGCTGCTGATTGAAAATCTGAAAGCGGCGGCGGAACTGATGGAAAAACGAAGCTGCCTTTTGGTGGTGGAGGCTCTGAACAGCAGGAAAGACCACAAAGGGTATTATCTGGACTCTTCCTACGATGCGTTTGAGATCGTCCGGTGTGTGAACAGCCCTTATGTAAAAGTCCTGTATGACTGTTATCACATGCAGGTAATGGAAGGGAATATTACAGAAAATATCCGGCAGAACCTGGAATGGATCGGCCACTTCCACTGTGCGGGGATTCCGGGAAGAAACGAGCCGCAAAGCGGAGAACTTTATTATCCTAAAATTATAGAATCCATACGGGAGACGGCGTATCAGGGATATTTCGGGCTGGAGTATTGGCCGACCTATCATCATGAAACTTCGGTGAAGGATACTCTTGCCTGGCTGAAAACAGGACTTTGACGGCTTTGGGTCAATTTAACGGCTTCCGGAACCGCTCACGCGCGAAGATTAGCAAGTTCTTCGTCCGTCAACATTCGGAATTCTCCGGGAGCCAGAGTTTCATCCAGCAGAAGCGTTCCCATGGAAAGGCGTTTCAGGGAGAGAACGGGTTTTCCTATAGCCTGAAACATCCGCTTTACCTGATGGAATTTCCCCTCGTGGATCGTAAGTTCTACCAGGCTGACAGCACGGCCGTTGTTTGTTTTGACGGATAGAAGTTTGGCCCCCGCCGGAAGGGTGGGGGCTTTTTCTCCGATGTCGATACCGCTCTCCAGGCGGATGAGGTCATCGGCAGTGATGAGTCCTAGGGCATGGACAAGATAAGTTTTGTCCACATGGTTTTTGGGGGACAAAAGGCGGTGGGCCAGAGGACCGTCATTGGTGATCAGCAGCAGTCCTTCTGTATCCTTATCTAACCGTCCCACAGGAAAAAGCTCCCGCCCCGGAACATTTTTTAAAAGGGAAAGTACTGTAGGGGCGGTGTTGTCATCGGTGGCGGAAACATATCCTGCGGGTTTGTTGAGCATATAATAATAAAATTCGGAGTGGGATAGTAAAATTTCCCGACAGGTAATCTCATCTGTTTCCGGGTCTACTTTCATCTCCGGCTTTTGGGCTGGCTTTCCGTTGACGCAGACGGCTCCTTTTCGCAACAAGGATTTCACCTGGCTTCGGCTGCCGACGCCGGAATCGGCTAAAAATTTATCTAATCTTATAGGTTTCATAGGTGGAGAACCTGCTTTCTTCTATATTAAGTGGATTTTAACACAGTGGATGAAAATAGACAAGCGAGAAAGAAATCTGGAAAAGGAAAAGAAGTTGTGATATGATAACATACAGACGGTTATGATATATGTGTCAAAAATTTAGATGGCCGATTGGTTTTAGAAAATGGAAGCCAGTCGGCTGTTTACCGGAGAGGAGACGGGACAGAATGACAGAACGGGCGCCAAAGCCGGGAGAGTTTTACCGGCATTTTAAAAAAGGGGTTTACCAGATTATCGCTGTTGCAGAACATTCGGAAACAGGAGAGGCCATGGTGGTATACCAGGCCCTTTACGGGGAATTTAAAGTTTATGTGAGGCCCCTTTCCATGTTCACCGATAAAGTGGATAAAGAAAAATACCCACAGGCGGTTCAAAAATACCGGTTTGAACGGATGAATCCGTCGGAAAATTCGGAGAACCGGGCCGCAGGAGAGGCAGTGCGCCAGACAGTGACGCGCCAGTCCATGGCGGCTGCATGGAGGGAAAGCCAGGAAGAAGCGAAAAAAGAACAAGAGGGATCTTCCGGGAAAACAGAAGGAGACTTTGCGGACGGAGAAAACGAAAGCGGCCGGGTCAACCCGCGGTTCCTTGAATTTTTAGACGCCAGAAGCTATGAGGCAAAGGCAGCGGTTTTAGATTCCCTCAGAAAAGAACTGAATGACGAAATGATCGACAGCATGGCCCTGGCGGTGGACTTGGAAATCCCGGAGGGGCCGTTGGAAGAACGGAGGCAACAGCTTTCCAGGTGCCTCCGTACCATGGGACGCTATGAGGCGTCCCGGTTGCGATGAGGAATTCCGCGGATTTTACTTGACATTCCTGAATTATCTATATATAATGATATGGCGTGTGTAAAACCGTATTATTTTTTGGTATAAAAAATCCTGTGGGACAGGAGACGGTTTTAGGCACGGAAGTTGATATTTACCAATATTACAGGAGGTGAAAAACATGCCCACATTCAACCAGTTAGTGAGAAAGGGTAGACAGACATCTGTGAAAAAGGCTACGGCTCCCGCTTTGTTAAAGGGTTACAATTCCTTAAAGAAGAGAGCTACCGACGAGGCAG
>JAAWCJ010000014.1 GCA_022793195.1 Lachnospiraceae bacterium | reverse complement strand
CTGCACTGGGCTAGCTGGATTCGAACCAGCGAGTGCAGGAGTCAAAGTCCTGTGCCTTACCGCTTGGCGATAGCCCATCATCTTCCTGTGAATGATGTGCACAGCACTTGGCCATACATGAAGGGTGGATACAGGGACTCGAACCCTGGGTCTTCAGAGCCACAATCTGACGCGTTAACCAACTACGCTATATCCACCATGTCCTTTTCTGTTCGGCACAGAAACGTGCCTGGAGGGATTCGAACCCCCGACCCACGGCTTAGAAGGCCGTTGCTCTATCCAGCTGAGCTACAGACACAGGAAAAGCGGGTGATGGGAATCGAACCCACGTATCTAGCTTGGAAGGCTAGTGTTCTACCATTGAACTACACCCGCGCACCTTACCCATTTCCTCGACGCAAGAAATATTATATCCCACCTGCCGATTCTTGTCAACCATTATTTCACAAAATTTGAAAATTATCGTTAAAGCAGAAATCCTGGCTTATAAACCATAGTTTCCCCCTATTACCACCCTTTGGCAAGGCCCTTAAACGATGTGTATACAGAAACGTGCGCGGAACGAAAATAACACAGTCTACGGCAAAATTTACCCCTATCCGGCCGCATAGGCTCTTGCCAATCGACAGTAATCTGTTATAATAATAAAAAATTCCCCAATGAATAAGAAAGCAAATATCCTCAGGAGGTTTTTATGCGTCTTTTAAAAGTACAACAAGCCCTAAAAGCAAAAAACATTCTTTTTACTTACACCGAAGAAGACGGCTGCGGCAGCCTGGACTTCCAATTCCGGGGACTTCGCTACCATATCTGGGAATTTCTCGATGACGGGCTGTGGGGGGCGGAAACCAATATCAAATGTGCCGGAAAAAGTGAAGACCTTCTCGGCGATTATGAAACAGAAATTTCCGACCTGATTCTCACCTGGCCGGACATGGCTGTCCAGGGCTAAAAGGAGGAACACATTATGGCATCCAACAGAAAAACGGCTCCCAAAGGCTCAGGTTTTACCCTTCTTTCCATTCTCCTTGTGGTGGTTTTTGCTTATGCTTATCCTGTCCTTCAGAAACATGCGCCGGCAAATCCCAACCCTGCTTCCTCCACTGCAGAATCTTATGAATCAGAAACTTCTTCCAGTCTGTTGCCTTCCGTTTCAATAGAAGGACTCCTGGACGGCAATATACCGGAATATGACGGGGTTCCATACATAACGGTCAACGACAACATACCGGATTTTGATGATACAGACAGGGCCACCGCTTCTTTGAAGGCTCCCGATGATGTCTGCGAAAGCTACAGCAATCTGGATGCTCTGGGCCGCTGTGGCCCTGCTTTTGCCTGTGTCGGTGTAAATCTCATGCCCACAGAAGAGCGGGGAAAGATCGGAAATGTCCGTCCCTCCGGCTGGCATACGATAAAATATGATAATATCAGCGGAAAGTATCTGTACAATCGCTGTCATCTCATTGGCTATCAATTATCCGGTGAAAATGCCAATGAAAAAAACCTGATCACCGGAACAAGATATCTAAATGTGGAAGGTATGCTTCCTTTTGAAGATGAAATCGCCGACTACGTTCTTTTTACGGAAAATCATGTCCTTTACCGGGTCACTCCCATTTTCAAGGAGGACAACCTGGTGGCTTCCGGCGTCCTCCTGGAGGCGGAATCCGTAGAGGACCACGGAAAAGAAATCTCTTTCTGTGTATTCTGCTACAACGTCCAGCCTGGTATTTTCATTGACTACCAGACAGGCGAATCCCATCAATAAAAAAGGCTGTTGCAAAATATAAGATATTATGAATCATGATATTTTGCAACAGCCTCTTTTCATTGTACCCGTTTACTCATCCCTGTCGTTTGTCAGCTTAAATCTGTCCAGAACATAGAAAGTCAGGCTCAAAACCATACCCACTACACAGGCTAAAACCATGCCTGTCAGCTGTATGTCCCCAATGGTCAGGGAAATGCCGGAAAGGCCTGTTACAAACACCACAGATGTCAGAGTCAGGTTTCTGGAACGGCCATAGTCCACTTTGGAATCCACCAAAATGCGGATACCGGAAGCTCCGATCATCCCGTAAAGAAGGAAAGAAATCCCTCCGATAACCGGGCCGGGAATGGTCTGAATCAGCATGGAAAGCTTTCCTACAAACGAACAGACGATGGAAAGTATTGCAGCCCCGGCAATTACTCTCACACTGTAAACTTTCGTCACTGCCATCACGCCGATATTTTCTCCGTAGGTGGTCGTTGGTACGGAACCGATGAGGCCGGACAGCATGGTAGAAAAATTGTCTCCAAAAAGGGTACGGTGTAATCCGGGATCTTTTAGCAAATCCCTTCCGACAATTTTACTGGTGACCACCTGATGTCCAATGTGCTCTGAGGCAATTACCAAAATCACGGGGAGGATAATTAAAATCGCTTCCATGTTAAATTTAGGCATCTGGAAATTGGGCATTGCAAAAACCGGTGCCTCCGCCACTGCTGCAAAATCAATGATTCCGCAACAAAGGGCCGCCACATATCCGGCAATGACTGCAATCAGTATGGGAATCACCGACAAAAAGCCCCGGAATAAAATATTCCCAAATACGGCCACTCCCAGGGTCACCAGGAACACAATCACATTTTTCGGGTCGATCACTTCATCCAGCAGTCCCGCATTGCTGGCAGCATTTCCGGAAAGCTCCAGCCCAATCAAAGCCACCACCGGGCCCATGGCTGCGGGAGGCAGTACGATATCAATCCAGTCGGAACCAAATTTATAAATAATAAAGGCAAGCACACAGCCTAAAAAGCCTACCACCACAAAGCCGCCCAGGGCATATTCGTATCCCATCCGGCTGATGACAATTCCAGCCGGAGCCAAAAATGCAAAGCTGGAGCCTAAATAAGCCGGCGCTTTCCCTTTCGTAACCAGAATAAAGAGAAGAGTCCCCACTCCGTTCATAAACAACACAATGGCCGGACTGATGCCAAACAGAAAAGGCACCAGCACCGAAGCGCCAAACATGGCAAACATGTGCTGGATGCTTAAAGGTATCAACAATTTTACCGGAACTTTTTCCTCAATCTGGATGATTTTTCTGCCTTCCATACGCATACCCCCTGTGCTTTCCATCATTTTTTTCTATGTTTCCGATTGACAAAGATACTTCTGTCAATCAATGATACCATTGCTATCTTCATTATTATATCATTTTGCAATAAACGGCACAACCTCATAAACCGTCAGAATATTCTCTTTTACCCGAAAATGTACATCGTATCCCGCAAATGCCACTCCGTAGTTCCGGTCCGCATCTTCATGATAAGCCGGGCGAGGATCCTGCTTTAACACTTTCAAAAGCCCTTCCCTCTTCTCTTTTGGAAATATTTTCAAAAGCTCTGACGGAAAGTTCACCAAAAGGGTATCTTCTTTTACCTGGTGCGCGAATCCTTCCCTTGCTCCCGGATGGCTGTCGGTATAAGGCAGATACGGCTTAATGTCATAAACAGGCGTCTTGTTCCTCAAATCAATGCCTGACACAAAAAGTTCCGGTCCCTCTTTTGTATATTCAATCCTGTCCAATTTTACCGAAGACAGACCAATGGCATTGGGCCGAAATGGCGATCTTGTAGCAAAAACCCCCATCCTGGTTTTTCCTCCCAGCCTGGGCGGTTTCACCATGGGAGAAAAATATCCCTCCTCAACTCCCTGAAACTGCCAGAGAAGCCAGATATAGTCAAATCCCTCCAGCCCCCTCACCGCCTCAAATGAACGGTATTCCTCCTCAAATACAATCCGACCTTTAAGCTCCTCCACCAGCCCGCTCTGTCTGGGTATTCCAAACTTCTCCTCAAAATCCGTATAAATATATGCAATAATTTTCATAATTTCCTTCTTACCGTCTGTTGACAAGGACAGAAGAAGGGGCCGATGCAAAATATCGAAAAATATTTTACAACAGCCCCTTCCTATTAGAATTTCACATCTTCGCCCCGCTTCATCCTGTCATGGAATTCAGCAACAGCCGCAAACATCACATCGCCACTGGAATTGATGGCCGTCTCCAGAGAATCCTGTACCACTCCGATAATAAAGCCAACAGCCACAGCCTGCATAGCAATATCATTACTGATTCCGAAAAGGGCACATGCCATGGGAATCAGAAGAAGGGATCCTCCTGCTACCCCGGAAGCCCCGCATGCGCCGAGAGTCGCCAGAAGACTTAACATAAGGGCAGAGGGAATATCCACCGGAATCTGTAAAGTGCGGGCCACTGCCAGCGCCATCACTGTAATGGTAATTGCCGCGCCGTCCATATTTATGGTGGCCCCCAGAGGAATAGAGACAGAATAGAAATCCCGCTCCAGCCCAAGCTTTTCACATAAAGCCATATTGACGGGGATATTGGCGGCAGAACTTCTGGTAAAGAATGCTGTCAGGCCGCTCTCCTTCAGACAGCGCAACACCAACGGATATGGATTTCTCCTGAGGAAGATGGCAGCAATCAAAGGATCCACAATAAGGGCCACTGCCAGCATACAGCCCACCAGCAAAAGCAGAAGCTTTCCATAATCTGTGAAAATACCCAGGCCGTTCTCAGAAACTGTTGTAAACACCAGGCCCAGGATACCAAAAGGCGCCAGCTGGATCACCCAGCGAACTGCCTGGGAAACCATTTCCGCAAAATCCGTCACCATCTTTTTCGTCTCTGCAGAGGCCAGCTTTTTAAGGGATAAGCCAAAAATAACAGCCCAGAATAAAATCCCCACATAGTTGGCTTCCATCAAAGACCCAACGGGATTCGCCACCATATTATTAATCAAATTTGCCAATACTTCGCCGATTCCCTCAGGCGGAGTGTTGGACGCTGCCGCCACATCCAGCTTGATGGCCACAGGGAACAAAAAGCTGCCTGCCACAGCCACCACCGCTGCTAAAAGCGTACTCAACATATACAAAATAATAACTGTTCGGAAACGCCCTCCGATGCCCACACTGGCATTGGCGAGGGCACTCATGACCAATACAAACACCAGAACCGGTGCGATTGCCTTTAAAGCCCCCACAAAAACGTTTCCTAAAATACCCACCACCGTAGCCTGCGGTAAAGCAAGCCCCAATACGGCTCCAATGATCATACCAACCAGAATACGTAGAATCAGGCTGATACTGTTCCATTTACGAACCAAGTTTTTCATACACCAGTCCCCTTCCTTTGCTTCAGATGGAAAGTCCCATCGCTCCTTTGATACCGGCCATCAGTTCCTCAAAGGTCTCAAAAGCCGGAATCTCCGGATGGTCTGCCTTGATTTTATCCGTACTGCGGAACAAAAATCCGGCCTTTCCAGCCTGGATCATCGCCAGGTCATTGTAACTGTCCCCTGCCGCAATGGTTTCATAACCAATGGACTGAAGGGCTTTTACAGTGCTGAACTTAGAATTTTCAATTCTCATCTTAAAACCTGTGATCTCTCCGTCAGGAGCCACCTCAAGAGAATTACAGAAAATTGTAGGCCATCCCAGTTTTTTCATCAGGGGCGCGGCAAATTCCGTAAAAGTATCGCTGATAATCACAGCCTGGGTACAGGCACGAAGCTCATCCAGAAATTCCTTTGCCCCCGGCAACGGATCAATGGTCGCTATCGTCTTCTGGATTTCTTTAAGCCCCAGTCCATGCTCTTTTAAAATACCGAGGCGCCATTTCATCAGTTTGTTATAATCCGGTTCATCCCTGGTGGTTCTTTTAAGCTCCGGAATACCGCTGGCCTCGGCAAAGGCAATCCAGATTTCCGGCACCAGCACTCCTTCTAAATCCAAACATGTAATGTACATTATCCATTTCCTCCTGAACGTTATGCTGTTTCAAATATAACCCATTTGCCAGGATTATTCAAGGCAGAAATATCTCATCAAATTCCATTGCTGCTGCTTCATCCCCGCAACTTTTCCGAATATACGGCCCGTGGCCCGCCGATATATTTTAAGCGCGTTCTGGCACATACCACGTGGGCGTCTCCAATGCTTTTCACCGAAGTGCGGACCGGGACAGCCACTGCCTGTAAATGCATCCCAATCAATGTATCTCCAATGTCAATCCCCGCCTGGGCCTTCACCTCTTCCACAGCCACCGCATGCTCCAGCCCTGCATAAGTCGCTGTCGCAAAAGAACCTCCCGCCTTCAGCTGAGGCACCACATTCACCATGGGAAGCCCATGCTCTTTTGCTGCCGCTTTCTCTAAAATCACAGCACGGTTTAAATGTTCGCAACACTGGGCAGCCAGATAAATACCTTTTTCTTTACATGCCTGATGCAATGTCTCAAAAAGGGCTTTTCCGATTTCCTCACTGGACCAGGAACCGATTTTCCGGCTGGCCACCTCACTGGAAGAACATCCCACCACCAGGATTTCTCCCGGAGAAAGCTCCGCCACTTCCCAAAGCTCATCAAACACTTTCCTGGCCTGGTTCTTGATCTCTTCTATTCTCTCAAATTTTTCCTCCGACACACCTTTCATATCTGTTCTCCTTTTACACTAAAATTCATCCATTTCCCTGGAATCTCTTTCATTATAAGCTCAGACTATGCAAAATGTAAAGAGAGGCTGCCCCAAAATCTAAGATATACATCCTGATATTTTGTAACAGCCTCAGGTCTTTTTTCGTCTATCTTATGGAAAACTCTTCCTTTTTCCTCTATATTGGTCTTAATAGTAAGTACTATATATTTATTAGAAGGAATTTACGAATGAAAAAGTCTTTTAATTCCCTGCTTCATTCGGTGGGGGTAAGCAAATGTTACACCGGTTATCCCTTTTTTGTGGAAGCTGTATTTATGGCTGCAGAAAATCCATCCCTCCTGACTGGTATCCAGAAAAACCTCTATCTCCCTATTGCCATGCATCACAAAGTTTCGATATATCGGGTGGAAAAGAATCTTCGAACCATCCGCGATATCATCTTAAGAAACGGCGGATATGAATTGATGGAAGAATTATCTGGACAGAGACTCTACCGGGACCGGCCTCTTTACCCAAAGGAGGTCATCAAAATTTTTGCGGATTATGTGACGGAAAACCATATCATTCCAAAGGATATGCCCCTGTCCCATCACTTGATTCCATGGGACTCCAAAAAAGAAAACACGGTTCCATAATATAAGTCCGGTTCTTTATCCTGTACCTGTACATGGCCTGCCCCTTCCACCATCAGAAGTTCCTTTTCCCCCGCGGCAGCTTCATAAAGCTCCGTACTCATTTCCGGAGGTACAAAAACATCCTCCTCCCCATGGATAAACAGGATGGGAAGAGACGTCCTCTTCACCGCCGCCAATGCGGAAGCTTCTTTTAATCCATAGCCGCCCCGCAGCTTTAACATAAGAGACGCCCCCGGAAGCAGCGGGAATGGCGGCAGGTGAAACCACTCTTTCATCTGCTTGGCAAACATCTCATATGCATCTGTGTAGGCGCTGTCTGCCACAATGACTTTCACTGCCTTCGGCAGCTGTTCTTCTCCCGACATCATCAGTGCGCATGCCGCCCCCATGGACTGCCCGTGGATTGCAATCTCCGCTTCCGGGTCCTGGTTTAAGATCACATCCAGCCACAGCATATTATCCAGCCGGTCCGTCCAGCCCATGCCGATAAAATCCCCTTCGCTTTCTCCGCTGCAACGCATATCCGGAACCAGGATCTGATATCCTTTCTTTGCATACTGGCAAGCAATCGGATACATCTCTTCCTTCCATCCTGTATAGCCATGAAGAAGAAGTACCCACTTATGTCCGGCAGTCTCCTCCGGTTGATAAAAAGCCCTGCCCACCAGAAGATAACCGTCTTCCGTCGTAACTGTGACAAGCTCTGAAACTGCCGTCTGAAGCCACATCTCTGTCTCATTTTTAGACTCAACCTGGTTTTCCAGAATGTCATCCGTCTGTACCAGGGCTTCCAGCCCTTCCTCTGTCAAATCCTCAAATGCCTGCAGTTTTTCCATGGTTTCCGGTATCAGGGCCACATTAACCATAATATTACAGGCTATTATGTACACTGCCAGAATAATTGCTGTTAAAATAAGAGCTACTTTCTTCCATTTTTTTCGTTTTCCCATCTTCCCCACCCCTTTTTATAATTATATCATATTTTCAGGCAAAAACAGGAGGGAAAACCTTCCGTTTTCCCTCCTGTTTCTCCTCCGGCAGCCATTGGCCAAAACATTCTACTCCATTAAAGCATGGAAAGTATCTCCTCTTTGGGGACAGCGCCCACAGTCTGTGCCGCCACCTTGCCATCCTTCATAACCACCAGTGTAGGAATACTCATGACTCCAAATTCCCCCGCCAGATCCGGCTGCTCATCCACGTTGACTTTCCCCACTTTGATGTCTGTCCTTTCCCCGGCAATTTCATCCACAACAGGTGAAACCATACGGCAGGGGCCGCACCATGCCGCCCAGAAGTCCAGCAATACCGGCCGGTCGCTTCCCATAACTTCAGCCTCAAAATTTTCCTTCGTAATCGTAATCACTGACATTTTAATTCCTCCTGTACTCTATATCGCTTTTTTCAGTATTTGCCTTCATGTTCCACCCTATACCCATTTTCTGTCTCTCTAAGCCTCGTTTCCGTATCTTAATTATAAGCAGATGCCCTTGTCCCTTTTATTTATCTTTAAGTTTACTATATTTTTCCATAAGAGTCCAGACTGAATACCTTCAGTTGACAAGGACATATACGTTTTCTAAATTTCCCCTTGAAGATACCGGAATCCGGCGGTACAATAGAGACATCAAACGTACCAATAAAAGAGGAGGTCTTTCTATGATTAAAAACAGAAAACACGGCCATATCGGCCTTGCCACCAACGATGTGGAAAAAGATGCAAAATGGTATGTCGATGTACTGGGTTTTGAAGTAATCGGCAAGTTTACGGGCGGCGACGGAAGCAATGTTTATTTCTTAAAAAACTGTGACGTCGTATATGAGATGTATCAGGCGAATCCTGCCCTTCCTCCGGAAACAGCCGGAAAAATTGACCATTACAGCTTTGACTCCACCGATATTGAAGCTGATTACAAGTATTGTGTGGAACAAGGTTATACCATTACCACCGACGGCATTGAAGGCATCTCCAACTTCTGGGAAAACGGCGTCCGTTTCTTTAAAATTGCCAGCCCCACCGGCGAACAGATTGAATTCTGCCAGGTATTGTAAACAGGAAAACTGATTGCACTCAATTTAGCACTTGAAATTCCAGTTGCCATGTATTACAATACACACAGGCAATACGCCCGATTTTAATATAACAGAAGGAGGATTTCATTATGGCACACGTAATTTCTGACGAATGTGTAGCTTGCGGTACCTGCGCTGATGAATGTCCCGTATCCGCAATCTCTGAGGGTGACGGAAAGTATGAAATCAACGCTGATGAATGTGTAGACTGCGGTTCTTGTGCAGCTGTATGTCCTACAGGCGCTATTTCCGCTGAATAATCACCAGACAGCAAACTATGTACATAAAGAGCAGCCGGCTTTTGCCGGCTGTATCTTTTTTCCCATAGGAAGCTTCGTTTTCCATGTAATAAAAATCACTTTGAGCTTTTGATTGTATTTCTGCTATTCCTCTCTGTATATATGAAATCTCCCTGTATCATACTATACCTTATATAAATGCTGCTGAAGGGATTGATCCCTTGAATTGTCATTTAATATTTTCAAGTATATCTTACAGGAGGATTCCCCATGAAAATTCTATTTTACGACACAAAACCTTATGACAAAGAAACTTTTGAGTACCTGCTTCCCGATTTTCCCGGCATCTCCATAGATTTTCTGAAAACAGATGTATCTCCAAAAACCGCCACTTTGGCACGGGGATATGACGCCATCTGTGCTTTTGTCAGTTCCAATCTCGGAAAAGATACTCTCGACGTCCTGCATGAATGTAACATAAAACTGCTCCTTATGCGATGTGCCGGTTTCAACAATATTGACCTGGAAACAGCAAAAAAATATGGCATTACCATCTTGCGTGTACCAGGTTATTCTCCCGAAGCAGTCGCAGAACATGCCATAGCTATGGCTCTGGCTGTCAACCGCCATTTACACAAATCCTATATTAAAGTCAGGGAGAACAATTTCAGCCTTGTGGGACTCATGGGCTTTAATTTCTTCAAAAAAACAGCAGGAATCATTGGCACCGGAAAAATTGGCGCCGCCATGGCTAAACTCTGCCACGGATTTGGAATGAAAGTCCTGGCCTATGATGTATATAAAAATCCCGACCTGGACTTTGTCACTTATGTGGAACTGGATGAGCTTCTGGCGTCCAGTGATTTAATTTCCCTCCACTGCCCCCTGATGGATTCCACTTATCATCTGATCAACAAAGATACCATTGAAAAAATGAAAGATGGTGTGATCTTAATCAATACCTCCCGTGGCGGCCTGATCAAAACGGAAGATTTAATCCTGGGAATCCGCGCCCGGAAATTTTTTGGCGTGGGGTTAGATGTATACGAGGAGGAAACCCCCAATGTATTTGAAGACCGTTCCGACGAAATCCTGGAACATTCTGTCACGGCCAGGCTTCTTTCCTTCCCCAACGTAATCATCACTTCCCATCAGGGCTTTTTCACCCTGGAAGCACTGGAAGCCATTGCCGACACTACCCTTTCCAATGCCAAAAGTTATGAAACCGGCAGTCTGATTTCCGGAAATATTGTCAACCCCTGATTAGTTTCTCTGTCGTTCATTACATTTAAAAATCTTTTTACTTCAAAAGTCTGGAAATTATGTGGATAAAATCCTATAATAAAAATCATACACTCCAAAAGGCTTTTAAAGAAGAAAGGAAGGATCAGTATGAACGTGCAGATGATGGAAGGACTCGTGGGGGCAAGTACTAATATCGGATTATCAGATGTTTCAATGGGTATATACCAACAGGCAAGTGCTGAGGGCAATACGGAGAAAATGAAACGGGCGCTGGAATACACCGGTAAGTGTACGGAAAAAGCAGCCGAGTATCAGGAAAAACTGGATAAGGGCATGAAAACAGAGGCAGAAGAGCAACAGGAGAAAGCAAAATTGGAACGGGATGCCGCCATTGAAAAGTGCAGAGAAGACCGCGAGAAACTGAACGACAGAACTGAACCGGACCAACCCCGGGAAACAGATACGCTCCAAATCAGCGAAGAATCGAGAAAAAACCTGGAAGCCAACCCTGATGACACCGGGATACCGGTCGACATGAATCCTGTAATCTATACGGAATCCGGCCAAATTGCCGCTTCGCCGGAATCCGGTTCTAACGTTTCGTTTTCCGCATAACAGACTCTTGAATTTATCAGCCCGGCGTCCGCCGGGCTGATATAAATTCAAGAGTCTTTTCTTCTTCCCCACGGGAACCGGCTTTTTTTCATCCCGCGAACCGGCACTCTGGTGGCTGCTGCCTCGTTTTTCTGTTTTTGTACCCGCTGGCAGGCACGTATGGTTTCATCCAGCTTGCGGTAACGTTCTTCTTCCCGCTCTTCCCGATCTCGCATCAGGTAATTCATTTCCTTAACTACTTTTTCTGAAACCTTTCCTCCCACTTCCCTGCTGAGGGTCTCCTGGTTTCGCCTAAGCGCCTCCGCCAATATATCCGTCATAATCGTCTGGAACTGCTGCATTTTTTCCGGTGAAGCTGTCAGCCCCTCTTGTCCCGTCATCTCCAGGGCAGTGATCTGGTTGTCCGTTTCCGCCTCTGTCTTTTCAGCGGCATGTTTTTCCTCCTGCCCTTTGGCCATTTCATCTGATTCTAATTCTGTCTCTGTTTCCATATCAGATATTTTTATTTCCGGTGGCTGTTCTTCAGAAGTTTCCGTTTCAGACATCTCAATATCAGGATTTTCAACGCTTTCCGTAAAAATTTCTTCAAAAGGCAAATCCGGTTTTTCCTCTGTTTCCTGAGCCATACTTTCCGCCAGTTTACCGGTCATTTTCTCCAGCACTGCTTCCGTCATATTTCCCGATGCCCTGGCTGACAAACGCTCCGACAGCCGTTCCAGTCTTCCGCTTCCTTTAGACCGTTCCGCTGTAGAAGTATGTAATAAAGTTTCCTGGAATTTATCTGCGGTTTCCTCCGGCTTGTCCGCCGTTTTCTCCGGTTTCACAACCATTGTCTGACCCTCCAGAATTGTAAATTTCCCATGCGGCAAAAATCCAGCCTCATCCACCTTCTCATCTTCCCTGCATTCCGCATTCAGACTGGTTTTAATGGCCTTTAGCTGGTATCCAAGTTCTTTTAATTCTTTTATCCTCTGAAACAACGCCAGCTGTTTCTCTGTATAGTAACGATGTCCCAATTCATTCCTGGGTATTTCCAGTTCTAGCTCTTCTTCCCAATATCGTAACACATGCGCTTCCACGTTCAGTTTCCGTGAAGCTTCGGAAATTAAATAATGAGTCAATTTCAGGAAAACTCCTTTCCTCTTGCTTCTCGGACGAAAATCCCGTCCTTCGCCCGCGATAAGCCCATTATATCAAAATTATGCAGGTTTGCAATGGGGTTAACCCGGGTTCCGGCGGGATTTTTTCTGTTTTTTTTCTGCTTTTGTCGTTTTTTTCCGAATACTGTAACCAAAACTACCAACTGCTTTTGTGAGGCCGCAGTAAGAGCCATGGGAATAGGCCAGAGGCCCCGCTTTCTCAAAGCAAAAGCGCCCTCCCTCATCCATCAGGCTTCCTTCTATTAAAATAGCTTTCACCTGTGCCAGGAACATATGGTGGGAACCGAGTTCCTTAATCTCTGTCACCTGACATTCCACATTCACCGGGCTTTCTGTGACAACAGGAGCCTCCACCACCGAAGCTTTTCCCGGCGTCAATCCTGTTTCCTTCCATTTATCCACATCCCTGCCACTTTTTACTCCGCAGAAATCCACTGCCCGCGCCATCGCTTCTGTCGTCAGATTGATAACGAAAACTCCTGTTTCCCTGATCATATGGTAGGAATACCGTTCCGGCCTGACGGAAATGTAAGCCATGGGCGGATTCGTACAGACGGTTCCTGTCCACGCTGCCGTAAACAGGTTCTTCCGCCCCTCCGCATCCTGACAACTCACTAAAACTGCCGGAACGGGATAAATAAAATTCCCCGGTTTCCATACTTCCTTTGCCACCTGTATCCTCCGCCTTACTTTTCCATGTTTACAAACTTGGTATAATCCGGCAACCATACCAGATTCACCGTTCCGGTGGGGCCATTCCTCTGCTTTGCAATAATGATTTCTGCTATATTGGGATTTTCCGTGTCTTTATTGTAGTAATCATCCCGGTAAATAAACATCACCACATCTGCATCCTGCTCGATGGCGCCCGATTCACGGAGATCTGAAAGCATTGGCCGCTTGTCATTCCTGCTCTCCACAGCCCTGGAGAGCTGAGACAAGGCAATCACCGGCGCTTCCACTTCCCTGGCTAGGGCTTTCAAAGAACGGGAAATATCAGAGATTTCCTGCTGCCTGTTGTCAGCCGACCTCCTTCCTCCCGACATCAACTGCAAATAGTCGATAATGACCAAGTCAAGACCGTACTCCAGTTTTAACTTTCTGCATTTGGAACGCAGTTCCGACACTGTAATACCGGGGGTATCATCAATAAGCAGCCTGGAACTGCCAATGACGCCCACACTTTCCACCAGCTTGTCCCAATCAGAATCCGACAGATTTCCGGTCCGCAGGGCCTGGGAATCCACCCTTGATTCCATGGAAAATAAACGGTTCATCAGCTGTTCTTTTGACATTTCCAAACTGAAAATAGCTGTCGTATAATCTTTTCTCAAGGCCACATATTGAGCAATGTTCAGTACAAACGCTGTCTTTCCCATGGAAGGCCTGGCTGCCACCAGTACAAGATCCGAAGGCTGCAAGCCGGAAAGCTTATAATCCAGATCTGTAAAGCCGGTGGGAATCCCGGTAATGGCGCTTTTATTTCTCGAAGCCTTTTCAATCTTTTCCAGAACATTCAATGCAATCTGCCTCACAGGGACAAACTCACTGCCGTTTCTATCCTTTAGAAGATCAAAAATCTTCTTCTCCGTGCCTTCCAGGATAATATCTAGCGGCTCCGAAGCCGCATAACACTCATCCGCAATGCCTTCATTGACCTTTATAAGCCGCCTCAGCATGGCTTTTTCGTATACAATTCTTGCATACTGCCTGGCATTGGCTGAAATAGGGACTGACGCAACCAAATCCCGGATAAATTCCACACTGCTGATCTCCGGCGGCACATTTTTTTCCCGCAGTCTGTCCTGGAGAGTCACCAAATCCACCGGTTTCCCCTCCGTATACAGCTCAATCATGGCTTCAAATATCATTCCATAGCGTTTGTCATAAAAATCATCCCCATGGATGGTTTCTGCAGCCGTTATGATGGCGTCCCGGTCCATCAGCATGGCTCCCACTATCGACTGCTCCGCCTCTATGTTGTGGGGCTGTATCCGCTTGATCAGCGCCTCCTCCATAGATCCCTCCTTACGCTTTTACACTTATGCCTCTGCCACATGTACCTTAAGTTTTGCCGTCACTTCTCTGTGAAGCTTAACCAACACCTCATGGGTTCCAAGAGTCTTGATTGGCTCCTGCAGCTGCAGTTTTTTCTTATCCAGTTCCATGCCATACTGTGCTTCCATGGCTGCTGCGATTTCCTTCGTGGAAACAGAACCGAATACTTTTCCGCCTTCCCCGGATTTTACCGCCAGTTCCACCGTACATTCCGAAATTTTTGCAGCAAGTTCTTTTGCTGCCGCAAGCTGTTCTGCCGCCACTTTTTCTGCGTGGGCCTTCTGCAGCCTCAAATCATTTAAATTTTTTGCATTGGCCTCCACTCCCAGTTTTTTCGGCAAAATATAATTTCTTGCGTATCCGTCATTGACCTTTACAATCTCACCTTTTTTTCCCAAAGACTTTACATCTTCCAATAATACAACTTCCATCTCAAATCTCTCCTTCATCCAGCATTTTCTTAATTGTCGCTTTTACCCTTTCCGTTGCCTCTTCAATGGTACAGCCCTTAAGCTGCGCCCCGGCTACACTCATATGGCCGCCACCGCCCAGCTTTTCCATAATCAGCTGTACATTCACCTCATCAATGGAACGGGCGCTTAAATAAATCTTGTTCTGGTATTCCGTGAGAACCACGGAAGCTTTAATCCCTATAATATTAAGCAGCTCATTGGCCGCCTGGGCTCCGATAATGGTGGGGCTCTCCACACCCTCTCCAGGGCATACACTGATGGCAAAAGCATTCTCAAAAATTTCAGCATGGCGTACTGCCTCTGCCTTTGCCTTGTAGTCCGACATACTGTCGCGGAATATTTTCCGCACTCTGGTGACGTCGGCCCCGTTCCTTCTGAGGAAGGCAGCCGCCTCAAAGGTACGGACTCCTGTTTTATTCATAAAATTATTGGTATCAATGACAATACCTGAATACATGGCGTCTGCTTCCGCCTGCCGGATTCTGACATTGTCCCCGATATACTGAAGAACCTCTGCCACCATCTCACATGTCGAAGATGCATAGGGCTCCACGTAAGAAAGTACTGCCCCGGTAATGCTGTCGCTGGTCTGCCTGTGGTGATCAAGCACCACCACTGTGGGAATCATCCCCAGAAGCGGCGAACATTCCGTCAGGGTGGGACGGTTCACATCCACAATCACTAAAAGGGCGTTGTCATCGGCCATTTCCACAGCCCGCTCTCCACGGATAAACATATCCTCTGGATAATCCGGATTATTCATAAACCTGTCCAAAACAGGACGGACGGAAGTGGTAATATCATTCAATACAATATGTGCCCTTTTATTAAGCACAGCACATGCCCTGTAAATGCCGATACCGGCGCCCAGGGAATCCGCATCTCCGATCTTGTGCCCCATAATAAAGATTTCTTCCTTTGTTTCCAGAAGTTCTCTCAGGGCATGGGCTTTCACACGCGCTTTCACACGGGTATTTTTTTCCTGGGACTGGGATTTTCCACCGTAATAATTGATGGTTTCTCCATCCTTGACCACCGCCTGGTCGCCGCCGCGCCCAAGCGCCATGTCTATGGCTGTCCTGGCATATTCATAATTCTGAATATAGCTTCCGCCTCCCATGCCAAGGCCGATGGAAAGGGTCACAGCCATGTCATTTCCGATATTGACTGTTTTCACATCCTCCAGAAGGGAAAATTTAGAGGCCGTCAGGCTTTCCATATACTGCTTTTTAATGGCAATAAAATATTTATCTTTTTCGATTTTTTTCAAAATGCCGCCGATGCTGGTAAGATATTTGTTGATTTTCCGGTCAATCAGGGCAATCAGAAGGGAACGGCGCACTTCTTCGATGCTTTCCAACGCCTCGTCATAATTATCCAGGTAAATAAGGCCTGCCACCAATTTCTGGTTTTCAATCTCCTGCTGGAACTGAATTTTTTCTGTTTCGTCAAAAAGGTACGCCGCAATCAGCCCCACCCGGAAACTGCCTTCTTCATCCGAATCCTCGTCAGCCGTCATATAGATGTTCTTCAAATGAAGCCTGTAAAAACGGTTCTCATAAGATACATCACAGGCCGCATCTTCCCACTCCGGCGTAAAAGGATATGCAGCTGACTCCGGAAATAAATCGGTGATCTTTTTTCTCAGGCATTTCTCCCTGCGTATAACCGCCGAAAAAGCCTTGTTTACCCAAAGTACTCTTCCCTGCTCATCAAGCAGGGCATAGGGCACGTCCAAATCTGATAAAAGCTGCTTTTGTATCTGTGCATGGTTGACCGCAAAAAGCAGAAGCTCCCGCATGACCAGGGGACGCTTCGCAACATAAAACCATAAAGCGATTACAAAATAAACAGCGGCCAGAGCAGTACAAATAAAACCTGCTTTCACATCAAATACATATGCCACCGCCGTCATGGCAGCAACCAGAATACCCATATAAAGCGGCCACCCCAGGAAATTCTGCAGCCACCCCTTTAATTTCACATCATTTTTCATACGCCTCTCCTGACCTTCGGGGCGGCACACACCGCACCTGCGCTCTTTCCTTTTTCGCCATGCTTCGCGTCCGGGGCTTCTCCCTCGACTTCCACGGCTTCCCTCTCGCCGGGCTTCGCCTCTTACCCTTCGGGGGCGACGCTTACAGCTTGGCCTTTTCCGCCGGGCTTCGCGTCGTGGCCGAAGCCCCGACGCTCACGGGCTTTCGCCCTATGACTCCATCTACAGGGCAATCCCCGTCTGCAAGCAGGCGGTTTGCCCTGTAGATGGAGTCGCACGGCTCAATGCTTTCGTGAACATTATACCATCAATGGGGATTCTTTACAAGAATGGGAAATGGCTGTTTTTTAGGGAGATTCTTCTTTTATATAGAATTCAATGGGTAATTATAGTTTTTTGCTCCGCATTGCCAAGCCAATATTGCGATATGCGGGAACATCTGTATGCTGATACCTAATCCACTTTCGAGCATTGACATAATGGCATAGTCATCCTGTTGTAAAATGAATTTTAGAGGTGAGATTGCATTTTTCAAATATTTCCTCCTTCACGCCTTTTTCCAAAAGCATATAGAGCATATTTCATGTAAGGAGGCAGACACTATGACGAAAGCCAAAATCACTCCATTATACGATAAATTGAGCGGGGAATCCAACTCCATCAGCAACCAGAAATCCATGCTGGAGATTACAGCCTGCTTGTCATTGACGATTTAGGCATGGAAAGGAATACCGAATATGCCATGGAGCAGATGTTTACCATCATTGACAGCCGGTATCGGAGTAAGAAGCCGCTGATTGTCACGACAAACCTGAAACTGGAAGAAATCAAGGACTCGCCAGACCTTGCCCACGCAAGGATTTATGACCGCATACTGGAACGGTGTGCGCCGGTTCTCTTTTCCGGTAAGAACTTCCGGGAGGAAGGAGCCCGGGCGACCAAAGCGGCGACGAAGGAGATTGTGACTAAAGGATAACAAAATCTGATTGTATGAAAAGGAAAATTTATGAGCAACGAAAAAATCACAGTGGACATTACCACCACAGCACCGGCTAAAGACACTCCCGCACTGGTGAAGAAGATTAGCCTGACTGTCTACATTGTCAGGGTTCATTTCAGCAAGACCATCAAGGAAACCATGAACGACAAAATCAAGCGTATGCTGAAAAATGAGATACGTCAGATATAGAGTAGCTTTAAAAAGGCCGAAAACCATTCCTATTCAGCTTGGTTTTCGACCTTTCTACATATAACAACCTATTTCTATTGATAAAGTTAGATTATTTTGATATGTATTTATTATTATAAATATAATTATTTTTTAGGTTAAATGGCTTGGTACAGAACCGGCTGAATCAATAAGTTGTTTTAAATTTTTGTTATAAATTTTATCAGCAATTTCTTTTACATTTTCTGTTAACCACATATATGCCGTTGTACCTTTGGAATAATCTGCTGGTGCATACATATCAATCCTCCCATCTTTTATCAAATTATTAACTTGATTAAAAGCCCGAGTGTCTCCTGTTGGATATATTGCAAAAGTTTTTCCACCATATTGCTTTAAAATTGAGAAAACTGGTATGTCACTTGGGCCATCAGCAATATATATCATATTTTCAAAAGGTACTCTTCGTTTATCCTTATCAATTTTGCTATTGACATCAATATTAAATTTATTTGAACCTTTATTTATTTCGAAAATTGCTCTTGTTTTTGATGTATTATCTATCATATAACCAATTTGATTCAATACACCTTCTTTCTTCGGCTCATCACTTTTTATATCTAAATTAGACCTAATTGGGTTTTCTATAAATTCACATCCCCATATTCCATCAACATATTCACTAACTTTAGATCCCTTAATCATTTCTGTTATTCCAGTACTAACGATATAGTGTTCGACATGAATAGAAAAATTTTGATATTTTTCTTCACTTAAGACAATATCTTTTGTATCCTAAAAAATTTCAGGAATACCAGAATAAAATTTTAACTCTTTCCCCAATTCATTCAATATTTCTTTATTTAACCCATTAAATATTCCTTGGTTAACGCAAGTAATCATATGATTAAGATAAATGGTATCCTTATTGACTCGAATTCCATCCTTTTCATATGCAGCAGGAAGTGCATTAACTTCATCCCAAAAGCTTTTAGCATCAATGTTATATCGTTTAAAAATTGGTTCTTGCATATAACCAGGTATGAGTGTTTTATCAAAGTCCCAAATAATTGCGATTGTATTTTGTTCCATGCTGTTCTCCTTTATTCTATTTTCTTTAAATTCTACAACACTTTAAGGTTAATATCAATTTAATGACCTAATAAGCTTAGAAATATATCCAGATTGTAAAATTCAACGATTTATGGTAGTATGGAGATACGAAAACGAAAGCAGGTGGGAAGATTGACAGTGACGGAACAGATAGACCGGA
The DNA here is from genome assembly GCA_022793195.1 of Lachnospiraceae bacterium. GTDB lineage: Bacteria > Bacillota > Clostridia > Lachnospirales > Lachnospiraceae > Lientehia. The sequence continues at coordinate 195 of JAAWCJ010000014.1, read as the reverse complement.
AACATCAGGAAGATTTGCAGAGGCTAAGAGGCTTTCGTCTGCTTGATGATGACTTCCTCACAAAGTGTTTCGATGGAGATACGGCAAGCATAGAACTGGTATTGCAGATTGTGCTGGAAAAGCCGGATTTAAAGGTGCTGGACGTTCGTACCCAGGTATTTGTGGAGAACCTGCTGAACCGTTCAGTCAGGTTGG